>JBCBBC010000019.1:0-62991 GCA_038532145.1 Pseudomonadota bacterium | reverse complement strand
GAGAGCTTCTTCCGCACAACTTCAACCGCCTGAAAGCGCTGTTCACCGCAGCTTGTGCAACCCTCTACACAAGGCAGGCTCGGCCGACTATGCCGAAATTCAGCCTTGAACCTGAGACGCGACATTTGCCTGGCGCAGAAGACGCCTGGTTGTTCGATTCCGAGACTGCGGTTGAAGTTGTGCGGAAGAAGCTCTCAAACGAGATGAACGGACTGGCCGAGAGCTTGTCGGATCTGCGTGAGGCTCTGGCCCTGATCCATGGTGAGACACCGTTCCCGGTTGAAGCAACGACACTGGCACCCTGCGCTGTGCTTCACCATGACGATATGCTGTTTGATGGCGAAGCGGATGCGCCATACCTTCCGGCCCAGGAAGAAATCAGCGGCGGCGAAGGCGTCTTCCTGTTCGATGACGCACCAACCTTCGAAGACGAAATCTTCGCAGAACGCGAACAGCACGCCGCATAATGACCTAACGGAGAAAGCTCCCGGCTATGGCCGACGGATACGGACATTTAGGCGATTCCGCCGACACTCTGACACTTTCTACCCCGGCACAGAAACAGTGCCGGGTTATCGTTGTTGGGAATGAAAAAGGCGGTGCCGGCAAATCGACCGTGTCGATTCACTTGGCCATTGCCCTCATGCGGATGGGCAGCAAGGTCGGTGTGATCGATCTCGATGTGCGTCAGCGGACCTTGACCCGGTATCTCGAGAATCGCATGCGCTGGATGCAGTCGACTGGCGCCAAACTACCCATGCCGGAAATCATCCGGGTCGATGCCAGCACGGAGCGCGACCTCGATGTCGCCGAAAAGGAAGAAACAGAACGATTTCATACATCGCTAGAGCGCCTGAAGGCCGTCTGCGAACTGATCATTGTCGATGCGCCGGGCGGCGATACCTATCTCTCGCGGATCGCGCATATGAGCGCAGATACGCTGATTACGCCATTAAATGATTCCTTTGTCGATTTCGATCTGCTCGGCGACGTGAATCCGCAAACGCTGGAAGTTTTGCGGCCGAGCTTTTACTCAGAAATGGTTTGGCAGTGTCGTAAGAATAAGGCCCGAACCTCGCGCCAACCGATCGACTGGATTGTTATGCGAAATCGCGTGTCCCCGTTGGAGGCCCGTAACAAGCAGAAAGTCGGCGAAGCGCTGGCCAATCTGTCCAAGCGGATCGGATTCCGACTCGCCCCGGGCCTGTCGGAGCGCGTCATTTATCGGGAATTGTTCCCGGCTGGATTGACCCTGCTTGATCTGACCGAAAGTGGCTCAAATGTCTCCTTCACAATGAGCCATGTCGCAGCACGCCAGGAATTGCGGGACCTCGTTATCTTGTTGCAATTGCCGGAATTGGCCGGAACAGAAATTTCGTTCTAGTCCGCCGCCCAAACTCTTCGACAACCGGATTACGCCTGGCTGATTGGATCAGTAGATCAGGACTTTCTCACGCTGCAGCCGCGCAAACCAGGCATGGACCGGGAATTCACCCTGTCTGTGTTCCAGCCGGGATGGAATGATCAAAGCCGGCCCTCGGAACAACGCCCCGGGAGGCATTCCGAACACGGTCTTGACTGCGCGATTGAAGTTCGCGTTTGAAGAAAATCCCCACCTTTCTGCCACTTCGGTCAGCCGACCGCGATGAATACCACCCTCGGCCAGATCCCAGACTGCAGCATAGAGCCGACGATCCTGAATATATCGGCGCACCCCACCATCAACTTCGAACATCCGATACAGGGTGGCCCGTGACAGATTGAACTTGTTGCAGATCTCTGCCGGCAGGAGACTGAGATCTCCGAGGTTTTCCTCAATGTGTGCCCGAATGAGCGCATTTCGGGCGCGCCACCATTCGACGCGATCCGAAGAAGGATGCCTCTGACTAGACAGAATGGAGTTGACCACATGCAACAGAGTATTCGCGTCGAACAAGTGTTCGTCGCCAAATTCGTCTTTTGGCTTGAAAAAGCGGTAAAGCTCTTCCGCAAGCATTTTTCCCTGAAGGGAATCGGTCGCGATCAATGCCGGCTCGATACGGTCTGACTGCGAGAAACCCAGCAGCTCGCGCGGTATAAATATTATTTCGCCGACCGCATGTTGGTAGCTCGCCTTGAACGTCCGGGTCAGATCGATAATCGAAATATAGCCCGGGCGTTGCACGAAGGATCGTGACTCATAGTCCATTGCAATCGAACCCGAGGAAACATGCTGTATCGCCAGTGCACCGTTGGGGGTCAGCGCCAATCGTTTGCTTCGTTGAACCAATTGACACCCGGTGGCAAACTTTGCGCCGGCGAGTCGGCCCTGTACAAAACCGTGCCAGAAACTGGTGCCATCCTCATTGCGTGGATGCAGTGCCAGCATTTCGGCGATGGGCGACCAAACAGCAGCCCAATCTGCAATTGAAAGAGGGGCCAGACGCCAATTAGCGTCGGAATGAAGCCCTTGCGGAAGCGGTGATAAAGCGTTGGTTTGCATGCCGATCTACTTAGGATGATTTGAACGGCTAGAAATTCTCATTCCGTCTCAAATTTTCAAAAAACCAAGTATATGATCCTCGGATTTCCGATAATAAAAATATCTGAATTGGTTTTTTGAGACGTGGAGGTAATGACCAAGTCGAGCATATTCCATATAAGCAACCTGTACGATGATTATACAATATTTATTGTACATGTGAATAGCTCTTAACTTCCTTTTGGTTGCAACTACTAACGTCCCCTAGTACTCACGCAATCAATTGGCGCGCCTTGGTCGTTTAACGCAGTCGGCCAAGGCGCATTTTTTTTGGGCCGGTTTCAGATCAGACAACTGGTTCGGAAACGCCAAGACGCATTCAAAAAAAACACGCGCGCGGTACTTTCGCAATCGATCGGGTCGCCCGTTAATCAGAGATCCAGCGGGTCAAACGGCAACAGTACGACTCGGCTCGACATGACCTGTGTCAAATGTCCACGGACGCGACCTCACTCATCATCGATGTAACGCGCTGGCAGTTGAATGGCGATCTGAGCAAGGCGCCCGGGGACGCCCCGAAGACGTGCTGCACCGATCGATTGAAATTTGATGGCGATGAAAAGCCCCAGCGTTTCGCAGCAAGCTGAATCTTGCCGCGCCGGGAGGGTGCATCGGAAATTTCCTGTAACGCCCGGAACAAACGGCGGTCGACAATATAGCTGCGCACACCGCCCTGCGACTCGAACAGGCGGTACAAGGTGGCGCGAGAGAGTCCGAATTCTGGCAGAAGCGTTTCAGCACTGAGGTCCAATCGCCCCAGATTACGTTCTATGAATTGTAAGATCTGACGCTTCTGTGTTTGCCGTGCAGCCCGCCTGGGGCTAAGGCTCATTTGCGGCTTAAGCAAGACCTTTCGCACCGTTGCCAATAATCGCTGCATCAAGTCATAGGAGAAAACCGGTGAAGCGGCGTGCACCGCGTCGAATGCCTGCGTCATCATCTTGCGCATGATCTCAGCCAAGGGGTCTTCACGACACAGAATACGAAGGTCCGGTATTTGGCCCATTTCCAAACCGAGCATCTGTCGCGGAATCAAAAGTGCTTCAAACCTGGATGGATAGCGCAAAGCCTCGAATTGAGCGTCCAGATTGCGGATCACCAGATCCCCTGCGCGACCACCGAACGGCATACCATCCATCATGCCCGTGAGCTGACCGGCCTCATACCGCGTGATGAGGATAAACCCGGGCGTGTCAGAAATATTCGCTTGCGATCGCCGCACCAGATGTCCGCCACACGCGCCGCCGAACAGGCCAATACCGCCGGCTCGCGTGATACGAACATCGTTTAGCACTTGCATGCGGGCGCTGTTAAGCGGCTGAACCGCACTGAAAGGCGCAGAGACCTTTTGCCAGGCTTCAAAGCTTCCGTGGTCCAGGACCGCATGGATCGGGATCAAATTGTCCCGAATCCAGTCGGGCGCCGCTTCAGATCGTTCAAACACTCAGCCAACCTCAACGTGACGCCCCCTTCCATTACGCGACTTTAACAAAGTCAAAATGATATTCAATACTATTATTTGTAATTGCAATTTTATTTCAAGTTTATTGTTATTATTTGTCACTTGTGATTGAATTGAAAGATTCGATTACTGTATTTCTATTTCGTATTCACGAAACCTTCTGCCGGCACCGTCTCGCATGACCCGCAGATCGAGACGAAATGGAAAAGTCGCGCCTTGAACTTTGCCGGGACCGCTGTTAACCCGCCATCCATGCGCAAGATTGCAACCGTCTTGCAACAACAAACCCGCTCCTTTTCAGTGGCGGATGTTTGCGCATGCTCGTCAGGTCAGATCTAACGCAACAGATCCCCTGAATTGCCAACCTCGCCAAAACCGGCGGGGTTTTCTTTTGAACGTCCGCCGGACACGATCAAAGGAAACCCGATTATGTTCACCACTGACACACACATAGACCTGACCGCGCGGCGCTTCATCGACCGCACCCTGCCCAAACCAGACTGGACGCATGAAGCCCATTTTGCTGTCGCTCTGTATTTGCTGAAGCGAGAGGGTGCGGCGGCGTTCGCGATGATGCCCGGGCTGATCCGCACCTATAATGAAGCCACCGGCGTCGAGAATAGCGACACCGAAGGCTATCATGAAACGATCACGTGGGCCTCCCTATCGGCCGCGGACCATTGCGCCAAAGCCCACCTGAAGGGCACGGCGCTGCATCTTGTGCTCGCCGATCTGATGCGAAGCAAATATAGCCGATCGGGCTGGCTGTTCGAACACTGGACCAAAGCGTGTCTGTTTTCGGTTGCGGCCCGTCGGTCCTGGGTCGCGCCGGATCTGAAACCGCTCGATTTTGAACAGGATGCTGACGGCTCAGCGATCGCCTAGCCGCGGTCGACGTCGAGCCCTATCCAGTCCTTGCTCGGTAAATCGTAAATCATGTCCATGACTTCGAATTGCACGCCGACCGGCTTGCGTGAATTGGAGTTCCAGAGCGCGACGACGCCGGACTGGCGCTCTGGATCAAACAGGATCAGGGACCGGTATCCATCGACCGCACCGCGATGGCCGACGACCCGATAGCCCGGCTGGCCATATTTATAGACGCGCCAGCCAAGCGCATATCTGGCGTCGCGCAAGTGACCGCCATAGCGCCGGCTCATGCTTGACTGTTCGCGCCGTGTATAGATCCGTGGCGTGTGCAAATCGGTGAGCGTGTCGTCCGACAGGATGTCTGTTTCCAATCCCATCTGGGCCTGCGCAAAGCGGGCAAGATCGAGAATGGAGCCGTTCGCACCGCCCGCCGCCGGCACGCGATAATAAGACCGTTTGAGCGGGCGCCGCAAAGGGCGCGCGTCGGCGCGGCGTTTGCGATATGGCTCGGCCCAGGAAAAGGAACTGGTCAGGGCTTCCAGCCCATAACTCGCATCCTGCATGCCGAGGGGCTCAAACAATTCGATCCGAACGACCTCTTCAAAGGGAATGCCGCGCACCGAGGCCACGACTTCGGAAACCGCATCAAAGGCAACGTTCTGATAGGTGTGGCAGTCGCCAACCGGACAGGTTCGCTTCAGCTTTCCGAGCAGTTTGCGGATATCGGCCGGGTCGCCACCATCCTCCAGGCGCGTATCGTAGGCATTCGGGACAATCCCGATCTTGTGCGACAGCAAGTCTTCCAGCGTGCCGACCTTTTCACCGCCGAGCGGCAAACGCAGGGAGGTGTTGAATTTTGAAATCGTGTCCGACAGGGACAGCGCGCCATCCGCCGCTAGAATTCCGATCGTCGTCGAGGCGACGCCTTTCGATAGGGAGGCCCAGCGAAACACCGTATCCTTGGTCACGGGCGAGCCGTTCAAACTTGTCTCGCCATAGCCTTCCGCAAAGGTGATCTCGCCATCTTCGATCACGGCAACAGCCAGGCCAACAATTTCGACTTGTTCTGACAACCGCGTCAGGCGTTCATCCAATTCCTGGTAATCGACCGGTGCAGCGGCGGCGGTCATCCCCCCAGCCAGCAGCAATATCGCGAACAATCCTATCCAGCGCAGTCCGAACATGGGGGCTCCTCAAAGGCGAAACTCAATTTGACTTAGAGCCCTCATCTCCTTCGGCATCAACACTTCCGGCCCCGAAAACGCGACCATTTAGAACCGGCAAAGCGGCGCCGTCCGGATCAATGGGCGGTTGTACATCACTAAACGTCAGGCGCAGATTCACCTCCGGCGCATCCTCGCTCGGTTCGAAACTCTTATAGGCCGCTTCGATCAGATCTGTGACATGCTGATCGCGAGACCGCGCGGTCGACCCGCCAAACATGATCGCGACAACGCGGCGACCGCGCCGCTTGGAACTCGCCATCAGATTGAAGCCTGATGCGCGCGTATATCCGGTCTTGATTCCATCAACGCCCGCGACACTGCCGATCAGACGATTGTGGTTCTTATAAGTGGCGCGGCCCCAGGAAAATTTCTTGTTGGAGAAATAGCCATAATAGTCAGCATGATCTTCCAGCAGGCGTTCCGCCAGAACCGACATATCGCGCGCGGTCGAAAGTTGCTGCGTGTTGGGCAATCCGGAGGCGTTTTTGAAGGTCGTATTCTCCATACCCATGGCACGGGCCTTGGCCGTCATCAGGGTGGCGAACCTTTCTTCCGTTCCGCCCAGGCGCTCTGCCACGACAACCGCCACGTCATTAGCCGATTTGGTGATCAGGGCATTGATCGCATCCTTGGTCGTGATCGTTGATCCGGCCCGTAGGCGTAAGGATGAAGGTGGTTGCTTGGCCGCGGTCCGCGACACAGACAAGGCGTCATACAAACGAACTTCGCCGGCCTTCATGGCGTCGAACAACATATAAAGAGTCATCGCCTTGGTCAGCGACGCCGGATAGCGCGGGGCGTCAGCATGTCGAGCATGCAGGACCTGATCGCGCTCAAGATCGATCACGATAGAGGCATACTTTTCGGCGCTTGCATTTGGCGCGACTCCAAGCGTTGTCATGGCAGCTGCTGCGAGTGCAGACTTCAAGAATAACGCTCGGGCTTTAACGGCCATGCAGGGCTCCTTCGTTCAGGTCTGCCCCGGTGACCCGAGGAAACTCTAGGATCGATTCATAAGGTTATCTAGTGGTAAATGCACATGGCCTTTTTGTTAGGATTCAGCGGCCAACCCTTACTCAAGCGTGAACCCCGAAAATTAATTTGTGCGGTGCACAATTTTTTGTTGCAATCGCTCAATCGTGGCGTATATTCCCTAACGTAACCTAACTGGATAGAGATTATGACTGCAGCTGCTTCCCCTTTTGCCTTCCCATTCAGCGCATTTAATACAGACGCGTTCTCAGGCTTCTTCCCGGATAGGGATTCCGTCGGCTCACTCGCCCGCGGTGCCATGGAAGCGTCAACCGCCAGCACCCGCGCCTCCGTCAAAGGCATGCAGGAAGCCAGTCAGGCCATGATGGCCCATATGAAGCAGCAAATGACCCTGTCGGTTGAAACCGGCAAGAAACTGGCAGAAGCTGATTCCCTCGAAGATGCGATGGGTATCCAGACCAAATATTTGAAATCAGCATTCGAGAACAATCTCAAAGGCTTTAATGAGCTTTCCGAAGTCTACACTGAGACTCTGCGCGACGCATTTGCGCCTCTGGCCAAGCAGGCCAAGAAAGCGTCCAAGAGCGCGAAAACCGCTTAAGCGAAAGTTTTCAGACTTTCAGGAGAACCGGGCAAGCCTGCCCGGTTTTTCTATTCTGCCCCTGACAAGTCAGGCGAGTCCGGGCAGACTTGGGGAATGACCGACTTTATCAATTTCAAATCGCTCAAACGCCCCCCCAAACCGAACACGTGTTTGGCGGCGCCAGACCATCATTGCCTTGCCGCAGAACCGGATTTTGCCCCGCCTGACTTTGCCATGACTGGACGTGGCTTGTTCTCGAAACTGAGCGAGATCGTCGCCGCCGACCGCAGTTTCGGAAAGGTCAGCGCCGACGCCGAAACGCTCAGGCTGAAATTTGTCGCGACGACGGGATTGATGCGGTTCAAGGATGATGTCGATGTGGAAATCATCCCGCTCGATGAAGGCCGTTCAACCCTGGCTATCTATTCACGATCTCGCCTTGGCTATTCCGATCTCGGCGCCAATCAAAAGCGGGTCACAAAATTAATTGGCAAACTGACTACAAATTGATCATTTTCCGGCTTGATCCCCGGGCTCCGCAGCGTCAGTCTACACATTCAGAAAGGAACGCTTATCTTCTAGCTCATGTCTATCAGAATTGACCGCATAAAGCTTTCAGACCCGAATGAACCGCAAGGCCCTATGGGCCCTGGTGGGGATGATGATGGCGGTCTTGGAATCGCAACGAAAACAAGGGTTCGGACCAAGAAGCCGAGCATGTATCGCGTGCTGATCCTGAATGATGATTACACGCCAATGGAGTTTGTCGTTCTGATTCTGGAACGGTTCTTCAATAAGAGCCGGGAACAGGCGACTCGGATTATGTTGCATGTTCACCAGAAAGGCGTCGGTGTGTGCGGCGTCTATACTTATGAGGTGGCGGAGACCAAGGTTGCGCAAGTCATGGACATGGCGCGCCGCAATGAACACCCGCTGCAATGTACGATGGAAAAAGAAGACTAGGAGAAAACAAAAAATGCCAGGCTTAACCCCTAGTCTCGAATCCGCCCTCGAACGCGCCCTGACGGCTGCCGGTGAGCGTCAGCATGAATATGCGACGCTGGAACACTTGCTGCTGGCGCTAACCGAGGATGATGACGCCGTTGAAGTCATGTCCGCCTGCAAGGTGAACATTCCGGACCTGAAACAGGCGCTCGAACAGTATATTGATGAAGACCTGTCCAGCCTGATCACGGACAATCCGTCCGGCCGCGTTCAGCCGACCGCAGCGTTTCAACGTGTGGTGCAACGTGCCGTATTGCACGTCGAGAGTTCCGGCCGCGATGAAGTGTCAGGCGCCAATATCCTGATCTCGATTTTCTCAGAACGCGAGAGCCACGCAACTTACTTCCTGCAGGAACAGGACATGACCCGCTATGATGCGGTCAATTATGTCAGCCATGGCGTCTCGAAAGTGCCAGGACAGAACCGTCCGAGCACGCCGCGCGGCGCCGAAGCCGAGGAAGCGCCGCCAAACGCGCCGCAAAGCGAGGCGCTGGATGCCTATTGCGTCAATCTCAATGAGAAAGCCAAGCAAGGCAAAATTGATCCGCTGATCGGGCGCCAGCTTGAGATTGAGCGCTGTATCGAAGTGCTCTGCCGCCGGTCCAAGAACAATCCGATCCTGGTCGGTGACCCGGGCGTCGGCAAGACCGCGATCGCTGAAGGGCTTGCCCGCATGATCGTGAACAATGAAGTGCCGGAAATTCTCGATGACGCCGTCATCTGGGCGCTGGATATGGGCGCTCTGCTCGCTGGCACGCGCTATCGCGGTGACTTTGAAGAACGCCTGAAAGCGGTGATGAAGGAAATTGGCGAACAGGAAAAAGGCATCCTGTTCATTGATGAGATCCACACCATTATCGGCGCCGGGGCGACCTCTGGCGGCGCGATGGATGCCTCCAACCTTCTCAAGCCGGCGCTGCAGAATGGCGAAGTCCGCTGCATGGGTTCGACGACATTCAAAGAGTATAAGCAGCATTTCGAAAAGGACCGCGCCTTGTCGCGCCGGTTCCGCAAGATTGATGTGGTTGAACCGAATGTCGAAGATGCAGTGAAAATTCTCACCGGTCTGAAATCGACCTTCGAAGACTTTCATGGCCTGCGCTATACCAATGACGCCATCCGCGCCGCGGTGGAACTGTCAGCCCGCTACATGACGGACCGCAAGCTACCGGACAAAGCCATCGACGTCATAGACGAAGCGGGCGCGACCCAGTGGCTGGTGCCGGAAAACAAACGTCGCAAGACGATAGGGGTGAAAGAGGTTGAGGCGATTGTCGCCAAGATTGCACGCATCCCCCCCAAACAGGTGTCGAAAGACGATGCGCAGGCGATCAAGTCGCTGGAAGCGGATCTCAAGCGCGTGGTCTATGGACAGGACGAGGCCATCGATGCCCTGGCCAGTGCGATCAAACTGTCGCGCGCCGGCCTGCGCGAGCCAAACAAGCCGATCGGCTCTTACCTGTTCACCGGCCCGACCGGCGTCGGCAAGACCGAGGTGACGCGTCAGCTCGCCAATATTCTCGGCGTCGAGCTGCACCGGTTCGACATGTCGGAATATATGGAACGCCATTCCGTCTCACGTCTAATCGGCGCGCCTCCGGGCTATGTCGGCTATGATGAAGGCGGCTTGCTGACCGATGCCGTGATGCAGCACCCACATTGTGTGGTTCTGCTTGACGAGATCGAGAAGGCGCATCCGGACCTGTTCAACGTCCTGCTTCAGGTCATGGACAATGGCACGCTAACAGATGCGAATGGTCGCAAAGTCGATTTCCGCAATGTGATCCTGGTGATGACCACCAATGCTGGCGCGTCGGATGCCGCCAAGAATTCCATTGGCTTCGGCCGCGGTCGCAAGGATGACGAGCAGGAAGAGGCACTAAAGCGCCTGTTCACGCCAGAATTCCGCAACCGTCTGGACTCGGTGATCACATTTGGCGGACTGACGCCTGAAATCATTGAGCGCGTGGTGGAGAAATTCGTTCTGCAGCTGGAAATCCAACTCGCCGATCGCAATGTCACGATCGAGCTGGCGGCGGGCGCGCGCGACTGGTTGGCCAAGCGCGGCTTCGATGCCGAGTTTGGGGCACGACCCCTGGCCCGCGTGATCTCCGAACATGTGAAGAAACCAATGGCCGAGGAATTGCTGTTCGGCAAACTCGCCAAAGGCGGCACTGTGAAGATCGGGCACGACAAGAAGAAGGACGAACTGACCTTCAAATATGTCGAAGACAAACCCGCCAAGCGGAAACCGAAACCCGCCGGCAAAGGCAAGCCTGAAAAGGTCTAGTCCCTTCTATCGACAAACCAGCGCCCCTTATCTGCCCGCGAGGCAAGATGAGGGGCGCTTTCGTTTGTGCCCTAAACCACCAGCGCAGTCTCCTGCGCCACGGTCAGGTGCGGAATGCCGTCACTTGTCTTCGCCCAGGAAATCCCCTCGGGTGAAACGAAAGCCGACACACGCTGTCGATAGGCTGAGAAGCTGTCCCAATCGACAACATCCACGGGATGATCAAAGTGCAGCGTCACTTCATAACCGGCGCCCCCTTGCAGTTCCCGCACGCCATGAATGCGTCCGGAAAAAGTCCGTTTCAAATAATGGCCACTGACGCGTTCGCCAATCTGCCACGCCGCTTCCGGCCGATTGGACAGCCGCGCCGACGCGGTGTTCCAGTCGCGGAAGCCCAATTCCCGGGCAACCTGTTCCAGCGCCGTGGATAGAGATGACCCTTTCTCGGCCTTGATCTGACGCGCCCGGGCCTTGGCCTGAACGCGTGTATATATATGCGAAACCATCGCGAGATTCCTTTCACGAAACCTGTTGGTCTGACAAAGGCGGGGCTCGCATTGCCGCCAGACCAGGTGTGAAATGGTCTGCGATATAAACCGGGTAACCGGTGAGAGCTTCACCTCGGACCAGAAGTCCAGCGAGCGGCAGGCGTCTCAACCTGCGCGCCCGATAGCTCTTTTCAGTCGCGTACGTCAACCAGTATTCTGTCGGGCCAAGGTCAGGCCTTCTCGACTTCCTCGTCCATGATTTCCATCATCCGATCGTGAAGTTCACTCTCCCAGCCTTCAGCGCGTTCACGAATGCGGGAGACATAAGCGTCATTCTCATGTGCCGGAATATCGATGTCATAGACATCCGCGACTTCGATCATGGATTGTTGGTCCATCTCATGGAAGGCGTCTTTCATTCGCTCTGCTGCGGGACGCGGCGTACCCAGCGCTTCAAAGGCTGACCGGCCAATCCGCAGCGAACTGTCATAGGTCTCACGGATAATGTCGCGGCAGCCATGCGCCCAGAGCTCATATGTATGATGACGATCCACGGCCCGGGCGATCACGTGCAGGTTCGGATAATTGCGCGTCGCATAGGAGACCAGTTCCGTGATCTGGTGCTTGTCATCAATCGTCACGATCAGAAGCTTGGCCTTGTCGATGCCCGCCGCATGCAACAGATCCGGCCGCGTCGCATCGCCGAAATAGGCATGGCTGACGCCATAGGTGCGCAGGATGTCGAGCTGTTTGGAACTGTAATCGATCACGGTTGCGGTATGGCCGGCCGTACGCAGCATGCGATCAACAATCCCGCCAATCCGGCCGCGCCCGGCGATGATGATGCCATTGTCTTCAGTGATCTCGTCGGCTTCCTGTTCCTGGCCCTTGGCGTAAAGCCCGGCCACGATTTGATCATACAGAATGAAGAGCAAAGGCGTGATCAGCATCGAAAGCGCCACCACCAGCAAAAGCAGATCGGAGATCAGTTCCGGCAAAATGCCATTGGTACTGGTAAAGGCCAACAGGACGAACCCGAATTCCCCCGCTTGAGCCAGGCCGAGTGTGAACAGCCATCGTTGCGCCCCGCGAATCTTGAACGCGGTGCCGAGAATGAACAGGACCGTCGCTTTCAGAGCCATCAGCCCGAGCGTCATACTGATAACGACCCCGAAATTGGCGGACAGGAGATTGAAATCAATCCCGGCGCCAACCGTGATGAAAAACAGGCCGAGCAGCAACCCACGGAATGGATCAATGTCAGATTCCAGCTCATGCTTGTATTCTGAATTAGCGAGGACGACCCCGGCCAGGAACGTTCCAAGCGCCGGAGACAGGCCGACCAATGTCATCAGGAGCGCGATTCCGATCACCATGAGCAGAGCCGTGGCGGTGAACAATTCCCGCAACTTGGCCCCGGCGACGAAACGGAAGAGCGGTCGTGTCAGATAGTTTCCGCCGAGAATTACGACTGCAATCGCCCCCACAGTGACCAGCATGGTCTGCCAGCCATTGAGGTCTTCAACCAGACTGAGCCCACCTTCAGCATCCCCACCCGCAGTCGCCTGTACGACTTCCGGGAAGGCCAGAAGCGGAATAATGGCCAGCATTGGAATGAAGGCAATGTCCTGGAATAACAGAACCGAAAAGCTGGCCTGGCCGCCATCGCTCTTCATTAATCCCTTCTCATTCAGGGTCTGCAGCACGATCGCCGTCGATGACAGGGCCAGGATCATTCCGATAATGATCGCCGTGTTCCAGGATTGCCCGAACGCCATGGCCACAGACATGACCAGGATCATAGTTAGTAGGACCTGACCGCCGCCCAGGCCCATCAGTCGATTACGCATTTGCCAGAGTAGTTTAGGCTCCAGTTCCATGCCGACCAGGAACAGCATCATGACGACGCCGAATTCCGCGAAATGCTGCAGTGACACGACATCCACGCCCAGGACCGCCAATAATGGGCTGATCGCAATGCCGGCGATCAGATAACCGAGCACCGAGCCAAGCTTTAGCCGCGTGGCAATCGGTACGGCGATGATTCCGGCCACCAGGAGAATGAATGCCAATAAGAGAAAATCAGACATGAAACAGCTCGCAGATTCCTATGCTTCGAAGCCATATAGGAGGGTTTGCCGAGATTGCGAAAGCTGGTTTTCGTCGGCGCTTGTTCTCTTTCGCCAGTTTGATGTAAGCTCGCCCCAGTAGAGTCGGTGGAGGTGACGCGTGGTACGGTGGATACTCGGCATTCTTGTCGTTGCAATCGCGGCTGCAATTGCAGCCTGGTTTTGGCTCAATCGCCCCATGGTTATTCGGCATCCGGCCTTCGGAACGGATTGTACGGACCTCGTCTCGGACGCCAATCTGAACAGCAAGGTCGACTGTATCCGCGTCTGGTATGGCACCAATCGCCTGATCCTCACCGACGACACCACGCGCGACGGCGACACGGTCAATGTCACCGAGGGACTGGGCGAAAGCGGCGATCGGTTAAGCCTTGGCCGCGCCGATGTCTGGCTCCCCAAACTGATTGAACAAGGCGGCAGCCGGACCCGCGGTGAAACCCCGCACGTGCAGGGCAGCGCCCCGGATGATGCGGATAAATTAGCGGAATATGTCTTCTTGACCCGGATCACGGCAAATGGGCGCGAGACGTTCGCCACCACGCTACAAGGCGCGATCGATGGCGACCGCTCAGATTCAGTCCTGCTCTTCATTCACGGCTTCAATGTGCAGTTTGACGAGGCTCTGGTCCGCGCGGCGCAACTCTCAAACGATCTGTCCCGCGAAAACCGCTTCAATGTCGGCGTTCCGGTCCTCTATAGCTGGCCATCTGCTGGCGCCCTGTCGCTCGAGGATTATCAGGGCGACCGGTCCCGTTCGCTCAGTGCGGCGCCTTATCTGGAGGAGTTTCTGGACATCCTGACCGAGGATGTTTCGGTCTCTCGCATCAATATCATTGCCCATTCCATGGGCAATCGGGTCCTGACCCAGGCGCTGGAAGATTATGCCCGCGACTATCTGGAGCGCCATAATCGCGATGATCTGGAATTCCGCATCATGCTGGTTGCGGCCGATGTGGAGCGGGACATTTTCAATGCCGCCAATGGTGTGTTCGACAATCTCGACGCCAATGTCACCATCTATACGTCTGACACTGATCGGGCGCTGCACATTTCCACTATCGTGAATGCGAATGAGGAAAAGCGCCTTGGCGATACAGATACGAATCGGCCCTATATCCGGCCTTCACAGAATTATCAGACGATTGATGCCACCGCCGTCACGACCGAATTGTTTGGCATTGGCCACAATTACTATTCTGACAATCCCACCATTCTTTGGGATATGATGTGCACGATCCGCGAAACCCCGCCCCAGAACCGGGCACTGGAAGTCGCCCGGTTCGGCGATTTGCCTAATGGCGATCAATATTATCGGATCAATTCGGCGATCAATCCTAATGCCAGCGAATGTACGCTGCATCGCACCGCCTTCCCGGCTGGCGACGCTCCGATCCCGCCCGCCGTCGAAGTCGAAGTGGATGAGGGGGTTGCCGAGGATGAGATCGAGATCATGCCGGAATCCGCGCCTGCGCCATCGACCCGATCCATGCCGCCACCGCCGCCTCCTGCAGAAAGTGTCGAGCCAGCACCATTGCCTGTCGCGATCGAATTGATGGTCGACACTTATGATGCAATCGATCTCGCGACGCACAATAACCGCCTCCAGAACGGCTTCGATCCGAACCGGGAGATCGCGTCAATCCAAATCCGCGCCGCGTCTGACACGGTGGGCAGCGCAGAAGACAATCTCGCCCGCACCCAACGCTATGCGGACGCGGTTGCCGACTGGTTCATCGATCGCGGCGTGGATCCGTCTCTGATCTCAGCTGAAGGCCTTGGTGAAACGGGTCTTTCGGTCGACACGACAGACGAGGTCGACGAGCCGCGCAATCGCCGGGTCATGATCCTCATCACTTACGTGAATTAGGACTGTCTAGTCTGACACCACGCGCACGCCCAATGCGCTGTCCCGCGTCGACTTTCCGTATCGGGCGCGGCTGGCGGCCCGGTGTTCGGCTGCGCCGGTCTTGAACGATCCTCCGCGCACGACCGGGCGGGCGCAATCGCCCGTTGTCACGGCGCTGCCATTGCTTGGCGCATTGCGATAATTGTTGACATAACAGTCTGCGACCCATTCCCGGACATTGCCGAGCAGGCCTGACACGCCATAGCCATTCGCCGGCATCTCTGCGGCCGCTTTGACCCCGCTGGACGACGCGCCGGGGCCTGGATAGCCAGCCCCCCACCAATAGGCCGTGCGCTCACCGCCGCGGGCCGCATATTCCCATTCCGCCTCGGTTGGCAGGCGATAGGATTGATCAGAGACCTCGCTCAGCCAGGCCGTATAGCCGACAGCATCATCCCAACCGACACCTGTCACCGGCGCTTCCGGTGCGCCGCCGCCCTGAGGAGACGGGCAGGCGCCCGCGTCAACGCAAAGCTGCCATTGCGCGCGCGTGATCTCGGTTTTGCTGATCTTGAACGCCCGCAGCGTCACTTCATGCTGCGGCCCTTCATTGCCCGTGCGATTGGGTTCGGCATCCGGCGACCCCATGAGAAAGGAACCGCCTTCAATCGCGACCATGTCCGGGCAGACCTCGCAGGTTGCTGCGATGGGTTGCGATGGCGACGTTTCCTGCGCCGTATCATCCCCCATCAGGGTCTGATAGCCAAACCATCCGCCGACGCCGAGAACAACCAGCCCCCCCAGCAATAGCGGCAAGGGGCTGGACGATTTCCTGGCCTTTGCGGCGACCGGAGCCGAAGCAGGCTCAGCAGCCGCGACAGGTTCCGCTTCAACCGCGGGCGGCGGTGTTGGCTCGACGGGAGCTGGCGCTGCGACCGGGGCTATCGCGGGCGTCGAATCCGGCACGACCGCGCCGGCAGGCTTTGGCTTTTCCAGCGCGCGCCTGAGATCATCGACATAGCCTGTCCAGCGTTCCTCACTGCGATCACCAGCCCAGCCAATCAGATCCGCCGTCTGGGTCAGCTCAAACATGATCGGACGTTCGGCGTCTTCGATCATCGCCGGCACAAGCACGCAATTGCGCTGTCCCTGTGTCGCTTCCGCCCGGACCCAGGTCGATTTTACCGAGGTTTGAGACCACAGCACGATGACAATATGGGAGTCCCGCAGCATCGTTTCCGTGACCTCGTCATAGGTCTGTCCGGCTCTTAGAACCTTGTCCCACCAGACGGAGAATCCTTCGGCCTCCAGGGCTTCAGCAATGATTTGCGCGGTCGGGCGATCGACCCGGCTATAGGAAAGAAAAATGTCTGCCAATGTCCCCGATCACTCTCGTTTTTATAGTTAATTTTTTCCCACACTCCGCACAGATGGCACAGAAATCGCGCGAACTGAAGTGGAACCCTGACTCGCGCCCGCGAGAAAAACCGTTTCCTTTCAGACGCCAAGCTCGAAACCTTCTTGCATCACAGCGCCGTTACGTGTTTGCATGAGACGGAATCAGCGCGGGGTGGCCAGGCATGGGATTCAGGTTCAATGACGAACTCCTCCTTTCCGAGGCCGATCGCAATCTCGCCATCACCTCCTATCCCAATGTCTATTTCGCCCTCGATCATCCGGAACTCCGGGAAGAGTTTGAGCGCATTGACGCACTCGCCAACAAGGCCAAGCGGAGGTCGCGCTGGGTCGGCTGCGCCGCTCTGATCTTTGCAACACTCTCACTCCTGACCTTTCCCCTGGCAGCCTTGTTGAAGGACACTCTGCCGGACGGGCTGATCAGTGATCGCTTATTGCTGATTTCCGGCATACTTGGCGCAAGTTTCGGCATACTTGCGCTCGTTTTCGGCAATCTTGGTCTAGGTTTCGGCCAGGTCAAACGCAGCTGGTTGCAGAAGCGATTGATGACGGAACGTCTGCGGCAATGGCATGCCCAGCATCTCATCGCGCATGCCGTGGAGATCGCGGATGTCGCAGATTCCGCGGAGGTTCGCTCCGCCTGGCTGGCCAATCGGGCCCTCTCTTTCGCGCGATTCAAGCGCAATTTCATCGATCAGATTGGCAGTGAATACACGAAATTCACCAATGTATCCGCGGCCGCCTATTCCGGTCAGAGCATAACCAATCCGAACGAAACGGGCGACTTCTGGATCGATAAGGATTGGGCCAAGGCGGCGACGGATCGGGCCAATGACGAACATCAGGCGGCGCTCGACGAACTCTATCAGGCGATCGACGAAACCCGAATACGCGGCCAGATTCAGTATACGAATTACGTCTTGTCCTCGGACGCCAAATTCTGGTCCTCCCCGGCCAAACAGCTGCATATTCTCGGCAATCTCAGCTATGTCCTCGTCGTCCTGTCCTTTGTGGCGAATTTTGTCGCCCTGATCGGCGCGATCTGGTCCGGCTTGGTGGCCGGTAATGTCCCGATCAGCTGGGAAGTGATGAGTTCGCTGGCCATCGCCTTTGCTATACTCGCGGTTGGGGTTCGTGCTATGCTGGAAGGCCTGAGGCCACAGCGGGAAACGCGACGGATGCAATTCTATGCGGCGGCGATCAATTATGCCGGCACCCGTTTCGAAACAGCGCGGACGCACAATAAACGCGTCGAGGCGGCCTGCTTGCTCGAGCGGGCGTCCTATGACGAAATGGTTGAGTTTATAAGCTCAAACGAGCGCGCCCGGTTCGTGCTCTAGGACTGTCCGCACGTCGCAATCACATCATCATCCGCGCTGAGGGCGGCCGCCGTCCGATAAGGCGCATCGGTGGCCAGCATGGTAAGTCCACCATCGACCAGTTCCTGAAACTCGCTCGGGTCGCCATCGACCCAATAAACATCATCCAGCCGTTCGCCCGGCCGCCCGAGCGTGCCGAATGCCGTCTCGACGCCGCGCGCGCCAATCGCGCCAAAGGCCCGGGGATTGGGATTGTTGATCCCCATCCAGGCCACGACGTGATCGAAATTGACTCCTGCAGCTTCAAGCTCTTCCTGATGGGCGCGGCTATTGACGCTGGCCGTCAGCATCAGGTCCGGCGCCAGACCGGCTACTTCAATCGCCTGATTGTCATTATAGGTGATCAGCACCACATGATCCTCCGCCTCCGCCGCCCGGATATGCGAGATGATATTGCGGAAACTGGTGGTGGGTTTCTTGTCCAGCTCGACAATCACACCGCGCGCCTTGGCCCATAACAGAACGTCCGAGAGTTTGGGCGGTGTGAAGTCGGTGATCTGACCGTCATTGTCTTTCAGGTTGAGGGTCTGGATCGTCTCCCAATCGGTATCGGCCACGGCGCCATCCCCGGTTGTGGTGCGTCCAAGCGTCCGATCATGCAGCAGGAACAGCACCCCATCACGGCTTTCCACGACATCAATCTCGTGGATGAGCAGGCCCTGATCGGTGCCATAATCCAGTGTCTCAATCGCATTTTCCGGATAGCCCGGAGCCGGCCCACCCCGGTGTGACGCGATCAGCAGACCACCCTCTTCCCGGACGCAATCGAAGAAGACCGGGAGCGCGCCTAGTTGTAAGCCATTCGCGGTATCCGGTTCACTGACTGCGTTCGTCACGTCTTCCTGGGCCGCGCTTTCCAATGGCGGGTCAAACGTGCCGGCATCCGGCTGACAGGCCGCGACGACGAGACCCGCGGACAATGCGAGTGCGGAATACAGAGATTTCATGGATTTGAGCTTTCGTTTCTTGCCGATCCCCGACCGGCAACCTACAACATTAAGCAGGCCTTGTAAGAGGCGAAAATGATACAGTTTCATGGAGGAAACCGATGCAAGGCATCATGCAGGACTGGCAGCTCACGTCGAACAAGATTCTAGAGCACGCTAATCGGATCAACCCGACCCGGGAAATCATCACGCGCCGTGTCGGCGGCAATATTGTACGGACGTCCTATTCGGAATTGTTCGACATGTCGAAACGCGTCTCTGGCGCGCTGATCGAAGCGGGGATTGGCCTTGGCGACCGCGTCGCGACGCTGGGCTGGAATTCCGCCCGGCATATGGCGGCTTGGTATGGCACGATGGGCATTGGTGCAGTGCTGCACACGATCAATCCCCGCCTCCACCCGGAGCAAATCGCCTGGATCGCCAATCACGCCGAAGACAAGGTGCTGATTTTCGACATCACATTCCTGCCCATCGTCGAGGCTGTGAAAGCGCATCTGCAGACGGTGACGACATTCGTCATCTTTGCGGATTCCAGCGATATGCCGGACAATTCCCTCGGCGCTATGGCCTTTGATGAATGGATTGCCGGCAAATCGACTGGCGCCAGCTGGGGCGACTTCCCGGAAGAGACGGCCTGCGGTCTGTGCTACACATCCGGCACGACGGGCAACCCGAAAGGCGTGCTCTATTCCCACCGCTCAAACGTCCTCCACACGCTGATCACCATGTCGAAAGATGCCATGGGCATGGGCGCAGATGATGTCGTTCTGCCGGTCGTTCCAATGTTCCACGCCAATGCCTGGGGCCTCGCCTTTGGCTGTCCCGCGACCGGCGCCAATATGGTCATGCCAGGCGCGCAAATGGATGGCGCCAGCATTTATGAGCTGCTCGATACGGAGAAAGTCACCATCACAGCCGCGGTTCCGACGGTCTGGCTCGGCCTGCTGACCTATTTGCGCGAGAATGATCTCAAACTGCCGCATCTGCAAAAGGTCCTGATCGGCGGTTCGGCCATTCCGGAAGCCATCCTGCGCGCCTTCGAGACCGAGTATGAAGTCGACGTCATCCACGCCTGGGGCATGACCGAGACGAGCCCGCTCGGCACCCTGGGCAGCCTGCCACCGCACTTGAAGAGCGCGGATATTGATACGCGCATGGCGCAGAAGCTGAAACAGGGCCGCCCACCTTTCGGTGTCGAGCTCAAGATTGTCGATGATGAGAATAATGATGTCGCCTGGGACGGCGAAACATCCGGTCGCCTGGTTGTCCGCGGGCCGGCCATTGCTGGCGGATACTTCAAAGGCGATGGCGGCAAGGTCCTGGACGAGAACGGCTTTTTCGACACGGGCGATGTCGCCAATATTGACGAATATGGCACCATGCAGATCACCGATCGGGCTAAGGATGTGATCAAATCCGGCGGCGAGTGGATCAGCTCCATCGATATTGAAAATATTGCCGTCGGGCATCCAAAAGTCGCCAATGCGGCGGCGATCGGCATCTATCACCCGAAATGGGATGAGCGTCCGCTGCTGATCATCCAGTCCGCACCCGGCGAGGATCCGAGCAAGGAAGAAGTGCTGGCCCAGCTGGAAGGCAAGATCGCCAAATGGTGGACCCCGGATGATGTCGCCTTCATTGACGAGATTCCGCTCGGCGCCACCGGCAAGATCAATAAGCTGAAGCTGCGCGAGATTTTCAAGGATTACACGCTGCCGACAGCGTAAGAGCGAAGACGATGGATACAATCGCCTTTATCGGCCTTGGCAATATGGGCGGCGGCATGGCCGCCAACCAGGCCAAGGCTGGCCGCACGGTCAGGGCCTTTGACTTGTCAGAAGCGGCGCTCAAGACCGCCGCGGATGCGGGATGCGTTGCGAGCGCTTCCGCTGCTGAGGCCGTCCAGGGCGCTGACGCCGTCATTACCATGCTGCCCGCCGGTCGACACGTCCTTGGCGTGTATGAGGCCGATATCCTGCCGCATGCGAAAGTCGGCGCTCTTTTAGTTGATTGCTCAACCATTGATGTCGATAGCGCCCGCCGCGTTGCCGATCAGGCAGACGCAGCCGGCAAGGGCTTTCGAGCGGCGGATGCTCCGGTCTCAGGCGGTACGGCGGCGGCGGATGCGGGCAGCCTGGCCTTCATGGTCGGCTGCGCCGAAGCCGATTTCGCCGCTGTCGAAACCACGCTTGATCCGATGAGTCGGGTGACCATCCACGCGGGCGACAGCGGCGCCGGACAGGCCGCCAAGATCTGCAATAATATGCTGCTGGGCATTTCCATGATCGGGACATGTGAAGCGTTCGCCTTGGCCGAGCGTCTCGGCCTGTCCGCAGAGCGCTTCTATGATATTTCCAGCCAGAGTTCAGGCCAGAACTGGTCCATGACCTCCTACTGCCCGGTCGAGGGCGTTGGACCTGAATCGCCAGCAGATCGCAATTTCGAGGGCGGCTTCGCCACGGACATGATGCTGAAAGACCTGCGCCTGGCCAAGGATGCTGCCATTTCCAGCGGTGCGGTCACGCCTTTGGGTGGGCATGCCGAGGCCCTTTATGCGCTGCTCTCAGAGCAAGGCCTTGGCGGAAAAGACTTTTCCAGTGTCATTGAACTGCTCGCCAAAGGCACAGTCAAATAGGCTGTTCACGCCGCATAAACCTAAAACCCGCAAGCTGATCAAAGTTAATCTTGTCTGCCTTAAACCAGACGTAATTAAACTTGAGACAGCTTATCGATGGATTTCTTGCTCAGCTTCGCTTTTCCGCTGGTCACCGGCGCCGGACCCATGGATTCGGCTCTGCGCGCGACTGAGGCCCCGGAAACGCTGCGCGCGGCCTTTACCGTCGAAATGACATCGTCAAAAGCGCGTCGCACCTACACATTCGACCCACGAGAGCCGGAAGGACGACGGTGGCAACTGGTCATTGCCGCTGGCGAGGACGCTGATCTTGATCAGGCCGCAGCCGCCTGGGGCGCTGAAATCGCGCCGGATGGCCGCCTCTTCCCGGATGATTTGCGGGCCAGTCTCGGCGCGCGGGTCGATGTTGATGATCTTGGCCCCGCCTGGCGACTGACCTTTCAGCATGCGCCGTCTGCCAATGATACGGCGCTCGACGTTTGGGCGACGCAACGTTTACGCGCAGAGGCGTGGCTGGAGCCCATGAATGGCAGGTTTCTGCGCATAGATTATGCCCTGCCCCGCCCGGTCCGCGGCCCGAAAGGCGGGCGTCTGACCAAGTTTCGGCAATCCTATTTGCTCAACAGCGAGCCGGAATGGGGGCTGACCTATATCTCGCAATTTGCGCTTGAATTCGAGGCCAAGGCCGCGTTTCGGACGATCCGCCAGAATTACAAGGCCGAGATCACCGAAGCGACGTTTTTCTTCGCCAGTCGCGAGCTGGAACAGCAATTCACGGCGGCACATCTCAGCCCCCTGCCTTTGCGCTGAAATTCGCCGCAGATCAGTGGTTGCGGAGCGCCCATACGCGGTGTATGCAGCGCGCTTCTGATGGTTCGGTAGCTCAGCTGGTTAGAGCGCACGACTCATAATCGTGAGGTCGGGAGTTCAAGTCTCCCCCGAACCACCAATATCTATTACAGATCCAAAGATTTCCAAGGATCGAGCTACTCCGCCTTTTTAGCGTGAGTTGCTCCGCGTCTTACCGCCAGGCTCCTAATCGGGTGTGGCGTCTCCACCTTCGAAACCGAAGCGAAGCCGCGCACCTTGATCAATCGAGGCTCGCCAGTTTTGTTGTCGGACGTAACCGGTCCGCTAGGTCTCCAATCTCCGGCGTCACGAATCCATCAATAATCGCCCGTGCTTCCGTCAAAGCCAGCTCGAGATCTTTCTCGCCATCATTGACTTCTCCCGCCAGGGTCAGAAGCGGCATATAGAGTGGTTCGGTCTCACCTTTGATGGTGATTGCGAATTGATCATTCGATGCTTCGATCGCGGTCCAGTGCGCGCGCACACCGGTCCAGAACGCTTCCGTGCCTTCCCAATACGCTTCCGCTGCTTCGACCGGATAATCATCGAACGCGCGATAAGTGTTGACGCCAATTTCGCGCGCTAAAACTTGCGGAACGCCATCCAGAGTCAACTTGGAATTGTCCTGTTCATGTACCCAGCCCCAGGGCGTGATGACATGACGATTGACCGCATCGACCGCATGATAATCATCTCGCGTGGTCATGTCTCGGCGCGGTAGAGGTCGCCACTCTTGCGGCGGCGTCCATTCAGCGATCCCGTCTTCATAGGTCCACGCGCCCACGGCGCCATAGCGCGGCGCATCGTCCACCTGATAAACCGTTTGCGACCACGTCCCGCGCCGCTCTGATTCCGGCACGGCCTGCCAAGCCCAGGCATTACCGCCAATAAAGGTCAAAACACGCGCGGGCTGATACTGCCAGTCCTGGCGCCAGTGTTTCACGACAAATGGAGACTCATCCGGTCCGACAACCAACAAGTGTTGCAAGCTTATATAGTCACCGCGATCCTCGATGATGCGAACGGACTCATGGCCGCCGGAGAGCTTCGGTTCCTTCAACTCATAGCCTTCAACGAAGGATACGGTTTCTGTAAAATCAAACGTGACTTTGTAATCGCCAGCCATGGCGAGGATGGATTGCCGATCCTGCTCAAAATCAGATGTTGTTTCGACGATCGATTCAGCCTCTGGCTGGGGCGCTACGATTGTGGTGCAGCCCGTTATGGTCAACACAGCAAGCGCTGCCGCGGACCAAACAGCGTTCTGAGGAAATTTCATGATTGTACTCCTGAAAAGCGTACCAGCCGAGTGGCCGACGCATTATCTTTCTCACTATTACAATCGCGAATGACTTGCAATTGCGGAACATAGACAGACCACAACTCTGACGCATAAAGCTTGGCGAGAGAACACGCTTTGCGCCATTCCCTGGCCTGAGCGGGCCTAGGGTTGAGCGCGGCTCTCGCCCGTGTTCCTGACTGCATAGATGCTGATCGCCAGTGGGCGAACAAAGGCCAAGCCGAACGCCAAATAGCCCATTGCGCTCATCAGGTAACCGATATCCGGCACAAACAGGCGCAACGCTTCGAGCGGCAGACCAAACATCACTGGCAAAGCGCGCAATGCCAGATAGGCAATCGGCAACAGCAAAATCGAGGGCAACCAGATCTTTGCAATTGCGGCGAGCAAGCTTTCGGGCGCGCATACTTTCTGGTTGCGCAACCGGAGGAAAAATACCGCAGCCCAGATGCCGGTCGCGATCAGTAGCGAAGAAACGATCAAAAGCTGAATCCATTGCGCCTGACCAATCATCCGCGCCGGACCCGATTGATCAAATGCCAGCGCCCAAGCGCCTTCCGTCAGGTATTCGACGTCACCGGCAACCGAGCCACGACTGGCATTCAGCATGATTGCAAATCCCGCATCAAGGTCAGGCGCAAAACCAGCGAGCGCGCTGTATCCCCCATTCATGCCATTGTGCTTGACAAGCGGACCAAGGCCGGAGTCGAACACCATCCATCCAGGGCCATAGGAGAATTCACCCGCGCTCACAGCTTCAGTGGCCCAATCCGACGACCATGCGGCGATTGAGCTTTGCGTCGACACAAGGGAGATGAGATACGCCCCCATGTCTTCGGCATTGGTGTAGACGCCGCCTTTCGGTCCAATCGCGCGCCCTGGCCTAAATGCGAACGGTCTTGGCGTGGACAAAATAAATCTATAAGGCGTCGCCAGATCGGCCACCTCATCGCGAAGAATGCCGGTTGAAGGCATGGCTGCTGTCTTGAATATCCTTTGTTCAACGACCTGTTCCAGCAAGCGTCCGTCAACCACCTCGATGAGATGACCGAGTGTTTCATAATTGGCATTTGAATATTCAAACGATGCCCCGACCGGGCGGTTCAGGCGATAGTGTCTGGTCTTAGATACGACCCGCGCAAGTGCATCATCTTCGCGACTTGTGTCTGTCTGATGGCGGTTGCCGTCGAACATCGAAAAACCGCTTGTATGCTGCATCAAGTCTCGGACGGTGATCGAATCAGAATTTGTCTTTGATCGACTTCGAAAGCTGGGAAGATGTTGAGTGACCGGATCTTCCAGGCTCAGCATGCCGTCAGCTTGCATCTGCAAAATCACGTTCGCGATGAATGACTTCGAGACGGATCCGATCGCAAAAATGGTCTGGGGTGTGACGGGCGTGCGGTGCTCCAAATTCGCATACCCATAGCCCCGCGCATGGACGATTTCGCCATTTTCAACGAGCACCAGCGCCGCGCCAGGAATATGAATCTCAGAAAGTCGCTCTTCGATCAGGGCATCAATCGCGGCGATCCGCTCATCTGAAAAATGCTCGTCCCGGGCCTGGGCCTGGGCCTGGGCCAACCAACCAGACGCGACCAGCGATAGAAGCAAGAACGCGGATATCAGAATGATGCGGATGCGCGTCATATCGCACTCGACCAGATTTCGGTAGAACCGGCAATATTCACCCGAACAGACCCGCGCGGCGGATCAGCCGCATGCTTCGATTCGCTTGAGCTGCATTTCGAACGGACCGTCTTTCCCGTCATAAATGATCAGTCCGATCTCAACGACTTCGCCAGGATCAAAAAATGCGTCTGGAACTGACCGCCCCCAGATCGAAGCCTTGAGCGTATCGAACGCCAATACGCCATCGCCCCACTCATCCTCGGACGAAGTTACGATCGGGGCACGAAAGGCGATCCGTCGACCATAGGACATGACATTCGTGCGCAGCGTCATGGAGTAGGTGCGGGCATCGCGTTTCATATGAACTTTCAGCCGATCCGCGCCCGCCATCGAACCGGGCGCGACGCGCAAGCGGATGGAACTGAATCCGCCGCCATTCGTATTTGTAACGCCCGCGAAGGTCAGCGCGCCATCTTCCAGGACGGAACCACCATCTGATAGACCGCCCATGACGCCATCATTTACCGTTCGCCAAGGGTTGGCCGTGTCATTTGGTGAATGTTCCAGTAGCGTTTTACACGATTGTGCCTCCGCCATAGCGGGACCTCCAAGAAAGCACGCTGAAACCAGCGCAGTGATTGCAATTCGCATCGTATCTCCAATTCTCTCTCTTCTTACGTAAGGCGTGGCGATGCGGATGCGCTCGACCTTGCATTTGCGCATTCAGTCGATCAACGTCACTGTCACGCAGAAAAACACCGGCCCCAAAAAGAGGCCGGTGCTTCTGGTGAAATGCTTCACGACGAATTCGCGGCGCTTAGAACCGATCAGCCGTATCCTCGTCGTTCACAATGCCATCTTCATTTGTGTCCAGACGGGTAAACATCATTTTGCTGGACGCATGGAACTCATCGAGTGACATCGCCTCATCGTCATCCGTATCCATAACCGAAAACCGGAAATTGGCGGCATCGATAGAGCGCTCGCGGCGTTCTTCCAGCTGTTGCTCAAGACGGACTTCGTATTCGGAGACGTATTCTTCCTGATGTACGACGCCGTCGCCATTAAAGTCGCGGCGGGCATAGCCCTCATTCCGTTCCGCGACGAATTCCGCCATTTCGACTTCGCCATCCCCATTGGTGTCGTAGCGATCAACAAAACCGCCTTTGCTGTGACCGCCCGTATTGCGGCGTTGGGCACGCTGCTGGTTTTGCGGTGCGGCGGCATTGTCTGTGGCAGTGCGCGTCGCCTCCTGGAAGGCCGTCATGTCGATATGATCCAGATTGGTGGCTTCTGTCGTCGTTTCGGCGGTCGTTTCGCCTTCTGGTGCCTCGGCTGCGACGGTCAGGCCCGTGGCCAAGAATACCGCCATAGCGGCGCTTGCTGTCAATCCCATTTTCATTTTGAATTTCCCTCGTTCTTCAGTTTGAGTGCTTATTTCATGACTTCGAATGTCAGCGAGGTCGTGTAACCACGCTCATCGGTTTCGGCGCCGTTTGGTGCATCGGCGCGGTGGCGAGTCATGATCATGTAAACGCCCGGCTCATCAAGGGTCAGGCTCACTTCACCATCTTCATCGGTCATCTCTTCAATGCCAAATTGAGGTTCTTCATAATGTCCACCAGATCGATAGACCGACATGTTGTGCCCCACCAAAGGGGCGCCATCAAAAGTCACGGAGAGCGCAAAAGCCTCGCCGGAGAAAATCTCATTCGGATGCGTTTTCGGCACAAAAGCGAGCCGTCCCATCGGCGAGATAGCGTCCCAGGTCGGGGCCCCTTTTGAAATATAGACATCAGCCACGGTTTCGGTTTGCGCGGTTTTTACGTCTGTTGCGTCTGCTGGCACTTCAGCATTCTGACCAAAAACGGGGACCCACTCACCATCGACCAATGCGCGCGTACTTTTGCGGCCAAGCCTTACCCCGGTGGTCAAGCGGTATGTACCATCTGATTCGAGGCCATTCTCCAACACCACGAGCTGTCGCAGATCGGTGCGCGTATCGAACGCATCGCGAGACCCGTCGGGCAATATGACGTGATAGTCCTCCGATTTCACGGCCACTTCAGGCGTTGGAAAGTCTTCCGTAAACGAACATTGGACCGTCACAAGTCGACCTTCTGACGTATTAAAAACGCTGGGCAACATATAAGACGTATGCGCGGCGGCGGTGGCCCCGGAGACCAAGGTTGCCGCGCCGATAAGCAGCACTGAACGAATCAGCTTCATCTCTGCATTTCTCCTAAAAAATAAGTAGCCAAGCTTTGCCATTGATTATACGAGAATGCAATTCATTTGCAGAAAGAAATTGTCAATGGGGCTTTTCACAATGCTGCGGTCTTTTGCTCGCTTTGCCATCGCCAGTTTAAGCTTCGGGGCGCTTGCCTGTTGGGGTGCCGTGGCTGAGACATTCACGCGAAGTCACGATTTTATTCTGGGGACAAATCTCGATCTGGTTATTGTGGCTGGGTCTGCGGACGCCGCTAATCAGGCTGAATCAGCCGTTCTCACCGAAATTGACCGCTTGAACGCCATTTTGAGCACCTATGATTCGGAAAGCGAAATCTCGTCTTTGAACGCTTCCGAATCTGCGACGGTTTCGCGCGATCTCTTCACCGTTTTGAGTGCCTGTGAAGCATTCCGTGAGCGGACAAAAAATGCCCTGAGTTGCCGGATCGGAGATTTGCTCACCACCTGGCAGACCGGAGAGGAGACAGGCGAAGCACCATCACGCGCGCAACTGCGCCTCGCGGCGGGGGAGATCCGTCGCGCGAAACTGAATATGGACGAGACCGCCTTGTCATTGGACCGTCCTGACGTGGTGAATTTTCAACTCAACGCGCTCGCCAAGGGTTATATTATTGATCGCGTCCTCACCGCGGCGCGCACCGCGCGCCCGGACCTGGACGGCATTCTCATCAATATAGGCGGCGACATCAAAGTCTGGGGTCAAAGTCCGGATTCCACATCATGGATCGCTGCCATCAAAGCGGCGAGATCTGAAACCGGCGACGGAGTCGAACTGACACTGGGCGCCGGCGCCTTGGCGACAAGTGGCCGCGGCCCGCGCGACAGAGAAATTGGTCGCAAAACCTATTCCCATATCATTTCGCCCAAAAATGGATGGCATGTCGAAGGTGTTTCGCAAGCGAGCGTCTTTGCCGAAGACGCGATGACGGCAGATGCCTTGGCGACAGCCCTACTTGTCATGCCGCTCAATGATGGCGTCGCACTGATCGACGCCCTGGCCGGCGTGGAAGCCCGCATCGTCGCCGATGATGGCCGAGCGTACACGACCAGCGGCTGGGCCTTACTCGAAACCGGATCCAACGCCGCGCAGATGAATGACAATTGGCCAAATGGCTATGTCTTCTCCGTCGACTTCATCATCCCGGAACTCGACGTGTCTAATTATGAACGACCCTATATCGCCGCCTGGGTCGCCGACGCTGATCGCAAGCTGGTTCGCATACTATTGCTGGCTGGCCCGGAGGAGCGTTGGATGGAAGAGAATTATTACTGGCACCGCCGGTTCGGTCGCAAGGCGGGAAGCTTGCCAGATGCTTTGTCGGAACCGACGCGAAAGCCGGGACAGTATCTCATTCAGTGGGATGGTCTGGATCATGACGGCAATCCTGCCCCCGCCGGAGACTATGTCCTGCACGTCGAAGCCGCCCGTGAACATGGGGACCACCAACATGAGAGCTTTGAGATCACCCTCGACTCAGATCCCTTTGCTATTGAACGCCCCGCGGGCGGTGAGTTAGGGTCTATTTCTGTATCGTTTGGGGTGGCGCCATAGCTGACGGCATGACTTCTGCGCCTAAAAATGTCGGCAAGAAGCCGGCAAAGAAGAGGTTCAATAAAGGGGCGTTCTATCGAACCTGCCGTATGTTGCACGGTTATCTGTCCGCTGCGGCTTTCCTGCTTTTGATGTTTTTCGCGGCGTCGGGACTGCTGCTAAACCATCCCAACTGGTTCGGCGCTGAGCGTCAGGATGCCGAACCCGTCATTGTGGAGCTAGAATTCAACGCATTGGCAGCGGCGCAAGCAAGTGAAACACCAGAACAAGCTTTCGAAGACCTGATGCGCGATCAGGCGAGTATTAGGGGCCAACTTAAGGATGCCAGCATCTCAGAGCGTGATGCCATGCTGAGATTCGCTGGCGTCAAAGGCGGCACAGATGTGTTCATTGATTTCGAGCTTGCGGAAGCTGAGGTCGAAACCTCCAAGGCCAATCTAACGTCTATCATCCACGATCTCCATCGTGGCAAAGATGCCGGCAAAGTCTGGAAGTTCATGATCGACATTACCGCAATCTTGATCTTGGTGATGTCTGTTATCGGCCTCATCCTGTTCTTTTCACTGCGGTTCAGATTGGGCAATGCGATGCGGATCATGGGCGCGACACTGATCGTCTTTATTGGCCTGTTCGTTTTCTTCGTGCCCTGAGTCGGCCGCGCCTATTTCGGCACGGCATCAAATGACCATGAGTGCGTGACACCCGATGGTGGCGCCGGATAAGGCGCTATACGCTTGAGTTCTTTAACGACTCGGCGGTCCCAGGTTTTATCCCCTGAGGCGCGTAAGATTTTCACCTCGAGCACGCGGCCATCTGCATCAATCGTGATCGAGATTTTCGAACTGCGCCGTGCATTCGTGTCGAATTTTCGGGCCTTGCGCATATGGCGCATCAGAGCGCCATTATAATTGTCCGCTGCGGCGTTTCCAATTTCAGCAGCGAGCGTATCAGAATTGGTTGTGGTCGCCTCCGCTGCGCTGTCTTCGGCGGACACACCCTCGCTGCCTTGCTGGCGCTCCGCCGGATTTTGCGACGGAACATCGGGAACGGCCTGATCATCTGACATAGGCGCTGTCGAATCTGAATTCGACTCGCTTGGCGATACCGACGGATCCGGAGACGCAGTCGGCGGCTCCTGTAACGGTTCGGTGTCTAGCTCTGGCTCCGGCAGCGGCTCAGATTCTGGCTCCGGTGTTGGTTCTGGTTCGGGTTCGGGTTCGGGTTCGGGTTCAGGCTCTGGCTCGGGTTCCGGCAGAACTGGTTTGTCAGGCTCAGCTGGGGCTTCCTCTTCTTCTGGCTCGGATACCGCATCTGGAACAGCGTCGGCTTCCGCCTCGGCCTCTTCATCTCCGTCCGCATCCGCGGCCTGCGAGTCCGCTGAATCGGTCGGCGTAAGAGAGATGCTTATACTACCGCCTTGTATTTCGATATCAGCCTTGTCGGGCGTGGTGACTAGAATGATCGCATACGCCCCAGCATGAGCGAGCAGCGCGACCGCAAGCGCAGGCCCAATCCGGACATTCACGACACTTGCTCCGTCAGCACCACAATATGCATTGCTCCAGCGCTTTGCAGGACTTTTACGCGCTGCAACAAATCCCGAGCCGGATAATCCCGATCCGGGCGTAACCGAATGGTGGCGTCCAGCGACTCTGTTTCGGCGATAAACTGTTCCAGCGACGCTAGGGTATTCCCTTTCAGCACGAGCGTGCCGTCAGCAAGGATGTCGAGCGCCTCTTCATCGGTGCAACACTCCAAGCCTTCCACCTGAACGAACTCGATCCCGGATGGGCGATTGGCGGAAAGCGTGCCGGCGACCATGAAAAAAATCAGGATCAGAAAGACGATATTGATCAGGGAAATAATTGGCTCGCGTTTCGTGGCCTTGAAGTGGCGTTTCATGACGGTTCCTCGATTTGAACCGTCAGACTCGGCACTTGTTTCACCAGCGACAACACATCGACCAGACGCTGCGTCGAGACTTCTTCCGCCAGACTGATCTTCACCCCGCTGGTCCCTGTGGCCAACAGGTCGTTGAGGCGCGATGTGAGATCGGCGTCCGCGGTCTCCGTCTCATTACAGAAGACGCGATCAGCTTGAACACGGAGCGTTGCAATCTCTGTCACCGATTGCCCGTTGCCGGCGGCACTTGCCACTGCAATATCGATCTCCGAAAATTTCGAAAACGTAGACGCCAGCATGAAAAACAGGAGCAACAGAAAGATCACGTCGATCAAAGACGTGATGGACGCTCTGCGTCTCTGTTTGACGCGCTTAAGCGACATGCTGCGCAAGCTCCTCCATTTCGGTTGGTTTGCTCACAGGGCGGCTGATCACTGAAAACGAATAGTCCGCGAGCGAACGGGCATCGTCCATCTGTGCTTCAAACCAGGACAGAGCGACCGAGGTTGGCATCGCCACCGTCAATCCCGCAGCGGTTGTGAGCAAAGCCACCCAGATACCCCCGGCAAGCGCGGAAGGATCAACCTGGGACCCGGCATCCTGCAAGGCCTGGAAGGCTTCAATCATGCCGATCACAGTGCCCAGCAGTCCCAGCAGGGGCGCCAGCTGCGCCACCATGTCCAGAATTCGGAAGCCAGCTTCCAAAGGCTGCAGTTTTTGTTCGGCCTCAGACTCGAGACGTTTTGTCAGCCCGTCACCGGCACGTTGTTGCATGCCAAGCGCAACGACGGGCGCCAGGAAGTGTCTTGACGCGTCAATTTCGGATATGGCCTGATCATGCTCTCCCCTATCCCAGCTCGCAATAGCCTGGCGAATTTGCGCGCCTTTGTTCACACGCGCGGTCCGAAACTGCCACGCTTTCAGAATTATCACGGTGAGCGTGAAAATCGAAACGAGCAGCAGCAGGATGAGCACAGGGCCACCCATATCGTAGAGCGCTCGCAGCGGAGAAATTAGCGTGTCCATCATAGCTCCTAACAGATGGGTTTCGATCGTCTCGAACGAGAAGAGCGGAGGCTGAGAATCCGCATCGGATATTCAGCCCCCGCCAAGAAAAACGGTTTCTGGGAGGAGGTGCTTAGAACTGGCGTGAAACCGTTAGCTTGAAATTCTGCCCCGTTGCCTTCCGCGTTGAGAGGTTCGGCGTGTAATCTTCGTCGGACAGGTTTTCCACACCGAGGCGGAATGACGTGCCTTTCAGAATGCCAGATTGCGGACTGATCGTGGCACGCGCATTGAAGATATTGTAGGAATCACCTTGCTCGGGGTTTCCAGACCGGAAGGACACGTCAGCATCGGCAACCGACAACGCTTCAAGGCTCACATCCAAGAACCGTCCGAAACGCTTCCCGGCCGTGACACGAACACTATCAGCCGTAAGGCTACGATAGGTTACGGAGACTCCCGCCGTATTGATCTCATCGCCGTCAGAGAAATTACCGTTCAAGTCGACATAGAAGCCAGACTCCATGGCGAACGAGCCTTCTAGCTCGACGCCTTGCAGAGAAATCTCGTCGAGACCGCCAATGAACGTGATATCTTCGAGCGTCGTGTCATAATAGTTGAGCTTGAAAGACAGCGTATCACTATCACTAAATACGCCGATGGTGTCGTAGCTGAAGCCCGCTTCATATGTAGACGCCTCTTCAGCAGTGAAGATATTCGATCGATTGCTCGTCGCTGTGGTTGGCGTATCGTCCAGAATTGGAAGACTTTCTGTGTAAGCATAGCTACCGAACACCGCGAAACCATTCTCGAACTGATACCGAAGCGAGGCACCGCCCATCAAGGCACTGTCGTCGAATTCGCCTTCGACCCGTTCCCCAGCATCGAGATCGAAGAAGTCGGTTTCAAGCGTTTGATTTTCGTAGCGCAAGGCGGGTGTAAAGGTCAGGCCATTGCCGAAATCAATATTGTCGATGATGAAAATCGCCTGACGATTGTCGGTCCCGCCTGGGGCGGCGCTCGCTTCAAGACGATCATTTTGGATAAACTCAACGCCGGTACGAATTTCGTGTTCGATCGAACCTGTCTGGACAAAAGACGTATTTTTTACGGTCAGCTTTGTACGCTCATATTGCAGGTCCGCATCAACCACGCCAAAGCCTACTTCCGCACCAAACCCGTTGGTAAAAGGAATATAGGTCTGGTCGATTTCCTGGTTTGAATAGGTCAATGCCGCTTCCAGGTCGATCAGGTCGTTACCGGCTGGTTGGAAGTAATAGAAAAGCGATCCGGTTTGTGTCGTAACATCACGATCGACGTTACCGAAGAAATCCGTACCGGTGACAAACGTATCATAAGGCACGTCTCGGTCAGCCGAATCCGATTGGGTATAGCTCGCCATGATCGAGTGCGTGTCATCGAACGCATAGCGGCCTTTGACGAGGAAGGATGGCAATTCAAACGCCGAGTTACCAATTTCATTCCCGCTACCATCTTCTTGATTGTCTTGGTCACGATAGGTGTAATTGAAAAGAAACTCAGCCTTCTCGCTTGGCTGCCATGCCAGGATGCCGGATCCGTTAATCCCATCGCCATTGGTTTGACCGCCAAGTGTCAGCGACCCTCCAAAGCCAGGCTCTCCACCGGTGAAATCGGACGCATCTTTCGTCTCGAGCAGGACTACACCACCAACAATACCGGAGCCATATTCGAAGCTCCCAACTGTGCCACGAATGACATCTACGCTTTTATAAAGATACGGATCCGTGAAAAGCTGGTTGCTGACACGGTAGATTTCTTCCGCGCCGGTAGTCGCTCCATCGACCAGAACCGCGACTTTTTGGTCGGTCCCATAAATGCTGTTCGCACCGAAACCACGAATATTGATACCAGAGCCTTGCGGCGTTTGCCCGTTTACCAGTGTGACGCCCGGTACTGAATCGATTAGCTCGGCAATCGTGTTGGCCTGGCGGTCATCGATTTCTTCCTGCTTGATCGTGGTGATCGGCGTCGCCGTGCCAGTTTGCACTTCCCGCTTACTTTGGCCAAGTGTCAGCTCGCCAAGAAACTCACCATCTTCACTGGTTTCCGTTTCACTGGTCGTTTCGGTATCTTCTTCTTGAGCCATAGCCGCGCTCGGCATCATGACAGCAAAGCCTATCGCAGTGGCAATGAGCAGTCGGTTTTTGATCTTATTAAACTTCATTTTGGATCCCTCTAACCCAGTAACGAGCGAATGACATTCATTCGCATCTAGAGATGGAGGGTGCTGTAGCTGGAAAAATTCAGTATTGCAATTGCAATTCGTTCGCAAAAAGACTCATTTGCACATGTGTTGCAGTTTTGCCGCTTGGCGCTGGGCCTGCGCCGATGCGCGCCTGGTTTCTAGCCGCGTGTCTGCCACCATAGACGCGCTACTTCCACGAGCATGCCGGGCATGATCCAACGCACCCCTTCATTCTCAATCGACCAAGGCCCTTTCGGAGTCTCGATCGTAACGCCGAGTGATGACGCTCCGTTCGTGACCGGAGCATCTATCCCCAGTTTTTCAAACACATCATTGATCTCGTCAGCTTGCGGGTTTGACAGGCGAAAATCGGTAAGTTTGCAGACCGGCGCTTCTGGCGACTCCCGATTGGGGCGCTTGAGCCATTGAATGACATTTGGGCGTTCCGATAAAAAGCCGGGACCAATCAGACCGCGCCAATAGCTTGCTTGCGCTGCCTCCCCGCCTTCAATATTGACTGCCTCCACCCGCTCGAGTTTCGCTTTGCTTTGGCGCGCGAGCGCCTGGAAAGCAGCAAAGTCTTCAACGGCGACATACCAAAACAGTAGCTGCGGCTCGGACAGTGTTTTCAAGAGCGCGCCAAAGGGCTGAAACTTTTTGTAGTTGGGGTTCGGCCCAATAATTTCCAGGAATGAATTTTCGCCAATGGCCAGGCTACCACTCCAGTAAAATTGATTGGGCTCCGGGTCATGCAAATCCACTTTCGCGCCCGTCTTTTCCTCGACCCATTTTACCCCGTCTCGCGTATTCGGCACGCCCAGTCCGATATGATCGAGCTGAAAGCCATGGCTACGGCGGATAATATTGGTCATGATCTTGATCCCTATTGGTTCAGGATTAGGTGCAGATGCGTTCGAGATTTGCCATCGCCGGCTTAAAATTCTGAATCATGGTCGCGAACCCCGCCTGGACGTCTGGATCATTCATATGATCTGGAATCGCCCGCCCGGAATTGAGCCGGGCCTTCGCGCTCCACGCCGCAAGCTCGCCGACCTTTCGTCGCTTGTTTTCTGCCAGCATACCAATACGCATTATATTGAGCACGCCGCGCATATCACCGGTGCGCGGTAGCGCCGGGCAGAGTTGATTCTTCTCTTCGAGAGTTAGGTCGAGGGACTCAACACAGCCGATCAGCGCCGCGCTCCAGGGGGCCACACCTCGCGTTGTGAAATGCAGACTGATTTTTCCATCCTCAAAAATGGTCGAGGCCGGCGTCGTACTCAAACCGGGCGCTGTGCAGTCGACGAATACATGGCCCGGATTTGAGGGCAGCTCGCCCTCATCCATGATCGCTTTGGTGGATGAGATGGACCGCACATAGCCTTTGCGCACCACCTGTTCAATTTCCCTCAAAAACGCAAGCTCTGCGGTCGAGACCGTTGCCCCGCGATTGACGACAGCACGCTGGGTCGGACTGATGCGAAACATCATGCCCTCTTCTTCCAATCGCAGCGCGTACTCATTCGCGTCGCTCGCGTCTGAAGCGGCCAGCATCGCGGCGGCCCCGAAACGGATCATATTGTCCGCCATCGTCAGCGGCTGAACATAGGTCCGGTTGGTCATCCAGACATCGCGTGGGCGCACCCAGGTGATTTCGTTGGGATCGACGCCCTGCTGGAGCAACCAGATACACACATCCATTCCGGTCTTACCTGCGCCCAGCACCGTAATGCCTTTGGGGTCGGCAATATCAACGAGCTGATTTGGTGTGACAACCGTCACTCCGTCTTGAACTTCAAATTTTGCGGTATGCCGCGCTGGAATGGTCGATTGCGTCACTGTCGCATCGACCAGGGCGCGCCGAACCTGAAAGCGTGTTTGGCGTCCTGTCAGATTGGACCGAACAATATGCTCGCCATCCTGGCATCCGACGTAATCACTGGTGGCGTGAAATCTAACGCGGTCGCTTGGGTCAAAGATGTCTGCCAATACTTTTTGATAATAGGATTGAATCTCCGCGGCGCCGGCCCGTTCATAAAAGCCGGCATTCATTCCCGTCTTATCAATCCGGTCCTCGCCGAGCGGCAAGGAATTCACGCCATAAAAAGCAGAGGGTTGGTGCAACTCGACAAACGGATAAGCATCTACCCAGTGTCCGCCCGGTTGTGCGCGACGATCAACCAATGTCATTTCATGGTCGGTTTCGGACAAAAGCGTATCGGCAAAGGCCATGCCCGATGCACCCGCGCCAATGATCAGATAGTCGGTTTGAATAACGTCCATTGAATCACCTTTGTCTGTCCGGATTGAAATGGGAATTCCGCTGAGATCATTGAGGGATCACCCACGCCATGAGTGCAGCTCGTAAAGACTTTTCCGCGCGTTTTTTTAAACGCGCGGAGGGTTTGGCGTTAATGGCGGCAGACGTATCTAGCATGGTCCCCACTTAGGCTGAGTTTGATCTTACCAGGTCTTGGAGACCTCAATGAAAATAGATCTCGGATCGCCGGGGAAAGAACCGGTCCGTTCAAGAAAACCAGATGCGGCATATTCTTCATCCAGGAGGTTATCGACGCGCAAAATGACGTCAACGGGCCCCGGTTCCCAGATGATGGAAGCGTCGAGGATGAAAAAGGACTTTACGGTCTGAGCGGAGAGACTTCTTTGCTTGCCAACATAATCCCCCCCGAATGCGAACGCCGTTTTGAGTTCCGGGACCTGGTACCGAGTCCAAAAACCGAACTGATGTTCGGGCGCATTGGCAAATCGGTCGCCATCGACAACGTTCCGAATGCGATCTGTCCCGGGTAGCTCTGTGTCCGCGGTGACACGGGTATCATTATAGGCATAAGACGCTGTGAGCACCCAATTGTCGGTCAAGTCGGTCGCGACGTCGACTTCGATCCCTTCACTGGTCACCTCACCGAAGGCGATTAAATCGTCTTCATTATCGCCGTCCAGGTCGCCACCATTTTGCAAGAGGTTGGTTCGTTTGATTTGATAGATTGCGACGGTTGACTGCAAGCGACCATCAAACAAGCCGGTCTTGACACCGCCCTCAAAAATCTCGCCCTCTACGGGATCGAACGGACCCTGATTGTCGAGCGATTGGTCGCCCACAATTTGTGGCTCATAGCTTTCGGACCACTGTCCAAAGATAGAGACGTCCGGATGCACGCGATATACGGCGCCGAGCCTCGGCGTCACCTTTTCATCATCAAATGACCCATTGCCGCCGCGAAGCCGCTCCGAAATCGTATCTTCGAATCGATCGAATCGCAGCCCGCCCGTCAGGATCAAATCTCCGATCGTTAATTCATTGAGCAGGTACGCGCCCTGGCGCGTAAAATCCGTCGTCGTGCCATCGTCGCGAACGGTCAGGTCATATGTGGTGCGATCGGAGACGCCATAGACCGGATCCACAAGGCTTATACCCAGGACATTATCGTCCGTTCCAACGGCGCGCAAAAAGTCGAACACATCCTGCTGATCAAAATAATCGACGCCGAGCAAAAGACGATTGTCGAAACCATTGAAACTGGTCGACCAGATCGCGTTTGCGCCAAAGGATACACTCTCTTCTGTTCGCGTTTGATCGCGAAACTCGCGACCCGAAATGAAGTCGACCACGCCATCAGCATCGGTGTCGATCTCGCCGCGGGGTTCATGATACTCCTGATTTTCTTCTGCATCCGTGTATCGGATGGCAGCGTTCCATGTAAAACTTCCGCCGATTTCACCTTCCAGACTGGCCTGGATATTGTTCGAAACTAAATCCAGAAAGTCATCCGGCTCATTATGATTCCAGCGTCGATCTGCAATGAAATTCCCCGCATCATCTGTCAGAACCCCGCGTAAGCGATTGCCGGTGAGGTCCTGCTCATAGCGGGTCGCTTGCAAGACCAGATCGGCGAATCCGAGGTCAAACCCCAGTCCCGCATCATAGATCAGCGTATCGCTGTCAGTGTTGCGCCGGGCTGTGTCACGCTGCTCGTAAAAGATGCCAAGCCGACCGCGCGCCCCTTCCATCGGCAATGCGCCATTGACCTCATAGGATGCGCCGTACCGCGCTTCGGTGCCGACCACAGCTGCCGCGCGCGCAGAGAAGTCCTCGGTCGGCTTTTTTGTCACATAATTAAACAAGCCGCCGGGTGCGCCGGGGCCATACAGCATGCCGGATGGACCTTTGAGAAAGTCGATCCGTTCAACATTGAAAAGTTGCGGCACAGCGAAACCTGCATAGGGATCGCCGCGCAATCCATCGAAGAAAATTTCTTCCTGACGGAATCCACGGGCCGTGACACCAGCGTAAGAGAACACACTGACCCCTGAAATATTTCGATACAGGTCCTGCGCATCGCGCGCGCCCTGGTCGCGAATGAGCTGTTCATTAATGCTGGTGATGGAGACCGATGATGAAAGTGGATCTGTCGGCAGTCTTGCCGTGTCGGTTTCGCCGACCCTATATAGTTTTTGCGCGCGTCCAGTCACGATGATTGTTTCCTGACGGGCCTCTTCCTCGTCTGTTGAACTATCTGTTTGCGCGAGCCCAACAGGTAGGAGAAAAGCAAATACAGCAATGGCGGTGCACGTTCTAAACACTGAATAATCCACATTTCGACTGCGCCAATACTATGAATTCGACGGGCCCTGTCAATGAGAATGATTATCAGTTGCATAAATTTTTTTTGGCCCTAGTGTCGGCGCGAAGCCGAGATAAGGAGTGCTCAATGAAAACAATAATAATGTCAGCCATCACCCTCGGGGGGCTAACCCTCCCCGCTTATGCACACAATGATCCTGTCCCGCACACGCATGATTTGCCGCTTTGGGGATTTGCCTTGATTGGACTGGCGGCCGGCGCATTTGGCACTTGGGCCACTATGAAGTGTTTGGCCCACCTGAAAGAAAATCGCGATGGATAATCTCCAGCCGCGATCCTCTGATGCGCAAACGCATCCGGAGTTTGACGGGCGCTGGAAACGTCTGACACTACAAGCGAATGCGGCGTTCAATGCCGGCCAACTCGAAGCGGCGGGCGTGGCCTATGATCAGGCCCTCCACGAGGCGCGCATGATCTTTGCCGAAGCCTGGAACGGCCACGCGGCCGTACAGCCACATGCACCGCCTATGCTCATCGTCTCAGCAACGAATGCTGCAAATCAGAGACGGGCCAGCGGGCACGAAAAAGCGGCGACTGAACAATTGATGTCGGCAATTCGCATCTTCACTGAAGCCTTGACCAGCGCTAGATCGCCGGAAAGCCTCAAGCGGGGATGTGCAGAACACTTACCGCGTCTCCTCGCCGAGCTTACCCCCCCTCATAGCGAAACCGAATCCATCATCGAGGAGGCTAAATCAGCTGCCCTCGCCTATTGGAAAACGTCCGCAAATTGACCCTGCCCGAAGAAAGGGAACACAATATGATTTACTCAATTCTCAATTATCTCGACCGCAAAGGCCTGATTGGCCGCGCGTCCGCACACTGCGATATTCCTTGTGGCATTTACGATCCTGGCCCGGCCCTCATTGCTGCCGTGTCTGTCGTTCGCCTAATGGACATTGCCCATGACGGAGCCAGCGAAGACCCAGTGGCGCTCGCCAATCTTCGCGCGCGTTGCACGCTGCGCAAGGAGGAAGAGGCGGAAAAAGTGAAGCAGGAAATCCGCGTCATCTGGGGCGACTATTTCAAAGCGCCTTTGCTTGAAGCGCATCCGAATGTTCACGGCCTCGTTCACGCGATCATGCAAAAGGCCAGCGCCTGCAAACAAGACGTCCACCGCGAAGATGGCGTCGCCCTGGTTGAACTCGTCAACGAATTTGCAGAGATTTTCTGGAAGACGAAGTCGGTCGAAACCGTGCGCAAGACGTGCCCTTATCCACCGCAGCTCAAACTTGTTTATCCAGTTCTGGCCGACTAGGTGTTTGGATGGTCGCTCATCCGAGTGACAGGCGAGAGCATGCAACCCGTGCTCTCGCCCGGTACGTTCGCGATTTTCAGACGGAGCACGTCTTATCGCGATGGTGATGTCCTTCTGGTGAAACACCCGCGCTTTGGAACAATTGTGAAACGTGCAATTGATGTAAACGCGGAGTCGCTTTGGTTAGAGGGCGCGAACGCGAGCTCTTTGTCGAGAGAAACCATGGGTCCAATTGAGCGGACGCGTGTCCAAGGCAAACTCGTGTATCAAGTCGCTGGGAAGAATTAGCATGGTTGCGAACATCTCTACATCTGACTGGTCTACCGAACGCGGCGAGGCCTGGCGCGACTCCATGCAGCCTCTGGAGGCCATGCTGGCGCCTGTGAATATCCCCTTGATGGACGCCCTCGATTTGGATGCACCCTACCGGATCGCCGATATTGGATGTGGTGGCGGGGAAACCAGCATCGCAATTGCGCGCAACGCATATCCAGGCAGCACCGTTGACGGGTTCGATATCTCACCCGCCCTCATAGATGCAGCGATGGCCAAGGAAGCGTATGGAGACGTGCCGATACACTTCCACGTTCAGGATGCTGGGCAGGCGCTCGGCGAGCCCGGGCAGTTTGATCGTCTAACCTCCCGATTTGGGATCATGTTCTTTCCCGAAGCAAGCCGGGCATTCGCAAACCTCGCACAATGGCTGAAACCGGGCGGCCAGTTTGCGTTTGCGGTTTGGGGCCCTCCGGACGACAATCCGTGGATGTCCAGCATTCGCACCATATTGAGTAATCATATTGTGGTTCCGACGCCCGAACCGGGAGCACCGGGGCCGTTCCGATACCAAGACGCAGCCGAATTCGTGGCGCTCCTGGAGACGTCGGGATTCGGGGATATAAAAAGTCACAGCTGGAAAAATCAGCTGGCAATTGGCGGCGGCATGGACGCAAACGCTGCCGCAAGCTTTGCGCTTTCCGCATTCTCGATTGGGCGACTGCTCGATCAAAGCGATCAGATTACAGCGCGCGCTGCATATTCGGATCTCGCATCTCTCTTTGCGAAGCATTTGGACGACGGAGAGGTGCGCATGAACGCGCATGTCCACATCGTGACTGGCTCCCGCCCAGCGGGTTAGAGCTTCTGTCTGAGCGACATCCAGCGCTCTACTTGCTCAGCTTTCATGTCGCCGTTCAATTCGCGCGAAACAAAAATCTTGAACATCGGCTCCCCGCGACCATCATAAAAGTGAATCGACCGTGAGTTTCGGTTTTGGAAATGACGTTCAATGAAGGCGATATGCTGACACGCATTCTCCTCGATATGCCCGCCAAAACCACCTTGCCCAAAGAAATGGTAATAGCCATCTTTCAGGAAGACTTGCGGCATCTCCACCGACATACCTGTGATGACTGAATTGCCTTCAGTGATGAAGAGTACAGCGCCCCACTCGCCAACATCTGTGAGGAGCTCAAGCATCTTGTCACCATTCACGATTTTGACGCTGTCCTCCGGAAGGTGGCGAACCAGCTCCAGCGTTGACATGCTGTACTCTCTAGCAAGACGCTCCAAAAAACCGTCAAAGGACTTCAACCGCTCTGTTAGCGGCTCCAGGGTTAGCGAGTCTGCAGCCATGACTTCCTCCAATCATTGCTCACCCGACTTAATGAAACGGACGGCCGAGATACCAATAGCCCATCGTTGAGACTGCACTCTTCGGCAACCCGCACTCCTTCATCAGGGCATGTCTGATGAACTTAACAGCACTGCCTTCAGCTGCAACCCAGGCATAGAATGGACCGCTCGTGTCCGCAGCTGGGTCCCACATGCGCTCATTCGGTGCGACGGATTTCTCCAAACCATGCAAGCGTTTCAACCGCGTTAACTCCGGCATTTGCGAATAGCCCAAGGCCTGCTTGAGCTTGGCGCCAGGTGGGTCTTGATAACGCGGCAACCAGGTAATGCGGCTCGCCAGCTCTCCGGCCGCCGTATCGTCTCCTGCTCTCGGGACTTCAACGAAACAGTCTATCGACGTGGCTGATTTCGGTAGGGTCTCCAGGATATTACAAATCGCTGGCAAAGACGTCTCGTCACCCATGATGAGCAATCGCGAAACACCTGCGGGTGGACGCCATTCGAAGCCGATCCGCTTGCCTGTGAACACCCCATTCGGAATTGCGATTTGAAGCAGATCACCTGGCTTTGCATGAAAAGCCCACGCGGAGGCTGGTCCCTCAACACCATGATCGACAAAGTCGATGTCGAGCTCTCCGCGATCGGGTCGAGCATTTCTGATCGTGTAAGAACGGCGCGCCGGCCGCAAATCTGGATCGAGGTGTTGCCAGGCCGCGTTCCAGTCCGTGAGTGGCAACCGCGGCGCCGCGGTTCCAGGCTCCGGCAAATAGAGTTTAACGCGTTGATCCGGTCCCCAACTGGTGAAATCCAATCCGTCTTCGCTGACAAATGTAATCCGGATGAAGGACGGCGACAGGCGTTCGCGCTTGAGCACCGAAAACGTCATCAGGAGATATGGAGTATCCGGCACGGTCAAAGGCTCTGGCGACGTCGGATGCACGAGGTCGCGAAGACTAGACATTCTGCACCAAACAAAGCGCGGGTCGCTCGTCCGTCTCGCGTCGTGTCGGCATTGACTGATATTCCGGACTTTCGACAATCATGTCCTGCGCTGAGAAAAAACTCGCTATATCGGAGAGGATGTTCATTTCGTCCGTATGCGGAGATCGCGCGAGGAGCCATGTCATGTGGGCCCGCGCCTGGGCGTAAGCGCCATGCTGCATAGAAGAAAGCGCACTCAACAGGGACGCTTCGTCATGGGTAAACGTGATTGCATTCGGGACCGTCAAATCGATACGTCTCAGTCCATTATTGCCCAGACATTCCGCCAGCCTCACGAAACGCCCCAAAACGCGTCCACCCTGGTCTGCGCCAAAAAAATCCTTGAACAGGTTCAGCAGGCAGCAACATCGCGTCTGACCGAAGGCGCAGGCGCGGAAGCCGAACGTCGCAATTTGCGCCCCTGGTCCGAGGTCGGTCAGCGTTTTGTTGACAACAAGACTGGAGTTCATTTTGAAAATCCTTTTCGGGAATTGGGCTGCAACATGTTGCTCAAGGTCTGGGAGGAAATTGCTGCCGAGAGGCTGACGCCAAAAGCGCGATGACGTCAGACATGCTGCAGCCCAAAAGAATTAGGTAACCGGTTTCAGATTCGACTCCGCAAGACGGGTCAGTTGATCCTCCAACCAGGTTCGATGAAGATCGATTTGTTCAAGGCGACAGGGCTCGCAAGCGCCTTCGCCAATCAAGTCTCGGCGCCAGGTTTCAAGCTCATTGAGCTGTCTTTCGAGCCAGGCAATTGTGTCCGCGTGCGTCCCGAGCATTTTGGCCTCCTAATTTCGTTGCGTGACCTGAACATAACTGCGAATGATTATCAAGTGCAAAAACGTCTCACTCGGTTTCATTTTTCAAATCGCGGCCACAGGCGACCGGTTTTGGACATGTAATCGATATAAGCTTGCCCGAACTGCTGGCGCATCATCGCCTCTTCGATTGGCACACGAACAACATAGAGGATTCCATATGCGACGATCGCGGTGGAGCCAGCGATCCAGTTATGAATGAGAAAAGGATAGGCCAGAAAGATCAGCCAAATCGCCGAGTACATTGGATGCCGGATACGCTTGTACACGCCGTTCGAGATCAGCGTATGCTCTTCGCGGAGTTCAGTCGTGACACTCCAGTTGCGTCCGAGATCCGCGTGACTTCGCCAGAACAACCAAAGACCCGGTATCAAAAGCAACAGCCCGATGACAGGAAGCCATAGCGGCGCTTGAACATCCGCAAACCCTGGCCAGCCGGTCGCGAGATACAAGATGGGCAGGCCGGTGCCGCCAATCCCCACCAAAAGGAGCAAGGCCCGTTCCGTGCTGACCGCGAATTGCTCGCTAATCTCGTTTTCTTTGTTGCGTCTCTCGTGGGGGGTGCGAATCACCATCATCAACACCACAGATGCGAGCCAGACAATCGAGCCCCATCCATTTTCCCGCCACCTCCAGAGAATGAGCCCCAAAAGGCTGACCATAATCACCATCATGATCGCGCGGAATATGACTTCCAGGTTCACTCCCTGGGCACCCCATAGAGTTCGAGCCGGTGGTCCTTCAGGTCAAATCCAAGCCGCTTTGCGATCTCAATCTTTAAAGCTTCGAGGTCTGAGTCATGAAATTCTATGATTTCACCCGTGCTGAGATTGATCAGATGATCGTGTTGTTCTTTTTCAGCCTCTTCATAGCGGGCGCGACCATTGCCAAAATCATGTTTTTCAACCAGCCCTTGTCGCTCCAGAATGCGCATGGTTCGGTAAACAGTCGCTTGTGCAATTGTCGGATCGAAGGCTTTCGCACGATCGTGCAACATGAGTGCATCCGGGTGATCTTGGGAGTTTTCCAATGCCCGCAAAATCGCACGCCGCGCTGTCGTCATGCTTAGGCCGGCATCAAGGCATTTTTGGACTAAATCACTCACGGTTTTCCCAGGTCATATGCTGCATATGCAACTCATTCGCATAGATACGCTCGTTGATCAACAGCTCTGCTCCAAGTCGCAGACGAAGGATTCGAACACAGCATTCCGGTTAAGTTGAACCGTCATTTCATCTGAGGCCGCACTGTTTCGAGCCAGATCGCAAAGACCGTTTGAGACCGCGATTTCGCCGTATCACGCGAAAGTTCCCCTCGACCGTCTTGGTCGAATTCTTACTTGCGAACGATTATCAATATGGTCATACTGTCGGCGTGTTTGAGCAAGCAATCTAGGAAAGTCTCTATGACAACAAAACTGAAACGCTGGACCCAGATCGGGCTAAGCGCCGCGCTGGCAAGCGGCACTCTCGCGGCCTGCGGAGGTTCCGAGCAACCGGCAGATCCCGTTGAAAATGAAATCACAGCAGAAACACTTCCCGTCGAAACGGAAGAGCCGGCTGCGACGGAAGCAGGTGAAGGCGAAGGGGGCGTGGTCTTTTCGCAAGCGGTCAATGACCCCGTGATCTTCCTTTCAATTCTAGCCATCACAGAAGCGCATATCATTGCCGCACGCGATGCACATGCCCTTGGCGAAAACGACGCCGCTGCAGAAATGTTCGCCCACCCCGTTTCGGAGGTTCTGTTCGAAAGCCAGTCCGTATTCGAACAACTCGGCGTCGAGGATTTCAGCGATCTGTTGACGGAGACATCAGCGGCGATCTTCGCGGGAGAAACGCCAGAGCAAATCAATGTACGGGCCGATGAAATCATCGCAGCATTACGGACCGCGGCTGAAAAAGCGCCGGCATCCGACGCAAGCGATGCCAGCATCGCAGCGGGTGTGGCGGTCGACCAGATTGAGCGCGCCGCGGACATGTACCGCATCGCGCTTGAATCAGACGCGTATGAGCCGTATCTTGATGGCTACGGATTTTTCAAGGCGGGCGAAGCCGTGTTCTTCGAAAGCGCTGATGCCATCGCAGCGGAAGATCAGGCTGCAGCATCCGCGATTATCGACGCCATCGCGAAACTGGAAGAAGCCTATCCCGGAGCGGTGCGTCCCGATTCACTTGAGGCTGACCTGGCCACCGTTACCGTCGCAGCTTCGAACGCTGTGATCGCGGTCCAGAACTAAGCTTCGAACCTCACTCAGCGGGAACGGCGGCGGCTTCAGAGTCTGCCGCCGTTTCATTTTGAGCAGCGGCTTTCAGTTTTGCGCGTCTGGCCTGTTTGTCCAGGCGCTCTGCTGGCGCCAGATACCCTGCGAGAACTGTCAGGCCTCCACCGACAAGCATGGCGACGTCCACCCATGCGGCGACTGAATGATCCGCCCCCAAATAGGCCGGGAACCACTGGCCCGTCACAAGCCCATTGAGCATTGGAATCCCCATGGCGAGCGCTCCTGTCAGCATTAATAATTCTCGCGTGGTCGCATAGTCGTTTCGGCGAATGAACGCGTAGACCAGTCCCAGAACCCAAACCGAAAGATACGTCGATGCGGTCGCCGCCAATCGTGCCGACTCTGCCCCGACATACAATTTATCGAGGTAGAAGATTGAGATCGCTGCAACGGGCAGCCCCATGATCACGCCGGTATTGAAATATCCAAGGCGGTTGTAAAACGCCTCCGACTTGCTGCCATCATTGCCGTGCTTGCGACGCTCAATCCACATCATTGATCCAAAGGCTGTGATGACCGCGAGCGAGATACCAAGGGCGAAATAGAGCAGTTTGAGCCAGATGCCTCCATAAGTGCCGTAATGAAGCGGGGACATCGCATTCACGAAATGCCCCGCAAGCGTGATTTCTTTAAAGGGGTCGCCGGTAATCGGCGCCCCCGTCGAGCCATTTATGGAGACGATTTCAACAGACGAAAGTTGCGTCGTGGGCTCATAGAAAATGTCGATCTCGGTGGTTTCATCGCCAAAATTTCGGACCACATAGCCCAACGGCTGATCGTTGCTTTCAGGGTGCCGCATTTGTGCGATTTCATCGGCGCTTAACATCTGGACTTGAACGCCTGTTTTCTCGACTTCCGGCCCCAATACGGCACCAATCAGGGATTCAATATCGCCCTTGAATGCAATAGCGGCGGTGAGTTGAGAGATCAGTCCGATCACGCCCAGGAAGGCCCCGGTAAAGGCAATCATCGTATAGAAGGGTAAGCCCCACATCCCGACCACTTTGTGGCTGTCCTGCCATTTCAGTCGCTGGGATCGTTTCAGACGCATCGAATAGGCTTCTTCACGAATTTTCGTATGCGCAATAATTCCGGAAATGATGGCGAGCATTAACACGACGCCGATAATCCCGACCAACCAGCGGCCAATTTGTCGGCCGCCAAGAAAACTCGGCCACATGAAATCGCGGTGAATGTTCAAGGTCCAGTAGGACAAGCCATTGCCCCGCTGCGTGATCGGTTCCCCGGTCACGCCATGCCATCGCTGGCTCGCATTCACATGCACATCGTTTTCATCGTGATACTGAATAAAGCCCGAAAAATAGGGCGTATGCGTGGTTGGATAGTTGAGACGGACAAATTCCAGCTCTGTCCCACCCGCGGACGTTTCTTCCACCCATGATGAGAAGACGCCATCTATCGGCGCAATCTCCTCGCCAAGCGCAACCCGCAAGGAGGGATCTTCCCAGGATTTGATTTCATTATCAAAGAGCGCAAACGAACCGGTCAGGGCGACCACATACAGAATCAAACCGAGCGTAAGTCCGGTCCAAGAGTGCAAGTCATAGTTTCTGAGATGGCGCGCGCGATCCATATTATGTCTCCTAGACGGGCGGGGGAACCGTAGCGACGATCGCGCCGCTGACAAGCGAAATTGCAATCAACGTGGTCGCAACGCGCCAGCCCTTCTTATCCCAATAGCAAAAGAACTGAAACGCGACCCATATTAATGGGACAGCGAGCGACAGCCATAAGGCCAGAGACCGAAATTCAAACGGCAGCGTCAATAAGAGCACGGCACCAAAAAGAGTCGCTGCGATGAGGGCCCAAACGAGAATACTTGTCAGCCGCGGTGCCTTCCACGTCGACACCGCGAGCAAGCCAATAATGATCAACAATATCGCAATGACAATCGGACTCATAAGACCGTTCCCATCAGCGCAATGATTCCGGCGCTACCGGCAATCATTGCACTCGGCGCATGCCAGCTCGGCCGTTGCGCCGCGATGAACAATCCGGAGACAAAAACAAAGCTCAGGAGGCCAAGCCAAATTGAGACCCCGCGCAACCACCCCTGAAGCGGCGCCATGACGAGGAGTGAAATAATGAATACGAGCCCAGCAACAAATCGGAGACCAAAGCGGATCGGCCTCGATTGTTTCACCTCTGCGAATGCCGCACGGCGGCTATCTGCCTGATAAAGCAAGGCACAGGCGAGATAAGTTAGACAAAGTGACGAAACGACTGCGAGCATAGCTTGTGGCCGGAGGAGCCCCGATCAAAGGGGCTCCCCCACGTGCCATCCCCCCTTTTAGAATGACGCCTCAAGTTGCAATGCAAACGTTTGCGGTCGCCCGAAGCGCGCAAATTGCGGATCGGTGAAATTGTTCGCCGGATCGAACGTGAACAGCGAGGTCACATATTCCTCATCAAAAATATTGTCGCCGGTCAGGTAGATCCCGAAAGTCTCATTTCGCCACCCCGCACGGAAGTTCACGAGGGTTCGCTCATCGATCGTCTTTTGCTCTTGTGGACGCGCAAGTTGGGCGAACGATGCGGACGCATAATCGGCGTTTCCGTTAAAAATCCAGTTTTCGTTTTGCCACGTGAACCCGCCGGCCAAAGTCAGGTCCGGAGCGTTGATGAATGTATTGCCCGCAAAATCAAACCCTGCGGCGCCGTTAATCTCGCACGTCTCCAAGCCATCCGTATTGGCAATCGAAACGGTCGCGCAGAAATCGGTAAACTCAGACTCTGCGACCCCGATTGAACCATAAATGTCCAGATTGTCGGTGGCTTCATACTGGGTTTCCACTTCAAAACCATAGACTTCTGAAGCGCCGGCATTCTGGGTCTCTGTGTCGAATGTGTTGGCGCTTAGCTGCACATTCACCTGCTGATCAGTCCAGTCATTGAAGAAGGCGTTGGCATTGACAGTGAGACGCTCATCCATCCACTGGCTCCGGAAGGAGAGTTCATAGTTCCACGTAAATTCCGCATCAAACGTGTATGAGCTCGCCGTCGCTGAATTGATGCCGACACCGCCTGTACGATATCCACGCTGAACGACGAAATTCACGCTGCGGAGATCATCAATATCCCATCCAATCCCGAATTTGGGCAAGAACGCATCAAAGCTCGGCGATTCCAACGTCGCGGGTTGCTCCGTTGCGTCGACGGCGTTTGCCAATAGGAGTTGATTGACCTGGGTGAGCACCGGAGCGAGCGGCGGGAAAGCCGCCGGATCCGGCAGCGGCGTGACCACGCTGACAATGTTTCCGGTGGTGATTTCCTGCTCTTCAACATCGTATCGAAATCCCCCAAACAGGCGAACACTGTCTGTGAGATCATAAGTAAAGTCTGCGAACAGTGCATACGTCTCAACGTCGATCGGGTTGTCAGCAACCGCATTGATCAGGAAGCCCCCCGCATAAAGCGGAACAACCTGAGCCGCGACCGCCTGGCCCGCCGCAGCCGCCTGCCCCCCTGACTGTGCGTCCAGAATAAAGGCTTGGGCCTGCGCCTGCTCAAGCGTGAGTCCACTCGCCACCAATTGCGTGATGACAGGTTCGAGCGCTTGTAATGTTACAAGCCCGGCCACAGTGGGTCCAAGATTGGCATTCGTCACGACATCGAATGTAAAGGTCGTATCGAAGAACTGTTCGGTATCAATCTTCGAGTAATACGCTCCGACGACCCCTTCGAGCCGATCTGCCTGATAGGTCAGCAGAAACTCTTGTGTGAACGTTTTTGTGTTGAACGTCTGGTCGAAAAATTCCAGATCCGCCGGTGTGCGGTCTGTGTCACCTTCGCGAACGCGATCGAGCTCGCTGAACGTTGTGACCGACTTTATAGCGAATTGGTCGTTTATGTCATAATCAATGCTCGCAACGCCAAGGTCGTATACGGTATCATCTTGATAGGCGCGGTTGGCGGGCAGCTGACGATTGTCGTTCGCATCATCCACTGTGAACAGAGCGACGGTGTCGCCGAACTTTCGATCATCATGCGTATAGGACAACCGAACACTCAGATCCGGAATCGCGTTTGGTTCCCAAAGCAATTTACCCCGGGCACTTAGCGTTTCTTTCTCGTCGTCAAACCCACCCAGGAATGTGTTTTCAACGAGACCTTCCGTTTCGGTGACTTCTGCCGCAAGGCGGAATGCCAGCTGGTCTTCTATGATGGGTCCGCCGATCGCTGCGCCCAGTCTTGTTTCTTCCTCTCCCGTGCCGATCACGGCGCGCGCGCGGCCTTGCCAATCATAGGTCGGGTCCGCGGTATTGATGACAATCGCGCCGGCGAGTGCGTTCCGGCCTTGCAGCGTAGATTGCGGTCCTCGAAGAAATTCGATTTGGGCGATATCCCAGATGTTCAACGGACCACCGCGAGAGGCGTCGCGAGAGATTGGCGCGCCATCGACATAAATGCTGGCAAGGTCGGAGATTCCTGCACCACTGACATTTTCGTTGCTGATGCCACGGATCGAAAAGCCGCGATCATCAAAACGGGTCGCGATATTGGCCGTTCTGGCAATGGCATCAGAGAGATCATTGATATTCTGGGTCTGAATGTCGATTTGCGTAACAACAGCAACACTTTCGGGCGTGTCCTGCAGAGAGCGATCAATCTTTTGGCCGGTAACAATAATTGTGTCCTGACGCGATTCATCGTCTGCATCGGCGGCGCTTATATCTTGCGCCATTGCCCCCGCAACCACGAGAACCGAAAGCGATGCGCTTGTTGCAAATTTGATCATATAGATCCCCATTGACTTCCTGATTTTGCGGTACGGCTATACCGCCCGGCCTGCAATTGCAACCTATTCGCATGTGCAATTGTCAGCGCCGAACGAGTTGAATGGATAACTGTGGTTTTCAAGGAACAATTTGCGCCAAATGGTGTGGTCAAAAGAAATTGCAGAACCTGAGGTTGAGCTGAGCGTTCACACCAGCGCCAAAAGTACAATTTGCGAACCATGAAGGTCCAACGGTTCGCACGATCAGGCCCCCTTCCGCATCGGCAATGTTGAATTGGCGAACGCTATGTCTCGACCAACCGGTTTCCGCTATTCTATAGGTGGACCTTCAAGTCGGAACTCGAAGTGAGGCCAGAAAACATGTCCACCGAACAATCACTTGCCGGGCAACGCGCCCTGGTCACAGGCGCCTCAAGCGGTCTCGGCGAACACTTCGCCAAGACCCTGGCCAGAAAGGGGGCGACCGTTGTCTTGGCTGCCCGTCGTCTGGACAAGCTGAAAACGCTTGCGTCCGAGATCGAAGCTGAGGGCGGGCAAGCGTTTGCCGTGGCGATGGATGTTACCTCTGCCGACTCCGTGACCAACGCCTTCGCGGCCATCGAAAAGGAATTCAACGCACCGTGCAATATCCTGATCAATAATTCGGGCGTCGGGCAGGCCTCCTGGTTCGTGGATACGACCGAAGCGGAATGGGCAAGCATTGTCGACACAAATCTCACAGGCGTCTGGCGGGTCGCGCAACAGGCCAGCAAAGCCCTAATCGCAGCAGGCCAACCCGGCACCATTATCAACATCGCCTCGATCACAGCGCAGCAGCCTTCATTGATGATCTCCGGTTATGCGGCCTCGAAAGCCGCGGTCGACCACCTTACGCGCAATATGGCGATTGAGCTGTCTCGCTATGGAATTCGGGTGAACGCTATCGCGCCGGGCTATTTCAAAACCGCGATCAATGATGACTATCTCGACAGCGAAGCCGGCGATCGCATGAGAAAACGGATCGCCATGCGACGCTTCGGGGATTATTCAGACCTGGAGGGGCCCTTGCTACTGCTGGCTTCTGAGGCAAGCGCCTATATGACGGGGACGACCATCACCGTCGATGGCGGACATTCTCTGCTTCCGCTTTAGCCCAGCGGGCACGGTTCCTCTCTCTACGTTCCTGTCCAGTTCGGTGCGCGTTTTTCCGCAAACGCTCTCGGCCCCTCTTTGGCATCATTCGATGTGAACACGGATTTCGATAGCGGCTCCTGCATTTTCCAGAGCGTGTCTTCGTCGATACCCTGTGCAGCAGCGCGAACAAGCTTTTTGGACGCAGCGACCGCCAGCGGGGCATTCTGGGCGACGCGCTCAGCCAGGGCAATAGCGGCATCGACCGCACCGCCCACCTCAGTCAGCTCGGACAACATGCCGGCATCCTTGGCTTCCTCTGCCAGTATGTGGTCGCCGGTGATCGCCATTTCCATCGCCTTAGCATAACCGACCCGGCTTGGCAGACGGAACAGGCCTCCCGCGGCAGCAAACAGGCCGACTTTGACTTCCCGAATACCGATCTTCGCGCCTTTGGCCGCGACCAGCAGATCACAACTCAACGCCATTTCGCAACCGCCCGCAATCGCGAACCCTTCAATCGCCGCGATCATGGGCTTCTCGCACCCCTCGCGAACGAATTTGGTGAAGGGCCCAATATCTTCACCGCGCGCAAAAGCTTTCAAATCCATGCCGGAACAGAAATAACCGCCGGCCCCGGTCAGCACGCCAGCGGTCAGATTTGGGTCATTGTTCAATTCCTGCACTGCATCCCAGACGCCGTTTGACAGCGCGCCATTGATGGCATTGCGCGCAGATGGACGGTTCATCGTGATGATCATGATCCGCCCGCGACGTTCGACCAGTACGGCTTTTTCTTCTGACTCTTCACTCATTGGATGCAACCTCCGCTGTTTATTGATCTTGTCTGGCGACAGGTTGATGCAAAATCCAGAAGACGCAATGGTGTCGTAGCGCCAATTATCGGTCCGCGATTACTCGACAGTGATCGGCGTTCGGGCAATCACGCGCTTATTGTCGAGCACATACCGCAACTCATATTCTCCGGGCTCCTTCGGGGCCCTGAGCTCAACCGGATTGCCCTCTCGCGTATAGCCATAATCGCCATAGCGATTGTCGGCCGCGTCCGGCGCCACAATGGTGATCCAGTCATTGTGATTGCCCGGGCCGAACCAATCGACATTGAACCGTTTTTCGGGTGTCACACTGGCGGGTCCCGAAACGCTCGCATCAACGTCTTCGACCGTAATCGTCTTAACGCCAACCACACGCCGACCATCCAGCACGTAGCGCAATTCGTATTCGCCCGGTTCGACCGGCATTTTCAGCGTCACAGGCGAGCCCTCGCGCGCGTACTCATAGTCACCATAGCGGTTCTCAGCGGCATCTGGCGCGACCACAGTCAGCCAGTCATTCTTCCAGCCTGGGCCGTCAAAGCCTAGCTCTACCGCAGACCCAACGCCCGCGGTCTCGTCTGCCGTGAGATTGACCGTGAGATCCGTAGCCACCAATTCCTTGACCGCGAGAACCTTCTTACCATCCTGGACGTAGCGCAATTCCCAATTGCCTGGTTCCAGCGGCATGCGCAGGGTCAGGATATCGCCTTCCCGCGTGTAGGCATAATCGGTGTAGCGGCCAGCTGGTTCCCCAGGCCTGACCACGGTCAACCAGTCATTCTGGCCACCAGGACCGGTCCAGGCGATATCGTGATAGGATCCGATCTCGACCGTGTCCGGTGCCTCCATGGACGCTTCGACCGCCGTCACGGTCAAACTGCGCCGCGCGATCACTTCCTGCCCGGCCTGCACATAACGCAACTCATAGGTTCCAGCCTCAAGCGGCGCGCGTAGTTCAAGCGTCTCCCCTTCGCGGGTATAGGCATAATCGGTATAGGCGCGGTCGGCGGCATCAGGCGCGACGACGGTCACCCAATCATCATTGTATCCTGGCCCGGACCAGGTGACGTTGAAGCGTTCGCCGGCAGCGACCGTGTCAGGTGCCTCCATGCTGGCCGCCACACCGGTCGCCTCGATTTCGAGGCTGGCGAGCACGCGTGACGGTCGTCCAAGCACGTATCTGACTTCATACGTCCCCGGCTCAGCAGGCATTCGCAGGGCCAGAGGATTTCCGCCGTCACGGATGTATTTGTAAGTCTTGTAAGATCCCGGTGTACCACCAACTTCGGTGACGGTGAGCCAATCACTTTCCCGCTCTGGCCCGGTCCAATAGACCATCAGATCAGAACTGACCGGCGCCGCCCCTTCGGGTTCGGTCCGCAGGGTCGCGTCAAAGCTCTGCTCCAGGGCAATCGTCACCGTCTTTTCGATGCTCTGCGCGACCTGGATCGCCGTCGCTGAGCCACTCAGCGCGCGGTCAGGCCATTCGACGAGGACGTCATAAATGCCCGGCGCGACCTCGACCTCGCTGACGCCGGCATCGCTGACAACAAACACGTCCTCACCACTGGCGGAGACCACACGCCAGGACAGACCGCTTTCGATTTCTGGCCCCTGAGCAAGGTCTGTCGCACGCAGAACCATGCGGGTTTCTGTCACCGGCTCCTGAGCCGGAACTTCGGCAACCGTCTGCTCCAGTGCGTTAGACAACTCTTCTGCACTGGAGGCATTGAGATAGCTGCCACCGGTATTATCGGCCAGACATTGCAATTGCTCCTGATCGGCCTGCTCGACCACGTCAAAGCCGATCACATGTGCGGTAAAGTCGATCCCTGCCTGTTCGAGGGCATTGCCAATCGCACATGGATCAAGATCACAGGTCTCCCGACCGTCACTGACCAGAACCACCGTCGCTTTCTTTTCAGTATAGGCGAGCTGTTCCGCGGCGAACTGAACGGATGCGCTCAGGGGCGTCTTGCCTTTCGGATTGATACCATTCACCGCGGTCCGGACAGCATCGCGATCGGTCCCGATTTCGACCACTTGTTCAATATCGCCGCAATCGCCTTCGCGATTATGACCATAGGCCACCAGGCCCAGCCTTTGGCCGTCCGGCAAGTCATCAATGATCTGCCCGACCACGTTCCGCGCGATGGTGATCTTGGCCTCACCGTCAATCTGACCCCACATCGAGCCGGATCCATCAAGAACCAGAATGACATCCTGGTCTTCTGCCTGCGCCAGCGGCGTGATCGCCAACGCTGTTAGACCCATTGCCGAAACGATTGTGCGCATTGCGCCCATTTTAGTACTCATCTGCGTCCCTTTTTGACGTGGGAGACGAAACCGTCTCCACATCCCCAGGACCCGAGTATGGCATTTATCGTTAATTCGAGCAAAGCCCGCGCCATTGGCGCGGGCTTCCGCCTTTATCATTTAAGCAAATTACTTGCTTGGCAGCGACGCATTGCTCCAACGCAATGCGTGACCTGAGGCCAGCAACAGCGCGCCTATGACGGTCAATTGCGTCTCATAGTCATGCAGGGATTCCACGAATGCGCCGAGCAAGAGAAATCCGATTCCGCTGGCGATCAGAATACCGATCGGCACGGTCAGGCGTTTGGAACTCAATCCAATCAGGGAGAAAGGAATGGCGGCGAGGACAAAAGCCCTGTGCAACCATTCAGCCTCGGCCCAAACGCCAGCAATTGGGAGAACCGCTGACAATAAAGGCAATGCCAGGCAGTGAATTAGGCATAGACTGGACAGCACAATGGCGGATCCATCGACGACTGTTGTGCCTGGCGATCGCCCCGCCATTAAAAGGCCAGCCTCACGCCGACGCGAATGTTCTGACCCGGTGCAGGAACGAGATCTTTCAACACGGAGGTCGCAAAGCGAACTTCTTCATCTGTTACATTGCGTACTTCGACAAAGGCCTCGGTGCCATCAGATCCGACCCCAAAGTCAGACAGATCGACTTCACCGCGCAGATCAAGCGTGGTGTAGCCGCTGGTGTCCAACTGACCAATGCCTGAATCGTCCTGATTAGACGCCACGGTAAGCGCCGCGCCCAGTTCGTAAGCGCCCCACTCGGCACTGATATCGCTATTAAATGTGACCGGTGGAATGAACGGAACATTCTCGCCACCATCAAGTTCTGCATCGACGAAATCCAGGCTCGCGGAGTATTCCCAGTCGGCACCGAGCAAACCATCATCAATATACAGATCGGCATAGATCTCGCCGCCGACAAAGGTGGCATCTTCCTGAACGAACAGGAAGACAGGCAAACCGTCGCCTTCATCCGTCAAAACCCCATCGACGATGGCCACGCCTGGCGTCAAATATGTGAAATCACTGAATTCGGTGACAAACAGGTTGATTCCAATACCGCCATTGTCACCGCGCCAGCGTGCTGACCCTTCCAGGTTTAAGCCGGCTTCTTTGCCGAGGGTTGGATCACCGACCTCAAACTGATCTGTCGCCAGGTGTGGACCAAAAGCAAACAACTCACTCTCACTTGGCGCCCGCTGCGTATAGGACAGTTGTCCACCCAGCCAGAAGCCGCCCTCATAGTGTTTGTGAGCTCCAAAGGAGGCGCTAATCAGGTCGAAATCCGCTGATCCGAACGCCTCATTGTCATACTCGACACCGTCCAAGCGCAACCCACCTTCAATGCCGACTCCATTATCCAATTCCTGGGATTCGTAGAGGAACACACCCCAATTCTGAATGTCGGTTGGCGTGACAAAGGCTTCTTCACCGATGGCACTGAACTCTCGATCAGAATATTGCACGCCGAACGCACCTTCAAAGCCAGCGAACGTATGATCGAATTCAACCCGGCCCTCAACGCCGCTGTTTTCGAACACGGTGCCGGCTTCGCCGGGTGCCTCAAACTCTGTGTGCTCGTAATCGACTATGGCGAGCGTGCCAATCACGTCAGTCAGGAAGCCATTATCCACGGTGACGCCGCCGCGAATATCGACGCGGGTTTGTTCAAGATCGATGAATGGATTTTCCTCTTCTTCCTCTTCCTCAACAGCTTCACCTTCGCCGCCCTCTTCGTCACCATGTTCTTCTTCATGTCCATGGCCGGGCAGGCCGTACTCTGCCGTTTGCTGACGAACGGCAACGCCAAAAAAGGCATCATCTCCGACCCAGCTGACGCCTGCCGCGAGCGTTTGGGTTTCAACAAAGGAGTTTTCAACTGTGCCGCGAACCTCCTCTTCTTCTTCACCTTCTTCACCGCCTTCCGCTTCTTCAAGCGCCCGCAACTTGGAAGACTCGGCGAAATCGGGGATGTCGTAATTGTCAAAATCACGCATCGAGCCTGATACAGTGAACACCAATTGTCCTGCCGTAAACTGACCGCGTCCGGCAAGTTCCGTACCTTCATTGACGCTATTATAAGCACCAAACACTTCGCCAGACATTTGCTCTTCCGGCAGCTCTTCGGAAATCAAGCCATCAACGACATTGACCACTCCGCCAATCGCCTGACCGCCATACCCCAGTGCTGCAGGTCCGCGAAGAATTTCAATCTTCTCGGCGTCGATACCGTCTGCCGTGACCTGGTGATCCGGTGACGCCGCAGAGACGTCGATGACCCCAATCCCGTTGGTCAGAACCTGAACCCGCTCAGCACCAAGCCCGCGCAGGACTGGACGGCTCGCGCCAGGGCCAAAAAACGTCGTCGAAACGCCCGGCTGACGATCCAGTGTGTCGCCCAGCGTTCCGCTCAGCGTTTCGAGGATCTCTTCGCGATCCAGGGCCGTGGCATTGCCCACCAGTTCGTCGGCACTGCGCTCTGGTCCCGGCGCGGTAACAATGACTGTGCTTTCGCGCCGCTCGTCATCGTCTGAAGACTGAGCATTGGCAGCACCGATCAAAAGCGGCGCCGCAGCGGCCGCCATCAGGAGTTTACGGTTCATGATTAACCTCAAAGTGATGTAATAACATCCTCAAAGCCCATCTGAGAACGAATTGCAACCGGTTTGGCGCGTCCGTTTCGGGGCCTGTCCACAGGTTGTGACTTAAGAATCACACACGGATTCAGGGGCGCCAAATGCGACGCTATCTTAAGTATTTGATGAACTGCGTTTTCTGGGCAATTCGATCGTAAAGTTGGCGCGCTGTGGCATTATCCTCAGCCGTATTCCAATAGACCACGGGGCATCCGGATTGATCCGCATGAGCGTACACCGCCTCGATCAGAGCGCGCCCCACACCTTTGCCCCGCGCTGCCGGTCGCGCGAACAAATCCTGAAGATAGCAGACATTTTCAACCCGCCAGCAATGACGATGAAACATGAAGTGGACCAGGCCGAGCGCCTCATCGCCTTCCCAGGCGATCAGACCCGAAGGTTCGTAGGGTCCATTCGCAAAAAGACGCTGGAAAGTACTTTCATAGACTTCTTCGCTGACTTCCGATTCGTAGAATTCCAGGTATCCGGTCCATAGCTCGCGCCAAACCGCCTGATCTTCGGCCCGAACGGGTCTTACTGTTACGGTCATGCCGATCCCTTCGCTTATGGAAACAACGCTTGCAGACCGCCGAGGCCCAGCGTCTCATCCCAGCCCATCATCAGATTGAGGTTCTGGATGGCCTGTCCGGACGAACCTTTGACCAGATTGTCGATCACCGCGACGATCACAACCCGCCCTTGAACCCGGTCCGGATAGATTGCGATGCGGCAATTATTCGTGCCGCGAACATGTTTGGTGTCTGGCGCTTTGGATCCGGCCGGCAAGACCGTGATAAAGGGCGCGTTGGCATACTTGGCTTCCAGCGCGGCCTGAATCTGATCTGCGTCGCCGCGAATATGGCAGGTCACCAGCTCACCGCGGACCATTGGCAGAAGATGCGGGGTGAAGGTGACGCCAATATCGTTGCGTCCGGCTTGCGCATTGAGTTCCTGCTCAATCTCCGGTGCGTGACGGTGTTGACCAACACCGTAAGCAAGCGAGCCTTCCGCCGCTTCTGAGAACAAATTGCCCTCTTTCAATCCCCGGCCCGAGCCTGATACGCCGGATTTGGCGTCGATGATCACGCTGTCCGGATCGATCAAATCGACCACTGGCAGCAAGGCCAGCAGGCTCGCGGTCGGATAACAGCCGGGACATGCCACCAAAGCTTCACCGCGTAAACTGTCGCCACGCCATTCTGGCAGGCCATATTTCACAACCGCCGTACGCGCTGGGTTGAGGTGAGCCCGGCCATAAGTCTCGGCATAGAGATTGGCGTCGCGCAGGCGATAATCGGCGGACAGATCCACCACGCGCACATGGTCTGGCAGTGTTTCGATCAGATCCTGGCTGGTGCCATGCGGCAAACAGCCGAATGCGACATCAATGTCGCTCCAGTCGACATCCTCAGCTTTGACCACGGGGAGATCTGTCGGACCGGCGAGATGCGGGAAGATCTCGGACAAAGCCTTGCCCGCCAGACTGTTGCCCGTTGCAGCCACCGCGTCCACGCGCGGATGGCCCGCCAGCAATCGGACCGTTTCCGCGCCCGTATACCCGGATGCTCCGAGCACTGCAGCTTTCAGCTTTGTCTGTTCATTCATGGCCAAACCCTTGTTGCAGATATGAAAAAGGCGCCCCGTGGGAGCGCCTTGATCACGTGTTCGATGAAACCGTAACGCTTAGCGCTTGGAGAATTGGAAGCTACGACGGGCTTTCGCGCGGCCGTATTTCTTCCGCTCAACAACACGCGGGTCACGCGTGAGGAAGCCGAATGGCTTCAGCGTGCGGCGCAGTTCCGGCTCGAAATTGACCAGCGCGCGGGCAATGCCATGACGCACCGCGCCAGCTTGACCTGACAGGCCAGAGCCTTTGACCGTCGCGACAACGTCATATTGCGTGCGGCGATCGGCTTCGACCAGGGGTTGCTCCAGCACCATGCGCAGCACAGGGCGCGCAAAATACTGTTCCTGATCTTTGCCATTAATGGTGATCTTGCCAGACCCCGGCTTCAGCCAGACGCGTGCGGTTGCAGATTTCCGACGGCCAGTGCCGTAAGAGCGGCCTTGCGCGTCAATCTTCGGCTCAGCGGTAATCGGAGCCAGCTCTTCAGCCGCGCCTTCACCTTCAGTGACGTTTTTCAGGTCTTCAAGAGATTGTGCAGTTTCAGCCATGTTTAGGCGACCTTCGTATTCTTGGTGTTCATCGCTGCAAAGTCGACCGCTTCGGGGGCTTGCGCCTCATGCGGGTGCTCTGCGCCAGCATAGACGCGCAGTTTACCAAACTGCTTGCGAGCCAGCGTGCTTTCTTTGGGCAGCATACGTTTCACGGCCATTTCGATGGCGCGCTCAGGGAACCGCCCAGACATGATTTTGCCGGCTGTCGTCTCTTTAATACCGCCCGGATGACCGGTGTGACGGTAGTAGACTTTGTCCGCCAGCTTGTTGCCGGTGAATTTCGCTTTCTCAGCATTGACCACGACCACGAAGTCGCCTGTGTCAATATGAGGCGTGAAGTCAGCGCGGTGCTTGCCACGCAGACGTTTAGCGACGTAGGAAGCAAGACGACCCACAACGACATCGGTTGCGTCGATGACGATCCATTTGTTCTCAACGTCGGCAGGTGCGTTATAAGTTTTCATTGCTCCGCCGGAGCCTCTCATTCGGAGTTATTGGATAATGTTCAAGCGCCCGCATCTACGCGCCGCGAAACGCCTTGTCAACGCGCCTTTCGCGCTGTCCCTGCTTTTCCTTGCCACAGCCTGTGGCCCCGGGTCCGAGCCGGTCGACACCGAACCCGCGGAAGCGCCGATAGAGTCTACGGAATCGGCCGATCCAGGTGGTCTGATTTTGCCGGCTGTCTGGCAGACAAATGACCTCGGAACCGCGATCACATCGATCGGCGTGGCCGGAGAGCTGAGCTCGACCGTGGCTGTCACGTATTCTGATGGCGGCCTGCAATTCCTTGATCTGGAAGGCGAGCGTGTGACGGACAAAGCCGAAATGAGCGTTGCGAAAGTCGCCGATGGCCGGTTCATGCGGCTCCAGGACACGTCGATCACCGTGTTTCCCGGTATTACGTTTGATGGCACCCTGTCTCTGTTCATCCATGGCGGCGCGCTGTCTGAACCTCTGCCCTATCCGCTCGATTCCGGCACTGGCTCTGCCATCCTCGGACTGTGCAGCGCCGGACCGACCTTTGAACGCGATGGCGTGATGCGGATTGGCTTCTGGACCGCGGATGCGCCGGCCGAGCTGAAACTCGGACGCGTGGTCGAGGCGGGCAACAATCTCATCCTGTTGCTCGACGAGCCGGCACAGGCAAATGCCAATATTGCTGCCTGCGTGCTGACGGATAGCGAGGACGTCGCTTATTCGGATCCCATCCTGAGCGCCGCTGAGTTGAAATATCGCAACAAGACCTACCGCTTTCTACTTGATGATTTTGGCGGCTACACGTTGATTACCACAGATGGCGAACCCGTCGAATTCAGAGTGCTGGACGGCATTACGGTTCGCCCTCCCGAATTCCCGGTCGCCATGGCTGGCACGGGTGATGCCCGCGGGGGCGGCTATCCCGGCGGCGTTCTGGTCGTGGCGGGTGAGACCCGCGATGGTGTTCATACGGTGACTTATATCGATCCGAGCAAAGTCACGCTGACGCCATTTGGCTACTCGGCGCAATCGGCGCGCGACTAATCCAAACCAGCCAGATCGCGCTCAGCAGCACAATCACGCCCAGTCCCTGATGTACCAGCGCGACGGGCAGCGGCGCCGCATTGACCAGGGTGATAATGCCCCACACGGCCTGGGCGGTGACCAGTACGGCGATGATTGCAAAGCCGCGAAACACCGCACTGCCCCTGGCCTGGAACGCGGCATAAAGCGAAAGTCCCCAGAGCAGATAGGCGCCCAGGCGGTGATTGAACTGCGTTGCAGCCCGCCCTTCGAACAGGCTGCGGGCGCCAAGGCTTTCATCAAAATAGTGCGCCGGCACCATTTCCCCGGCCATAAGCGGCCAATCGGTATAGCTGCGCCCGGCATCCAGCCCCGCCACCAACGCCCCGGTCAGCATTTGCACACTTGTCAGCCCCAGCAGGACCAGCGCGATTAGCCTTAAGGGCGGCGTCATCGGCACCCGCGTCCGCTCACTCAAATCAAGCCAGAACCAGGTCGTGATGGCAATGATCAGGAGCGCCAGTCCGAAATGGGTCATCAGACGATAAGGCGCAACATCAAGGCGATCGGTTTCGCCAATCCCGCTGGCCACCATCCACCAGCCGATAAACCCCTGAAGTCCGCCCAGCGCGATCAGAATCCCCAACCGCACGGCCCACTTTTTCGACATCCAGCGCATCGCAGCGAACCAGAGGAAACCGCCAATCGCGACCAGTCCGATCAGGCGTCCAAACAGGCGATGGCCCCATTCCCACCAGTAAATGAACTGGAACTCGGCCATAGTCATATTGTAATTCTGCTGCTGGAACTCAGCCGTGGTCTTGTATTTCTCGAACTCGCTGAGCCAGGCCACCTCACTCAATGGCGGCAGCGATCCCTTGATCGGCGCCCATTCCGTAATTGAAAGCCCGGAATCGGTCAGACGGGTCGCGCCGCCGATCAGGATCATGGCATAGACCATCAATCCGATCAGGATCAGCCAGCGTTGCATCCAGCGTGCGGCGACAGGAGAGGTTGCGTCAGGCATTCTGGGCTCTATTTGACGTTCTGTTCGCGAACAACAACCGGCCACACGGTCGCAGGATGAAGGAAATTGCAGTTCATGCCCCAGGCACAGCGCAGACTCGTCGCCAGTATCATCCTGCTTGTATTTCTCGGCTTCTGGGTCTGGGGCGCGGCGACGATTGGAACCATGCTGACCACAGCGCCAAAATGGATGAGCCTGATCTTCTTCATTGTCGCCGGAATTGGATGGGCTGTGCCGTTAAAGCCTGTTTTCAACTGGATGAATTCGGCGCCTGATCAGAACACGAATGAGGATGGTTTTTAGGCAAACCCTCCAGGCAGCCCAAATCGCCTCACAGGCTTTGGCCTTGAGGGTTTGGCAAAGGCAAGGCGCGCTGGTTTCAAACGCGGAGTGAACTGCCTTCCTTTCGGAGAGGCTTTTAAGCGCCTGAGACCAAGCGCGCCTGCGATGGCATATTATCATGCGTTA
>JBCBBC010000018.1:0-67588 GCA_038532145.1 Pseudomonadota bacterium | reverse complement strand
TGAAATGCGCGACAGAGGCGAATACGTGAAAGGCCCCAAGCGTGTAACACGCAATATGTGGGAGCTTCAGCAAGCCGTACGCGGACCAGTGAATGATAATAATCGTACAAATCAAATTTTAGCCGAGCAGCGTGCTAAAGATGCTGCTCTGTTGAAATTGTCGAGAACAATATCTGATCGTCAATTAGAGCAACGCGCCAAGCTGGATGGCGAGTTCAAAGCCGATAAAGATCAGATCGCAACACAGCTAAAGACAGATAATAATCGCGATGCTGCGCAGATCAGAGAAGAGTTCAGACCACGCTATAGAGCGCTTAGCGCGAAGCAGGCCCAAGAACGCAAAGTATTTGAGGCCTTAGAAAAGACCATGTTTGGCAGGGCTTCAAACATGGCAAAAGCCATTAAGGCCAGCCAAGAAGAAATTCGCGAGGGCGCTAAGTCCGGCGCTGTGTCACGTGCCTTTAAGATCCTTACCCGTGCGACAGAACGCAAAGCGGCGTTTGATCGTAAGCAATTACGCGAACAACAGGCCCTAAAGACCGAACAAAACACCAAATTGGAAAGCGCGAAACGAGCGCGTCATGCGGCTCATAGCGAAACCATGCAAATTATCCGCAATGGATATCTTGTTCGCTCTGAAGCGCTGAAAAAATGGCATGACGCTGAAGCGATGCGCATCAAAGCGGGTTGGGCAAAACGGGCCGAAGAGCGCAAAGCCGTTATAGAGGCAAAAGTAGACGCGGAACCCGCACGCAAAGACTTGCTGTCTCAGATGGATAAGTCAGTTCGTAGAACGTCACGCCTAAGCGATGAGTACAAGCGTGAAATTTTGGGTGGTAAATCACTCAAAGAAGAATTCATTTGGTCAGACAAAAAACCTGCGCCAGAGCAGGACAATGAAAAAGACAATGAAAAAGACAATGGTCGAGATAAGTAGGTCGGTCCTATTTCTCGAACCCATCAGACTTATCCCGGCTCTGCTCGCTGACAGGTTCATCAGACCATATTGATTCTGATTTTTCACCGCGAGCGATTTCTTGCCGATATTCGTCTGATAAGCGGGACCGTGTTTGTTCTAGTCCCGCTCGACGGCTTTCGATTTGCGCAATTATATAGTCAGGTGCCGATCCTTCTGCCTTCATTTCCTCAAGTTCAGCTTCGGTAAATTGAGCTGCAAAGTGATCGGCGCTTTCGTCCAACATATTCTTAGCTTCGGCAGCGTCTTCAAATGAGCCATAGATTGGCACTTTGTTCGCGCCAGCCTCAAGATAGCGGTCTGCTTCCATGAATGTGGCTTCTGCTTCTTCGAACCGTTGAAGTTTTTCTTCTAGCGTTAAATCGCTATCCACGCTGAATTCATCGGCTTCACGGCCTGTGTAGCGGTCCGCTATGCCTGTTTCAGGGATGGTGCGCGTCGTTTCTGCCATGTGTGGTCCTTAGCACGAGTTGAGCGCCCTACAAATCGTGCAAAGCCTCATGATCCGTGCTTTAACACAGTGTATGGATGCATTCACTGGCAAAAACATGGACATGGATAGTCTTCGTGAGGCTATCGCCAAAGATAACGACATCCAGCTTTTCAAGAAATACAACGAGACCGAAACCGCCGCTTTCTTGGATATTCATCCGCGCACCTTGAAAGAGAACAGGTTGAAGGGCAGAATCGCCTGTATCCGGCTTGGACCGCGCACCGTGCGGTATCTTGGAATTCAGATCGCTGACTATATTATCGGGAGCATAGAATGGGCCAACCCGCAGAAGAAACCTTCAGAATCGGCGAATATTGGATTGGTAAAAAGAGCGGTAAGCCTGCCTACTACCGTTACTGGTACGACCCAGACCGAGGAATCACGCGCCGCGCATCTCTTGGCACGTCAGACTTTGAAGAAGCCAAAGACAAGCTAGCCGTTTGGTATGTGGCGAACAGAAATATTCCAGAGCGCTCAGAACTCGAAACCGTTCTGCTATCTGATGTTATCCGGCGCTACTACGAAAAACACGGGCAGCACACTCAAAGCCATGAAACATCGCGCGCAAATCTTTTGATCTGGCTCGATTACTTTGATCCTGAAACAACGGTGCATGACGCAACGCAGCCCAAGGCCGTTGATGGGTTCATTCGACATCTTCAAGACAAAGGCAATAAAGCGTCCTACATCAACCGTATCCTCACCGACGGACGCAGCGCGATCAATAAAGCTTGGAAGGATGGTGACATCGCATCAGCGCCATTCATCAAGTCGCTGAAAGTTGAAGATGCTGAGCCCAAGGGGCGGCCCTTGGAAATGGATGAGCTAAGAGCGTTTTACCACACAGCTGAAACTGAACACCTAAAGCGTTTTGTTTTATTCTCCGTTGCAACCGGTGCGCGTCCCTCGTCGGTCATGGATTTGCATAGTCAGCAGATTGATCTTGAGCGACGATTGATTGAACTCAATCCACCTGGTCGCAAGCAGACAAAGAAGATACGTCCATCCGTGAAGCTTCCCGCGCCGCTCATACCTCACGTTGTCGATGGCTGGCAGATCACCTTTAGGAATAAACCGCTCGGGTCGATTAAAACGTCGTGGCGCAAACAGCGCGCACGGTGTGGGTTGGACGATCAGGTAAACCCATATTCGATCCGTCACACGATCGCGCGGCATTTACGCGCTTCTGGCGTTCCGGCTTGGGAAGTGGGGGCGCAGTTGGGCCATAAGAAAAAAGAGAACTCCATCACAGAGATCTATGCCCCAATGGACCCGTCATATCTCGGCCAAGCGCTTGCGGCGATTGAGGCGTTTATGGAAGAATTTCTCCTAAGCCCCAGTAAGCGACCGCTCATTTCGTTGCCCCTTCGTTGCCCCTCGAAAAATGGGCCTGAGGCTGAAGCTGTATTGAATATTGGAGCGGGCGATGAGATTCGAACTCACGACCCCAACCTTGGCAAGGTTGTGCTCTACCCCTGAGCTACGCCCGCGTCCGGTGGGTAAGTCAGCCGCTGTCTCGCGACCGAAGCCGCCATAAACCGCAAAACAGGGGGCGGCGCAAGAGGAAAAAGCTGGCGCCGGAGCGGTTTTTACATCACGGTTTTACCAGCGTTTCGAAGACGGTCTCCATCCGCGCAGAGATCAGATCCAGTACATGTTCGAACCCGTCTGCGCCGCCATAATAGGGATCCGGCACATCCGCTCCTTGCAGAAACAGGCTCAGGGTCGCGGTCGCCTTTGGCGGACGAAGGCGTTCCAAATCAGCGAGATTGCTTCGATCCATCGCGTAGATGTGGTCAAAACGCAAAAAATCCTCTGCTTGCGCCTGTCTGGCACGTAAGGGAGAGAGATCAATTCCGCGATTGGCCGCCGCTTCTGTCATGCGCGGGTCTGGCGGATCGCCGACATGCCATCCGCCGGTTCCGGCGCTGTCTATGACCCAGTCCAGGCCGCGTTGGTCAGCGAGTTGGCGCGCGACACCATCTGCAGTTGGTGATCGGCAGATATTGCCGAGACAGACAAAAAGGAGCCGCAGCATAACCGCCTTACGCGACTTCGAGTTCCGGGGTCAGCACGCCGCGCTTGATCAGCTCTTCGCCGATTTGCACCGCGTTCAAAGCAGCACCCTTGCGCAAATTGTCCGAGACGTTCCAGAAAATAATGCCATTTTCGACCGTCGGGTCCTTGCGCACGCGGCTGACATAGCTGGCCCATTCGCCAACACAGTCGACCGGCGTGATGAATTGATCATCCTCGATATTATCGATCAATTGCACGCCATCCGCGTTGCGGAACAATTCGCGGGCCTGTTCGACGGTCAAGGGGTCTTCCAGCTCAACATTCACGGCTTCAGAATGTCCGACAAAGACAGGCACACGGACGCATGTGGCGACCAGTTCGATCGACTCATCGATAATTTTCTTGGTTTCCATCCGCATCTTCCATTCTTCCTTGAATGAACCGTCCTCCATCGGGACGTCGATCTGGGGAATGACATTGAAGGCAATCTGCTTGGAGAATATGTCTGGCGTCGGTGCGTCATTCACGAACATGCCCTTGGTCTGGGTCCACAGCTCGTCCATGCCGGCCTTGCCGGCGCCAGAGGCAGATTGATACGTCGAGACCACAACACGCTTGATGCCAGCGGCCTGATGCAAAGGCTTCAATGCGACCACAAGCTGAGCCGTTGAGCAGTTCGGATTGGCGATGATGTTCTTAGTGCCATAGCCGAGCACGGCTTCACCGTTCACTTCTGGCACGACGAGAGGCACGTCGGGATCCATGCGCCAAGCGCTTGAATTGTCGACGACAATTGCGCCCTCGGCGGCAATTTTGGGTGACCATTCCTTGGAAACGCTGCCGCCCGCTGACATCAGGACCAGATCGACCTGGCTGAAATCAAACTCGTTCAGATCCTCGCACAAGACCGTCTTGTCGCCATAGGAACATTTACGCCCGAGCGACCGGCGGGAGGCGATGGCATGCACCTTATCCGCCGGGAAGTTGCGCTCATCCATAATATTGAACAATTCCCGTCCAACATTACCGGTTGCTCCTACAACTGCCACGCGCAAAGCCATTGCTCGTCTCCTACAAAGTTAACAGTCCGCTCCTATGTCATGGCTTGTATTGCAGTGCAACTTAACGGATCTGTTGCAAATCATGGATTACATGCGATTTATGCTAGAGGACTCGCCAAAGCGGCAAGGAATGGTCTGACATGCACGAAGATATCATCAATCGCTATATCAAAAGTTACAATGATCGTGACATTGAAGGCATGCTCGACTGCGTCACCGAGGACGTGGTGTTTGAGAATATCTCAAATGCCAGCCAGTCCATGCGTCTGGAAGGCCGAGAACAAATGGGCGAGGTTGCGCGTTTGTCCGGAAATGCCTTCTCTTATCGTCGCCAACGCCTGATCTCGATTGTCGTAGGTGAAGGCAAAGCCGCGGCGGAGATCGAATTTGAAGGCAAGGCCGCTGTCGATCTGCCCAATGGTGTTCGAGCCGGTGAAACTGTGAAAATTCGCGGTGCCAGCTTCTTCGAGTTTCGTGGGCGTTTGTTGAGCCGAATTGCGGATTATAGTTAAATCTGGCGCCGAGTCTCAGAGAAAACCGCTCAAAAACAGCGTGTTTGCAGGGCGTTGTCACATTAAGGAAGTGCTACCTACGCGGTATTATTTCAGTATTCTAGCCAAAATAGATTTTTAGATCGGTCGGTTATAGTCCGACCATGTTCAAGACTGCGGCATACGGAAAGGAAACCGAACACAATCTCTCTGAGAGATTCCGTTCGCTCGCCTTCTGGACCGGCCTTCTCGGCCTGGTCGTGAATGGCTTTGTCGTTGCTATGATGGTCGCCACCGACCAGTTCACGCCGCTGGTTTTCTGGGAAGTGTCCATCTATGTCAGCGTGCTGCTGTCGATCACCGTGAGCGCGCATCGAAACGTCCGTGTAAAGACAGTGCTATTTAGCGGTCTTCTGATTCTGTTCTGTGTCTATTGGGGCAGCGCTTTTTATGAAGCTTCGCATGGGCAAACCATCCCGTTCGACCTGCCGCTGATTCTCTTCATTCCATTGCTTATCGTGCTTATCCTCGATTATCGGCTGCAGTTTGCGCTGATGCCGGTGCAGGTTGTGTGCGTCTATATCTATGTCTCCCAGTTTATCACAATCCGGTTTGATGAGACCTGGTCGCACGCGGATCATCAGGCCTTCAGCCTGTTATTGGCCGTTGTATCAGGTTTTTCCTTCATGGGGATTGGCGTTGTTGCGTGGGCGCGCGCACGGGCTGACACAAGACTGCGCGACCTGATTATTGAAAAAGAGGAACTTGCCGCCACAGATGGTTTGACTGGGTTGCTGAACCGGCGAGCGTTCATGACGACGCTGCGGCGCAATTGGTCAGCCGTATCGACCGTTGGCATTGCCTTCATTGATCTCGATCACTTCAAACCGCTCAACGATCAGTATGGTCACGCCGTCGGCGATGAGATTCTGCAAACCGTCGCCAAGCGTATTGAAGAATTGCCGATGATCTCCGCAGCGGCCAGGTTGGGCGGAGATGAGTTTGCCGTCCTCTTCAAGGCGAAAGACGACAATCAGTCGGTCGATCATGTCATTGACTATCTGCATGCCAAGATCACCGGTGATGTTCGCGGCGAAGCTGGCCTGATCTCGATCGGAGCTTCGATCGGCTATGCCGAATGTGGCACGCTGGATCAGACCCTGAGCGGCCTGCTCAAATCTGCCGATACGGCCATGCGCCGTGCCAAAAGCGGGCGATTGGGTTGGGCTGTGTTTAATCCTCGGATTGATGGTGCTGCCTTGGCCAATTCGCAGCTCGAGCTTGAGCTTAAAACCGCAATCAAGGATGGCCAGATCAAAGCTGCCATTCAGCCGATCGCGAATGCCAAGAGTCGAGAAATCGTTGCCTATGAATTGCTGGCGCGCTGGACCGATAGCGTATTTGATCGGGATCCCAGCCCGAAAGACTTTATTCCGATCGCTGAAAAGCTCGGTCTGCTGAACGAGATGTTATGGGTCACGCTGAATGAAGCGCTGGCACATTTGCAGCTCGACAATCAGCGTTTGGCGATCAATGTCTCGCCCGCGCAATTAATTGCTTCCGATTTCCTTGAAACGCTGGTCAACGTGCTTGGTCGCCATCAGGTGAGCCCAAGCTCGATCACGATCGAAATCACTGAAGAAGTGGCCTTCCGGAACGTCGATCGCAACATCGCGATCCTGCAGGAAGCGCGCGATATGGGAATCGAGATTGCGCTGGATGACTTCGGGACTGGATACTCGTCCCTGTCCATGCTGGATACGCTGCCGCTCGACAAGCTGAAGATCGATCAGAGTTTTGTCCGCAAATCCGACAAGAGCGAACAGAGCAAGCGCATCCTTCTGGCGGCCATCCGGTTGGCCAGACAGCTCGGTCTGTCCTCTTGCGTAGAGGGCATCGAGACCCAGGAATTCGCGGCGCGGGTTGCGGTCCTCGGCGCGGATCATATTCAGGGCTACTGGCTGGGGCGCCCACAACTGGTGAAAGATGCCAAGGCTGCGCTGAAAATGGTGTCCTGATCAGGTGTCCGGCGCGTCTGAGTCCAATTCAGCCTCCAATTCCTCATTCTCGGCCTCCAGCTCTTCATTTTCGGTTTCGACTTCCTCGACCCGCTCTTTCAGCTTTTTGATCTCGCGCTCGCGCAGCTCGTCCGAGAAGGCGCTGGCAAAGACACCCGCCGGCAAAGCAACGACACCAATCCCCGCCAGCGCGATCACCGACGCAAAGATCCGTCCGAGCCCGGTGACTGGATAGACGTCGCCATAGCCAACTGTTGTCAGCGTCGCGATGGCCCACCACAAGGCCCGCGGAATTGAGGCGAAACTCTCTTGCTGCTGACCGCCCACGCCTTCGACAAAATAGAGCGCCACGGCGGAGACATAGACCAGTGCCAAAGCCATGGCGAGCGTTGTCAGAAGCTGCGTCCCAGCGCGCTCCACCGTCGCGCCCAGGACGTCAAAGGCGGGCACAAAGCGCGCCAGTTTGACCAGTCGGGCGAGGCGCAGGACGCGCAGTATGATCAGCACGTCATCACCGACGCCCGCCGGTGTGAGCAGAATCCATAACAGTTCCGGCAGGAAGGCGATCAGGTCGGCGATCGCATACGGCGTCATCATGTATTTGAGACGACCCGACACGCCTTTATAGCGCGGGTCTTCTCCGGCGACCCAGACGCGGACGATGTACTCAATCGCGAAGATGGCAACGATGGCGACATTGACCACGTCGATTGCGGCGCGCCAGGCAGGCCCGATCGTTTCTTCGGTTTCGAGCGCCAGGGCCAGGAAGCTGATCAGCACCAGCGCAAAGATGAAACTGTTCAGCTTGGACAAGCCGGACTTGCTGCGCATATCCGGTTCCAGTTCCGAATAAAGCCGTTTGCGCAGTCCCACTCCTGTCACCACGTGTTGCGCAACCATGCCTGTTCTTCCCCGCTCTTATCCTATCCCCGTAGCACACCGCCCGTCGCTTTGGCGACGGCGGCGATGATTTTCTGAGACAGGGCCTCAATGTCCTGATCCTTCAGCGTTTCACCCCGCGGCTGCAAGGTCACTTCGATGGCAATGGACTTCTGGTTCGGCTCAATACCCGGCCCCTGGTACACGTCGAACACGTCCACCGCGGTGATCAGGGATTTGTCTGCGCCTTGAGCGGCCTTGACCAGAGCGGCCGCTTCAGCCCCCTCTGGGACGACAAAGGCGAAGTCGCGTCGCACCGGCGTCAGGTCTGCCTTGTCAAAGACCGGTTTGGTCTTGGTCGTCTTGGCTTTCATTTGGGGCAGGGCGTTGAGGTTCAGTTCGAACGCATAGATCGGCCCGTCCACTTTCAGTGCTTTCAGCACACGCGGGTGTAGGGCACCGAAATGCGCCACGGTCACTTTCGGGCCGAGTTTCAGGCTGGCGGATTGTCCCGGATGCCAATGCGGCTGTTTCGGCTCCCCGACCTGGAAACGCGCTGGCGGTTGGCCAATCGCGTTGAGAACCGCGTCCATGTCTGCTTTCGCGGAATAGGCATCATAAGTATCAGCACCGCTCCAGTGGCGATCCTTGACCGGGCGCACCAGAGCAGAGACCACCGCGCGCTGATCCTTTGGGCCGTCGCCGAGATAGATGGGGCCCGCTTCGAACAGGCGCAAATCGCGTTCGCCATGATCGGCGCCGCGCTGCACCGCCAAAGCCAGGTTGGCGAGAATGCTCGGGCGCATCTGGTTCAGTTCGCTGGCGACGGGATTGGCGACAGTCAGAGCTGCGGCGCCACCCCCAAACAGTTCTGCGAATGGCTTCGGCATGAAGCTCCAGGTCACGGTCTCCAGGAAGCCGCGCGCAGCGAGCGTCCGACGCGCGGTGCGGATGCGATCCTGGATCGGTGTTGTCACCACGCGCTTGCCGCCCTCGAGCGGAGGCAGGGATGTGGTCGGCAGGGCATCAAAGCCCTCCAGTCGCGCAATTTCTTCTACCAGGTCGGCACTTTGATCTATGTCGAAGCGCCAGCTCGGGACTTTCAAAAGCCAGGTTTCGCCTGTGTCTTCAATGGTGAAGCCGAGAGACTTGATGGTCTTCTTCATAGCGGCCGGCTTGATGTCCAGTCCGGTCAGGCGGGCGACATCTCGCTTGAAGAATTCGACTGGCTCGTCATTGCGCGGCGGTTCACCGGCAAGTGAAACTTTCGAGGCGCTGCCGCCGCCATATTCAGTGATCAGGCGCAAGGCGAGTTGAACGCCCTCGACACAAGACTGTGGGTCTACACCGCGCTCGAAGCGATAACGGGCATCAGATATGATCCCGGTGGTGCGGCCTGTACGCGCGGTGCGCAGCGGATCGAACCAGGCGCTCTCGATGAACACGTCGGTCGTGGTCTCCGACACTGCGGTGCTCTCGCCGCCCATGACGCCGCCAAGGCCGATTACGCCGCTCTCGTCGGCAATCACGCACATGTCTGAATTGACCTGATAGGTTTTGCCATCAAGCGCATCGCAATGCTCGCTATCCTTGCCGAGGCGGGCGCGGATCGGGCCTTTCAGTTTCGCCGCATCATAGGCGTGCAGGGGGCGCGCGCGATCGATTGAGATGTAATTGGTAATATCGACGAGCAAAGATTTCGGTGTAATGCCGACGGCCTTAAGCCGCGCCTGCAGCCAGTCCGGCGATGGGCCATCCTTGACTCCGCGCACCAATGCCCCGGCAAAGGCCGGGCAAGCCTCGGGATTATCGAGCTCAATTTCGACCGGGCAATCATACGAGCCGCTTACCTTGCGCACCGGGTCATCAATGAACGTGCCGGCGCCAGCGGCCGCGAGGTCCCGGGCAATGCCCTTGACGCCTAACCAGTCAGCCCGGTTCGGTGTGACTTCAAAATCAATCACCGGGTCATTTAGTTCGAGCGCGTCGGCCGCCGGCGTGCCGAGTTTGAGAGCGCTATCCAGATCGGCAATGCCATCATGATCCTCGCCAGCGTTCAGCTCCTTGGTGGAGCACATCATGCCCTGGCTTTCGACGCCGCGAATCTTGCGGGGCTTTTTGTCGAGGCTGAAATCGAGCCCTGGAATGTACGCGCCCAGCGGGGCGTAAATCGCCGTCATGCCCGCGCGCGCATTTGGGGCACCGCAAACGATTTGTTTTTCGCCATCCACTGTGTCGACTGTGCAAACGCGCAGCTTGTCTGCGTCCGGATGCGGTTCCGCCGCAGTCACCTTGCAGACCGTGAAGGCTTTCAGATCCTCGGCGGGATTCGTGACTTCTTCGACTTCAAGGCCCGCTTTCAGCATATAGCCCAGGATCTCGTCCAATGAGGCGGACGTTGCGAGATAGTCTTTCAACCAGGACAGTGGGAATTTCATTCGGATGCCTCTTGATCTGGCAGGGATTCAAGTTCGGAGGCCAGGTTTTCCAGGCCGAGTTGTTCGAACAGGTCGGTCTCCTGGCGTTCACATTTTTCGACGGGGACGGCACGGGAACGACCGATTTTCTGGGTCTTCCAGCAGCGTTCAAACACAGAACAGTAACAGATTTCCAGACGCCAGGTTTGGGCGTCCTCACTGATATCGCGAACGTCTTCTGTATCCAGAATGCCCGCTGGCCAGATCATATCGACCGGCGTGACCGTGTCGCCTGGGGCGAGAGCACGGCCCACAATTGCTGACCATGACAGTTCGAACCCGTCAGGAAGCGACGTCACATCGCGCGTAAATGGCTGAGCTTCATCGTCCCCAACAAAAAACTGAGCGGATTCTATCAACGCTGGGCCAACCCCGCTGTTGCGAATATTGATGCCCACCGCGGTTGTATCACCGCGCTGGCTGACATAGCCGTCCACCTGCAAGACAGGGAAGACCGCACCATGCTGCTGCGCGCGCATTACACGGCCCTGATCCCAGGCCATATAGACTGCCATGGCTGAGGCGATGAGTGCGCAAATCGCGACCAGGAACTCGACCTTGTTGCCGTTACCCATGATCCCCTCCCAAAGCGATGTAACCTTTGACATACGCCTCGGCCCGTTCGTTCTTTACCGCCGTCTCTGAGGCGGCAGCAAAGGCATCGTCAAGAATGCGGGTGACGCGAAAGACTTCGAAGATGACATCCATGTCGGGCTGCCATGTGCCTTCGCGCTTGTAGAATTCGATATGGACGTCGCGCCAGAACCGATAGGACATATCCCCTTCGCCTTCGAGTGCGGCCATTTCAGGCGTCACGGCGTCAAAGGCCAGCGTCTGCAATGACACAGTCTCGATCTCGCAAACGGGCGTGCCAGCGCTGTTGAGACAGACCTGGCGCGCGCCGACTTCGGTGTCAGGACCATGCACGGCTGCCGAACATGTTCCGGTCTTCACGCCAGCCACCACCAGCGCGGCAAGACGATCGGCCAGTTCAGGACTATCCCCGAACTGGAACGTCTCCAGACCTTGATATGTGTTCGCCGCCGTCACTAGCTCAGCCCACCACTCACGCTGGGGGTCAGCCAGGGCCGGAAGCCATAATGGCGCGTCCAGGCGGCGTCCGCTTCGAAGTAGGGACGGAGGTCCGGCATGCCATATTTCAGCATGGCCAGGCGATCGATGCCCATGCCGAAGGCGAAGCCCTGATACTCGTTAGGATCGATGCCGCAATTCTTGAGCACATTCGGATGCACCATCCCCGAGCCGAGAATCTCCATCCAGCGATCGCCGGCGCCAATCTCGATTGTGTCGCCTTTCTTGGTGTACTTCACATCCATCTCGGCGCTGGGTTCGGTGAATGGGAAGAAGTGCGGGCGAAACCGTGCTTCAACCTCGTCGACTTCGAAAAAAGCTTTGACGAAATCTATGAGACATCCCTTGAGATGGCCCATATGCGTGCCCTTTTCGATGACCAGGCCCTCGACCTGGTGGAACATTGGGGTGTGTGTGGCGTCCCAGTCATTGCGATAGACCCGGCCTGGCGCAATGATCCGGATCGGCGGCTTGCCACTCATCATGGTACGAATCTGCACCGGTGACGTATGCGTGCGCAGCACTTTCGGATCGCCGCCTTCTGGCGCCTCCATGAAGAAGGTGTCGTGCGTCTCGCGGGCGGGGTGGCCTTCCGGGAAGTTCAGGGCGGTGAAATTGTGCCAATCGTCTTCAATGTCCGGGCCTTCCGCGACCGAGAAACCCATATCGCCGAAAATGGCGGCGACTTCTTCAAACACTTGCATGACCGGGTGCAGGGCGCCGACATGTTCCGGCTTGGGTGGCAGGGTCATGTCGAGCTTTTCGGTCGCCAGCTGGGCCTCCAGGGCGGCATCTTCCAGCACCGCCTTGCGCGCCTCGACTGCATCGGCCACGCGGTTTTTCAGCGCATTTAGCTTTGGCCCCATATCCTGACGTTCTTCCGGGCTCATTTGGCCGAGCGTCTTCATCAGGCCCGAGACGCGGCCTTTCTTGCCGAGCTCGGCCACGCGTACCGTGTCCAGCGCGGTGAGGTCGCTGGCGCCATCAATCGCTTTCAGCGCTTCAGTTTCGATGGTTTGAATGTCGGACATGAACAGCCCCGTTGGTCTGGTTTGGAGACAAACGGGGCCGGTCCGACCCCGCTTGAAGCGGTCGGATTAGCGGAGAAAGGCGAAGGTGTGAACCGGCGTTACGCCAGGGCGGCCTTGGCTTTCTCCACCAGGGCGCCAAAAGCGGCAGGTTCTTTGATCGCGAGATCAGACATGACTTTGCGGTCCATCTCGATCCCGGCTTTGCCCAGACCGCCGATGAAACGGCTATAAGTCATATCCGCATCATGCTCACGCACGGCGGCGTTGATGCGCTGGATCCACAGGCTGCGGAAGCTGCGCTTCTTCACCTTGCGGCCAACATAAGCGTATTGGCCAGCTTTCCAGACCGCAGCTGTGGCGGTGCGGAACTGTTTCGACCGCGCGCCGCGATAGCCTTTTGCGGCTTTCAAAATTTTCTTGTGACGGGCCTTGGCAGGCACTTTATTCCGTGAACGGGCCATGGAGAGGCTCCTTCCTACAAATTCGGTTCAGATCTATTTCAGGCCGTTCGGCAGAAACTTCTTGATGACACGCTGGGTGTCCGCTTTGGCCGCAACTTCAGTGCCGCGGTTCTGACGAATATATTTCCCATTGTGGCTGATCAGACGGTGGCGCTTACCGGCCACACCATGCTTCAGTTTTCCGGAAGCCGTGATCTTGAACCGCTTTGCAGCGGCCTTCTTGGTCTTCATCTTCGGCATTTCAATCTCCTGTCGAGCGCTTAGGCTCTTAAGTTAGTCATTAGAGCGACAAGGCATGCCGTTTTCGGCCCAGCCGCTGCGGAAGCGCGAGTTTAAGCGCAAATAGAGGGGGAAATCAAGCTTTAGTGTTCAGTGGGAAAAGCGGGTGGGGAAGCTGTGATAAAGCCTGTCGAGTAGACCCCCCTATAGTGAACGCCATGCGAGGATAGATTCACGGTCCAGGACGAATACTCACGCTGGTGATTTTCCAACACTTCCAGAATCCCAGTCGTGACTTTGCTTCCGTTTTTCGAGTAAGTCACAAACGCTTCTCCGCCGTCATGTGCCATGCTCAATGACACCACCGGGCGAACCGTCAGCATATCCGCCATGGAGCCACTTTGAGGCTCCATCGTAAGGCGCGTCACTGGCGTGTGGTAGCCCCCAGCGATTAGGATAACGGCACCTTCGAAGTCTTTTGCTGCTTGATCGACCATGGCAGCCATCGTCGCATGTCGACTTCGTTCCAAATCGATAGGATACTCGCTCGGCGCGAAATCGAATGCAAAAACTTCCAAGTCTGCCCCCGCGGTCCGCCACGCGGATACTTGCACTAGCGATCTCAGGGCAGCTTCGCTGCTGCGCCCGTCGTGTGAATCCCACATTTTTGGGGCGGCAGCGTATGCTTTTTGAGGCGTAAAATCTGACTTGGTTAAATTGTTTAGGCTGTCGCTCTGATCGCGTTCGGCTTCTACCCCAAATCGGATCGGTACATCACGCGCAACCAATTCGCAAAGGATCGATTGAACCAGTTGTTGAGACTCGTTGGTTCCATGCATTTCACCGAACGCTATTACATGGGTAGTCGCGAGCGACTCCAATTGGACCCAACCTCGAGGGGCGCCGCAGTCGGTTCTAGGGTCAGCGGCGGCAGAATTCAGCGCAATAAGGCTTGCAACGGCTGCAACAAAAGCGAACCTCAACGCGGCGCCATCACCATGGTCATCTGACGACCTTCAAGCTTCGGTTCGAGTTCGACTTTCATTTGCTCGTCAAACTCTTCCTTCACGCGCTGAAGGACTTCCATACCGAGATGCTGGTGGGCCATTTCGCGGCCGCGGAAGCGCAGGGTGATTTTCACCTTGTCGCCCTTTTCGAAGAATTCCGCGATCTTTTTGGCTTTCACCAGATAGTCGTGATTGTCGATGTTCGGGCGGAACTTAATCTCTTTAAGCTCTTGCGTTTTCTGCTTTTTCTTGGCGGCAGCTTTTTTCTTCTGCGCCTCATAGCGCATCTTGCCATAGTCAACGATCTTGCAGACCGGAACCTCTTGATTGGGGGATACCTCGACGAGGTCCATACCGGCTTCTCGCGCCGCGTCCAAGGCTGCCTCAATGGGCATTTCACCTTGCTTGTCACCATTCTCATCAATGAGAAGGACGCGGGACGCACGAATGTCGCGATTGGTGCGTGGGCCGGTAGGTTTGGCGCGCTCAGGGCGGCCGTATGGTCTGCGTGCTATGGCTAATCTCCTATGGTTGCCAGTGTTTGCGGGGCTAATATGCCTCTAATTGGCCAGTTTTTCAACTGACTCATTGTTCAGAAGCAACCGCGCATACACGCCTAGCGTCGCCGTTTGAAGCTGCTTTTTGCTGTAATGTTCACGAACATGGGCCTGACCTGCCTGTCCCATATAGGTCCGGGCCTCCGGTCGCAGGCTGACCAGGGTGCGGATGCAGGCCGTCAGCGCGGTGATTGAACCAGGTTCGGCGCGGGTTCCGGTTTCGCCCTCAATAACGGTTTCGCGCTGCCCACCATGATCAGCGACGATCACCGGTTTGGCCATGGCTGAGGCTTCCGCGGCAACCCGGCCAAACGCCTCCGGGCGCGTCGAGGGCGCCAGGACAATATCGGCCAGCGCATAGGCCGCGGCCATGTCGCTGGTATGGCCGACAATGGAAACGGTGCCGCCGAGTTCGTGCGCGATAATCTTGTCTTCGAGCTCGCGGACATATTTTTCCCGGCCCTGGGCATCACCGGTCAGGATCAGGTGCAGGCCCGCGCGCTCGCTCACATCCAGGGCGCCGAGCGCATCAATCGCCAGCGCCTGGCCCTTCCAACTCGTCAACCGCCCCGGCAGGACCAGGCGCAACCGGTCATCATCCGGCAGCAGGCCCCAGTCTGATCGCAGGGCATCAATCTGCTCTGGCGTGACCACGGCCGGATTGAAGGTCTCGAAATCTACACCGCGGGGAATGGTGACGATCTTCTCGGCCGGAATCTCGTGTACCGCTATCACGTGGGCGGCCGTCCATTCAGAATTGGCGATGACGAGATCGCCCTTTGCCATAACCGAATTATAGCGCTTCTTGAGACCGGTCTCGCCGCTATAGGCGCCGTGATAGGTGGTCACGAAAGGCAGGTTTGAGCGCAAGGCGGCCTCATAGGCGCTCCAGCCGGGTGCCCGCGAGCGGGCATGGATCAGGTCGACGCGCTCTTCAATGATCAGCGTCTCCAGCCGTTTGACATTATTGCGCAAAGTCAGCGGATTCTTGCTCGACGCGTTCATCTCGATCAGCTGGCCACCCGCGGCGCGCAAGCTCGCTTCCAGCCGTCCGCCTTCGCTGGCGACCAGGGCGCGGCCGCCGGCCTTGGTAATCGCTTCGGCCATTTCGACCGTTGTGCGTTCGGCGCCGCCCGCCGACAGGTCGGGGATGACTTGCAGGATGGTTTTCCCGAACAGGTTGGGCCACTGAGATTCGCTCATGGCGGGAGTGTGACTGATTTGGTCACGCATTGAAATGGTCAACTTGCAACCCGGCGCGCGTCATTGCAGTAGGGAGCACGATCGACCCGAGGAGCGCTTTGATGGATCACGAGAATTTTGTTTCGCCGCAAGGTCGCCGGCTGGCTTATCGATACACCACGCCAAGCACTGGTCTGACCTATGTCTGGTTATCCGGGTTCAAGTCCGACATGACGGGCACCAAGGTCACCGTTCTGGAGGACTGGGCGAAACAGACGGGGCACGGCTTTCTCGCCTTCGATTATTCCGGGCATGGCGTCTCTGACGGCGCGTTCGAGGACGGGACCATTTCGGCCTGGCGCGAAGATGCGCTGGCGGCGATTGAAGGCCTGACGGAAGGCGCTTTGATCCTGGTCGGATCAAGCATGGGCGGCTGGATGGCGCTCCTCTCAGCCCTTGCGCTGAAGGACCGCGTCGCCGGCATGGTGCTGATCGCGCCGGCGCCAGATTTCACTCAGAAACTGATGTGGCCGGAATTCAGCGCCGCACAACAGGCCGAGATTATGGAGCAGGGGCACACGCTGCGGCCGTCAGACTATGGCGATCCTTATCCGATCACGCGGGCGCTGATCGAGGATGGGGCGCAATGGGCGTTGCTCGACGCGCCGATCGATCTGACTTGTCCAATTCGCATCCTGCAAGGCCAGCAAGACCCGGACGTGCCCTGGGCGCATGCCTTTCGGCTCGTTGACGCACTGGTCAGCGAGGATGTCGTGTTCAGTCTGATCAAGGATGGGGATCACCGCTTGTCGCGGGATCAGGATATTGCGCGCCTGCTGGCGACGTGTGGGAAATTGGCAGAGCTGGTGGGCTAGCCGGGTTCGAGATGCACGCTCGTCCGACTGTCCCGGGCTTGACCCGAGATCTCTCTCAGAACTTCCGGACTTGTGGCACGAGATCCCGGATCAAGTCTGGGACAATCGGATATTAGGGAAATGGCTCGTTCAAAGACTTTCGGGCACAGGTCCTCGACATCACTCGGCGCATAAAAGCGGATCTCCGGATCATGCGCCATATAGTTCCGCGCCATACCTTCAAAATAAGGCACCCAGGCGCGGCCATAGCGGTCGACCTGGACGAAAGCCTGGCGCCCGGTCGCCTCACTCCACCGATCAACGCGCCACAGGTTCCAGAACAGGATCGGCCAGAAATAGACCGCAACCTGCTGGTAATGGGCAAAGAGATAGCGATGGATGATCATAGGGGTGAAGATAAGCGAGCCTGAACCCGGTCGGATTCAAATCTCGTTCATCCCCGCGCAGGCGGGATCTCACGCAATTTTGGCCGGGACTCGCCGCACCAGATCCCCGCCTGCGCGGGGATGAGCGGACGGAGGGCGGAGGACTTCGCGGACTCCATATCCGTATTGCCAGCGCAAGCTGGCACCTATGGCGGCTGGGCCGGTCCTCGACCGCCATGGGTCCTGACTTGCGTCAGGAGTGCGCATAATACTTTCCGAAAATGCCTGAAACGATGCTCAGGCCAGCATCTCGAACTCATAGCACTCTGTCGTGACCGAGGCCTGACCAAAGGCGCTGTAACGCGGGCCGGAAATTGCCTCAGGCGCAAAATGGGCATCGAGGGCCGCCACTTGTACAGTGCTCAGCTCAACCTGATTAGAGCCGAAATTCTCTTCCAGATGGGCCATGTCCTTGGTGCCTGGAATGGCCACCACTTCCGATCCCTTGGCCAGAGTCCAGGCAATCGCCAGTTGCGGCAAGGTGCAGCCAAGCTCAGCCGCCATGTCGCGCGCCAGGGGCAGCAATTTCTGGTTGGCGGAAAAGTGCGGTTCCGCCAGACGCGGGAAAAAGCTGCGGCGCATATCGCCGTCCCAATAGGTCGCCGGATCCAGCGGCGTTTCGGCAAACATACCGCGCCCTACAGGTGAGAAAGCGACCAGCGTTGTGCCAAGCGCGCGGCAGGCTTCCATGACCGCGATTTCGGGATTGCGCACGATCAGGGAATATTCCGACTGCATGGCCGCGATCGGATGCACGGCATGGGCCTGGTGCAGCATCTCGGCCGACATTTCGGACAGGCCAATCGTCTTGATCTTGCCCTCTGCGACCAGCTCGGCCAGCGCCCCGACCGAGTCTTCCAGCGGCACGTTCGGGTCCGGGCGGTGCATGTAATAGAGATCGATCACATCGGTCTGCAGGCGTTCCAGGCTGGCTTCGCAGGCCGCCTTGATGCTTTCGGGCCGGGCGTCGAGCGTGCGCTTGCCATCGGCAAAACCGAGCACGCATTTGCTCGCCAGAACGAATTCATCGCGGCGGTGTTTGAGGAATTTACCAATCCGCCGCTCACTCTCGCCCATGCCGTAAATCGTCGCCGTGTCGAGAAAGTTGTAGCCAAGATCCAGGGCCCGATTGAGCAGCGTGTCGGACTCGGCTTCCGAGATCGGCTGATTATAGGCATGCATCATGTTCATGCAGCCGAGGCCAACCGGGTTGATGCTGAACGGTCCGAGTGGTCTGGATGTCATGTGAGGTCCTTTGGGTACGGAGAACGGGGGAAGCATATGTATGTGCGTGCGACGGGCGCGCAAGACAATCCTTGCCCTGGCGTTGGTGATTGTTTCGTCTGCTTTGGGTCAGAAGCGGACGTTAACTGCGCGCGAAAAATTGACTTGTCATCCCGGTCGCAGCGCAGCGGAGAGCCGGGACCCAGACGACCTAGGTCCCGGATAAGTGCTGCGCACTTTCCGGGATGACAACTAAAGAAGATGTCCGCTTTGACGCCGATAGCGGACGCTGGATGAGCGGCAATTGCAAGTCCGGGACCTAAACGTAGTCGAAGAGTAACAACTGCGTCATCACCTCAATCAAACGCTAGAGACGATCAATCAGCGAAACGGCTTCTTCTTCGGTAATCCCAAGGTTTTTGCTTACTTTCTTCATTAAGGAATAGCGCGAGCGATTTGGTTCAATTTGAACTAATAGCCAGAGATGCTGGAGCCTAGCCGCTTCAAATTTGGCATAGAATCTACCGGCTTCTTCGGTGGGTTGTTTAAAATACTCGCTCACGCTTTTCCGAATCGTCATTTCTTCATAGCCGTCGCTCTGGAGGCGATAGCAATAGGAATCTATTGTATCCTCGATTGATGGCACAGGTGGCTTGTCGGTTGGTTGCATGATTTGTGTTTATCCTGCGCAAGCTAATATGCAAAACGACTAACGTCCGCTTTGACGCCGAAAGCGGACGATAGGCTTTTAAAGCGCGCATAGGCTCTCTACTTAAAGTCAACGTCGCATAAGTGGAAGGCATCGGTCATGTTTCGAGTTGCTCTGGTTGCATTCATCGCTTGGATGGTTGGTTCGTCGCCAATTGCGCATGCGTGTATTGCATCTATGCCTCCTATCGAAGCTAGCGACGTATCGACCATCCTGAGTGAGGCGGACTCGATCGAAGTCACTGAGTTGTTTTGTGATGATTGTTCGGACGAGCAGTTCACGAAATTGAATTTCCGGTCCTTAGACCACCAGCATTCATGGGGTGCCGACGGATACATTGTCGATCTTCCACGTAATGCTCCGGACGAAAATGCTGACTTTTTTGATCCTTGGAAGATTTGGGGGATTTCACAGAGCGGTTGCGATCTTGTTCCAGCCGTTCGGCCTGAGGGTCTATATGATATTGCCGTCAAAAATGATGAGATCATCTGGGTTGCTCGGCATGATGCGCACTTGGCGACCCACCTGGTGACGAACGAGCGCACTCCGACGCTATCGGCGGAATACCTGCGCGACCTCGCAATACATGTATATCGTAAAGCAGACATCTATTGGACCTGCGACAACCCCATTGATGGACGACCGTCAATGTCCGATGCGAGCTTCAACCCCTACGGCGTCGTGTTACCTGATGGCATCATACCGATGGCCGGAGTTTTTTGTTTGGAAGAGTATCCAGCTAGAGGCATCATTCACCTGAACGAAGACGGTCGCATTGGCTGGGAATGGGGTTTGATGAACGAAAGAGTAAAAGGGGAAAGACTTGGCGACGACGACGCCGATGAAGTTTTTTCCCGACATTTGATTGCGCTGCTCGACAAGTGACATTGAATGTCCGCTTTGACGCCGACAGCGGACCTCGAACGTTTTCGATGATAGAGAACCTGATTCCAAAACGTTGATTTACTTCCCACAGAAATTCGCGTAACACGCTCAATGTAACAATATTGCATTCGAGGCTCCAATGAGATTTGTTTCGATCGTCTCGCTTATCATCCTCATAGCGCCGAGCGCATTCTGTAATCCTGATAAGGCCGCATCAAATGTCGAGAGGCAGATGCGAGAGTGGGCATGTACGCCTGAAGACCTGGATACAGCAAGCGACCGACTAGTGGAGCTACGCGATGCTGATCAGGCATCCCGGGTAAGCGGTGAGCCAGACCCGAATGAAGATACGCTTCGACGAATTGAGGTCGCTAAGATCTATGCAGAAGGTTGCTTGCAGCGCGCAGAGGATTTTCGTCATGCCTCCTTAGTGTTCCAACATGTGAACTCTCCCGAACACTATTACCAGGCATGGTTCTTTGCTTCGCGCGCCGTTTCGCTCGGCGACGAACACGCCAAATGGCTCGTTCCCAGAGCGATAGATCGATATTTTTTGAACACTGGATACAAACAATTATTCGGAACCAATTTGGTGACGCCATTTTTGTGGGGTGGCCAGGGAGAAGAGAATTACCTGTGTCTTTGGCCGGTAGAAGAGTCCCTAAGCGATGAGGTGCGATCGCAGTATGGTGTTCAGCCGCTCAATGAAATCCGTGAGCAGTATGACGACGCTGACAATTCAGCTCTCAACCCGCAAACACACGAATGTCCAGTCAATCCAGAGACTCCTCCAAAAGGATTGTTTCCTGGCATTTGGTGAGCAAGACGCAGCTACTTAGTGTCTGCTTTGACGCCGAAAGCAGACATCGAACAAGCGACCAATTTGGGGCGAGTTTTAGCCGCTGTCTTTAGTTGTTGCACTCAAGAAGCACGAGACGGCAGTGTAAAGTTATGACATAAATGGATCCAAACAGATCATCGGCGCCGATTTGTCGGGAAAGGTCGTTCGAAAGAAAAAATGTGCCTGGATTGGGTGGTAAAAACCTCGGTCTTTATAAGACACAACACAAAAGAGCGAGGTGTTCGCATGATGAAGCATTTGGCATGTACGATTGCGCTGGCTTTGCCCATTTCATGCGCAGAGGATCTGGAGCGCAATGAAGCCCACCCTCCTTTAAACATTGCAACTAAGTATGAATGCACGAAATTTGTCGAACTCTTTGATGCGGTACACGAGTATGATGGCTTTTTGTTCGGCGAGCTTCATGGAACCCAAGAAGTAGGTGAGGTGATTTATTGTCTTATTGAGTTTCTGTCCGCTGAAAGAATCGACTTCAATCTATCGCTTGAACTGTCGGTCAGAGAGGAGTGGCGATTAAAACGACTCATCGAGTTCGGTGCTGATGGCGTCTCCGTTGCGACGCCCGAAACCGTTTGTTCGATTCAAGCTGCAAAGAACAGATTTGATTTTGATATCGAATATCATGTCTCAGATACGGGCAAACGGACGGAGCATGGGAGTTTCGATACAAACCACTCCGAACGAATGCGCGCCCACTTGATACGCGAAACCATGAAGAAGGCGTCTTTCACAATTGCTCTGGCTGGAAATGTCCATGCACAAGAAGCGTATGCGAAAGACCCTCAAACAGGTGTTGAGAATGTACGATTGGGCTATTTGGTGCCTGACACGATGGCAACGATCCGCATAATAAACTCGCAAGGAGGCGCGGCCAGAAACTGTCTGATGGGAGGCGCTTGCGATATTCATGCAGCCCGTCCGATTGGGTCAGGACCGGTATATTCGCTAAAGACGGGAGACCTTTATCGATACGACCACGTTTTCGATGTTGGATCTTTCTCCCCGAGTAGCGCCGAAAATGGATATGCCGAATGCGAGTATACTGACGAAAGCGACTTGTTTCGGGATCCGGCAGATTCGTAATGCTGCTCCGCATCCTGAGTATTGGACGATGCGTTAGCGGCTGTTTTTTTGGGGCGTTTAAAGTCGTTCAACTAACGTCCGCTTCGACGCGGAAAGCAGCCATTGCAGGCTTCGATCCGACGAGTCAAAATCAATTATGAAAAAGAAGTCTGGAATACACCGAGCGATACCTCGGATGTCGACTGAGGAGTTGAGAGGGCTCAACACAAAAGCGCTTCTGGCAAGATTGGAGCGTCTCAGAATTTGCGAAGACTCTCCGGCTCAGTCAGATTCAACCGACGAGAAAATTGCATCCGTCGGAAACCTGATCCTCTTCAAGTCCGATCCGGCATGGGCGAAGGCTTATCGAGATTTGAAACGAGTGCTCGAAGGTCGTGAACACGTCGAGTCTTGATGGACTGCAATTGCCGCTTAACGCCAAAAGCGGACTTTGCGATCGACGCTCCTGATGGGCGCAACCATCAGCGACTCAAATCTACCCCCGCGCCAAAGCGTCCTCAATCAAATGCGCCGTTTCCTCGACCCCATACAGCGCGATAAAGCCGCCAAAGCGGGGCCCCTGGCTCTGACCGAGCAGGACTTCATAGAGCGCCTGGAACCAACCGCGCAGATTTTCGAATTCATGGTCCTTGCCGACAGAGAAGACCAGCGTCTGCAACTCGCCCTGATCCACCGGTCCGTCCCAGGCGCGCAGGCGCGTGGCCAGGTCGGTCATTGCTGCGCGCTCCTGCGCGTCCGGGGCGCGATAGGATTTGGTCGGCTCAACAAAGTCGCGATAATAGGCCATCGCATATCCCGCCAGCTGATCGAGCAGCGGATGTGTTTCCGCCGATGACCCCGGCGCATAGCGAGAAATATAGCCCCAGAGCTGATCTCGCGTTTCGGCATTGGCGACGCTGACCAGGTTGAGCAGCAAGGCAAAGCTGACCGGTGAGGTCTCGCTGGGCGGCGTTCCATTGTGGATGTGCCAGACCGGATTGCCGATCTGCTGCTTGGCCTCTTCGTCCGGGAATTTTTCCAGGAAAGTGAGATACTCGTCCACCGCCTTGGGGATGACGTCGAAATAGAGTTTCTTGGCGACGCGCGGTTTCTGGAACTGATACAGCGAAAGGCTCTCCTGCGGCGCATATTTCAGCCATTCCTCGACCGCCAGACCATTGCCTTTGGTTTTGGAAATCCGCTCGCCCTTCTCGTCCAGGAACAGTTCGTAGACATATTGTTGCGGCGGCGGACAGCCGAGAATGCGTGTAATCTGGGAATAGATAGGTGCATTGTCCTGATGGTCCTTGCCGAACATTTCAAAGTCGACGCCGAGCGCGGCCCAGCGCATGCCGAAATCCGGCTTCCATTGCAGCTTGGTATGGCCGCCCGTGACCGGGAGGGTGACGTCGGTTCCGTCTTCATCCTCGAATGTGATCGTGCCCGCGCCTGGGTCTGTGGCTTTCATCGGCACATAGAGCACGCGGCCCGTCGTCGGCGAGATGGGCAGGAAAGGCGAATAGGTCGCCTGGCGTTCCGCGCCAAGGGTCGGCAGCATGACGCCCATAATCTCATCAAACTTTTCCAGTGCCCGCAGCAGCATCGGATCAAATGTGCCGTCCTGATAGCAGTCAGAGGCGGACAGGAATTCATATTCAAATCCGAAACTGTCCAGAAAGGCGCGCAAGCGGGCGCCCATATGCGCGCCATAACTGTCATGCGTGCCAAACGGGTCCGGCACCTTGGTCAGCGGCTTTTGCATATAAGATTCGAGCGTTTCTGGGTTTGGTACGGTCGGCGGAATCTTCCGCATCCCGTCCATATCGTCCGAGATACAGATCAGCTTGGTTTCAAAATCGCCGCCCGTCAGGGCTTCGAATGCGTTCTTGACCATGGTCGTCCGGACGACTTCGCCGAACGTGCCAATATGCGGCAGGCCGGAGGGGCCATAGCCGGTCTCGAAAACGACGGGGCCCTGTTTCGGTTTGCCCTGTTTCTCCAGATTGCGCAGGCGTTTGAGCAAGGCGCGCGCTTGTTCGAACGGCCAGGCTTTTGCGGTTTCTGCGAGCGTTTGGAGATCACTCATCGTCTAGGGCTCCTTGTTTAAGGGCCGGGACGTATCACTCCTCACCGCCGTGTCAAAGGGGGAATGGGCGGTGGTGGTGTGGAGTGGGTAAAAAATATTTGACATGTCAAAAATGTTTTACTACATGAGCGATGTACAAGATTTTTGACATGGAGATCCATGAAATGACGTTTCAGGAAAAATCGGCCTGGGTGATGATCCTGGCTTTGATTGTGTCGGGGGCGTTCTATGCGCTGTCGGTTTACGGGGCGGCTGCAGCCTTGGAGACCATCCCGCCGCCCAATGGGATTGGTATGGGCGTGGCGGTTGTGATCATTGTTGCCATTGCGATTTTTGGACACGCCGTGGCCGCTTTGGGCAATCCCATGGAGGCCAATTCACCCGAAGATGAGCGCGCCCGTGTGATTGTCTGGCGCGCCGGCAATCTGAGTGGCGCACTGCTTGGTGTGTTTAGCATCTTGCTGATCATGGCCTATGCCGCGGTTCAGAGTGGACACCTTCTGTTTCATGCCTTGATCGCCAGTTTGGTGATCAGCCAGATCGCCGAATACGTGCTGACAATCTGGTTCTACCGTCGAGGAGTTTAAGCCATGTCATTTTGGGAAAAAGGATATCTCGCCACCGGTTTAGCCGTGTTGGTCGCGGGCGCCGGTTACTTCTATTTTGTCTGGCAGCAATCACTGGCCCTGGGTCAAGTCGCTCCGCCAAATTGGCTGACCTTCGGGGTCTATCTTGGGGTTGTCACGCTGATCAGTGTCACCAGCTTTATCGTGCTTGGCAGTTTTGAGGCAGTACAATCTGAGGATGCTGAATCAGTGGGGGATTTCGATGAACGCGATCGGTTTGTGAACATGAAGTCGCTGGCGACCACCAGCTATATCACCAGTGTTGGTGCCTATGCCGCGCTGGTCTGGTTCTTGTTCCATCAAGATGGCAGCTTGCTGTTTCATTCGCTGATTGGCGCGTTGATGATTGGCGAGGCCGCGATGTGTTTCCTACACCTCTTCAATTACAATCGAGCCTATTGATATGGCGAAGCGTCCCCCGATTACCAATCGCGTCAAAGAGCTGCGCGAGGCGCATGATCAAATGAGCCAGTCGGCGCTGGCCAAGGAGATTGGGGTCACAAGGCAAACTGTGATCGCGATCGAGCAAGGCAAGTACTCGCCGAGCCTGGAAAGCGCGTTCCGGATTGCCCGCGTGTTTGGCGTGGGTCTAGAAGACGTGTTTGGCTGGGAGGGCGATTAAAGCCCGGTGGGGTGACCAGCGCCCAATGCCAGGCGGCGCTTCCGCTCTTCCAATTCCCGTGTCAGTTTAACCGTAATCGGATCGCCATGATCCAAAATGGTTGGCTCTTTCTGGTCCGTGGCGTCTTCGCGTCGGACAATACGAATCGTTCTGAATCGTTTCATTTTGTCACCCATTCATCTGTCCCCGAAATAGGTAAGCAAAGTTCGCGCCACAGGGGAACGCCCCTGTGGCGCTTCTGCCACGAGGTGTGTTCGTGCAGTCACACTTGTTTCTAGGGCGTAACGGTATTGAACCAGAAATCGGGCTGATCGAGCGCGTCAAACATGGCTGAAACAGCGCCGCGATTGCCCGATATCCGCATCTTTCCAGACGTGATCAGACCCAGAGGCCGCGCATCGCCCAGGATCAGACGGTCGAGATCCAGGCGGTCAATCGTCACCGTCGCGGTGGGATCTTCGGTACCGCCATCCCTCGGGACCAGGACCGAGGTGCCGACCAGAAGGCTAACCGTCTCTCCGGTATCCGGAAATGTGAACACGACGGTGAAAGGATCGCGCTTCATCTTGGCGGGATTGAACCGCGCCGCCAGGGCGTCGAACAGATCCAGCGAGGGCACCGCTTTCAGGAAGTCGGCATTGCCGAGCTGCGGATTGCCAATGTCCGGGACACCGCGGCGAAGCTCTGCAGCGCCAGTCAGATAATAGCTGCGCCAGGCGCCGCTTTCAGCCTGGAAACCAAGTTGCTCATAGGCCGCTGACAGCCAGTCGCGGGCTTCCTGGTTCTCAGGCTCGGCAAAGACAAGGTGATTGAACACTTCTGCCGCCCAGCGATAGTCGCCGCGGGCAAAGGCCTGCTGGCCAAGCTCGAGCACCGCATCCGCGCCGCCCATGGCTTCGACATAGCGCGGCGCCGTGGTTTCGTGCGGTAGGCGGTTATATTCGGCCGGGACGCCGCCCCACCAGCCAAAATAATGCTGATAGACCGCTTTGGCATTGTGATTGAGCGTGCCGTAATAGCCACGCGTCGCAAAGTCACCGGCCTGGAAGTCCGGTTCTTCGACCGCTTCGGCGGCTTCGATCATTGTGGCGCCCGCATTGGCGTTGCGCAGAGTTTGATCGTGAACATAGCGATAAATGTCACGCTGGCTGCGGAGGAATTCGACAACACTTTCCTGGCCCCAGGTCGGCCAGTGATGGGACGCGAAGACAACATCGCTGCGCGCACCATATTCAGCCAGGACGTAATCAATTGCCCGGCTCCATTTCAGCGCATCGCGGACTTTTGCGCCCCGCGGCGTCAGCACATTGTGGAACGTCGCTGTGGCGACTTCGGCCGTGCAAAGCGCCTGCATCTCGGGCAGATAGAACATGAATTCGGCCGGGGCTTCCGTGCCGGCGGCATCAATGAATTCAAACGTCACGCCATCAATCACGCGGATGGTGCCGCGGCCTTCAATTTCTTCAGTCGGCAAGATCAGACTGATCGTACCATTGGGCAAGCCTGGGCCAAGACCAGAGCCGACATGCGCGGTGGTGGAGCGGGGCAGAGTGTTGCCGAACATCAGCGTCGCGCGCCGACCCATCTGGTTGCCGGCAATCAGGTTTTCCGAGACGGCGCTTTCTGAGAAGCCTATGGGGGCGAGGACCGGCACGCCAGCCGCCACATCCTCATCCGAGATCACACCGCGCGCGCCGCCAAAATGGTCCGCATGCGAATGGGTGTAGAGGACGCCGGTCACGGGACGCGCGCCCAGCGTGTCATTGACCAGTTTGAGGGAGGCGGCAGCGGTTTCGGTCGCGGTGAGGGGATCGACAATGATCCAGCCCGTATCGCCTTCAATTACGCTCATCACCGAGAGATCATATCCGCGCACCTGATAGATCCGGTCCGCGACCTGGAACAAACCATGATGCGCTGCCAGCTGCGATTGTCGCCAGAGGGAAGGGTTCACTGTTTCTGGCGCTTCTTCTTCCAGAAACTCAAATTGCGGGATCGCCCAGACGACATTGCCATCCGCGTCGAGGATCGCTTCGTCCTTGATATAAGCGAGGCGATTGCGGCGGGCATCGTCACCATCTGACCCTTGCGCCAGATCCAGCCGTTCAGACAGCGCCGCATTGGCTTGTCGGGTGGCTTCTGTGGCGGTGCCCAGGGCTGGCAGGCCGGCTTCAAGTGCGGCCGCCGAGGGTTCCGGTGCCTCGGCAATTTCGGTGGGCTGGCTGCAGCCAGCTGCCAGCGCGGCACTGAGTCCGGCAATCCATACGCGCATAAAAACCTCCCAAGTTTTTGTCAGGAGTGGCGCAATTCAGAGCGATCAACAAGATCGCGTTGGGGAAGGCGGTGGCTTACTCGAACACGTTCAGGCCGCGCGACAGGCGCTCGCACAAGAGCCATTCGGACGCTTCGCCCGCACCTGTCGACTTGGCCATCCGCCAGGCGCCGCAAAGACCGTATTCCGACAAGCGTGTACAGGCCCACTGATACCCTTCGCCGCAAGAATCCTGGAGCAGATTGGCGGCGCGGATTCGATCTCGCGAACCGCCAAGACCCGCATACATCATATTCCCAAGACCGGCGCAGCCGCCCGGATCGTCAAGCTCACAGGCCTGCGTATAGAGTGCACGGGCGTGTTCGAGATCGACATAGCGCTCTTCGCCCTTTTGCGAGTTATAAGCTTGCTGAATACAGGCGCCGGCATGGTCGCCATCAAAACAGGCGGCGTCATAATGCGTCTTTGCCTTGGCAAAATCCTGCTCGGTGGCGAGGCCGCGGCGATACATGTCCGCCAGGGCGAAACAGTTGCGGGCCCACTGGTCGCGCGGTTGGGTCCGATCCGCGCACAGCTTATCATGGATCGCAAAGGCTTCTTCCATGCGCGACTCGGCGCGTTGCAGGTCAATGCCATCGCTCGCGCGGATGACATCCCGTCCGGCAACACCCTGGGTCAGCCGCGAGGCATCGCGCATGGCCCGTTCCGCGAAATATTCCTCTGCCGTCTTTGGCGTTGGCTTCGATTTTCCAAATTGAGCGAACGAAGAGGTCGCAAACACCAGGGCAAGTGTCAGCAAGGCCAGAGTTCGAAATAGCATCCAATGCTCCACGCAGGGTTAGGTTGTGTAATATTATAGCTAGGAATATGACGCTTTTCTGTCGAGTCTTGCCAGACAGTGTTTCGGCTGCCACCGTAATAAAAAAGGGAGTTTTATATGTCGGCAGAAAATCAGCGTCCGATCGGGTCGGGCTTTGGCGCCAAGACACCAGCGGCAGATGTGGTTCAGGGCATGGATCTGTCCGGCAAGAACGTCATCGTGACCGGCGGCTATAGCGGTATCGGGATCGAAGAAGTGCGGGCGCTGGCTGGCGTCGGCGCGAAGGTGACGGTCCCCGCGCGACGTCCGGACGCGGCCAAGGAAGCGCTCGGAGAAGTCTCCGGCGACATCGAAATCGCGACCATGGATCTGGCTGATATCGGCTCGGTTCGGAAATTTGCCAATGATTACGTCGCCACCGGTCGATCACTCGATATCCTGATCAATAATGCTGGCATTATGGCCTGTCCGCTGGACCGGGTCGGGCCGGGCTGGGAACGACAGTTTGGCGTCAATCATCTCGGTCATATGGCTCTGGCCGTGGGACTGTTACCGGCGCTGCAAAAAGCCGGTCAATCGCGTCTCGTGGCGCTCTCCTCGACCGCGCATATTCGCGGCGATGTGAACTGGGATGACCCGAATTACGAGACCGCCGAATATGACAAATGGGATGCCTATGCGCAGGCCAAATCGGCCAATGCGCTGTTTGCGCTCGGCGCCGATCGCCGCTGGGATCAGTATGGGGTCACCGCGTTTGGCGTTCATCCGGGCGGCATCTTTACGCCGCTGCAGCGCCATTTGACGGTTGAAGAAATGTCCGCGCTGGGCTGGATGAACCCGGACGGGACGATCCCCGACATGATCAAGGCCATGTTCAAGACGCCGGAACAGGGGGCTTCGACCGCAACTTGGGCGGCCACCTCGCCACAGCTCGAAGGGCGGGGCGGCGAATATTGCGAAGATTGCGATATTGCCCAACTGGCTGGCCCGGACAGTCAACGCTGGGAGCATGCGCGCGAGTGGATTTGCGATGATGCAAAGGCTGACCGCTTATGGGACATGAGCGAGAGGATGCTCGCCACCGCCTGATATTCAACTTTTTGGTTGAATAATTAATTGATGTCTGTATATTCATCCATATGGTTGAATATGCAGACAAACTGAATCAGACTTTTCGTGCCCTATCCGATCCAACGCGTCGGGCGATGTTGGAAGCCCTTCGAGCCGGACCGAAAACGATCGGCGTCCTCGCTGACCCGTTCGATATCTCATTCGCGGCGACGTCCAAACATGTTGGCATTCTAGAAGAGGCCGCGTTGATCCGGCGTGAGAAAAGCGGCCGCGAACGGATTTGCCATTTACAGCCGGGCAGCCTGCAACAGGCGCAGGCCTGGCTGGAAGAGCAGGCCGCGTTCTGGACCGGCGCGCTCGATCAGCTGGAAACTGCATTAAAAGAAGAGGATGACAAGCATGGGTGATTTTGTGACCTATCCACAACCGACTGTACTCGAAATTTATCGTGATCTGCCCGGTCCAATCGAGCGGGTCTGGGACTATCTGACCAAGTCCGAACTGCGCCAGAAATGGTTGTGTGGTGGCGCCGTTGCGTCTGAACCCGGCGGCGACATTGTCTTTGACTTTGATCATTCGCGCCTGTCAAAACACCCCACGCCCGAAAGTCATGAAGGCGGTGGAGATCAGCATATGATCGGCAAGGTTCGCGTGTTTGATCCACCGCACCATCTTGCCTTTTCCTGGCCATCCGCGGAAGCCGAGGCCCCGACCGAGGTTGTCATCAGGCTGTCCGAGACCGAATCTGGCGTCCGGTTACACTTGCGGCATGAGAAATTGATTACGGATGATTACAAGTCGGGCGCTTCTGCGGGCTGGCATGTCCATCTCGACATTCTGGACGATGTGCTCAGTGGCGAACCTGGGCGCGATTTCTGGGAGCATTTTCTGAAACTTGAACAGACCTACAAACAGCGCTTAGCGACAGCGAAATGAGCCCGGGCCCGGCCGGATATTCCGGTAAGCCGCTTTACCAGAAGCTCGGCCTGAAACCGGGAATGCGGTGTCTGACCATCCGGGCGCCGGATCATTATCCAGAGCTGGTCGCGGGCGCGGAGGGCGTACGGTTTCTCAAGCGCGCGGCTCCCGCAGATCTGGTCCACGTCTTCTGTCGTCAGCGCCGGGACGTCGCGCCGCTTTTCGAGCGGGCCCTGCGCAGCGTTGTGACTGGTGGAATGATATGGGTGTCCTGGCCGAAAAAGTCCTCACTGCTCTACAAGGATCTGACGGAGCAAGACTTTCGCAACCACATCCTGCCGCTTGGCTGGGTAGATGTGAAAGTCTGCGCGGTGGATGGCGACTGGTCAGGGCTGAAATTACTGCGGCGGCGGGCGTGAGCCCAATCTGGGCGGTGCATTTGTCGAGGCAAAATGACCGCTCGTGCCAGCCTTTCACGGGTCGATGGCGCGAGTCCAAATTTGACTTCGACAAATCGGGCCGAAGCATCCCTTCAGCTTCAGCTGGTTCGCTGAGACGAGGGTCAGCTCAGCGCGATAAGTTCGTCCGCTCTCTGGATCGTATACTTTCCCGGACCGCCACTTATCCCCACGTAGCTTAAATCCCCAAACCATTCTTATGCCGACCAACGAGCGGTTGCGGAGCGCTTTTTCAGGATTGTTTATATCGGTTTCAGCATCGGCCGAAGCGGGGTTGACCCAAACCAGGTCGCCGCAGGGTGTTCCGTCGCCGCAATCCAAAATTTCGATTTTTGCGTCACCTTCCGGGGTTTCCCAGAATCCGAGCATGCTCGAATTTACCTCGCCGTGCGCGGGTATTGAGAGTGCGAGGCACGTGAGCGCGAACAGAGCGACAATTCTCATGATACGGTCCTTTGCAGCGTGGTTGTGGCGCTTGTTTCTGCGCGATCAGAATCGTCCCAATCGGTCAGAAAAGGGTGGCAAATCTGTTCCAGTGTTTCCCAGAATGCGCGCGACTTTTGGGAACTGCTGACGGCATCATCGGGACCGAGCAGCATGCGGCCGTGCTTATTGTGGAAATAGGCCCCGCTATTCAGTTCACCTTGCGTGGCGGCGATCAGGCTGGCCTGGGCGCCAAGTCTGGGCGACAGCATCATCATCCGCTTCACTATACCGCCCACACCATTGACAGGGCCTTCGAGTCCCGTCGCCACCACGCCTGGGTGGATGGCAATCACATCGAGGTCCGGATAGCGTTCTGCCAGCTCTCGAAACTGCCAGAGGTTGCCGAGTTTGGAACGGCTATAGGCTTGCAATCCGTGTCCCTTGTACGAAAAGTCCGGCGAGCAATCCTGCGCGAGGACGTAAATGTCCCCGGTCGTGCCGACAATCCTAGCTCGGTCATTGAGCAATGCGCGCGCAACCAAACGTCTGATCAAAAGATGATGCCCTAGGCAATTGACCGCAAACGCCATCTCAAACCCATCTTCAGATAAACTGTGGCGGTCCGGCGAAATGCCTGCATTCGCGCAGACAATATCCAGTCGGCGCCCATGCCATTGGCGCTCAAAATTGATGGTCGCTTGCACGACAGATGCAAGTCGTCCCAGGTCGAGCGGGAGGAAAGAGATTCGACCATTAGTTTGTTCCGACCATGATCGCAGAGTGTCGTCTGTATCGTCGTTACCCCGGGCCGCGACGATGACCTCTGCGCCACGTTCGCTCAAGCCTTTGACGATCTCGGCACCAATGCCACCCGTCCCGCCCGTTACCAGTGCCAGTCGACCATCTAGTCGAGGGGATTCCGGACAAATCTGCGTGGTTCCAGATTGATTCCAGATACAATTCAGGACCCGGCTGTATTTGCCCTTCGGGCGGTGGGTGCGGTTTGAATCGAAGGCTCGAGGCATGGGCAAAGCTCCTATAGATGACGATTTACATATTTTGTATTTTGTAATATGTCAATCTCCGATTAGGAGGTCCAACATGACCAGTCAATCGATTTCGACTCGCCCGCCCCGAACCGGAGAAGCCATCAGAATTCTCGATGAGGCTGAGCGGCAAATCCTGACACTGCCGACGGGAAAGCTTCGCGTGGTCGATGTTGCGGCCGCCTTGGAAATGTCACATGCGAACGTGTATCGGTTCTTCAAGAACCGCGATGATCTGCTCGATGGCCTCGTTGATCGTTGGCTCAAAGATGGAGAAGCCCGTGCTTTGGCCGCCATCGAAATGCACAGTGCTTTCGGTGATCAGTTAAAGCATGTTCTGCTAAGTTTGCATGTTCAGACCCGGGCAAAAATCGCTTCGGCTCCGGGCGTCATCGATATATATCTCCGTGCACTGAACAAACGAACCGAAGCCGTGGAGCGCCACAGGACTTTTTTGATTGGCATCTGCGCTGATATCCTCGCTCGCGGTATAAACGATGGAGAATTCGCCATCAAAACGGGGCAAATCGCACCGGCCTTGATCCTGATTGAGTCGGCTACAAGGAAGTTCACGCACCCGCTCTTGATTTCAGAAAGTCTATCGGAGGACACGCCCGCCGAAGCAGAGCGCGTTTTGAGCTTCTTTGTTGAGGCGTTGCGCTCCGCGCCACAATTGTTTTCCGCCTCAGAAAGGCAAGTGACATGAATTCCAGACGAGATGTTTTGAAATCAATCGCTATGAGTACCACCGCCCTGGGCATAGGCGCGGCATCATCTGCCAATGCGGATCCGCAGTCTGACGCCAAGTCCACGATCACGCTGCCACACCCAATTTCCAATGCGGAGCGCGGTGTCCGCATCGTGCAGGCGCAGGCGCTCATGCAGGAAAAGGGGCTGGCCGGCATCGTCATCGAAGCGGGCACGAGTATGCGTTATTTCTCGGATCTCGCCTGGCGCCAGTCAAGCCGTCTGACAGCCCTGGTCATCCCGTCAGAGGGCGACCCTGTTGTAATCACGCCAGCGTTCGAAGAGAGCAAGCTACACAAACTTATGGTCATGGATATGGAAGTCCGGACCTGGAATGAGCATGAAAGCCCATTCGCCCTGATTGGCGGCGTGCTGGATGATCGAGATGTGATCGGCGCGATCGGGCTCGAACGAACGACGAGATTCTTTGTCGCTGAAGGCCTGAAATCAGACGTGCCGGGTCGGGAGATCGTCTCGGCCTCTCCCGTTGTTTCCACGCTGCGTCAGATCAAGACCACGCGCGAACTCGATCTGATGAAAGCCGCCAATGCGATCACCATGGCGGCCTATCGCGAGATCTATCCACAAGTTGAGGCCGGTATGGCTGGCGCGGACATAGGCGCGTTGATGACCGCAGCGACCCGCGCGCTTGGCGGCACACCGGTTTTCACTCTGGCGCTGGTCGGGGAGGCGAGCGCCCATCCGCATGGCTCGAAAAAGGTCCACACCGTGTCCGAGGGCCAGGTCGTGCTGATGGATTGTGGCTGCGATGTGCATGGCTACAAGTCCGACATCTCGCGCACCTGGGTGCATGGCGAGGCGACCGCCGAACACCGCCGTGTCTGGGACACCACGCGGCGGGGCCAGGACATTGTCATGCAGATGGCCCAGATCGGCACGCCCATCGGGGCGATCGATGAAGCGGTTCGCAACTATTATGAAAGCCAGGGATGGGGCCCGGGTTATACGCTACCAGGTCTGTCGCACCGCACAGGTCATGGCATTGGCATGGATGTGCACGAGGATCAGTTCGTGGTGCTGAGCAATCGCACGCCCCTCGCGACGGGCATGTGTTTCTCAAATGAGCCGGGCATCTATCTGCCGGGCAAGTTCGGAGTGCGGACGGAAGACTGCGTCTACATGACCGAAGACGGGCCGAAACTGTTCACGAGCCATGCGCCATCGATCGATGATCCGATGGGGTAGGCGCGAGCCCCGGATGACAGTCTGATTTGGCGGTCGACTGCCTGACCCATTCCCTTGACCTCGCCCCACACTCGGCGCAGGGAGAGGCCATGTCCGAAGAGCCGAAAGAGACACCCCCGAAACCGCGCCGATCCAGGCTGGGTCTCTGGCTCGGCCTGAGCGCTTTGGCGCTGGTTTTGGCGCTATTTCTGTTCGGTCGGTATTCGGAATTCATTGACTTGCAGGCGTTGGAGCGGGCCATCGCGATCTTCGCCGAAGGCCCTTGGGGCGTGCCGGCGCTGATCCTGACGTTTTGTGGTTGCGCCTTTATCGGCGTGCCGCAATTCCTGCTGATCGGGATCGCCGTTTATGCATTTGGTCCGGTATGGGGGGCGGTCTGGGCCTGGGTGGCCACGCTCTGTTCCGGTTCGGTGACGTTCTGGGGCGGACGGTTCTTCGGGCGGGCGACGCTCGCGCGGCTTGGCCAGGGGCGGATCAAGACGTTTGCAGACTTCGTCGCCCGCAACGCCTTTGCCGCCAGCGCGATCGTCCGCAATGTGCCGACGGGACCGTTTCTGATGGTTAACATGCTGTTCGGCGCCGTTCGTGCGCGATTCCTACACTATCTCGCGGGTATGGCGCTGGGGGTGATTCCAAAGATTGCGCTGGTCGCCTTTGGTCTACAGGCGATTCAGGCGGCATTGGCCGGCAATATCTGGCTCGCTGCCCTGGCCGCTCTGGCCGCGGTCGCCGTGTTCATTGGCGGCTTCCTTTATGTGCGGTATCGCCGCCGAAAAGGGGAAAATATTGCGCTCAATGCAGATTAGGCTGTTGACACTGTCGGCCCGTCGCCGCATTGCAGTGGGTATGCGCAAGAATTTGCCTCCTCAGAGCCTACTCCTCCTTATCGGCCCCTGGCCGGTAGTGACGGGCGTTTAGCGCCTGCGTCCACGGCCAGGGGATAGACCTTAAAAAGTTTCTCACATCACCAGGCCAGACAGATGACCGATCAAACTGAAATTGTAATTTTTGACACCACGATGCGCGATGGCGAACAATCGCCCGGCGCCTCCATGACGCATAATGAAAAACTGGCGCTCGGCGAACTGCTCGAGACGATGGGCGTGCACGTGATTGAAGCGGGCTTTCCAGCCGCTTCCGTCGGCGACTTTGAAGCCGTCAGCGAAATTGCCCGGCGCGCCAAATCGGCAACGATTTGCGGTCTCGCCCGTTCGACGCCCGGCGACATTGATCGCTGCGCCGCTGCGGTCCGCCATGCTGCGAAGCCGCGCATTCACACTTTTATCTCAACCAGTCCCGTGCACATGAAGCACAAGCTGAAAATGGGTCCGAACGCCGTGCTAGAGGCGGTCGGCCGCTCCGTCGCGCAGGCCCGCAATCTGGTCGATGATGTCGAATGGAGCCCGGAAGACGCGACCCGGACCGAATTCGACTTCCTGTGCAAATGCATCGACGCGGCGATCACGTCCGGCGCCACAACGATCAATATTCCAGACACAGTCGGATATTCGCATCCGGAAGAATATGGCAATCTGATCCGGCGTTTGCGCGAGACCATTCCGGATAGCGATAAGGTAATCTGGTCGACCCACTGCCACAATGACCTGGGCCTGGCCGTCGCCAACTCGATTGCTGGGGTTCAACATGGCGCGCGCCAGGTCGAGTGCACGATCAATGGTCTCGGTGAACGTGCCGGCAATGCGGCGCTGGAAGAGGTCGTCATGGCCTTCAATGTTCGGCGGGACGATCTGCCCTTCAAGACCGAACTCGATACCAGCCGCCTGGCCTCAGCCAGCCATATGGTGAGCCGGATCACCGGCTTCCCGGTCCAGTATAATAAGGCGATTGTCGGCAAGAATGCCTTCGCGCATGAAAGCGGCATCCACCAGGATGGCATGCTGAAAAATGCCGAAACCTATGAAATCATGCGCCCGGAAGATGTCGGCGTCTCCAAGACCAGCCTGGTCATGGGCAAACATTCCGGTCGTCATGCCTTCCGGGACAAACTGGAAAGTCTCGGCTATGAGCTCGACAAGGACAGCCTGAATGAGGCGTTCAAGCGGTTCAAGGAACTGGCGGACAAGAAAAAACATGTCTTTGACGATGACCTGATCGCACTTGTTGATGACCAGTTATCGGCTATAGGCGAGCGGATCTCATTCGAAAAATTGCGGGTCGTGGCGGGGTCAGAAGGTCCCCAGACCGCTGATCTCAGCGTTCTGGTGGATGGCGAGAGCCATTCTATCACCACGGAGGGCAATGGGCCGGTCGATGCGGTCTTCAATGCGATACGCCAGATTGTACCGCATCAGGGCAAGCTCGACCTGTTCCAGGTCAGCGCGGTCACCGGGGGGACGGATGCGCAAGCCGACGTCCATGTGCGCCTGAAGGGTGAGGGCATTATGGCCACGGGCCGATCGTCTGATCCAGACACGCTGGTTGCCGCGGCCAAAGCCTATATCCATGCGCTCAACAAGCTCGAAGCGCGGCGTTTGAAGCGAAAAGCGGCTTAAGCTGATCGATCAACGTGCGGGCGGGAACGCTTTCGGTAACGTATCGGCCAGTCCCTGGTCCCATTGATCAGGGGCGTGTCCCGCAAAATAGGTTTGAAAGTGCACGCTATATCCCGCATCAGATAACGAACTCGCACTGGCTCTGGCAGATTTGATGAACGGGATTTCCAGCGTACCGCCACTGATCCAGAATTCCGCTGCATTCGCGGGCGCAGGATCCGCATCAAATAGCGTTCCAGAGCCCGGGGATTGCGGAATCGCAACATCAAACAAATCGGGGTTGAGATAGCCCGCATACAGAGCGAACGTCCCGCCGCTTGATTTGCCTGTGACACCCCGACGCTGGTCGTTGCGCCCGGCCCCAAAACTTGTCTCCGCCCAAGGCAGCACGGTGTCTGTCACAAATCGCATATGTTGATCGAACCTTTCCGGCGCGCTTTTATCAAAGCGAGGGAGATAATCTGCGTTACGTAGGTCGGTTTTGACCGGCACGTCGGATCGGTCTTCCACAATCCCGCCTTGGCCTGAGAGCAATCCGACTATGACCACCGGTGCCATATCTCCCGCGACAATCAGCGGCTCGATCAGGCGAGCCGTGTAGGAAACGGATATGCCATCCGCGAAGAACAGGACGGGCCAGTCTTTTTCGGGCGTATGCCCGGGTGGAAGATAGATGGCCAGTTTTCGGGTTTCACCAAGTTCCGGGCTGTACAATTGGCGGTCGAAAGTTTGGCCCTCAAGATTTTCGACATTTAGACCGTAGAAGCGGGGCTTTTCCGGTGCGTCTGGTCCGCGATAGTCGAAATTCGCTTCATTATCGCCCAACAGCATCAGACTCAAAATGGTCTGGTTGAGGTCCTCGAGCCGGAATTGTGCCCCCAAAAGATCGGAGCCTTCTATCCGGGTCCAGATATCAGATCCCTGGATGGAACAACATAAACGGGGGGCTGCGTCTGCAGCGCGAGCATAGAGTGTCAAAATCGTCGATCCGGCAATCTCATAAGCCAAATTGGTATCCGAAAGATGCGTTTCAGCATCATTCCGGCTCAGTTCTGGTGGATCGACGCGGCATTGACGGCGTGCAGCGATTAGGTCGTCCAGTCCTGGCGGCGGCTCCTTCTCCTGTGCCGCTTCAAAAGCTGCATCGACTTCGGCGCAGGAGGATGTCGGGGTAAAATAGGGTATCTGGCTGACAAATCTTGGTTGTTCTTCGACTGCAACCGAAGATGTTTGGCAAGCGGACAATAAAAAGCCAGCTGTCCAGATGCCTATCAACACAGTTTTCGCTCGAGCATTCATTTCATTTCCCACCCATTCGATTTCGCTGTTTTATTTCGACCGAGCCATAGCGATGCCAATCCTTACGAATATGGCAAGTGAATTCGGTCCGACCTATCGCCCAGCGTCCCCAAATACCCCTAAAAGTTAACAAACGAAGCGTTTGCATTAAGCGTGTCTCGATATGTCACAAATCGCGGTTTCTATAATAAACATTGGGTCTTCAGCAGGTGTACGATCCGTACATCTAGGGTGACAAATGACTCTTGCTTTAATTAAATCTAAACGGCATTACGATATAGGGCTGATCATAAGACCAATCGCGCGTGCGCTGGAGTGAGCGTGCGCAGAAAGAAAAGCGGTGTAAAAAATGATCGGAAGCCTTCTCGGAGTTCTCTCCACAGACATGGCCATCGACCTGGGGACAGCGAACACGCTCGTCTATGTGAAGGGTCAAGGCATCAAGCTCGATGAGCCTTCGGTCGTCGCCTATATGAATCAGGGCGGCCGCAAAATGGTCTATGCGGTCGGTGATGATGCCAAGAAAATGCTCGGCAAGACGCCGCTCAACATGGAGGCGATCCGCCCCATGCGCGACGGCGTGATTGCCGATTTCGAAGTCGCTGAGGAAATGATCAAGCACTTCATTCGCAAAGTGCACAATCGCCGGGCCTTCGTGTCGCCACTAATTATTATCTGTGTGCCGAGCTCGGCCACGAATGTCGAGCGCCGCGCCATTCACCAGTCGGCTCTGGCCGCTGGCGCCCGCGAAGTTCATCTGATTGACGAGCCGCTGGCGGCTGCGATCGGTGCAGGTCTGCCGATTGAAGAGCCCGCCGGCTCCATGGTCGTCGACATTGGGGGTGGGACCACTGAGGTGGCTGTTCTGTCCCTGGGTGGCCAAGTCTATTCGCGTTCCGTCCGTGTCGGTGGTGACAAAATGGACGAAGCGATCATGAACTATCTGCGCAAGCATCAGGGCATCCTGGTCGGCGAGATGTCCGCTGAGCGCATCAAGAAACAGATCGGGACCGCCATGGCGCCCGAGAATGGCGATGGCATGACGGTCACCGTTCGTGGCCGCGCTACCGGCGACGGTGTCCCGAACGAAGTTGAAATCAATGAGAAAATGATGGCCGAAGCGCTCGGTGATCCGGTCGGTGAGATTGTCGAAGCGGTTCGCATTGCGCTGGAAGCCATGCCACCGGAATTATCGGCCGATATTGTCGATCGCGGCATTGTTCTGACCGGCGGCGGCGCCTTGTTGCGTAATCTGGACGTGGTGTTGCGGGAACAGGCGCGTTTGCCCGTCATGATTGCCGAAGACCCATTGAAATGTGTTGCGAACGGGTGTGGATTCGTCCTCGAGAACCTCTCGCGCATGAAGAATGTCCTGTCGCCAGAAGTTTGACACGATTGCGGGGTAAGCCCCCGGGGTCGAATAGGGAAGGATAAGGCCCATGCCACGCTCGAGCGGCAAGGGATATAGGCAGCGACCGCTCCGACGGTATGGATTTTTTATTGCCATCGCGGGGCTGCTGGCGCTGTTGCTCCTGCAAACCTCACCGCGTCTCAGTGAAGGCGTTGAACCGATCCGCACGGCGGCGTCGGATCAACTTTTTCATGTTACCCGTCCCAGCCTGATTGATCGGATCAGCGGCGCCTCCGCCAAGGAACGCCGAATTCTGGAGCTTGAAGCCCGCGTCCGTGAACTGGCGCAGTACAAGGCCCTGGCGCTGACCATGGCCGAGCGGCTGGAAGTCTATGAAGAGATCCTCAATATGCAGGGCGAGCCCGGCGGCGCCGAAGTGACGGCGCGGATCATGGCTGAGACAGACGGTCCCTTTGCGGAGGCGCTTCTGGCGAACGCTGGTGCCACCAATGGCGTTCAGGAAGGCTATTATGCCGAAAATGATCGCGGCCTGGTCGGCCGTGTGGTCCAGGTCGGCAATCGCTCATCGCGCATTCTGAAAGTCACCGATTTTAACAGCCGCGTGCCCGTTATGGGGGAATCCAGCGGTCTGCGCGCCATTATGTTCGGCGGCCGCGATGGGATGGGTCGGCTGATTGATCTGCCGGAACAGGGCCAGTTCCTGCCCAATGAACGCATTCTGACGTCTGGCGAAGGCGGGATGTTCCCGCGCGGCGTGGTGGTCGGCCATATCCGCGGCGAGACTGACAAGGAAGTACGGGTCGATCTTTCCATGCTGACGGGTCAACTGAGTTATGTTCGCCTTAAGCCGACCATTACGATTACTGCGCCAGAGGAGTCTCCGGTCGAGACGGACCTGGCGGAATTGAGCGAGGATGACGGATCGTGAATGGCTTGAGTGCGATCCCGGATTGGTTCGCTTTGCGCTGGGCGAATGCCCGACCACGCTCGCGGCTGGTCATCGGCGCTTTGGTTGTGGCCTTGATCGGCCTGATCGGGCTGACACCAAAATCCTTTTTCGGCGTGCCGCTCGCCTGGCCTTATGTCGGTCTGATTGCCGCGGTCGGCTGGGGCCGGTCGGGTCTTGGATTCGGGCCCATGGTGTTTTTGCTGCTCTTCGGGTTTGCCCAGGATGCCTCGCAAGCGCCGTGGGGCAGTCATGCTCTGGCCAATCTGCTGACTTACGGATTTTCGGCCATGGTGACGCAAATGGCGGATACGGAGCGGACGCCTTTGCTGAGTTTTGCTCTCCCGGTTGTAACTTTGTTTTTCGGCATCGCGCTCGTATGGCTGACAGCGAGTATCTCATCGGGGCATTTGGTACGGATCACACCCATGTTGACAGCGTATTTCGCGACTCTGGTCGTGCACATGCTGATTTCACCTCTGTTTAACTTGCGCGCCCGCCGCGTCGGGGGAGGGGTAAGCGTATGAGCGGAAATCGTCCGGTCGACACTTTGTTCAATCGCCGCGCCGTCATTGCGGCTGGCGGCGGCGCCGCGCTGTTTGGCGGCCTGATTACGCGTCTGTTCCAACTTCAGATCATGGAGCATGAACGGTTTGAAGTGGCGGCGGCTGAAAATGGGGTCCGTCTTGATCTCGCCCCGCCGCAACGCGGACGGATCCTTGATCGCTTCGGCCGCGCTCTGGCGGCGCACAGACAGGCGGGCCGGGTTTCCATCGTGCGCGAACAGGCGGATGATCTAACACGCCTTTTGTACAGTCTGTCGGATCAGGTGGAGATTTCACCGGAACGACAGGCGCGCCTGATCCGTGATGCGCGTCGTCAGGCCAGTTTTCAGCCGGTTACCGTCAAAAGCGAACTCTCCTATGAGGAATTCTCGCGGCTCGCGGTTCTGGCGCCGAGTATGCCTGGTCTACAGGTGGAGATGGCGGCAACGCGCTCCTATCCGCGCGGCCGCGACTTTGCGCACGTGCTGGGCTATGTCGCGAAAGCCAGTGAAACCGATCTCGAGCGACTGAGCGAAGGCGCGAATAGTCAGGAGCGTGCGGCTGTCCGGCGTCTGTTCAAACATCCCGATATGCGCACGGGGCGCTCTGGCATCGAACGCTATGCCGAAGAGTGGCTGCGCGGCGAGGCCGGGTTCCGGAAGCTCGAAACAAATGCCGCGGGCCGGATCATTCGTGAGTTTGATGATCCCAATCTGGCGCCAAAACCGGGCCAGGATATCTATCTCACCGTTGATGCGGAATTGCAGAAATTCGCCATTGACCGGTTTGGTGAAGAAAGTGGATCGGCCGTCGTCATGGACGTTGAAACCGGCGACATTCTCGCCTTTGTCTCAACACCGGCCTTTGATCCGAATGATTTCGTGAATGGTATTTCGTCGGAGGATTATGCCGTTCTGCGCGATGATGTTGAATATTCACCGCTTTATCACAAGGCTTATGACGGCACCTATCCGCCAGGATCGACCTTCAAAATGGTGGTCGCCGCTGCCGCCCTCGAAGCGGGTGTGATCGATCCAGAGGAGCGGATCTATTGTCCGGGCCATTATCGCTTCGGCAACAATACGTGGCATTGCTGGAAGAAACGTGGGCACGGCTCGGTGAATATGCACTGGGCGCTGAAAGGCTCCTGCGACACCTATTTTTACGAAGTGTCCAAGCGCCTCGGCATTGAACGCCTCGCAGACTTCTCCAAACGGTTCGGGTTTGGACAGCGTTGGGAGCTCGGTCTGACTGGCGGGCGCAGCGGCGTCGTTCCAAATGATGAATGGAAACGCGCAGCGCGCGGCGAGCCCTGGTATGAGGGCGAGACCTTGAACGTTGGCATCGGACAGGGGCAGATTTCAACCTCGCCTCTGCAACTCGCCGTCATGACCGCGCGGATCGCTGCCGAAGGCAAGCTGATCACGCCGCGCATCATTGGCGAAGGGCCGCGTCCGGAAGCCGATATTCCCTATGATGCACCGATGGACCCGGACTTCATGCGGCGCATGAAAGCTGGCATGTATGGCGTCACCTCGGAGGCCGGCGGAACGGCCTTGCGGTCCGGTGATCTTGGCCTCGGCGGTCCGCGCCTTGCGGGCAAGACGGGCACCGCGCAGGTGCGCCGGATCTCTGCCCAGGAACGCGCGACGGGTATTCTCAAGGGCGAAGACATTGATCGTCGGTTGCGCGATCATGCGCTGTTCGTCGCCTATGCGCCGCATGATGATCCGAAATATGCGATCTCCGTGATTGTCGAACATGGCGAAGGCGGGTCGAAAGCGGCGGCGCCGGTCGCCCGCGATATTCTCGCTGAGGCGCTGCGCATGGATTCCAGACGGACGCCAACCTATACGCGTACAGCGTCTGTTGGCGGCGGGACGGCGGGCGGCGGAGCGCGTTAGTCATGGTGGCGCTCAGCTCCAATTCGCTCGACTTTTCCCGAAAGTCTCTGGTCAGCCAGGTCCAGTCCTTGCCCTGGGGCCTCATCCTAATGATTTGTGCGATGGCGATGATTGGCGTCGCGATCCTGCACTCTGCCACTTTCACAAATCCGGAAGAGGCCGGCTTACCAATGCGCCAGGCGACGCGGTTTGCTGTCGCTTTGGTGGTCTTGCTGGTCGCCGCATTGGTCCCGATCCGGTGGTGGTTCCGGGCCGCCTGGCCGAGCTATCTGGCAACCGTCATCTTGTTGCTGGCGGTTGAATTTTTTGGCTTTACCGCCGGTGGTGCCCAGCGCTGGGTGCAAATCGGACCGATTGGCGTTCAACCATCCGAACTCATGAAGGTCACGCTGACCTTGGCGCTGGCGGCCTATTATCACAAACGCTGGAACGATTATTCGGGTGGATTTCTGATCCATTTACCGGCGCTGGCCCTGATCGCCATTCCGGCGGCGCTGATTTTCCGCCAACCAGACTTCGGCACGACTCTGGCGTTGTTCGCATCGGGCGGCATTCTGATCTTCCTGGCAGGCCTTTGGTGGCGTGTGATCACCGCGATCAGTGTCGCGGCGGTGGCGAGCATTCCGGCCATCTATTTCTTTGTCCTGCAAGATTATCAGCGCGAACGGGTCGACACCTATCTGGCGCAGCTGACGGGTGCTTCGGTCAATGTCATGGATGATGGCTATCAGATCGAACAGGCCAAGATTGCCATTGGCTCTGGCGGCTGGACCGGCAAGGGCTATATGGAAGGCACCCAGTCTCAGCTCGATTATATCCCTGAACAACATACGGATTTCATCCTCACCGTTCTGGCGGAGGAGTTCGGTTTCCTTGTTACCAGCGGTGTGCTCCTTTTATGGATGCTGATCCTGGGTCTTGGTCTGATGATTGCCCTTCGTGCTGCCAGCTTGTTTGCAAGGTTCGCCGCTGCCGGGGCGGTGGCGACGGTCGCCTTCTATATCCTGTTCAATGTCGCCATGGTGCTCGGCCTGGTGCCGGTGGTTGGCGTGCCGCTGCCGCTTCTATCCTATGGCGGGACGGTGATGATTACGACTGCCGGGTGTTTTGGACTGGTCGGGGCCGTACACTTGGGACGGAATGATCCGCTGAATGCACGCGCCTAGGGGCGACCGCTATCCGAGCATCAATCTTGCGTCAAAACCCAGCCCTCGCGTTGATTTTTGCGCCTCGAAGGCTAGGGTCGCGGTAAAATCACCTGGGAGAGAGAGAATATGGCAGCGATCGGTCGCAAGACAGATACGTGGGGCTCGCGTTTTGGTTTCATCATGGCTGCGGTGGGATCCTCCGTCGGCCTTGGTAATTTCTGGCGCTTCCCGTTCACCGCCGGCGAAAATGGCGGCGGCGCCTTTATCGTTATTTACCTGGCTTGTGTGGTGCTGTTCGGCCTGCCGGTGCTGATGGCGGAATATGGCATGGGCCGCAAATCCGGCATGTCGGCCGTTGAGGGCATACACTCGCTGGCGCGGGCTGAAAGCAAAAGCGCCAATTGGGGCTTTGTCGGCTGGGTTGGATCGCTTGCTGCGTTCTTCATTCTCACCTTCTACATGGTCATTTCGGCTTGGGTGATCGCGTTCATTCCGCAAGCCTTTTCGGGAGGATTTAGTGGTTTTACGGCCGAATCCTCGGGCGCTAATTTCGGTGAAACGATCGGCAACCGTGGCATGATCCTGGCCTGCCTATTTGGCTTCATCGCAGTGAATGTCATCATACTTGCGCGCGGGGTCAAAGGCGGCATTGAACGTGCCGCATCCATCCTGATGCCTCTATTCTTTATTCTACTGCTCGGCATTGTTGGGTTTGCACTGACCAATGGTGATGCGGCTCAAGCGGCGGCGTTCCTGCTCCAGCCTGATTTCAGCAAAGTGACCTTCGGCACATTCCTCGCCGCGGTGGGGCAAGCATTCTTCTCGATCGGCGTCGGGTCCTGTCTGATGATTACCTATGGTGCCTATCTCTCACGAGATACCGATATCCCGCGCTCATCGGCGATTGTTGCGAGCGCTGATACAATGGTCGCCCTGATTGCAGGTTTTGCAATCTTCCCAATTGTGTTTGCCTTCGGTGCGGACCCGGCAGGCGGACCAAGCCTGTTCTTCGTCTCGCTGCCGATTGCGTTCGGGTCAGAAGCGATGCCGATGGGCAATCTGATTGGCGGAGCCTTCTTCACATTGGCGCTGTTTGCAGCATTGACGTCCTCCATCTCTCTAATGGAAGTCGGCGTGTCCTGGCTCGAAGAACGCCAGGGCGTGAACCGCTGGGGCGCCGCGCTTGGCGTTGGCTTCGTCCTGTTCATGATTGGCGCAGGCTATGTCTATTCTGTCGATTACATCGATTTTGCGGATAATATAACCGGGACGATTATGCTACCACTTTGTGGCTTGTTGGTTGCTGTGTTCTCTGGCTGGGTGCTCAGTCGAGACATGCTCACCTCCGAGTTCGGTGAAGGCACGGTAATGAATCTCTGGCGCTTTGCCGTCCGCTGGGTTGTACCGCCCGCCATTGGGATCATCTTGATCTTCGGCGTCATGGACAAGTATTTCTAGACGCCGTCAAACACGCTCGACAAAAAACCCCGCCTCAGACCGAGGCGGGGTTTTTCAATGGGTCGGCTCACCGCCTTATTGGATCGATGACAGCAATTCCGGTGCCGTGACCAGCTGGCGGACGCCGTGCGATTTGGTCTCGTTGAAGACATTGCCCTCTTCGGCCCAGGCGTTCAGTGAGTTGATGTCGACCTTGGCGCACATCGGGCGGACATTCCACGTCACCTGCGCCGGCGAACAGACTTCCTGCGTATAGCTTGGCCCGGTCGTGGAGCCAGGGAACGTTACCGGCGTGCCCGTATCTGACGGAATCATACCCGCTTGATAGAAGCCGCCTTTCTCGTCGACCACAGCCGCCATTTCGGTAAAGTCGAGCGCGCCGGCATCATTCACGACCAGGAAGGTCTGGGCTTCGACGCGCAGCAGCGGATCTGTACATCCTTCTGGCACGCAGGCGGCGAGGCCTTCGCCAGGCGCCGCGTCGCAGGTTGTATGGACCCAGTGCACTTCGATCGTCTGGCCCGGCACAACGCCCTTATAGGCGCCCGGCGCCGGCGCCAGTTCGTCTTCGGTCAAGTCTGCGGTTTCATTGCACGCAAAGCCGCCATTGTCCGAGGCATCGACAAAAATGCTGAAGCCCGGGCCCTTGTGTTCGGCATTGGTGTGCGTGTGGATGTTGCACAGGTTCATCGCTGAGGATGCCGGCGCCTTTGGAAAGGTCACCGTGTTCAGGCCAACCACGCTGGAAATGTCACGCGGCGTTTGCGGTCCCATGTCCAGGCAGAGCGCTGGTGCTGTCTCAACCACGTCCATGGCGTCCTCAACGGTCTCGTCTGTGGTGGTTTCAGTTTCGGTAGCGGCTGTTTCGACGACGTCGGAGACGTCAGTGATTTCAGTATTTACGCACGCAGCCGTGAGCGCGCCTGCCGCAGCAGCCAACAGAATATGCTTCATTGTGTGTCACTCCCAAGTTTGACCCACCCGACATGGTGCGACACACCAATAAGACGAATATAAAATTCGTATGGCTTTGATAGGCTCTGACAAAGAATGCCTATAGCTGGATCAGGTCTCCCTGAACTGACGCCCGAATTCACGCGTGGCGCGGATCAGCTTGTCGACAATGCCTGGTTCAAGGCTGGAATGACCGGCATTCGAGACGATATCGAGTTTCGCCGCCGGCCAGGCCTTGCTAAGCCCCCAGGCGCTCGAGAGGGGCGTCACGACATCATAGCGCCCGTGCACGATACGACCGGGTGTTTTCTGCAGCTTCTCGCGGGCTTGCTCGAGCAGCCAGCCATCCTTTTCGAAGAAGCCCTTATTGACGAAATAGTGGCATTCGATGCGGGCGAAGGCGTCGGCGAAATCATCTTCCTCAAACCGTTTGGGGCGGCTGGTGGGGCCCTGAATCGTGATCGTCTCTCCTTCCCAGCAGGCCCAGGCCTTGGCTGCGGCCCGGCGCGCCATGCGATCCTCACCGGTCAGACGCCGATGGAATGCGTGCAGCAAATCATCGCGTTCGGCTTCGGGAATGGGCGATACATAGCGATCATAGGAATCCGGAAAGAGACGGCTGGCGCCATCCTGATAGAACCATCTTATCTCAGCCTCGGTCAGCAGGAAAATCCCGCGCAGGATGAGCCCATGCACGTGTTCCGTATGTGTGACCGCATAGCTGAGCGCCAGGGTCGAGCCCCAGGAACCGCCGAACAAAACCCATTTATCCACCTGCAAATGTGCGCGCACCGCTTCAATGTCTGCGACCAAACTCCAGGTATCATTTTCGCGCAGTTCGGAATGCGGAGTCGATTTTCCGCAACCGCGCTGGTCCATCAGAATGATGCGATATACGGTTGGATCGAAGAAGCGTCTCATTTCGGGACTCGAGCCGCCGCCGGGTCCGCCATGTATGCCCAAAACGGGAAGACCATTCGGGTTGCCCGATTCTTCCCAATAGATCTCGTGCAGGTCGCTGACTCGCAGGAAGCCTGAGCGCCGGGCTTCTATAGGTGGATAAAGTTTAAGCATTTTTTGCCTTTGTTCACGACCTCTTCACCTATCGGCTGTTAAAGTATGAATAAAGGGTATGGACGGCGATTTTCTCATCTGTATGTGATAATATGGGCGAGTGAAAAATTCAGGCAGGTGAATAGCCTCATGCGTAGTGTACTTTTTTCTCTACTATTGGCGACCACTTTGAGTGGGTGCGCAACCGTTTCCATGGTTGCCTCTGAAGCCACGGTTGAAACAAGTTATGCCAGCCAGGAAAGTAGTCTCAGCAAAGTCGCCGATGCCTATACCGAACAGGCCGAGCGCAAGAATTGGGTCAAAGCTAATAATGGGCTGTTCGATTTTGCGCGCGTGTTGATGGATGGCGCGAGTGAGAAAGACGATGCCGGCGACGCTACCTATATTTCGCAAGTGAAACGCCAGAGCGATGTCGCAAGCGAGCAAGCGGATTTCATTCGCTCTGATATTGAACATGCTGCCCACGGTCTTGATGTCGCGACGATGGAAGTCGAAAAACTGTTTGAGACCGAGATCACCGCCAAAGCCCTGCGCGCAGATTTGCTCAGCTATGAGACGGCGCTTGTCACCGCCAAGAAAGCGCGCCGGACCTTTATCACCGTCTTGTCGGAACTCGATATGGCCGACGCCAATCCAACCACGTATGCCCTGGCGCAATTTGATGCCAGCATCGACTCGGCCCGCGACGCCGCCGACAAACTTGCCGACTATGCCGCTGACCGCCGAAGCGCGGAATCAACGTCTTAAGCGCCTTCCATTGCTTACATAGACAGCATGGCCTGGTTGAGTTGCCAGGCATTTTCCATGATCTTTGACAAATGCTCTGTGCGGCTGCGGGTGACGTCCGGTGTCCAGGCGACCTTGTCTTCAATATCCTGGGTCAGGGCGAATTCCGGCTGCTCCCCGGCGAAGTAGAGCGTCTTTTTTTCCATGAAGGAGAGATTGTCTGCCTTCTGATTGGTCGATTGCGACAGCAAGGCGAAATTGCCAATCGTGTCGACCAGGTCGCGATGGACCGATTGATTGGGCCAGGCATTTCGCCAAGGGGATTCCTCCGGCAAGTTCTTGGGCAGGACGTGTTCGACCGTGGCGCCATCGTCGGGGCCCAGCGCGACACCATGTTCGATCTCAGCATTCATGCGCAAGGCAATGGCACGGCGTTGGGCAAACGCCCCGAAGCGGCTGCGCAAACGGTTTGAAATCTCACGCCGCTCGTCCCGAGACAGGGCCAACGGACCGCTATCAGACAGCAAAACTCGTGCATTGTCGGCATTGTCAGCAATCTTCTGATACCGTCTCTGGCGGCTTCGCTGCTCAGTGATCGCCATCATTGCACCATAGGCGAACCGCTCCAGGCTGCGGAAGAAGGCAAGGGCGATTTCCGGGCTGCCATTATGATTGACCAGGAATTTGAGTGCGGGCGCGCGCCACAATTGGTGGTCGATCAACCGCAAATGGTTCAAACACTCGCTGATTTGCGGAGTCAGGTTTCCGAATGTGCATTTGCCTGTCGAGATCGTGACATAGGCATCGACATAGGCCGGCAATTCCTTGCTGAGGAATTCGCGAGTGCCGCCAATCGATCGGTTGATCACCGCCTTGCGAAACTCGCTGGCACCCTTGCGCGTCTTGCGGGCGTAGAGTGTGCTGATCTGATTGAGCAAATCATCAAAGCCCGAGCCGCTGAGCCGGGACTCGTGTTCGGACCATTCGCGGGAATAAGCCTCCGCCTCTTCTGGCGTCAAGTGGGCGTTTTCGAGCAGGTCTGTTTTGATGATGTCATGCGTGTTCGGGGCCTTACCGCGCGTATTGAGCACGCGGAACACATTGTACCCGCCATCCCAGTCTTCGACGACAACTTTGACGAGCAGGATACGATTCTTAATTGTATCCGCCAACTCGCGCTGCGCTTCAGGGGACATGTTGCGCACCGTCTTGATGAAGTTCTCAAGATTGCGCGTCATGCGGCGCTGGCTCTCGCTATCATTTGGTTCGACGTCTTTTTTCAGCGAGGCGCCGCGGGTCTGGATCGCTTCGCGCAGATAGGGGCCATCAATATGATTGAGCGAGATGCGCCAGGTCGGGCCGTTCTTGTCGGTCTCATCATCGGCAATCATGCTGTGAATCTCTGTCTTGCGATCTTCATCGGTCTCTGTGTCGCGCAAGACGGAGAGCAGGATGGTCAGCGTGGTCAGTCTTTGTTGGCCATCTACAATCAGGAAACGCCCAGAGGCTTCGCGAACCAGAACAATGGCGCCAATAAAGTGGCTTTCGCCGCTTTCGCTGGCATCGTGCAGGTCCGAGAGCAGGGCCTGGGCCTCTGAATTTTCCCACGAATAGCTGCGCTGATATGGCGGCATCGCCATTTCAATTCCGTTGCACAAGAGATCAGCCAGTGTACTTTCTTGCGCGCGAAGACCTTGCGTCATGTTCACTCTACTTTCTTTAGTCCCACCAACATGAACGCGCAGGCTTAGACGTCTAATTAAACGTCTTCAATTGACAGCCTGCGAAAATTCGTTCGGTTTCAATTCAACGTAGCGAAGAGGTCACACGGCAATGAAATGGGCCAATCTGGTGGTTAATGGTCAAGCCCGCGCAGGGCTGGTTGAGGGCGATATGGTCTGCCTGTCTCAGGCCGCGCAGGTGAAAGAAATTTTGGGCGATCTCAACGCGGCAGCGAAAGCGGTGGAGGGCGGGACGCGTGTCCCTCTGTCGGAGGTTGGGTTGCGCCAGCCGATTCTGCGTCCGGGAAAAATACTTGCAATCGGTTTGAACTATGCTGCTCACGCAAAGGAGTCGGTCTCCTTCATCAAGCCGACCCCAGCTAGCGTGCAAAAGTGGTTCAACAAGCAAACAACCGCCGCCAACGGGCCATTCGATCCGGTTCATCTGCCAATCGTGTCGGAACAACTGGATTATGAAGCTGAACTCGTCGTGATTATCGGCAAGACCGGTCGGCATGTGCCGGCTGCCCGAGCGCACGAATTGATCGCCGGCTACTCCTGCGGCTGCGATGTCTCTGTGCGCGACTGGCAGCGCGCCAGTCAGACCATGATCATGGGCAAGGGCTTTGATACCCATGCGCCGTTCGGACCGTTTCTCGTAACCCCAGACGAGATCGATGATTTCAAAGCGCTGGAGGTTCGCGGCTATGTTAATGGCGAGCTCAGACAATCCGGTCATGCGCGCGATATGGTCTTCTCTGTGGCGGACCAGATCGCGCACCTGACCCAGGCCTTCACGCTGGAACCCGGCGACGTCATTTTCACTGGGACACCCGCTGGAGTTGGGGCCGGCTTCGATCCACCAAAATGGCTGAAGGCCGGTGATCGGGTTCGAGTTGAGATCTCGGGCCTCGGCCATATCGAAAATGAAATCATCGAAGAGACCGATACGACTGTTCTTGGGTGACGAGTCTGACTAAAGCCTTCGGCATGAACTGGTTCAAGCAAACTGCCCTGTCTTGTGGCATCCTTTGTTTGGCTGCGTGCGGTGGGGCTGATGGCGAGACCGACTGGCGCAGTGTTGACGTGCGTCCGGATGATTTTGCACTCTTGCCTTGTGATGTCCAAGATGAGCGACCTTGCGCGATGGTCATTGCCGGAGGCAAGCGATTGCTGTTCGGGGCCCCGGCCGGGGTCGCCCGCGCGACGCGTCCCGAGGATCTTGGGCAGCTCGACGGGGTGATCCTGTTTTCTCTCACGGCGCCGGATCTGGAAGGCCTGGACGAGGTTCGAAATCTCTCCTGGCATGCCGGACGGCGCGAACCGCTCCCCGTTATCGGTCCGCCGGGTATCAAGGAGATTGCGACGGCGCTGAACAAGGCGTTTGAACAATCGGACGCTCTTTATGTCGTGGAGCATGGCATTCCACCGGGCGGCTACGATGCGGCGGTGCTTGTCGCGCGAACCGCAGGTGGGCGTGAGCGCGTTTTCGATACCGGAGATTTGAGCGTCACCGGTTCGAGCGGCGGTTTTCGCATCGACTATCGCGTCAATGGCGCGGAGCGGGTCGCCTGGTTACGAGTTTGCGGCGCTGAGGACGAGCTTATGCTGGTCGAGCCAACGGTTGATCGGGTGGTCACCATCGCCTGTCAGGGCGATGTCGGAGACTATACCTGGCCGATCACGGAACCGATTTTCGTCGAAAACGAGTGACCTGAAAAAGCAACGGGGTCCTGCGTTGAACAGGACCCCGGTCTCCCCCGAGACGCCCCCATCCGGTCAAACAGTGACCGTGGACCGTGGGTGTGTCGGGATTTGAGCCCTTGGTTAAAAAACCGGAAGAACGCTGTCAAACGCGGTGCTGCAAGAATCTACGTGAAAAATCGAATGATCAGAACAGTGTGGCACGCATGCCACGCATTTCGCTTGACAGTTGAAAAATATATATTAGTTAGAAAACTAATAATAATTCATGTGGAGACCAATATGTTCACACGACGCGGTATTTTGATGACAGGTGGGGCCGCTGCCCTGATTGGCGGGGTTGGTACAGTCGGGGTCGCTCATGGACCAGGTCTGGCCAAAGCCCGCGCCCCCTGGCGCGCGGCGGGAGAGACTTTCGGGGATCCACGTCTGGACGCGCTCGCTTATGCGATCCTGGCGCCCAATCCACACAATCGTCAGCCCTGGCAGTTTGACCTCGTCGGGGATGATCGGCTCGATATCTATGTCGATCTGGACCGGCGTTTGCCGCATACGGATCCGCTGGATCGCCAAATCACGATCGGTTTCGGCTGCATGATGGAATTGCTGCGCATCGCCGCTGCAGAGAAGGGCTATGCCGCGGCCATCACGCCGTTTCCGGATGGCGAAGCGCACCCGCGTCTGAATGGAAACCGTATGGCGCAGGTACAATTCGCGGTGGCAGCAGACACGCCCAAAGACCCGCTCTTCGCCAACATATTGGAACGCCGTTCAACCAAGGAGCCGTATGACACGTCCAGACCAGTCAACACCGAAACGCTGGAGCAGGTGATCGCGAGCGGGCAGGGCGATCTCGAGGTTGGCGGCACGCTCGATGCGGCGCAGCGCGACCGGATCATCGCGCTCGCCTGGCAAGGCTTTCAGATTGAAATGGAGACCGACCTGACGCGCCGCGAGAGCGTCGATCTGATGCGCATCGGCAATCGCGCCGTGGTTGAGAACCCGGATGGCATCGATATGGGCGGCATCCCCATGGGCTTGTTCAAGATGACCGGCATTGTCACGCCGGAAGGCCTCGATACGCCCGGCAGCACGGCCTATAATGAAGGCCTCAAAATGTATGACCCGATCATCCACTCGGCGCAGGGCTTTGTCTGGGTCAAGTCGCAGACAAATACGCGCGCCGATCAATTACAGGCCGGTCGGGCATGGGTGCGGATGAACCTCGCTGCGCAAAAGGCCGGGCTTTGCGTCCATCCGCTCAGCCAGATTCTGCAGGAATTTCCGGAAATGGCGCAGCCGTATGAAGCGATCCGGCAAGAGCTGGGTGTGGCGCCGTCCGGTGCGCTGCAAATGCTCGGACGGGTCGGCTATACGAAATTCCCGGCGCCGAGTCCGCGTTGGCCGCTGGAGAGCAAACTGATAAGCTCCTGAGCATGAGCGATTCTGATCCGGCGGCCGTCATTTTCACCTTGTTCAATGAGATCGGCATTATCAATCAATTGAGCACGGCCCGTTTTGCCAGAGTGCTGGCGCCGGAGCTTAATCCATCCGAATTTGGCGTACTGAACCATTTTGTCCGTCTGGGGGATGGCAAGTCTCCCTCTTATCTCGCCAAGGCTTTTCAGGTCACCAAACCCTCAATGACCGCGATTTTGGCCAAGCTGGAGCGCAAGGGCTATGTCGAAATTGTCGGCAGCGCCGAGGACCGCCGGCGCAAAATCGTCACGATCACCACGCCTGGCCGCCATGCCCGAAATCGCGGGATCAAGGCCATGACGCCCCTGGCGGCGATCCTGGAAGAGAATCAAGACGTCTCGAAACTGGCGAAAATCCTGCCCACTTTGCAAGCGTTGCGCGAATTCCTCGATGCCGAAAGAAATGCTGTTGATGGATTAAGCTGATGCTTGGCAAAGCAGGCGAATTAACTCTAAAGCTACCAATTCGTTAACGTTTGGCGCGTATCTGTTAAGGATATTGTGTCAGCAGGGGCTGGGAATTGATGGTTGCCTTGTACTTTTTGATCTATGCCCTGATCGGCGCAGGGGCGGGCTGGGGCCTGTTTACCTACGCTGCGATTGAGCTGCCGCTGGCCATTTGTGGCGGCGCGATCATCACCGCATTAATGGGCCAGGTGCACCTGTTTGCCACCCGTTCGAGCTCGACGTCAGACCTGTCGGACCGAATCGTTGCGGTCGAAACCGTGCAAAAAGACGACAAGGAGCGAATCGATGTCGTCGAAGCGCGAACCACTGCTGTCGAAACCACCGTCAAACAGGAACTGACGGAACGCCGCGACGCTCTGGTCAGCGAAATGCGCCAGCTGGAAACGCTGATCGAGCGTCTGTCGCGCAGTTTCGAGACCAAACTGGCCGATGCCGAAACCACCGGTGACGTCGCGCCACAGGAAGATGCCGTTCTGCGCCGCGTCAAGGAAGCCTTGGAAGATGGCCGGGTCGATCTGCACTTGCAGCCCATCGTCTCGCTGCCACAGCGCCGGGTCGCCTTTTATGAAGGCTATACGCGCCTGCGCGACGCGGATGGATCGCTGATTTTGCCGGCGGAATTCCTCGACGCCGCCCGTCGGGCGAACCTGCTGGGCGTGGTCGATAACATGATGCTCTACCGCTCGGTCGAAGTCGTTCGACGTCTTGCGGCGCGTGACCGCCGGGTCGGCGTGTTCTGCAATGTCTCGTCGCACTCGCTTGAAGACCCTCACTTTTTTCCATTCTTCCTGAGCCATATGGAGCAGAATCGCGACCTGGCCGGGGCCCTGATTTTCGAAATTCGCGCCAGCCGGTTCGAGCATCGTTCGAAACAGATGCGCGAGGCGATGGAGCGGCTCACGGCGCTGGGCTTCCGCTTCTCGATCGATCATGCGGAGACGATCGATATCGACCTGCCGCGTCTGCAGGATGCGGGCATTCGCTTCGTCAAATTCAATGGCGGCGACCTGATCGACCAGTTGCGCGATCCGTTCGGGCCGCGACCCACCTCTTCAGTAGAGCGCAAGATTGCCGGTGAAGAAGTGGCGGCGATTTGTTCCCGCTATGGCGTCACCCTGGTGGCCGAGAAGATCGAAGAAGAAGTCAGCGTTGTGGAAGTGCTCGAATATGGCATTCCGTACGGCCAGGGGCATATTTTCGGGGCCCCGCGCCCGATCAAGTCGTCGCTGATGGAAGAAACCGCGCCGCCCGCCGATCTGGTCCGCCTGCTCACCTCACGCGCTTCTTAGATTGACGCCAGAGGCGCCGCCGCATAATGCGCGGGCATGACTCATCCTCAATTTCCTGGCGGGCTGGCCGCCATTGCTGATCAGTATGATGCCATCCTGTGCGATGTCTGGGGCGTGATCCATAATGGACGCCACGCCTTTGACGAGGCGTGCGAGGCCCTGATCCGGTTTCGCGACCAGGGCGGGGCGGTCTGTCTGATCACCAATGCGCCAGTGCCGAAAGAGCAGGCCATTCGCTATTTCGATCCGCTCGGCGTGCCGCCGGAAGCCTTCGATGATTGCGTCACGTCCGGCGATGCGACGCGGGAAGTATTGCGCCAACGATCTGGCGAAGTGTTCTGGCGCATGGGCGCTGATTCCGGCTGGGAAATGGACAAATTCCTGTATGAAGGCCTCGATCTGCAATTCGGGGAGGCGCGCAACTCTGACACGGTCCTTTGCATCGGCCTGGAAGATCAAATCAATGATCATCCGGATGATTATCGCGATCGCCTGGCGGAAGCCGCGGACCGTGAAATGGAGATGATTTGCGCCAATCCCGACATCCGCGTCCGCATCGGCGAACAGTTGCACTGGTGCGCCGGTGCGCTGGCTCAGGTGTTCGAGGAAGAGGGCGGCAAGGTCATCTATCCCGGCAAACCGCACGATCCGATCTATGATCTGGCCCTGGCGCGGCTCGCGGATCTTGGCGTGGAGCCGTCTCCCGCACGGACGCTCTGTATCGGTGATAGTCCCGCGACGGACATGAAAGGGGCGCTGGCACGTGGCTATTCCGGCCTCTATGTCGGCACCGGATTGAAACAGCATGGCGCGAATTTTGAGCAGGAAGTCATCGACCTGCTGGCCGACTATGCCGTAACGGCAAATTGGGCGATGCCGAAACTCGAATGGTGACGAAACCTGAAACACATTGTAACAGGCCGTGAGTGAGAAACGGAGACTGATCCGCAATGACCTATAAAGACGGTTATAAATACGAAGATCTCGAGATCGGAATGGCGCACCAGACCGAGCATGTGATCACCGAGAAAGACATTGAGCTGTTCGCCGAAGTCTCTGGTGACCGCAATCCGCTGCATATGGACGAAGAGTTTGCCAAACAGACCATGTTCGGTCAACGCATTGCGCATGGCGCGCTCACGGCAAGCTATATTTCCGGTATTCTCGGCAATGATTTGCCGGGCCCGGGCTCGATTTTTGTTGGTTTGAATATGCGCTTCCGCCGTCCAGTCCTGATCGGATCTTTGGTGATTGTGAAAGTTGAGGTCACCGAAAAGCAGGAACGCACCAGCCGCGTGACGCTGAAAGTGTCTTGCAATGTCGATGGCAAAGCCGCGATTTCAGGCGAAGCCATTGTTATGGTGCCCAAAAGAGACGCCTAAATGACCGTCATTGCCCATTATAAGCACGTTCCAGACTCCGCGCGTGGATTCTCAGTCGCTTTGGGTAATTTTGATGGCGTCCATGCCGGCCATCGCGCGGTGATTGAAGGCGCGGTTGCGGCCGGCGGCAAGCTGGGCGTGGCGACGTTTGAGCCGCCGCCTCGACAATTCTTCCGCCCGGATGATCCGCCATTCCGGATCTATCGCCCGGCCCGGCGGAATGCTCGGCTAGCGGAGCTCGGCGCGGAAGCGGTGTTTGAATTGCCCTTCAATGCCGATATGGCCGCGATGACGGATGAGGCCTTCGCGCGGGATGTGTTGAAAGACGGCATCGGCGCGTCGCATGTCACCGTTGGCTTCGATTTTCGCTTTGGCCGCGGGCGGATGGGCGATGCCGGACGTTTGGCCTCACTCGGCCGGGCGCTGGGATTTGGCGTTACTGTGATTGAAAAAATTGAAGCTCTGGGCACGAAAGCCTCGTCGACGGCCATTCGGGAGGCACTCATCGCCGGAGAGCCGGAAAAAGCGGCACAAATTCTGGGTCATGACTGGGTCGCGGATGGTGTGGTTGAGCATGGTGAAAAGCGTGGGCGGACGATTGGATTTCCGACCGCCAATTTGCATTTGGGCGATCTCATCCACCCGCGCCATGGGGTTTACGCTGTGCGAGCACGCCTGGCCGGCGAATCCGATTGGCGCGGCGGCGTGGCGAATTTCGGTCGCACGCCGACCACCGGCATTCGTGATCCGTTGCTGGAAACCGTTATTTTCGACTTTGACGGCGACATTTATGGACAGCAATTGGAAGTCGCTTTGGTCCGCTATCTGCGACCAGAGCTGAAATTTGACTCCCTCGACGAGATGATCGTGCAAATGGACAAGGATGTCGTGGCCGCCAAGGATCATCTGGCGGGATGACAGGGCTCGCGAGCCCTGCTAAGCGGGGCCGCATGAACAGGGTCATCCGCATATCCATTATTCGAATTAGCGGCCCGGTCGTCCGCCTCTAAGGGGCTCGCGGCCGGGAACCTATTGCTTAGCCCTTTCTTCACACGCTGATCCGAAGACGTCCAAATGGCCGATACTGATAAACCGAAAAAACCCGAAAACCCGTACAAGGACACATTGTTCTTGCCGACCACCGATTTCCCGATGCGCGGCGGCTTACCAAAAGCCGAGCCGAAATGGATCGAGAAATGGGATGAGATGAAGCTGTATGAGCGCTTCCGCGCCGACGCCAAGGCCCGCGGGGCCGAGCCCTTCATCCTGCATGACGGCCCGCCTTATGCGAATGGCCCGATCCATCTCGGCACGGCGATGAACAAGATCATCAAGGACATCATTGTCCGCAATCACCAGATGCGCGGCTTTGATGCGTCTTACCTGCCGGGCTGGGACTGTCACGGCCTGCCGATTGAGTGGAAAGTTGAGGAGCAATTCCGCTCCAAGGGCCGGACCAAGGATGATGTCCCGGGTGACGAATTCCGCCGCGCCTGCCGCGAATATGCCGCCGAGTGGATTGAGGTTCAAAAAGAAGGCTTCCGCCGCTGCGGCGTCGAAGGCGAATGGGACGACCCCTATCTGACCATGAATTTCGAGTCGGAAGCCGCCACCGTGCGCGAGTTCCTGCGCGTCGCCATGGGCGGGCGCCTGGTCCGCGGGGCGAAGCCGGTGATGTGGTCGCCAGTGGAACGGACGGCTCTGGCTGAGGCTGAGGTCGAGTATCACGACCGGAAAGTGCCGGTGATCTGGGTGAAGTTTCCGTTCAACTTCAACGGAATGACAGTTCGCTCTTCGCAAGACGATGTAGACATCAAAACGCTAATGAATGCGAAGGTGGTAATTTGGACGACCACTCCATGGACCATTCCCGCGAACCAAGCGGTTAGTTTCAATCCAAACATCGAGTATGCGGTGTACGAGGTTGAAAACGTGATGTCTGAAGAAGAACTCGGCTTTCCACCGTATGCGACCGTTGGAGAGCAACTGGTCCTTGCACAGTCTCGTGCCGAAGAAGTTATGGGCGCAGCAAAAGTGAAGTCATTCCGCATGCTGGGTTCGCTCGATATGAAAACGAAGTGGCCCCTCCAACATCCTCTTCATCAGTTAGACTCGTTCTTCCGACACAACATCCCCATGTTCGCGGGCGACCACGTCACCGACGATGCCGGTACAGGCTTCGTCCACACAGCCCCCGCCCACGGCGAGGATGACTTCAATGTCTGGGTCGAGTCCGGTCGCACGACGCAGGAGATCCGCCAGATCGTCGATCCTGACGGCTGCTACACAGACGACGTCCCCGAAGCCCTGCGCGGGCTCGACATCATCCGCACGTCCGGCAAGAAGCGCGGCCAGCCGGGCAAAGCCAATCCGGAAGTCATCCGGCTATTGGCCGAGAGCGGCAACCTGCTCGCCCGCGGCATGACCGAGATTCGGGATGCCCATTCCTGGCGCTCCAAAGCGCCGGTCATTCGCCGGGCCACGCCGCAGTGGTTCATCGCCATGGACACGCCGGGCAAGGATGGCTCACGGCCTTTGCGCGAGATGGCGCTCGACGGCATTGAGCAGACCAAATTCGTACCGCCGACCGGCTATAACCGCCTTAAGGCCATGGTCGCCGATCGCCCGGATTGGTTGATCTCACGCCAGCGCAATTGGGGCGTGCCGATCACGCTTCTGGTCGATCATAATGGTCAGCCACATACCGCCGCCATGTCTGAAGCCGACGCCGCGGCGGTGAACGAGAAAATCCTCGCCAAGATCCGGGAAGAGGGCGTTGAAGGCTGGTTCTCCGCCGAGGTCAGCGATTTTCTCGACGACCCGACTGGTTGGGACAAGGTCAATGACGTGCTCGATGTCTGGTTTGATTCCGGCACCACGCACGCCTTTGCGCTGCGCGATCGCGGCATCATTGATGATGCGACCGGCGTCGCCGATGTCTATATGGAAGGCTCGGACCAGCATCGCGGCTGGTTCCAGTCCTCCTTGCTCGAAAGCTGCGCCACGCGCGGCATGGCGCCGTTCCGGCAAGTCGTCACGCATGGCATGATTGTCGATGGCGACGGCAAGAAAATGTCCAAGTCGATCGGCAACACGATCGATCCGGCCGACTTTGCCAAACAATATGGCATCGAAATCCTCCGCCTGTGGACGGCGAGCGCCGACTATACCGAGGACTTGCGGATCTCTGACGAGATTATCAAAGGCGCGGTTGAGAATTATCGCCGCCTGCGCAACACGATGCGGTACTTGCTCGGCGCCCTGCATGGCTATTCAGCGGATGAGGCTGTGTTGCCGGTCGAAATGCCGAGCCTGGAGACCTGGGTCCTGCATCGCCTGGCCGAACTCGATGAAACCGTCCGCAAAGCGTGTGACGAGCATGACTTCAAACGCGTCATGACGGCCTTGCTGAACTTCTGCTCGGTCGATCTGTCAGCGGTCTATTTCGATATCCGCAAGGACAGCCTCTATTGCGATGCACCGAGCGATCTACGTCGACGCTCAGCCCGAACCGTCATGGCGGCGATCCTGGAGCGCCTCCTGGCCTGGCTGGCGCCGATCATGCCGTTCACGACCGAAGAGACCTTCCTGATGAGCGTCTTTGCCGATCGCGCGGACAGCGTGCATTTGCTGCAATTCCCGGAAACGCCACTGGATTGGAAAGACGCTGACCTAGCAGCCCGCTGGGAGAAGATTTTCCGCGTGCGCCGTGTCGTCACTGGCGCCATCGAAGTGGAACGTCGCGAGAAGCGTATTCGCTCTTCGCTGGAAGCGGCGCCGACGGTCTTCGTTTTGGATGCGGAACTCCTGGCCGCCTATGAAGGCGAGGCCGCGGAGGATATTTTCATCACCTCTCAGGCCGAACTCGTCACTTCTGAGCCCCCTTCAGAGGCGTTTCGTCTGCCTGAGGAAGCGGGCGTCGCCGTCCTGCCAGGGCAGGCGAGCGGCGTGAAATGCGCCCGCAGCTGGAAATATTTCGACCCAGCGACCGCAGATCCGGACTTTCCCGATGTGACACCGCGAGATGCGGCTGCTATCCGGGAAGTCAGAGGTAATTCATGACCCAAGGCTTCCGTAATCGCCTGTTCTTTCTGATCCCGGTCATCGTGATCCTGGACCAATGGAGCAAATGGCTGATCCTGAGCGAACCAGAATTTAATGCGCTGGGCTGTCTGGATCGGACGCAAGATTGCGGGCAAATCGATGTTCTGCCTTTCTTTGAACTGCACATGGTCTGGAATCGCGGGATCAGTTTTGGCATCGGGCAATCCGAAGGGATTATGCGGTGGTTGCTGGTTATCCTGACCACGGCCATCGCGATCGGATTTTCGGTCTGGCTGGTTCGAGCAGCGCGCCGATTTACCGGAATCGCCCTGGCTTTGGTGGTTGGCGGTGCATTCGGGAATGTGATCGACCGGGTTCGGTTTGGCGCCGTGGTCGACTTTCTCGACTTTAGCGGCATACTTGAGCCATATTTCTTCAATTATGTATTCAACGTCGCGGATGCGGCCATTTCTGTAGGTGCGGTCTTGCTCTTTGCCGACCAGTTCCTAATGTCGCGGCAAGAAAAAGCGGCTGGGGCCGTAACCGAAAACGAGGCGAGGACGCCAAAATGAAAACTGCTATTCTAGTCTCCACCTGCATCGCGGGCATGCTTGTGTCCGGCTGTGCTGCCCTGGGCGGCACGAACAGCCCGGATGAGTTCCGAGTGGTCAAAAAGGCGCCGCTCGTGGTGCCGCCTGAATACAGCCTGCGGCCGCCGGAAGCCGGTTCAGGCACGCCGTTTGAAGTGGATCCAACCCGTGCCGGCACCGCATCCGCCTTCGGCACCGATATCGGTCAGAATGCCAGCGCTTCCGAGCGCGCGCTGGTCGCCGCGGCGGGCGCCAACGCGGTTAGCCCGATCGTCCGCGAGCAAGTTGATTGGGAAGAGGCGCGTATCATTCGCAAATCAATATCTGTCTCTGACCGCGTCCTGAATTCAGACGGGTCCGAGCAGGAGTCCGCCGATTCTGCCACGGGCGGCGGTGACGTTCAGATCGCGCGCGGTAGCGGGGATCGACTGAAATTGCCGGGCACGTAACATCAACGATCGATAATCAGGGGCAGCACGCAGAGGAATTATGAAATATTGGATATCCGGCGGGCTCGCCGCCACAGCTTTAATTTCCAGCACCGCTCTGGCCGACAGTGCCGACGAGGTCTGGGCGCCTGAAACCTTTACGCTTGAAAACGGCATGGATGTCGTCGTCCTGCCGGATCACCGTGCGCCTGTGGTAACGCATATGGTCTGGTACAAGGTCGGTGCTGTTGATGAAGATCCCGGCAAATCAGGCATCGCGCATCTGTTTGAGCATGTCATGTTCAAGGAGACAGATGACCTGGAAGATGGCGAGTTCGATTCAACGATTTCGCGGCTTGGGGGGCAGCACAATGCCTTCACCAGCTGGGATTATACGGCCTACTATCAACGCGTGGCGAAACAGCATCTCGGTAAGATGATGGAACTGGAAGCCGAGCGGATGACCGACCTGATCATTGATGAGGATCCGGAAGGCAGCTTCATCACCGAACGCGATGTGGTGAAGGAAGAGCGCCGCCAGCGGGTTGATAATAATCCGGGCGTGATTCTGCAGGAGCAGGTACTGGCGGAGTTCTGGAAGGACCATCCCTACGAAATCACGGTCATCGGCCTGATGGATGAGGTTGAAGCTCTGACGCCGCAGGATGGCATCGACTTCTACAAGAAATACTATTCGCCCGAGAACACGATCCTCGTCGTAGCTGGTGACGTAACGGGCGATGAAGTCCGAGCGCTTGCCGAAGAGCATTATGGCAAGATCGAACCTTCGGGTCTGGTCGACGGCGACCGTAAATGGGCCGATGTACCGGATCTCAGCGAAACGCTGGAACTGTCGCACAGCGACCCGAAAGTGCGCCAACCGGTCTGGTATCGTTATTATAATGGCACCAGCCAGAAGCGTGACCGGGACTTTTCTCTGGCCCTCGAAGTTGGTCTTGATGTGCTGGGCGGCGGCAATACCAGCTTGCTCTATGTCGCTCTGGTCGAAGAGCAAAAAGTTGCGGTCAATGCTGGGACGTTCGCCTGGACCAGCCTGCATGATAAGGGGCCGGCCGTGCTCTATGCGACACCAAGCCCGGGCGTCACGATGGAAGAGCTGGAAACCGCGATGATGGCCGAACTGGCCGCCTTGCTCGAAGCCGGATTCAGCGATGAGGACGTGGTTCGAGTTCGAAACTCTATGGCAGCCTCGGCCATCTATGCGCGCGACAATCAACAAAGCATGGCCAACCAGTTTGGCAGCTGGCTCGCCATAGGCGGCTCGATTGAAGACTTGATGTCCTATGAAGACGATATCCGTTCAGTTACCACGGAACAGGCGCTGGACGCCGTTCGGCAAGTGTTTGCCGCTGATAGAAACTATATTGAGGCACAATTGCTGCCCGCAGAAGGAGACCTGCAATGACACGGATCTCACATATTCTCGGCGCCAGTCTCGCCCTCATTGGTCTTGCGGCTTGCGGCGCGACGACGACGGGATCCGGCGACGCTGATGCGGGATCGAGCCTCCAGGTTGACGTCCATAACGGTGAATTTGCCACCATTCAGCAATTCACGACGCCGGGCGGCATTTCCGTATGGCTGGTCGAAGAGCCTTCCATCCCGATCTTGTCCTTGCGCATGGCGTGGACGGCAGGGGAAACCAATGATCCCGCTGGGCTGGAAGGTCTGACCAATGCCATGGTCTATCACATGAATGAGGGGGCAGGCGAACTCGACGCCCAGGCCTTTTTCAAAGGCATGGAAGAGCTCAATATGAGCTTCTCCTGTGGCGCTTCGAACGAAAGCACGTTTTGCAATGCGTCGATGCTGACGGACAATGCGGACGCATCTTTCAACATGATCGCCCTGGCGCTTTCCGAGCCGCGCTTTGATGACGGCCCGTTTGAGCGCTTCCTGCGCGAGCAGGAAGTCGGTCTGCAGACGCGAGAGACCAATGCGCGTTATCTCGCCAGCCGCGCCCGAGCGACGGCCCTTTATCCTGATCACGCCTATGCCCGAGAGACCTCGGCGGAAAGCCTGGCGGCCCTGACTCAAGACGCGATGCGTGAACAAAAAGATTTGCTCATGGTCAAACAGGGCATGCTCGTCACCGCGGTCGGCGCCATATCACCGGACGAACTGGCCCCGCTGATCGATCAGGCCGTGGCGGGTCTGCCTAATACCAGCGCGCCGATGGAGACGGAATCGGTGATTCTGGCGGCGCCCCAGGCCGATCCGATCACAGTGGCTTTGCCACAACCACAGAGCCTTGTGACATTTGCGGCCCCCGCAATGGAACGTGAAGACCCCGATTTCTATACAGCGGTGGTGCTGAATTACACATTTGGCGGTGGCGGATTCCAGAGCCGTCTGATGAACGATCTGCGCGTCGACAAGGGCCTGACCTATGGGGTCTACACGCAAGTCAGCAGCCAGGATAAAATCCAGCTCTGGAGCGGCGGCGGTCAGACCAAGAATGAAAGCGCCGGTGAGTTCATCGCCGGGGTCAAATCGAATATGGAGAAAATGGTCGCCGAGGGCATGACCGAAGAGGAGCTGGACATCGCGAAAGCCTATCTGACGGGGTCCTATCCGCTTGGCTTCGACTCCAATGCCAAGATCGCCGCCCGTATGATGGGCGTGCGTTTGGATGAGTTGCCAGTCGACTTTTTCGATAAGCGCAATGCCATGGTCGAAGCGGTGACGCTGGAAGATGTAAACCGGGTCGCGGCGGAATATCTCGCGCCTGAGAATTTTACTTTCGTGATTGTTGGACAACCTGAAGGCCTGGACGGGTAAGTCTTGGCTGATCTCCCCCTACTCAGAAAGGCGCAGGATGGAAGCCTGCGCCTTTTTGTTATCATCGTACCCATGACGATTTTCGTCGCGGCGGCCGTGGCAAGTCTGGTCAATCTTGATGCCTTTTTTGCCTTCGCCAAGACGATTAATGACTGGATTCTGGCAACTTTTTCGTCGGTGATCTCCTGGGCCGTATTCGGATTTGTCCTGACCTGTCTGACCGTCGTTCTGTCCCCTTTGGGCAAAGTGATCATCGGCGGGCAGGGGGCGAAGCCCATTCTCAAGCCCTGGAGCTGGTTCTCAATCACACTCTGTACCACGATTGCCATCGGTATCCTGTTCTGGGCCATGGCAGAACCGCTTTATCATCTTTACGATCCAGGTGGTGCCGCGCGTGGGATCGCGGCGAGGAGCGTCGAAGCCCAGAAATTCAGCATGGTCAGCCTGTTCATGCATTGGACCATTTCGCCTTACGCGATCTACACAGTGGCGGCACTGACCTTCGCGCTTGCGTATCACAATCTTGGTAAGCCGTATTCGGTCTCAGGACCGTTTGTGGCTTTGCTCGGTCGACCGTTGCCGACCCCGGTGGCAGCCGGCCTGGATGCGGCTATACTATGGGCTCTTGTCATGGGCATGGCGGCGTCTCTGGGCGCCGGAATGCTGCTTCTATCGGGTGGCCTCGCGGATATGACGGGATTGGCCAGCGGGCCGCTCTCGCTAGCTTTGGTGGCGATCGCGATCGCGATTGTGGTGCTGATCAGTTCGCTGACCGGCTTGCTGCGCGGCATTCGCGTTCTGTCAGAGATCAATACCTGGTTCTTTTTCGTGCTCGTCGGGTTCATCATCATTTTCGGGCCGGTCAGGGAAATGCTGTCTCAGGGTGGCCAGGCAACGCTTGGATACATGGCCAGTTTTGTTGATCGCTCGCTCATGATGGGAACCGCCAGCGGGGATTCTGAGTGGGCGAAAAGCTGGACCACATTCTATTTCGCCAACTGGCTGGCCTGGGCTCCGGTGACGGCCATGTTCCTCGGGCGGATTGCGCGCGGGTACAGCGTCCGCGCCTTTGTCCTTGTCAATCTCGTTCTGCCTGCCTTGTTCTCGATGATCTGGATGAGCGTGTTCGGCGTCTTCGCGATGGAAACGGATCTCGCAGAGGGCGGTGCTTTGAAAGACACGTTGGACACAGGCGGTCCAGAAGCGGTGATGTTTGCTGCCCTCGGCTATCTGCCGATTAGCGGCCTGATGATCCCGGTCCTGTTGCTGATTTCCTTCATTTCCTATGTCACCGCCGCCGACAGCAATACCGAGGCGATCTCGCAGATCTGCAAAACCCATACGCATGAGTTGAGCGAGCATGACGAGGGTGAGCCGAGCGCGCCGCGGTTGAAGATTTTGTGGGTGATCCTGTTATGCGTGATGGCCTGGATCATGGTCGCGTTCAGCGGAATTGATGGCGTCCGTATGTTGTCCAATGTGGGCGGCCTGCCTGCACTGTTTGTGGTGCTGGGATTACAAGTCTGCTTGATCCGGATGATGTTTCAGGCGACCAATCTCGATCAGAAGCGTGAACTGCACGTCGCGACGTGATAGGATGCGCATGGGAGGACAAAATATGAAACCCATCATTCTATCCGTCAGCATAGCCATTATCGGTCTGTCCGCGTGCGAGCACACCGCTCCGGCGCCGGAGGCCGCGGCCACCCAAACATATACCGCGATCGAGCAATTTGCCGTGCAATCCGTCTATGAAGCGCATCCGACACGCGCGCTGGTCGACAAGATCGATCTGGTGCCATCCGAGTCGGAACACACCGTGCTGCGCGTCGAAATGACCGGCGCGCCGGAATTCCGCAGAATTTACCAGCTGCACATCTCCGAGGCCGAGGACGGGGCCTTCACACTCGAAAATATGGAGACGCTGCAATAGGTCAGGCGTCGACCAGCAGTTTTAGTTCCGTAGCGATGCTTTCCAGTGTTTCGCGCATCCGTTTCAGGCCGCCGCCACGCCCCTGGTGAATGACCAATTGCTTCCAGGGCAGCTCTTCCGGTTCCGGGCTGCGCACCACGAGATGCCCGGAACGCGGCAGGGCGCTGTTCAGCAGAGCACCGGACAAATCGAAGCCAGCTTGCTCATTATAGGTCCCATTGCGGGCATCAGCCTCGAAATTGGACTGTTCTGATCGACCAACCGTGTTGAACAGGATGGACAGGTCCGGTCGCTTTTCATCGCTGACCTGTTCCTGCATGACCTGATTGAGCAGTTTCACACCCCTCAAGGAATAGGCATCCGGATGCATCGGTGTCAGCACGCGATCGGCGGCTTCCAGCGCGCAGCGCGTCAGGAAGGTCGCATTGGGGTTCGTATCGAAAACGATCAGGTCATATTCGCTGCGAAAATAATCAATCATGCGACGGAAATTGGCGCCGACGACAGACAGCGATTGCGGACTTGGCGCGAACGCGTATTTCGAGATCTCAAATTGCCCCGAGATCAGGTCAAATCGCCCGCCTGGCGCATTTTCGCCGGTCAGGAGGTCATGACAGATCACGTCGCGGCTGACAGGTTCGAAGGGTTCCGTGCTAATGCTGGACCAGTTCTCCGCGGGGGATTTCATATCATACGCATGCAGGCGGGAGCGTTCGAACAGTGAAATCACCGATTTGTCCCGCGCGGCGCTGGCATCGGCATGTTCCATATCGAAGAAAGTCTGGGTCAGATTGTATTGCGGATCGAGATCGATCAGCAGGGTCCGACCTCCGATCCGCGCCTGCCAGGCGCCAAAGACCTGACTCGCGACCGTCGTTTTGCCGACCCCACCTTTGAGATTCATAACCGAAATCACTGGGCAGCGTCGCTCATACCGGGTTTTTGCGAGCGCGACGAGCCGGTCGAGCGCCCCATCATCAGAGAGTGAATCCGTCAGCTGATCGGCCAGCGCCGTCTTGAATTGCTTCGACAGTCGGGCGTTGTCCGCCCGGATCGGAAACAGGGTCAGGCCGCGATCCATAGCCCGCTGCAGCTGGGCCTGAACCGCGCGCGAGCGGATCGACGAGGCGGATACCAGAACCACCATGCCGAATGCATTATCGATCATCTCATTGATCGCATCAGGATCATGGTCCTTGGCGCCGGGCGGCGTGTACCAGGTCGGGATCGCCGCGCGGCGCATGGCTTCGTGCACTTGCAACAGGGGATCAATGTCGCGCTGGCCGTGAGCAATAAAAAGCTGAGACATAGAGAACAGGTTCCGTCCGGGAGGCTTTTGTTTCTGGTACCCTGATTAGGGCATCCGAGCTACACTTTCCTGCCATATCGACATTGGAAAGCTTGATTGTGTGACTTTGCCTGTGCATAAAGCGCGACCTTAAGGAGAAAGCCATGACTTGGACGCCGAACAGCTGGCGCGCACGCCCGGCAAAGCACATTCCGGAAG
>JBCBBC010000017.1:0-69430 GCA_038532145.1 Pseudomonadota bacterium | reverse complement strand
GCCGGAGAGTACTCGATCTCTGTCACCTTCTTCGATGAGAGTGATGGCGAGAGTGTCTTCGATCTCCTGATCAACGACACTGTCATCGGCACCGTGATCATGGACCAGGATGGCGGCGGCGCCGGCACACAGGCTGAGAACCTGCGCACCGTTACCTTTGAAGGCGTCGATATCCCAGACGGGGCCACCCTCTCTATCGTTGCCACAGCAGATGATGGCGAACGTGCTCGCCTCGATGTCGTCGAGATTACGCCAACTGGATCTGTGTCTTCATCAAAAGCCACGGCAGACCCAGTATCAACCGATACTGGTCTGCAGATCTTTGATGATGTCACATTTGAACCGGTCAAGCAGGTCGAGATGACTGATCCACCCAAGATGCCGGTGGACGTCATCCATGAGCCAGTCAAGGAAGTCATCGAAGACACTGCTCTATCTGCCGAGGCCGGGATGCCGTTTGTTTGGCCTGATCGGAGCGTACGGGTTGAAGACGGCAACCTGATTAGTACCGATGTCGCAGACCTCCTGGAGAGCGCTGCCTTCCAAGACGCTTTTGACCTCTCTGCGCTGACCCAGCCAAAAGAAGCAAACGCCATCGGCCAAGATACCAGCAGAGAGCTGAATGAAGGCCAGGCCTTAAGTGCCGAACTTGCCCTATCCGTCCTAGACGAATGGCAGAGTAATGGCGTGATGGAGTTTGGCCCGAGACTTGCGGAGGATCCCGCCTTAGACGGAATCACATACCAGGCTCTGGACCCTTATGGCGAAACCATACACGATCGCGAAGACCCAGCATACCAGCTGGAAGTCATCGAGCCTGACGACACCCTCGATGCAGAAATCGAATACATGTTTTCAACAGAAGAAACGTGGAACGATATCTCATGAGGAACGTGTAGGTCAGCGCAATGCGGGATAGCGGCTCAAACACAATGCCTGCTCATGAAGCGATGAATACCGTCCGCCGAACGCTGATCGGATTGGGCGTGTTCAGTTTCTTCATTAATTTGCTGATGTTGACCGGCCCGCTTTACATGCTCCAAGTCTATGATCGCGTGCTGGCAAGTGGCTCGGTTCCCACGCTCGTGTCCCTTACGTTGCTGATTCTGGTGATGTACGGGACGCTCGCCGTATTAGACTGGATTCGACAGTCTTTATTCGCCATCGTTGGCGCTCGTTTCGAGGATCAACTTGCGGATGACACCATGTCCGTAACGCTTCAGAATAACCTGAATGATCCTGGCCGCCCATCTCAAGAACCCCTTCAGGATTTGAGAACCATCCGACGGTTCTTGGCAAGCCCTTCCCTATGCTCACTATTCGACCTGCCATGGTCCCCAATGTTTTTCTTGGCCCTCTTTATTCTCCACCTTATTTTTGGTTTGTGGGCTGTGTTTGGCTGCGCGGTCCTGGTCGGACTAGCATTGCTGAATCGCGCGACAACCCAGGAAGTCTTGAAAGCAACCGAAAAGTTGGATCGCGAAACACAAATGCACGCCAACGAAATCTCCAGGAACGTGGAGATACTTGAAGCCATGGGGATGCGTTCAGGACTGACCGCACGTTGGCGAGACAAGCTAGATCAAGCCGATGGCGCTCAAAGACGCGCTTCCACAACGATGAGCGGATTCTCAGCGAGCACGAAATCCAGCCGTCTGTTCATGCAATCTGCGATACTTGGCCTCGGAGCCTGGCTCACGATTATCGGACAATCCACAGCGGGTGCGATGATTGCTGCGTCGATCATAATGGGCCGCGCCATCGCCCCAATCGAGCAAATTATCGGTCAGTGGCAGAATGTTTCCAACGCGCGCCGCGCTTGGACCTCTCTTAATCAATTCCTCTCTGATCTAGCACCGGCGACCCCTCCTATGCTTCTGCCCGAAATTCAGGGTCGGATTAGTCTGTCCAATGTGTCTGCGGGACCACCTGGGGCAGACAAACCGGTTCTCAAACAGGTATCTTTGGATATTTCACCTGGCGATGTCGTCGGGGTGATCGGTCCCAGCGCAGGTGGGAAAACCACGCTAGCAAAAGTCGTAATTGGAGTATGGCCGGCACGAATAGGCGAAGTTCGAATCGATGGCGCGGATGTTCGGGCGCTGCCTCGTGACGTGCTTGGTCCGCAGCTCGGTTACCTACCGCAACAAGTCGATCTTCTTGCCGGAACTGTCCAAGAGAACATTGCGCGCTTTTCTGACGATGCTGACGCCAACGCCGTGATCGCCGCAGCCAAGGAAGCCTCTTGTCATGAATTGATCCTCGAGCTGCCAAATGGATACGATACCGAAATTGGCGCAGGTGGCGCCTATCTTTCAGCTGGACAACGACAACGCATTGGTTTGGCTCGAGCCCTGTTTGGCAATCCCAAGTTGATCGTTCTGGATGAGCCAAACTCAAACCTGGATAGCCCAGGCGATGAGGCATTAAATGTGGCCATCGCAAACTTAAAAAAGCGTGGAGCCACAACGTTAATCATTGCCCACCGTCCCAATGCCATCGTTCATTGCAATAAAGTCGTTGTCTTGGACAAAGGACAAGTGAAAGCATTTGGACCTCGAGACGAGATCCTCGCCAGCTTGACCCAATCTTGGGACCAGAAGAACACGATCACGCCGATTCGCCAGGGAGGATCCGTTGCAGAAAAAGGCTCTTGAAACTAGTCGGAGACTGTTCAGGACCGGCTGGATCGTGATCAGCATCGTATTTGGCGGCCTGCTAGCGTGGTCTGTTCTGGCCCCTTTTGAAGGGGCAGTAATCACATCGGGTGCGATCGCCGTTGAAGGAAATCACAAAGCTGTCCAACATCCAGATGGGGGCGTAGTTGCCGACATATTCTTCACGGAGGGCGATTACGTCGAAGCAGGAGCCACCATTCTGAAGCTCGATGGCGCGGAACTGGAGTCAGCGATCAATAGCATCGATGTCCAGCTCTATGGCCTTATTGCTAGAGAAGCTCGACTTACGGCCGAACAAAATGGTGCCCAAACAATGTCCGCCGTAACCATAGTGGAAGATATAACGATAGATTCCGGTTATTCCGATGCGATGCTCTCGCAAGAGCAGTATTGGAACGCTAGACGAACGACCAAGCGCACCAAACGATCAATTCTTTCGCAAAAAATTGTGGAGTCTGAACAACGTGTTCAAGGGCTTCTCTCTGAAATATCAGCCAAACGACGACAGTCCGCAATCATCCAAGAGGAACTCTCTGACCTTCGCGAGCTTCTGGAAAAGGGTCTTGTTGCGAAAACGAGAGTGCTGGCGTTGGAGCGCGAAGATGAGAGATTAAGAGGAGAGTGGAGCTCGCGAGAATCCCAGATTGCGGAAATTGAGGTTCAGATTGGTGAAGCGCGGCTTGAAATATTAAGTCTTGAAGAGACATTCCTCGAGACGGTCGTCTCAGAGCTCGCTGAGGTCAAAACTCAACTTGCCGAATTGCTAGAACAAAGAGCGGCACTGGTTTTGAAACTAGACCGCCTGGACATCACCGCGCCAGAATCAGGACGCGTTCTTGGTGTGAAAACTCACACGATTGGAGGTGTGATACCCTCGACCGAGCCGGTGATGTTCATTGTTCCGCAATCAGAACAACTCATAGCCCTCGTTCGAATTCTCCCGCACGATATTGATAAAGTCGCGCAAGGCCAGGCCGCCACTCTTCGATTCTCGTCATTCAATCAAAATAGAGTGCCGGAAGCTAAGGGAACAATTGTCCGTGTGTCCGCTGATGTCATAATGGATCCAGCTACCGGCGTGAGTTATTATGAGGGGGTCGTTTCGTTGCCAAGTAATACGGACCTTCCGGCGTCTGCGGATTTGCTTCCTGGTATGCCGGTGGAGGCACTCCTAAAGACAGAGAGTAGAACGGTCCTCTCATACTTGCTTCGTCCAGCCCAAGACGCGATGTCAAAAACTTTTCGTGACTAAGCTACGGTCTCGAAGGTTTTATGAGCAGGGAGCAGTTTTCATTGGAATGAGAGTTTCACTCGCCCGGTATTATTGGAGGAACTCGGCTTTAAGATCCTCTGAATTGGCGTTTGGAGATAACCAATTCTCAAATACGGCGTTTCAAATAGTCAACGAAGACTATCATCATGTATCGGCTTCGATCTGATGGCTCCGTTCGTTCGCAAAGTGGACATTCTGTTGCAATGGTGGGGTTGGTGGTGGGGCTGAGAGGCTCTATGAGAAGTAAAATGCAAACATTACAATGCACAGGCGTGATTATATGGCGGTGGTATTGGTCCGGCGCGGACCAGTCTCTGGCATCCATCGGTCAAGCAGCTAGAGGAGAAATCTATTTGACTGTAGCAACGTTAAGCAACTTTAGTCCGGTATCCTACGAGCTCGAGGAATGCCATCTGTATTTCTGAGCCACCAGCTGTGTGGCGAATTCAATATATCGCCCGGGGTACCACGCGCAACAAGAAGGCCTTGATTCATAAGAATGAGACTATTGCAATGCGAGAGTATTTTTGGGCGATGTGAAGCGAGCACAATAGTTTTGTTTTTGCTGGCTTGTCGTTTGAGAAGCCTGACGATCCGATCTTCATTTCCGCCGTCCTGTGACGAATCGATTTCGTCCAAAAGCAATATTGGGCGGTCATTGTATATCGCTCGGGCGAGCATAATTCTTTGACGCTCTCCTTGGGATAAAATAGTTCCGGTAGAGCTGACGATCGTATTTATCCCGTGCTGCAGGCCTTGAATCGTCACTGCCAAACCTAGTTGATGCATCAAGGAATCTATCCGTTGCATGTCCGGTTTGTGATTACCGAGCGCGATGTTGGATGCGATGCTTCGGTTAAAAAGAGTTGTATCCTGATATGCAACCGAGACAGATCGCACAGAATCGTAGCTTTGATTCTCAGAAGCAATTGAAATGAATCCGCTAAAGGGTTCGATATCGCCAGATAGAACTTTCAGCAGCGTTGACTTTCCGGACCCACTAATACCGCATATGCCCGTAATTTCGCCCGGCCGGAAACAGTGTGAAAAATCCCTCAAAACGTATTCTGCTTCGGTCTGTCCCAAGGAACCTGGTGTGCAGACGCTAATTCGCTCACACCGAATGAATATACCGTCATCTGAGACTTGAGATCCAAAGCTAAACCCGAGCATTGAGACTGCTTCGTCCGATTTTGCGTTCATTAATTCATGCAGACGGTTGATGGAAACCGCGGCGCGAGATAGCGCGGACAACGAGTTGGTTATGCTCACCAGCCCCATAACTGAAATTGCAAAGAGTCCGGCGAAAGAAATCAATTGCTCCAGAGTGAGGAATTCGCGTCCAACTAAGTCAAGGCCCAGCAGAAGCAATAAGATCAACAAAGCGCCAATGCTCATGAATAGCACTGATTGCGAGATGGCTTGCAAATGTCTGCGATGCCGGTTTGCGATTAGGATAGAATACTGCCGCTGCTGTATGTGAGAGATTTCGTTTTCAACGGCATCAAATCGCTGAATTATGGAGCGCTGAGGCAGAATCTCAAAAATGAATTTGGTCAATGAGGAGTTTGCCTCCTGAACCAAATGATTCCACCGCATTAGGCGGCCTTCGAATACCCAAAAGACTGTGCCGAGTAAAAATGAAGAGGAGATCATCAAAAAAAATAGCGCGGGAGCCGTTACGAAAGCGCCAATGAAGGCGCCAAGAAACTGGCATACTCCCTTTGGCAATGAACTCAGCAACGATGCTGTCGATGAATGAACGACTGAAAGATCAACGGCCATGCGACTGGCCATTTCTTTCAGTGACTCAGAGTGCATGTTTGTTTGTCGAGATTGGAGGGCAGATCTGAAAATCTGGCGCCTTAGACTGCAAATGAATTCATCAACTTCTGACCCCGAAATTATCATCGCTGCATTTGAGAACAGAAGCCAGCCAGCGAAGGAAGTCAGCGCCGCGAAAACCATTGGAGTTGCCGCTTCGATGCTACTCGTTTCTAGTAGAGTGCGTGATGCATCGCTCAGCAAAAGCGGTACCAGAATGATCGTAATGCTCGCTAAAAGGCCTGCACAAAGAACGAATAAAACCCTGTTGCTCTTTGAGAAATGGTTGAAACCTATGGTGGCAGCGTGTTTGAAAACGGCCAGCGTCGATTGATTTCTCAATCGAGAAGAATCCTTTGCTGCGATCATGCCGCGAGGGATGCGATCTCTTCAGCCCGCGTCCATTTCTGGTGCACTCCAAACCAGGCGGAGTATTGGACAGGGAACTTCCGAATATACTTCGTTTGGAACGAATCTATCTCGATTGCGGCATCTATATACGACTGATTGTGCAGACCAGATACCGATACTGGATTATCGAGAAACAGTTTTATCTGAGTCCCTTTGCGAACAGAGGCGATAGGTATAATCGGGCGTTGCGTCATGTCGCTCAGCTTTAGAATCGCTAACGGAAAAATTGATGGTTTGCCGAGTAACTCGCTTGAAACAAATGTATTCGCTTCTGTTGGCAGGCTGTCAAATCTCAGCGCCACATGGCGACCTTTTTTCAAAGCATGTAGCGCTCGGACGAGCGCAGTATTGGCGTCTGATTGAATCAACTCGAAGTCAATTCCGAAGAGTTTGGCTAATCGGTCATAAAATCTCACTTCACTGAGGTGCTTTAGGGCAACTGCAGGCTGCACAATAGAGATCTTTAGTTGCGATTTCATCCGTTGAGCGAGCGCCAATATTGCATAATAATGCGATGCAAATGTGGAGATTAGGAACAAGCTGGGTAAGCGAAGTAACGTGTTGATTTCCCCCAGCGGTATGGGTGTTTCAAGCAGCACTTTATTTGAAACGTAGTTTTGCAGTTCGGCGGGTTTAGCACTTAGTAGATAGGCCTGATCTAGCCACAGTTGAGACGCACAAACATGATTGAAAAGCAATAAAGCTCGCGAACTCATAAGTGAGCAGTTCAAGCTTGTGCTTATGGTTTCTGATAAAGCGCGCGCACCATCGTGTCGTGTGGCGACTTTCCAATTCTTCAACCCGGCGGAAATTCCTGCGATCGGCCAGTAAGACCGCGGAAAACGACTTCTTTCTATCGCCCAAGAAGGAGCGATTTCGAAGTACTGGCTGTTTGGTAAACGTCTGAGGCGCTGCTCTTGCAGCAGCGCCTGCTGCACGTACCGATTTGCGTGCTTTTTAACAATTCCCAAACGGATCGCACTCCATTGGATCCGGTAAACCGCCGCCGCAAGTGATGCTCGATTGAATTGGACTCAAATCACTTTTCGGAACTTCAAGGATTTCTCCACCAGTCAGCACTTTTACCTTAGGGGAGTGTTGTTTTTCGTGAGGCATAGTATTTGTTTCATTTTTTATTTTCATATCGTGCTTCCATTCTATTAATTATAGAATAAATAATACATATATTTGAATAGAGTTCAATATATGATTTCGAAATAAATTAATATCAAATAAATAGAGGTTTAATGTGCCGATGATTTCGTGCGCCGTGTTCGAACCGGTACGCTTGAGGGCGCCGCTTTCAATGGTTAAACTTTTGTTGCTTCGAGACTGAATGCGTCTGTGTTTCGCTTCGACGGTTAAAGAGCGAGCCTGACAAGGATATCATCCTCGCAAACGATCTCGCCGCCGACTGGAGCGAAGTTCAAATCTATAGCGACGCTCTTGGCCTCTGCGGCGACAGCGTATCCGAAACCGGTACACCTAAGGGCAGTGTTATTCCGCGAGTAGATTTTTATCATATCTACTCTTGGCAGCAAAAATCGCTTAAAGTGCCCAAAGCTCTCGCGAAACAGCTTGTACTCGTTTATTGCGGACTTAATGCGGCCCATCGTGATCGATTTTCCGTTTGAGCGAACACTCAAGCTAACGCCCGGCTTGAACAAGGTTTTGCAGTCTGCATCAATGGCAATCCTCGAGCCTTCCCCTAAGCGACGATCGCCAAAGTCTATGTGAACCGTTCCATCTATATCGACCCTTACGGGCTCCCATTGGTCCGTCGGCTTTATCATAACGTCTCGTTGAAACAGCTCGGGGTCTTCTCCATCTTCGATGAGTCGGAGCTGTATTTGTAAAAACTGGGAATCGAACTCCCTGATTTTCTCTATGGACACACCCATGTTTTCGATCGTTTGGCTCAGGCTATAACTGCAGGCTGAAGCGGTTGCGCTCATCATAAACGAAGCCAGGATGAGACCGATTGCAACGAACTTAGCCATTTCGAATACTGTCGAACAGCGCGACGCCTTGGTCTAACATTCGTGGATCCCGTTCTTGTTGAGTTGGTTTGTTCAGCGGAACGATATCTGCCTCGTTAGCACCTGATAGCTCTATCGCGCGCGCGAGCGCTGTTAAAAAACCACCTGTCCGGTCGACCAGGCCAGCCTTTAACGCGCTCTGGCCGTTTAACAGTGACCCGGACTCTAGCAGAGCCAAGGTTGTCTCGGAGAAATCTCGGCGTTTAGCAATCTCAGCCAAAAACAGCCGACAGTTTTGTCTTGCGATCTCCGACAAATGGGAGAGCTCGAGCTCGCCTTTCCGGCTTGCTGGAAACAGGCAGTCTTTCAGTTCGCCACTAGCGAACCCTTGATATTCTAGTCCCAAACGACACAGAAACTCTGAGGCGTCAATCGCTCTGAAAATCGCCCCCACATTTCCAAGAACTGCTCCCGGTGTGCACGTTGTATGGTCGGCGACACAAGCGATTAAAAAGGAGGCGGACAAGGCTTTATCGCAAACAAAACACACTGACGGTATGGATAGCTCGTCCGATAGCACCGTAAGGCTCTCTGCGATGGACTGACTTGCTCCAAGAGACCCTCCGTTTGATGATAGTATGAGCAGTAAGCTGCCGACTCTTTGCTCCAAATCAGGTATCTTTCGAAGTGTTAAGGCAAAGTGTATTGCCATTTCTTCTGTGATGTTTCCAAACATGTAATAGAGGCCGACAGCGGTTTTATTCATATTACGTTTTATAATCATTTGTTGAAAAGAATTTAAAATAATTATTATGTACCTTTATATACTTAAATACTTATATTAATCAATTAATTCTGTGATCAGTGCATCGAAAGAGATATCGAGAATTTTGGGACATGCCACTTTCCCTGTCATGGTGGTCGTGTCGTTATACTTTCCCGTCGTTGTATTTTTTACGACCCCATTTCTCACGTTCATTTTCTTAGTTCTCGGCATTTGTATTGCCGGGGCAGCGTCAAGATCGCACGATGTTTTCGCTGCGTTAATCATGCTGCTTTGTTTCACCTCATATTGGGAGTTCGGAGGAGACCTGTTTTTCTGGCCACTTCATCTGGCTATGCCGCTGGCAATGATGGTCGTCATCATTGTCATGTTTGACAATGATCTCGATAAAGTCAGGGGACTCTTTAGACTTAACATTTCTTCTCTGCGAGCATCGGACGTCGCTCTATCGGGAGTAACTATTCTGCTCTCATTGGCCGGCTTAATGTTTTGGTTGGAAGTTACGAATTCTGATTTAACTGATTTTCGCTTGATGATTCTGTTCCAGAGCACGGCGTTGTTGCTTCTTTCTGCGGCGATTTTCTCCGTGATAAACGCGCTCTTGGAAGAAGTCGTTTGGCGTGGGATTTTATTGCGCGCTCTCATAAAAAAATCGAATGCCACCGTTGCTGTAGTCGTTTCTGCTGCTTCCTTTGGCATTGCGCACTTCCATGGGGTACCGAACGGAATACTGGGTGTGATTTTGTCAGGCTTCTACGCGGTTCTTTTGTCGCTTTTAGCATTGAGAACGGGAGGTATTTTTGCGCCGATTGTGACGCACATATTCGCGGATATCGCAGTTTTTATTGCCGTTTTGCACGGCTGATAAGTGAGAACTAGGGGCCAAATGGATGAACAAATGAGTCACGATTATAGCTCCAGAGTCCAAGAACTTCTCGGCATTATACGAGCAGCGGCACAAATGTCCGACGAGCAAACGATCGATTTGCATCAGAAACTTTCTGACACGGGTCTAGATTCCCTGGATTTGTTGAGCGTCGTGGATGCGCTTGAAGAAAGTTATGGGATCATAATAGATCCGGATCTCGTCTCTCCAGACACTACAATTATCGACCTTGTTGATCCGATTCTACGCCATCATGAGTGAGAGAAGAGTATTTATTGGTGGAGCAGGGGCGATATCCCCCATTGCCAATAATGTAAGTGAATTAATAGCGAACTTATTGAGGGGCGATGTTGGACTCAAACGTGAAATAGCCAATGATCAGTCGTACGTCCTTGGAAGAGCACACTACGAAGTAGCTCCCTTTAAAACAGCAACAAACAAAAAGCTTGCTCCCAGATGGGGAACTTTGGCGATCGGCGCTGCAGAACAGGCGCTAGAAAATTATCCGGAGTCCTATCGTGCGAAAAAAGTAGGTGGCGTTTACATGGGAATGGGAATGGTCCCTGTTGATGTTATCATGAAGTCGGTGTCTCGATTTCAACGCAACAATACCGTCTCTCCGACCACTCTACTCAGTGGCTTGCCAAATATTGCTGCGATTCTGATTGCGATGGAGCATAACTTAACTGGGCCATGTCATGCATATGCGATGGCCTGCGCGTCTGCGTTGGCGAGCCTTCATCGGGCTTATCTCGACGTATCCAAGGGTGTGATTGATTACGCAGTCGCTGGCGGCGTCGATAGTGCACTTGATGCTGCAAGCCTCGCATCGTGGAAGGCGATGAGAGTTTTATCCAATCTGAATGAAAATGGTCGAGCGTGCATACCATTTGGAATGGGAAGAAGAGGAATTTGTCTGGCCGAGGGCGCAGTAGCTTTTCTTCTCGGTACCGAGCACGTCGTGCCACCCGAAGAGCGTTGGTGCGAGATGCGCGGGTTCGGAGAGAGCTGCGACGCGCACCACTTTACAACGCCGACTCTTGAAGGACAAATCCTCTCCATGAACAGAGCGTTGAAGAACGCAGACTTAGAGCCACAGGATATCGACCTCGTCATCGCGCACGGTACTGGAACCATAGTCGGCGACAAAACAGAAAGTACAGCGATTGCCAGTGTGTTCGGTGGATTGAACGCCGATGTCCCGGTCACTTCAAACAAGGGCATGCTGGGCCATACTCTAGGAGCATCGGGTGGCTTCAATATCTGTTCGGCACTGACGGCTTTGGTTTCCGGAAAGGTCCATGGCACATATCCAACCGACCGTGTGGATGCTCAAATACAGTCTAACGTCATTTTGCAGTCAACGAGGTTTCCTTCAGGTTTCCGGAACATCCTTGTCAATTCATTTGCTTTTGGCGGCATCAATGTCTCCGCGGTTGTATCGGCTGTTTAGATCGCGCCTTTTGCCGGCAGACATCTGATTCGATGGGGTGTGATTTTAGACATGCGATACTTGGTCATCGCTGAGTACCATCAGACTTTCTGGAAGAGTCATCGAAGCTGGCCATATTGATATGGTGGTTGTCTACAAGATTGTCCGGTTGACGCGCTCGCTGACCGACTTCGCCAAACTGATCGACCGGCTCGATCAAGCCGGGGCTTCATTTGTCTAGGTCACCCTACAATTCAACACATCGACCAGCATGGGACGGCTGACCCTGAACGTGCTTTTGTCCTTCGCGCGGTTTGAGCGGGAGGTCACCGCAGAGCGCATCCGGGACAAAACTGCAGCGTCCAAGAAAAAGGGCATGTGGATAGGCGGTCCATTGCCGCTTGGCTATGACAAAGGGCCGGAAGGGCTTCTTATCAGTGAACCCAAACCCGCATCGGTCCGGGCGCCAAATCGGCGGAGGGTCATTCTCGCGCGGGGCGCAGTATCATCTACGGGGCAATCCGGTTTATTCCAGCCGGATCAGGCACAAGGCCGAAGCGTATCCTGGCTTGCATGAAGCGACTGTTGACCCCGATCTCTGGCAGCGGGTTCAGGGTCAACTTGCCGCCAATCGATCTTACGGCGAAGCATCTGTTTAGGGTGAGTGTACCCCTTTAGTGAGACGCGCAGAACGCGCTGTTCCTTCACAATTGATGCGTAGTTAAAAAACCATCTGCGGCGCAATCATCGAGGCCTGATGGCAGTTCACATGTGAACGCCCTTCGTTCGATTTTCCCTGTTGTTTGAAACCTAACCCGCAAATGGCGGTGCAGAGAACGATGCTAGAAATGGGCGCGATTGGGGTGAAATGACCTGCTCTTGAGGGCCTCAAATCACTGAATCACCGCCTAAGTCACGGAATGACGGGCATATTATGGGATTGCGCCAGAGCAAGGCAGAGAGACCAGACTGAGTGGCGGTGAGACAGGGATTCGAACCCTGGAGACTATTGCTAGCCTACACACTTTCCAGGCGTGCGCCTTCGACCACTCGGCCACCTCACCATAAGCCGGGCTGTATACTTCAGGTGAGCGATACTGCAAGGCATGACATTGCAGTTGGCTGCACATGACCCATATTGGCTGAGAACCAGATTCGAGGCTGACTATGCTTTTTTCCCGCAAACCCGCTGCCCTGCCGACCCGTGACACTGCCCTTCCCGGACGCGCCATGGCGATTCCGACGGCCTCGACGCATTTCGTCAATGGCCGTGACCTTAGCGCACCGGCACCGGCCGGGATGAAGGAAATCGTCGTCGCCCTCGGCTGTTTCTGGGGTGCCGAACGCGTATTCTGGCAAAGGGATGGTGTCTATCTCACGCAAGTTGGCTATGCGGGTGGATTTACACCAAACCCGACTTATGAAGAGGCCTGTTCCGGCCAGACCGGTCACACTGAAGTCGTTCGCGTGGTCTATGATCCCGCCAAGGTGTCGCTCGACGCGCTGTTGAAACTGTTCTGGGAAAGTCATGATCCGACCCAGGGCATGCGTCAGGGCAATGATATCGGGACGCAGTATCGATCAGCCATCTACACCTATAATGACGCCGATCTGGCCGCCGCCAGAGCGAGCGAAGCCGCTTTCAATCAGGCGCTTGCCGCTGCCGGCCGCGGCGCCATCACGACGGAAATCAAGCCGCTCGACGCGTTCTACCCGGCAGAAGATTATCACCAGCAATATCTGGCCAAGAATCCGGCTGGGTATTGCGGTATTGGCGGCACAGGCGTCACCTGTCCGATGCCAGGCGCGCACGCGCTCGACTAAAGCGTCGACCCGCCCGTTACTGAAAACCGCTTGCGATTGGACAGCATGGACTGACCTTGCTGAACCGCCTGGTTGGTCGCCTGTGCCATTTGCAGGATCGGATCGGTTTTCAGTCGCTCAACCGCCAGTTTGAGATGATCCATCGCTTCGCGGACCCGGACCGGGTCGAAATTGGTCGTTGCCTGATGCAGCAGCGCGCGACCAAGATCGATGCGGGCCTGGACTTCAAAGGCAGGCAGTAAACTCTCTTCGCCCGCCAGACGCTTGCGGCGATATTCGATAACCCGGCTGAGATGGTCCGGCGTCGCCAGGGCCAGCGCCATGGAGCAATAGTCGGTTTCCAGAGTCAGCTGGGTGCGGTCCGGCAGCGCTGCGGCGTCCTCAAGACAGCTTTGAAGAATGGCGGCGACAGGGTCCAGTTTCTCGGCGCGATAGGCAGAGCCATCCGCCAGGCCCGGCTGCAAGGCGCGCGCAACGAGATAAGCCACCGCGCGCGAGGTCGTGGTTTCATTGGTTTTGTCGATCTGCGGCAGCAGGCCTTCAGAATGCATCGCATCTTCCGGTTTTAATGAACCGCCCAGCGACAGGACTTCGACACGGGTCGGTTCCTGCTTGCCGCGCTTGCGATGGCCCCACAGGACCAGATCCGTCGATGATTTTTCAAGCCAGCGGGTCGCCACCGCGCGTAAGCCTTTTGCGCCCTTGGCCCGGATGCGGGGTGCCCGGACAATTTCAAACGGCGAGCCGAAAGTGAACAGTTCGAGATGCTCTTCGAGCGCGGCAATGATCGCTTTAGTCTGGTTCGTACCCTTGGCGCCCATTATAGGTGCGATCGCAATGCCGAAGCCCTGGTTCGATCGGCGTTTGCGGCTGGCCAGCGTGGTCGCCGCCATATTGATCAGCGACGCTGCACCCCTGAACAGAAAATAGACCAGAAACAGCCCCGCGGCGATTGCGGTTGCAAAGCCCAGACTGCTCCAGATCAGCGATCCGGCAATCTGGCTGTTAAACCATTCCATTAATGTCGAAATTTGCGCGGGCATGGGGATTCTGGCCTGGTCCGAAACTCGATCCCCCAGATACCTCACGGAAAGGCGTTTTCGCAATGCCAAATGACTGTTAGGGGACGATTCAGCTCAACCGGCGGGCATGGAGGTCACAATTAGCGATGTTTCGCACGCGTTTTGCCCCCTCGCCGACTTACTATTTGCATCTGGGACATGCTCTGTCGGCCCTGCATGTCTGGCGGGCGGCCGCTGAGGCGGATGGTGAGGTCTGGCTACGGATTGAGGATATCGATACGACCCGGTGCCAACCGGAATATACTGAAGCGATTTTTCGGGATTTGCACTGGCTTGGCCTCGATTGGCCGGAGCCGGTCCGGGTTCAGTCGGAGCATTTTGATGCCTATGCCGCCTGTGTCGACACGCTGCAGCAAGCCGGGCTCGCCTATCGTTGTTTCCGGACGCGCACAGACCTGGCGCAATTGCCCAATCCGCGACAGCCTGGCCCGCATGCGGCGGCTGATGAAGCCGCGCGGCTCGAAAATGGGGAGCCGTTCGCCTGGCGTCTTTCGCTGAGCGCCGCGCGGGCGCAACTGGGCGCGGCCTGGGATAGGCTCGCTTATACGGAACAAACGCCGGACGGGTTACACACGCATCGCGCCCAGCCTGATTTGCACGGCGATATCGTTATTGCCCGCAAAGACAGTCCAAGTGCTTATCATCTCGCCGCAACCTATGATGACGCCTTGCAAGGCATGACGCATATTGTGCGCGGCGAAGACCTGATCGATGCGCCGCATGTTCAGACCCTGCTTCAGGCGCTCATGGATTGGCCGCAACCTATCTATCGGCATCACGCCTTGCTTTATGATGAGGATGGCAAGAAGCTCTCCAAGCGGCAAAAGAGCATTTCGCTTGCGAGCCTGCGCGCCGAAGGTATGACAGCGCAACAGGTGAGAGCACGGTTGGGTTTCGCATAGATGACAGAGCTTACGGCCCAGCGGCGCGCGCCGGTCTGGTTTGGTCCTTTGATGGTGTTCATGGGCGGGGCGTGTATCGGTTTAGCGCCGATTGGCTTGCGTCTGGGCCTGGACGATCTTGGGCCCCAGGCGATTGCGTTCTGGCGGTTTGCCTTTGCGGCGCCCGTCCTGTTTCTGATGGTTCTGGTGATGCGGAAAAGCCTGCCGGCCCGGCCGAACAGTTTCATCATCATTGCGGGCACCTGTTTCGCCTGTCAGATCGCGCTCTGGCACTGGTCATTGACGATGACGACCGTTGCCAATGCCACATTCATTGTGAACATTGGCAATATCTGCGTTGGTCTGACCGCATGGATTTTTCTGCGCGAACGCCCGACCCGGATGTGGGCGCTCGCGGTCTTGATCGCGATTGTCGGAGCGGCCGCCTTGTCGCTCGGCGGAGGAACGGAAGGCAAAGCCGATCTGCGCGGCGATTTGCTCGCCTTCGCGGCGGCCATCCTGGTGTCCTGTTATGTGGTCGCGTCGAAAGTTGCCCGCCGCTCGCTCTCCGGTATCGAAGCGATTTTCTGGCTGACGGTCGTGGAAGCGCTCGTTGCTGGCTTCCTGGTTATGGCGTTCCGGGAAGACTTCCTGCCCGCCAATCTCACGGGCATGCTGGCGCCACTCTTCCTGGCTTTGATCGTTCAAATTGGCGGCCAGGGTCTGATCATTACGGGTCTCGGGCATACGCCGGCGGCGATTGCCGGGGTTCTGATCGTTGTGCAACCCGTCGTGGCGGCGGCCATATCCTGGCAGTTGTTCAATGAACCCCTGGTGCCGATTCAGGCGGGCGGAGCGCTCCTGATCCTGGTAGGTATTTTTATTTCGCAGCGAGGACCGCGGCCTGCCCAATCCCCATCAATGTGATGGCTGTTTCTAGAGAATGAACTTGGACAAATCGGCATTGCCGACCAGGTCGGACAATTGCGCGGTGACATAGTCTTCCGTGATCGTCACGGTCTCGCCCGTTCGGTCTGACGCCGTAAAGCTGATTTCATCGAGCAGGCGCTCCATCACTGTGTGCAATCGTCGCGCGCCGATATTTTCGACCGAGTCATTCACTTTCACGGCGAGGTCCGCGAGGGCATCTATTGCCGTTTCTTCAAAAGTCAGCGTCACGCCTTCGGCGTCCATCAGGGCCTGATGCTGGCGGATCAGCGAAGCTTCCGGTTCGACCAGGATGCGGCGCATATCGTCTCGCGTCAGGGCCGTGAGTTCGACCCGGATCGGCAGCCGGCCCTGCAATTCAGGCAGCAAGTCCGATGGCTTGGAGACATGAAAGGCACCAGAGGCAATGAACAGGATATGGTCTGTCTTGATCGGGCCGCGTTTGGTCGAAACGGTTGTGCCCTCGATCAAAGGCAGGAGGTCCCGTTGCACGCCTTCACGGCTGACATCAGCGCCGGACCTACCTGACGCGCCGGCCACTTTGTCAATCTCGTCGAGAAAGACGATGCCATCTTCTTCCACCGCACGGGCGGCTTCGCGGGCAATCGCATCCTCGTCAATCAGCTTATTGGCCTCTTCATCAATCAGGGGCTGATAGGCTTCATGCACTGTGGTGCGCACGCGCTTGGTGCGCTGGCCCATCGCTTTGCCGAGCATGTCGCTGAGATTGATCATGCTCATCGAGCCGCTGCCGGGCATATCCATCATCTGCATTGGATTGCTGGTTTCAGCGAGGTCGATATCCACTGCCTTGTCGTCGAGTTCGCCGTCACGCAATTTGCGGCGGAACACTTCGCGGGTGGAGGATTGCGCATCTTCGCCGACCAGGGCGTCGAGCAGGCGTTCTTCAGCGGTATCCCGCGCCTGGTCTTCAACCGTTTTGCGTTTCTGGTCGCGCAACATGCCGATGGCGGACTCGACCAGGTCGCGGACGATTTGTTCAACGTCACGGCCGACATAGCCGACTTCCGTGAACTTGGTCGCCTCAACCTTCAGAAAAGGCGCATTGGCCAGTTTGGCGAGCCGTCGCGAGACCTCGGTCTTGCCGACCCCGGTCGGCCCGATCATCAGGATGTTCTTGGGCGTGATTTCCTCGCGCAAACCTTCAGGGGCCTGTTTCCGACGCCAGCGATTGCGCAGCGCCAGCGCGACGGCGCGCTTGGCATCATTCTGTCCGACGATGTGGCGATCAAGCTCCGAGACAATCTCGGCGGGCGTCAATTGAGTCATAAGCGGATCCGGCTTGGTTAGGCAGGTTCAGGTGGAAATACCTGGCTCCATGTGCCGCCTTTTGGGAAAAATACAAGCACAGCCCTGCGCGCCGTCTTCCAACCGGCGCCGAGTAGAACGACTCCCGTCCCGATAATCATCGTCACCGTGATGAAGATATTGAACCCATCCAGTCCGACTCGATTGAGCACAAAAACCAGGGTCACAATAAAGGTCAGGAGACTGGCCGCGATCAGGGCGCGGCGATTGAGCGCGAGCGACACGACGCCAATCGTCAATAGGACGAGCAAGAGGGTCACCCCTTGCGATGCATCATCCGCCCCGCTCGTTGAGCCGCCCAGAATATTCGAGCCGGTGACCAGGGCGCTGATGCCCCAGATCAATTGGGGCGCAGCGGCCAAGTGCAGCCAAAAGGCATTATCGGAGGCTTTGCGAATGCGTTCCGGATCTTTCATGTCAAACCAGATCGCGACCGCCAGTGTCGCGGCGCCCATCAGAACCAGCAATGGTCCGCCGACAACCTGATAGATGTCGCCGAAGAAACTCGCGCCAACATAAACGGCCCCTGCCGCAGAAATCGCACAGAGGGCCAATGAGAAAGGCAGGCGGAAGCGGATGAAAATGGCGAGTGAGGCCGCCAAAGCGGAGAGAAAGACGAACACACCCAACATGCCGGTGGTGCCGTACATTTCGCTGAAATCCAGCCGCTCAATATCAGCCCCGATCATGCTGGCAGCAAAAGACATGGCGGCGGCGGTGCAGAAGACCACAAAGATCAAAGACAGCGCCATGCTGGGCAAAAGCAGGCGGCGACGAGCACAGAAATATTCCATAAGCAGCCAGGCAAATCCCGCCACCGGCAAGGAGAACAACACCCCGGCCAGCAAATTGCCCGACGCCATTGCCGGCGCCGAGAACGTACCGACCAGAGCGATCACACCCACAAAAAGAATACCGAGGCCAAGCGTGATGAAGATGTCATTGAAATTGGCCAGGAAGCGTAGATTCTCCTGGCCGATCTGTTCATTTCCGGCGCCATCATCCTTGCGCGACAGAAGGAAGGCTTCCAGGCGAGAGGCCTGATCCGCGCTCAACAGATTGGCGGCAACAGCTGCGCGCAAGTCCGTTCGATCAAACATCCAGCACCTCCACCGTGAAATTGGAATTGGTATAGACACAAATATCGGCGGCGATTTCCATCGCCCGGCGGCCGAGCGTTTCGGCATCCTTTTCGTATTCTATCAGAGCCCGCGCCGCCGAGAGGGCGTAATTGCCCCCCGATCCCACCGCGACGACCGGGTATTCCGGTTCCAGCACATCGCCGGCCCCGGTCACCACCAGCGTGGTATCCTTGTCCGCCACAATCAGCATCGCTTCGAGCTTTTGCAATTGTCGCTCGGTCCGCCATTCCTTCGCGAGTTCAACCGCGGCGCGCTGCAACTGGTTCGGAAAACGCTCCAGCTTTTGCTCCAGGCGCTCGAACAGAGTGAACGCATCTGCGGTTGCGCCGGCAAAGCCGCCCAGAATGTCACCGCCACCCAGACGGCGCACTTTGCGGGCATTGCCCTTCATGACGGTCTGTCCCATCGAGACCTGCCCATCGCTCAACATGGCGACATGTTTGTCAGTGCGAACGGCGAGGATGGTCGTGCCATGCCAATCTGGCGAAGGCGAAGATTTATCGTTTATCATAAAACTCTAAATGACGAAGATTTATGAGAATATCAAGCCCCTGTCCGAAACGGGCATGATTAGGCTGACAATTTTTGCGTCATAAAGGGCTGAGTTTTCAGCATTTCTTCGAAAGCTTCCGCCGATACGGGCGGGCTGTAAAGGAAGCCCTGGCCGATATCGCATTTGCGATTTGTCAGGAAGCTGGCCTGTTCCTCGGTTTCAATACCTTCCCCGACAATCGTCATGTTTAGGGAGTTCGCCATGGACAGGATCATGTCGACAATGGCGCTGGCCTGTTCGTCCTGCGGCGTGCCCGTCAGGAATTGTCGGTCAATCTTGAACACGTCGAAATCAATCTGGGTCAGCACGGCGAGGTTTGAGTGCCCGGTGCCGAAATCGTCCATGGCCAGTTTCATGCCAAGCCGACGCAAGGGCTCCAGCACGGCGCGAACGCGATCAGGTTGCTGAATGGCGAGGCTTTCGGTGATCTCAACTTCGAGCTGTCGCGGTGACAGGCCGGACTTGGCGAGCGCATCGAGAATGGTCTCGGCCAATTGCTCGTCTTCAAACTGTCGCGGCGAGACATTCACCGCGAGATTGATTGGGAATCCGTCGCGCGTCCATTTGGCCGCCTCGTCGCAAGACTTGTACATGATCTGTGACCCGATCTTGCCGATCAGACCGCATTCTTCCGCGAGCTCGATGAATACGGAGGGCGACACCAGACGGCCATTGTCCAGCTGCCACCGGGCCAGGGCCTCAGCGCCGGAAATGCGGCCCGTTTTTAGATCAATCTTGGGCTGGAAGAGCGGGATGAAGCGGTCTTCGGCCACGGCCTGGCGCAGCTCGGCCTCCAGCTTGACCTTGGCGTCACGCTGGCGCTCCAGCTTTGGGGTATAGAAGGCAAAGCCATTGCGTGATTTGGCTTTCAAATCATCTAGGGTCGCCTGAGCGCGTTCGAGGATCTTGGCCAGGCTGTCGCCATCCTGCGGGATCAGGACAATGCTGCCATTCAGGGTCACAGACACGTTTTGTTGCTGGCAAGTCAGGGGCAAGCGAAACTCTCCGAGCAATTCGCGAATGACTTGCGCGACATCATCGCGAGACGCATTGGCCTTGATCAACAGAGCAAACTGATCCGAGAAGAGGCTGCCGAGGATCCAGTCGCTCGGCTCATAGCCATGTTTCATGACCGCTTGTTCGGCAAAAATGCGGAGCCGGTTTGCGGCTTCAATATAAGCCTCATTGGTCAGGGGCAGGTTGGGCCCGTCCTGGCTGGCATTCTGGGCTTGGAATTCAATCGTGATCAGCACGGCTTGCGCTGTCGGTGACAAGACGTGGATCGCTTCTTTGACTTCCTGATGGAAGGCGGGCTCGTTCAGCATCCCGGTGCGTTCATCCAAACGCGCAGTGGCGCGCAGGTGATCGAGTTCCTTGGCGACGCGCCGGGTCGCCCGCGTCGTTGCGAGGGCCAGTTGGCGAAACTCGGCGAAGGCAAATTTCGAGACTTTGCGCCGGCTGGTGCCGACCAGGGAATAATCCCCGATGAGACGGGTCACCTGACCGACATAGCCGACCACGGTATTGGCGAAGAAACCCATGATCAGGGCCGAAAGTCCGGTGACGCCGAGGCAGATCAGAACGGCGCCCCAGATGGGTAGTGGCGGCTGGAACTGATGACGCGAGGCGTAGACCAGAGTCCCGAGCGTTTCATCGCCATGGGTCAGCGGGAACTGTTTCGCGCGCGACTCGACCTCTGGCGCCAGGGTTCCCATGAGCGGTGTGCCGGTCGGGTCGAGGATAAGCGCACGCTCGGCCAGAGAATGCTGCATAGCGGTTTCCATGGCGCGGGTATCCTGGTGGAACAATTCCTCGCTCATAATTTCTGCGACCTGCAGGCCGGCTTCGTGCGCCCCGAGCTGATAAGCGTTCCAGGATTGCGCAAAATAGAAAAGGGTAAAAAGGGTCGAGAGGATCAGGGCCAACGTGGCCGCAACCATCGAAAGCACGCTGGCGAAGCTCGTCCTCGCCAGAGATCTCGAAAAGGCTCGAATAGGTTTCAACGCAACTGCCTTTTATGCCCGACTCATCCCTCTGCTATCGTTGTGACCGCAATTGTTTAGGGAGTCGTGAACAGATCTGTGCTAGCCGTCGCAGAATATTCACCTTATTTGAGCTCGCATGACTGACAGAACCGCTACCATTTCGCGCAAGACCAAAGAAACCGACATTACGGTGACCGTTAATCTCGACGGGACCGGGAAGACGGATATCTCGACCGGCATTGGCTTTTTCGACCATATGCTGGATGCGCTGGGGCGTCATTCTTTCATGGATTTGACCGTCAAAGCGGATGGCGACTTGCACATAGATGGCCACCACACGGTCGAAGACACCGGTATTGTGATCGGGCAGGCGATCAAACAGGCGCTGGATGATTTTGCTGGGATAACGCGCTATGGCCACGCCTATTTGCCGATGGATGAGACGCTGAGCCGGGCAGCGGTCGACCTGTGCAAACGCCCTTATTTCATCTGGAAAGTCGATTTTCAGCGCGACAAGATCGGCGATATGGACACTGAATTGTTCAAGGAATTCTTCCAGGCGCTGGCGGGCAATGGCGGCATGTGCCTGCACATTGAAAACCTAATTGGCGAGAACAATCACCACATTGCCGAAAGCTGTTTCAAAGCCGTGGCGCGGGCATTGCGCATGGCGGTGACCCCGGACATGAAACTGGCCGGGGCGGCGGCCAGCACCAAAGGCAGCCTTTAAATCGGGTTTTGCGGACAGATCAGGTATTTCTGCCCGGTTGTCTTGGCATTGTACTTCGCGACATTCTCGGCCTGCAACGCCTCTGACAGAGACAACTCGCCCGTATAATGGCTGGCAAAAGTCGTGGTCAGCTCATCTGCCACGCGTTTGCGCAGACGCATCGCGACGTCCATCCCGGCTTTGGCGAGGAAGTTTGGCAACAGCCAGCCGCCAACACCCCAGGCCATGCCATAGCCGCGGCTGAGCGTGGTCGGCGAGGTGTCGAGGCCGCCATAGAGATAGACCTGCTTGTGCGCGACCGAGCCGTAAATGCTATAAGCGCCGGGCGTGCGCGCGGCGGCGCCTTCCATCGCCGTGAGGATGTCTGACGCCAGCTTGCCGCCGCCGGTGGCGTCAAAGCCAAGCGTCGCGCCGGTCGCGTGAATGGCGTCAATCAGATCCGGCATGAAACTGTCGCTGCTGGAATTGACAATGTATTTGGCACCAAGGCCTTTCAGGATTTCTTCTTGCTCGGGTTTGCGGACGATATTGACCAGATCGACGCCATCGGCCTGGCAAATCCGGTTCAGCATCTGACCGAGATTTGACGCCGCGGCTGTATGCACAATCGCCGTGTGATCTTCCATCCGCATGGTCTCAAGGAAGCAGAGCGCGGTCAGCGGATTGACGAAACAGGACGCGCCTTCCTTGGCCGTATTGCCGTCATGCAGGGGCAGGGCCATCATTGCCTCGACGGCGCGATACTCGCCATACATGCCGCCGCCCATAACCGCGACGGTCTTGCCCATCAGGCTCTGGGCATATTCGTTTTCGCCTGCCGCAACCACGGTGCCAGCACCTTCATTGCCGACCGGCAGGGCCTGTCCGATACGGGCTTTCATCATCCGCATGCCTTGTTCCGGCACCGGGGCGGTCAGGACCGTGTCCTTGCCGGACCCGAAGCTCGCCGCGGCGGCCATATTAGACCAGCCAAACATCACGCCATGATCTGAGGGATTGATCGGCGTCGCCTCGACCCGGACGATAATCTGGTCAGGCTTGGGCGTTGGCATCTCTTTCTCGACCAGCTCCATGCGAAGCGTGCCGGACTCTTCCAGGGTTGAGACCATTTGCAGATAAGTGGCGGGCAATGACATGGGGAATTCCTCCGAAAGCTTGCAATCTGTTTGTCTCCCTCCTGCCAAGCCCGGCGGGGAAAGGCCAGACTCTCGTCGCGAAATGCTGAATTGATCGCCTCCCGCCTCTTTTCCTCGGCCCGGTTCTCCGCTAGGGGCGCACGCATGAAGACCATCGCGCTCATCGATTATGGCTCCGGCAATTTGCACTCGGCTGCGCGTGCCCTGCGTGTGGCAGCCAATAATGCCAAAAAGACGCGGGAAATTCGCATCACAGCGGATCCATTGGCCATTGCTCATGCCGACCGGATCGTCTTGCCGGGCGTCGGGCATTTTGCCGATTGTGCGCACAATCTAAACGCCCATGACGGCTTGGTGGACGCGCTGACCGAAGCCGTCATGCAGCGCGGCGTTCCCTTTTTCGGTATTTGTGTGGGTCAGCAATTGCTGGCCACGCGTGGTCTCGAAGATGGCGAGACGCCTGGGCTTGACTGGATTCCCGGCGATATTGACCGGATCACGCCTGGCGATGGCCTTGTCGTTCCGCATATGGGCTGGAATGCGCTGACGCTGGCCAAGACGCACCCGATCCTGGCGGATCTGGGCGACGACCCGCACGTCTATTTCACGCACTCTTATGCCTATCGCGATCCAGCCCCCGACGATATTGCTGCGACCACGCATTATGGTGAGCCGATCATTGCCGCGGTCGCGCGCGACAATATCTTCGCCACCCAGTTCCACCCGGAGAAAAGCCAGCGGGTCGGGCTGCAAATCCTGTCCAATTTTGTGTTGTGGAATCCCCAATGAGTTTTACGCTCTACCCCGCGATTGATCTCAAGGATGGCCAATGCGTGCGTTTGCTGCGCGGTGAGATGGACCAGGCGACGCAATACAATCCCGACCCCGCGGATCAGGCGCGTCAGTTCAAGCAGATGGGATTTTCCTATTTGCATGTGGTCGATCTGAATGGTGCCTTTGAAGGCGCCAGCGCCAATGCCGACGCCGTCAGGGCCATTCTGGCCGCGACCGATGTGCCGGTTCAGCTGGGCGGCGGCATTCGCACCCGCGCGCAGATTGATACCTGGCTGGAGGCCGGTCTCTCGCGCGTCATTCTCGGCACCGCGGCGCTGCGCGATCCAGAGCTGGTCAAAGCTGCGGCGCGCGCTTTGCCGGGCCAGGTTGTGGTCGGCATCGACGCCAAGGATGGCATGGTCGCGGTCGAAGGCTGGGCCGAAACCTCGGACATGTCAGCGGTGGAGCTTGCCAAGGCGTTCGAAGGGTGCGGCGTCGCCGCCTTGATCGTCACCGACATTGCCCGCGACGGCATGAAGACTGGCGTGAACGTTGCCTTCACAGGTGAGCTTGCAGATGCCGTGTCGATTCCGGTGATTGCCAGCGGCGGGGTTGCCAGCGTCCAGGACATACATGACTTGCGGGTCCATGAGGGTGTGCGTCCGATCTCCGGCTCGATCCTTGGCCGGGCGCTTTATGATGGGGATTTGGCGCCGGCAGAGGCGCTCGCGGCCGCTCAGTGATCGTGGCTTGTATGCGGCCATGCGGTCAGCGATGAATAGAAGGCCTGTGCCGCAGCAGCATCAGTGCCGGACCAGCCGCGTTCCTGTAATTGCGGCGTGCCATCCTCCGCAATCACGAAGCCGCGGAACAGGGCGGAGGGATGCGCTAGTGCACCCGGCTCGGTAAATACATAGATTTCCCGGCCATGATCGACATGGCACATCACGGCGCGGCGTGACATTGGGCGACATTCGGCGCCATCGCGGCTTTCGACTTTCGCCTGCAGGTCTGCCAGATCAGCCGCGCTGGACCGCAAGCTCAGATCTCGCACATCGGGAATAGGACCATTTTCGCCAATATCGATCCGCTCGGGCAGGCCGTCCTTGTGAACCCGAAAGACAATCGCCCGGGCTCCATCCGGCCCGCCGCGCGGGGCGTGTTCCGCTTCCGGCGGGATGACATAGCCATCGCCAGCGCTCAGCACCTGATCGAGTTTGCCAGCCTCGACATGGACCGCTGAGCCTTCGATGACATAGACGAATTCCTCACCAGGATGGAAATGGCGCGGCACGGTCGCGCCTGGTGGAATGACGACATCAGAGACGATCACTTCCAGTCCGTCCGAAATCGTAATCGGCGCGCGCAGCATTTGATTTGAGCCTGGTGGGGGTCGAGAGTCTGCAGCGTGATGGTCTTGATCGACGCTGGCACACGCGCCAAGAGTCAGGGCGATCGCGAGCAGCCAGGCGGCGCGCATCATTCCATCTCCTTCCAGAATTCGGTGGTCTCCAGGGCCAGATCCCGCGCGACATCTTCGGCATCGAGCGCGATCAATGTGTCGAGCAGCACAGCCAGATCAGATGCTGCCAACCGACCCGCATCGCCTTTGGTCGTGGTCAGGACGCGCAAGGCCGTTTCGCCGATCGCATCATCGAGCCATGCCGCTTTCAAACTGGTTATATCGCCCTGTGCGATCCGTTCGCCCTCGCCGGATACGCCGGCGACGAAATCACGTGCAATCGGTGATAAGGGCACGTCGAAGCCAGTCCAGACTGCAAAGATGCGCGCGGTTTGGGCTTCCCGTTCAGCCGAGGCGACGGAATTGACCAGGCGTTTCTCGATCGACAGCAGGGTAGGGCGTGAGGCCTCGCCACCAACAATGATGTCGGCGGCTTCCAGAAGGGCGACTTCATAGGAATCTGGCTGTTCCACGCCTTCAATGGCCAGGGCGCTGAGCCAGTTCATCGCGGTTTCGCGATCGCCGGCGACCATGGCCGCCTGGGCGAATTCGAGCGCGGCGCCGGCAGTATCATAAGTCTTCGGCAGCGCGATTATGTCCGGCAGAAAAAGTCGGGCCGTGCTGCGATACTGGTTCAGTGAACTCAAGGAACTGTCGGCCAGAACGGCGCTCAATTGTTCAGCGCGGATGGCGTCAGAGCTGAGCGGATCGATCAGTATTTTGATCGTTTCCTCAATCGCGGACTGAGGCGCATAGTCCTCATCCTCGAGCAGGCTGAGCAAAACATCACGGCGATCTTCCGGCGTAATCAATTCATTGTCGCTCGCTATCTCGGCAAAGCGCGCGCGGAGTTTCGATGGCACACCCGGTCGGCGGGCCGCCGCAGCGGCAAGATCCGGCCGGTCTTCCGCCAGGGTGACCCGGTTTGTGTTGAGGATCGCTTTGGCGGATAGAGCGATATTGAGCCCGGAGTCGAATTTCGCGCCCGGTGGGTTGGGTGTGTCGCCCGCGGCGGCAAAGATCGCTTCGACCAGCCAGGGATCATCGACGCCCTGCGCGGAGGCGACCTCAATAGCCAGTTGCGCGCCCGAAAAATTGTCTCGAAGGACGGCACAAACCGCCCGAAGTTTCAGCCAATACTCGCCGTCCCTGACCGCGCCGTTCAGCGTGTTGCAGGCGCTTGCTTCCTGACCGCTGGCAAGATCTAGATCGACTGCGAGCGTCTCGGCATCAAGGCCCGGTGCGGCCTGTTCGAGTTGTGGCACCAAAGCTGCGGCGGCCCGCGCTTCGCCCAATTCGAGCATCAGACGCGCCCGTTCCGCCAGCAAGTCTTGTGCTTTTTCTCCGCGTGGCGGAGTCGCGGGGGACAAGATAATCCGCCTTAACAAGCCGCGCTCGGCCGGGCCGAGGTCGCGCGTCTGAACCGATTGCAGCAGAAAAAGCAGATATTCATCATTCGAATTGCGCCAAAGCGTCGTCGGGAATTCCGTTTCGTTTGAGGATAAATAACGCTGCCCCCAGGCGCCGAGATCCTCCATACTGTCGGACTCGATCTGAGCGGTCGCGCCGAAAGACGCGCCCAGTCCGATCATCAGGCTGCCAATCAGGGCCGCCCTAGAGAACATGTTCAATCTCCATGCGCACTTCGCCGGACTCGGGTTTGTGAGCATTTGCCGAATTGCCAAGCCACCAGATCACGGCCAGGACGGCGACGATCAGGACGGCGAGAATGATGAGCCACTTGCGCATGGATGAATTGCCTTTCGCATACTGCCGCGATGGTCAAAGATTGCCGGATCCGCTTCGTCTGTATAGGACAAGATGTGAAGATCCGAAAAGACCATGGCTGAAGACCGAACTAGTACCTTAAAAACCGACAGAAATGAGGCGCCCTGGGCAGGTCGAACAGTTGCACTCGTCGGACTTATGGGAGCGGGAAAGTCCACCGTGGGCCGACGTTTGGCCGAAAGGCTTGGCCGCAGCTTTCATGATAGCGACAATGAGATTGAGAAAGCGGCTGGATTGTCGGTCGCGGATATTTTTTCCCTACATGGGGAGGAAGAGTTCCGGCGCGGCGAACACCAGGTGCTGAAACGGCTGCTGGATGAGAAGCCCCATATTCTGGCCACAGGCGGCGGCGCCTATCTCAACCCTGAGACCCGACAATTAATGCGTGAAAAGGCGGTCACGATCTGGCTCAATGCCGATCTGGAAACACTATGGAAGCGCGTGTCACGCCGCAATCACCGTCCGCTCTTGCGCCGGCCCGATGCCAAAGAAGTGCTTTCCAACTTGTTTGATGAGCGCCGTCCTATATATGAGCTCGCGGATCTGACCGTCCACAGCGTGGATGGGCCGCATTCCAAAACGGTCACCGCTATTATTAAGGCCCTGGAGTCATGGACGCCGCAATCATAACCGAGCCGAACCGTGTCCGCGTCGAGCTGGACGAGCGCAGCTATGACATCCTGATTGGCGGCCGATTGCTGGCCCGCGCCGGCGCGTTGCTGCAGCCTTTTCTGAAGCAGCCGCGGGTCTTCGTCCTCAGTGATGAGACCGTCTGGGCGCTGCACGGAGAGACCCTCATCGCGGGCATGAAAGCGGCAAATGTCTCGGCGCATGAAAACGTTTTACCCGCTGGCGAAGGCACCAAGAATTGGGCGCTTTTGGGCGAAGCCCTGGACTGGTTGCTGCAGGCGGGAGCGGGACGCGACGATGTCTTGATCGCGTTTGGAGGCGGTGTGATCGGGGATTTGACGGGCCTGGCCGCGTCTCTGCTCAAGCGCGGGATGCAATTTGTCCAGGTTCCGACCACGCTGCTCGCCCAGGTCGATAGCTCGGTGGGCGGCAAGACGGCGGTCAATTCGGCGCATGGCAAAAACCTAGTTGGGGCGTTTTATCAACCGCGGCTCGTCCTGGCGGATACAGATGTTCTGGCGACGTTGCCGGAGCGCGAACGACGGGCCGGGTATGCCGAAATCCTTAAATATGGCCTGATCAATGATCGCCGTTTCTTTGACTGGCTGATGGCGCATGGTGAAAACGTGCTGGCGCTGGAGCCCGCCGCGATTGCCGAAGCCGTCGCTGTTTCCTGTCAGGCCAAGGCCGATATTGTTGCGCAGGATGAGCGCGAAGGCGGTGTCCGTGCTTTGCTCAATCTCGGTCATACATTTGGCCACGCGCTGGAAGCGGAAAATGGTTATCGGGCCAATCTGCTGCATGGGGAAGCGGTTGGTACCGGAATGGCGCTCGCATTACGCTATTCGGCGCGGCTTGGTCTGATGTCGGTGCAGGATGCAGAACAAGGCGCCGCGGTGATTGCTGCTTCGGGTCTCACAGCCGAGCTAACCAGTCTGCCCGGCGGTCCCTATCGGGCCGATGCTTTAGTTACGGCGATGCAACAGGACAAGAAGGCGCGGGCTGGCCGTGTGCCGCTTATTCTCGCCAAAGGACTGGGTGAGGCTTTCATCTATCCGGATGCGGACCTATCTGATGTGCGCGCATTTTTAACTGAGGAGCTGCAAAAAAGCTGATGATTATCGGCATACTCGTGACCATCGTCATCCTGATCGGCATGTCTGCCTTCTTTTCAGGGTCAGAAACAGCGCTCACCGCGGCCAGCCGGGCTCGCATGCACCAATTGGAAAAAGACGGCAATAAACGCGCCGGCCTTGTCAATCGATTGATCGCTGATCGGGAGCGCTTGATTGGCGCCATTCTGGTCGGCAACAATATCGTCAATATTCTCGCCTCGATTCTGGCGGCAGAGCTGTTCCGGCAACTCATTCCCGGGCCGTTGGGCGTCGCTATCGCGACCGCCGTGATGACTCTGGTGGTGGTTGTTTGTGCCGAGATGACGCCGAAAACTTATGCGATCAATCGCCCGGACAGTATGGCCATGCGCGTCGCGCGACCGATCGGTGCCGTGGTTTGGGTGATTGGCTGGGTCGTGGCGGGGGCGCAGGTTCTGGTCAATGGCTTGCTGCGTCTGCTGGGCGTCACCCAGCCAGGCGATGCGGTGACCGCTGAAGATGATATTCGGGGTACGATTGACCTCCACCATTCAGAAGAGGGCCTCGACGCAAAGAACCGTCATAGACTGGTGGGCGCGCTGGATCTGAAAGACATGACGGTCGAAGAGGTCATGATCCACCGCAAGAATATCACCATGATCGATGCCGATCAGACCGCCGATGCGATTGTCCGCAAGGCGCTGGCCAGCCCGCATACGCGGCTGCCGCTCTTCCGTGGTGACCAAGAAGAAATTGTCGGTATCCTGCATGTGAAAGACCTACTCAGGGCGATTGTCGGTAATAATGGCAAGACGACGGGGCTCGATATTCTCGATATCTGCCGTGATCCCTGGTTCATTCCGGAAACCACGGCAGCCGAAGACCAGCTCGACCTGTTTTTGAAGAAACGCAGCCATTTTGCTCTGGTTGTGGATGAGTATGGGGCCTTGCAGGGGCTGGTCACGCTGGAAGATATTCTCGAAGAGATTGTCGGCGATATTCGCGACGAGTATGACGTGGTCGTACGCGGGGTCCGACCGCAGTCTGACGGCTCGGTCTATGTCGAAGGCGGCGTCACGATCCGGGATCTGAACCGCGCCATGGGCTGGGAACTACCGGACGAGGAAGCCGTGACCATTGCCGGCCTGGTCATCCATGAGGCACAGACCATTCCAGAGCCTGGGCAGCGCTTCGCCTTCTATGGCTATCGGTTCGATATTGCGCGTAAAAACCGGAATCAGATTACTGGATTGAAAGTCATGCCGGTGCGCGAAGAACGGGACGCATGACATGCGGACCTTCGCCGAAATCCTGGACCTGGCCGCCGGCCATCACGGATCGGCGGATGAGGTCCTGGCCCGTGCCGCCAATGAGCACGGCGCTGCGGATCTGACATCGATCAGCGATGACCGCTATCTGGCGGAAATGACCAAAGCTGTTTTCAGCGCGGGCTTCAGCTGGAAGGTGATCCGCAACAAATGGGATGGGTTCGAAGCCGCCTTTGATGGCTTTCAGCCGCTGCGCGTCGCCTTCTATGCGGATGAGGATCTCGATCGCTTACTCGCCGACAAAGGGATCGTTCGCAATGGGCAGAAGATCACCGCAACGATCGCCAATGCGCGCTTTATCGCCGAGACGGCGAAGGCCGATGGCAGCTTTGGCGCCTTTCTCGACCAATGGCCGGCCGAGGATCAGGCCGGATTGCTGGCGCACCTCGGCAAGCACGGGTCACGCCTTGGTGGCGCGACGGCGCAATATTTCCTCCGCTTCACCGGATATGATGCCTGGATCGCCTCGCGCGATGTCTGCGCCGCGTTGATGCGCGAAAACGTGCTCGATAAGCCAAGTGCGACCAGTAAGACCGCCCTGAAACAGGTCGATGCTGCGATCAATGACTGGCAGAACCAGTCAAACCTGCCACGCGCGGTCATCTCCCGTGTTTTGGCGCTCTCGGTCGGACCCTCATGACCTTCGCAGCAACCATGATCACGCTTTATCCGGAGGCTTTTCCGGGGCCACTCGGAGTATCCATTCTGGACCGAGCGCGTCAGGATGGGCTTTGGTCCCTGGAAACGGTGCAGTTGCGGGAATTTGGCCTCGGCAAGCATCGTCAGGTCGATGAAAAGCCGGCTGGCGGTGGCGCGGGCCTGGTTTTGCGAGCGGATGTTGCGGCCGCGGCGATAGACGGCCTGCCGGAAGATAACCGGCCGCTTATCTATCCAAGTCCACGCGGCGCGCCATTAACTCAGTCTATGGCCGCCAATTGGGCGCAGGGGCCGGGTCTGATCTTCTTTTGTGGGCGATTTGAAGGCCTTGATCAGCGCGTGATTGACGGACGCGAGATGCAGGAAGTCTCACTCGGGGATTTTGTCCTGGCTGGCGGCGAAGTTGCGGCCATGGCGATGCTCGAAGCGACCCTTCGCCTGATCCCGGGCGTGGCCGGAAATCAGGCCTCGGTCGAGGACGAAAGCTTCAGTGATGGCTTGCTCGAATATCCGCAATATACGCTGCCACGAATCTGGGAAAACCGCGCCACACCGGACGTGCTTCTGTCCGGTGATCACAAAGCTGTTGCCGAGTGGAGGAATCAGCAGAGTCAGGCATTGACAAAACATCGCCGACCCGATTTATGGGCGGCTTCCCGAAATGGACCCAAATTGCGAGCGTCGGAGACGGACGATGAACATGATTGAACAGCTCGAAGCTGAAGAAGTTGCCCGCGTCACCGCTGGCAAAACCATCCCAGAATTTTCGCCAGGTGATACGCTGTCTGTGAACGTGCGTATTAAAGAAGGCGACCGTGAGCGCGTGCAGCGTTATGAAGGCGTGTGCATTGCCCGCGCTGGACAAGGCCTCAATGAGAATTTCACCGTTCGTAAGATCTCGTTCGGCGAAGGCGTTGAGCGGGTTTTCCCAGTTGTGTCGCCCATGATTGAAAGCATTGAAGTGAAGCGCAAGGGCCGCGTACGTCGCGCCAAGCTTTACTATTTGCGTGATCGCCGCGGTAAATCTGCCCGGATTGCGGAACGGACCACCGGCCACGGTATGGAAACCACCGAAATCACCACGTCTAAAACCGAGCTGCGTCGTCAGCGCGATGCCGCAAAAGTGGCGCGCCGCGAAGAAGCTGCGAAAGAGCGTGAAGCCTCCGCAAAAGCGAAAGCCGCCGAAGATGCGGCCGCAGCCGCCGCGGCTGAAGCTGAAGCAGCTGCTGCAGAAGCAGCGCCAGAGGGCGACGCCGAAGCATAGTTTCTTTTCGAAACTCAGCTTTTCGAGAAACCCCGCTTCATCGGCGGGGTTTTTCTTTGGCTTGGCCGCGCGAACCCGCAAACTGGCACGATTTCTGCGTTCTAACTTCTTGTTCTAACTGTCTAAAATAGCAGCAGATTTTTCTCTTATCGCGGGAATCCGATTGGATTCTCCTATTTCGTTTCCTATACGAAATAAATGGCGCACGTTTTGCGTCTTGTCGTTCAACTGTCCCGAAATGGATCGGGTCAAGCTGGATGGCGTAATATCAAGCGGTGCGCAGACGTCGCTTAAAAGGGGTACAAGATATGAAAGTATCAAAATCGATCATGATCGGTGCGGCAGCTGCAGTGCTGCTTCCACTGTCGGCCGTTGCCGACGGGGACAAGAATAGCTGGGATGGCCAGGCGGCAGGCGAACGTTACTCTGCCAGCGGCGATACCACAGCTGACCGTGCGCTCACGGATGACGAAATCCGCAACATCATTTCGCAATCCGGCGCCAGCGGCGCGAATACGGATGTGCGTTATCTGGGCGGACCGCAAACCGCGATTGAAACCATCATGTGCTGTGAAAATGTCGACGAGCAGGTCGAGACCCGCACTGAGATTGAAGAAACAACTGAATATATCGACGCCGTCACGCGCCGTGACATCACCCAGCCAGTCCAGCGGACGCTGATCCAGCCGATTACCCGCCAGGTGCTGCAGGGCTCTGTCGACGAGATTACCGAGGATCGCGTCTATGAGACCAATCGACTCGCGACGCAGTATGAACGCGACTCGGTCCCGACTGTGGTCGAGAATTATATTCCGCAGGTGACCACTGAGACGCGAGATGAAGTCACAGAGACGTATTACGACGTCGTCACCCGCCGCGAGATTATTCAGCCGGTAGAGCGAACGACCGTCGTTCCGGTTCAGCGCCGGATCGTGCGCCCGGTCACCGAGACGATCACCAATGAGATCCGCTATGAGACGCGCACGGCGCCGGTTCAGCGGCACTCGGTCATCATTCCGGATACGGTTGAGACCGTCACGGAAGACCTCACCACCGTGACTGAGGAACAATATACCGAAGAAGTCATTCCATACACCTCCAAGCGGAATATCTATCAGCCAAAGACGATCACCACGATCCAGCCGATCGAACGTCAGATCCTGCGCGCCACAACCGAGACGATTACCGAAGCCACACGCTATGAAGAAGAGCGTCTGCCGCTGCGGATCGAAACGGAAGATGCGCCCCGCATCGTCGAGAATATTACGCCTCAGGTCAGCGAGCGGACCATTCTCGAGGTCGAGGATGTCTATATCGACAATGTCACCCGCAATGTGGTTCAGCCGGTCGTCGTCACCACGATCCAGCCGGTCGTGAATGAGGTCCTGCAAGGTCGCACGGAGACAATCACCCGCGACACGCGCTATGAGACGGAAACGCTGGCCCGTCGCACCGAGCGGGTTTCCGTGCCGGAAACGGTTGTGAATTACATTCCGCAAGTCACCGAAGAGTATCAGGAAGAACGCTCCGAGACGTATTTCGAAGCTGTCACCCAGCGCGACATCTATCAGCCGGTTGTTCGGACGATTATTCAGCCGATCGAAATCCGCAAGATGAATGCGAAAACCGAAACTGTGACCAATCCGACGCGTTACGAAACGGTTCGTGCCAGCCTGGTGGTTCTGAATATCGGCGCTTCTTGCGACTGTAACTGATCCGATCCGAGCGCCGCGGCGCTCGGATCCACCTGATCGGTCTGGCAGCGAGCCCTGCCAGATCGTCTCTCCAGGCTCCAGTTTGGAGCCGGTTGCTACGAGAAGGCGTTGAGATTTTTTCTCAGCGCCTTTTTGTTGCGCCCTACCGCTTGCAGAATGGAGCGGCCCGTGCTGATACACGCGGCTGGAAAGGTGAAAAGCGATGTCCGGTCAAACCTTGTATGATAAAATCTGGAACCAGCACGTGGTGCATGAAGATGCCGACACGGGTGAGGCGCTCCTTTTTATCGACCTGCATCTGATTCACGAAGTGACCACGCCGCAGGCTTTTGCCGGATTGAAAACGGCAGGTCGGAAAGTGCGCCGGCCAGATCTCACCCTGGCCGTGGCGGACCATAATACGCCGACCGAGAAACAGGCGCTCGGCCTCGACGGGGTGCGCGATGATGCGGCCCGCAATCAGCTTGCCGCTTTGACGCGCAATGTCGCCGAACACGGCATCGAATTCTTCCCGATGGGGCATCTCAATAATGGTATTGTCCATGTCGTCGGACCGGAGCAGGGCCGGACTCAGCCGGGCATGACCATTGTCTGCGGCGACAGCCATACCTCGACCCATGGGGCATTCGGCGCGCTGGCGCATGGGATTGGCACGTCCGAGGTCGAGCATGTCCTGGCGACACAAACCCTGCGCGCCCGCAAGATGAAGAATATGGCGGTTGAAGTGTCCGGCGCTCTGGCCGATGGCGTCACAGCGAAGGACCTGGCCCTGCATCTCATCGCCCGGATCGGCACGGCTGGTGGCACGGGCTGTGTCATGGAGTATCGCGGCGAAGCGATCCGTGCCCTGTCCATGGAAGGGCGGATGACCTTGTGCAATCTGTCCATAGAAGGCGGCGCCCGGGCTGGCTTGATCGCGCCGGATCAGACGACGTTTGATTATATGAAAGGCCGCCCAGCCGTGCCCAAGGGCGGCGCCTGGGAGATTGCCGAGCGTCATTGGCAGACCCTGTATTCGGATGCGGATGCGGTCTGGGACGAAGTGATCCATATCAATGCTGCCGAGATTGAGCCGACCGTGACCTGGGGCACCAGCCCGGAACAGGCCATCCCGCTCTCCGCGACCGTGCCGGATCCGGCACGGATGAGCGATCCGGTCAAACAAGCCGCGGCGACCCGCGCGCTGGAATATATGGGCCTGGAAGCTGGTGCCAAACTCGCCGGGACGCCGGTGCAGCGCGTCTTTATCGGATCCTGCACCAATTCGCGGATTGAGGATTTGCGCGCCGCCGCCAGTGTCGCGAAGTCTGGCAAAGTGGCCGAAGGCGTGCGCGCGATGATTGTGCCGGGCTCCGGTCTGGTGCGCGCGCAGGCCGAAGCCGAAGGTCTGGATGAAGTGTTTGAAACAGCCGGCTTTGAATGGCGCGAGCCCGGCTGTTCCATGTGCCTTGGCATGAATCCGGACATTCTGGCGCCAGGCGAGCGTTGCGCCTCTACTTCGAACCGCAATTTCGAAGGCCGTCAGGGCCGCGGCGGCCGTACCCATCTGATGAGCCCGCATTTGGCGGCGCGGGCGGCGATCACCGGGGTGATCGGGGGGTGAGCCTGCGCAACTGGACCCGCCGCGAGCGTCCCGGGCAATGGCCGCTGACGGGCCAGCGCGTTGTTCTGGAACCGCTTGATTGGACCGCGCACGGAGATGGCCTGTATGACGCCGTCGCCGCGCCGGCTGTCAAACATATCTGGGATTATATGCCGCTCGGGCCGTTCGAGTCGCGCCAGGCGTTTGAACAACATCTCGATCATGTCTGCGCCGATCATGGCTGGGAAACGCTTGTCATCCGTAAGGGCAATGATGGCAAAGTTCTGGGCATGGCGAGTTATATGCGCATTCGCGAAATCCATGGCAGCGCCGAGATTGGCTGCGTCGCGTTTGGCGAGGCCCTGAAACGCACGCCCGCGGCCAGCGAAGCCATGTATCTCATGGCGAGCCACCTGTTCGATGAGCTGGGCTATCGTCGCTATGAGTGGAAATGCCATAATGACAATGCCGCCTCGCATCGTGCGGCGAGCCGGTTTGGCTTTGCCTATGAAGGCGTGTTCCGCAATGACATGGTGGTCAAAGGCAAGAATCGCGACACCGCCTGGTACGCCATGACAGATGAGGATTGGCCTGGCCTCAAATCGGCCTTTGAAGCCTGGTTGGCGCCGAAGAATTTCGATGCGGCCGGTGAGCAGAAGCGCAAATTGGAGAGTTTCAGAGCATGATTACAGCGCTCGACCATTTCGTCCTGGTCTGTCCTGACCTCGATGCCGCGATCGCGGATTACACACTTCTGCTCGGCCGCGATCCGGCCTGGCGTGCGGACGGAGATGGCGTTGGCACAGCGGTCTTCGCGCTTGGCAATACGGCCCTGGAATTGATGGGGCCGGCAGGCGACGGCGCGACCGCAGACAAACTGCGAGCGATGACACAGGATGGCGCAAGGCTCACCTCTCTGGTCTATCGCAGCGATGATATTGGCGGCGATCATCATGTCATGACCCGTCGCGGCCTGTCGCCGAGCGACGTTTCCGAGACCACCAGCACGCATCTCGACAGCGGTGCGAGCCGAAGCTGGAAACGATTCCGCATTCCGGATGACAAAATGGCGGGCGTAAAGACTTTTGTATTACAGCCCGATGCACCGCTGACCGTCAAATCTGCCACGCCAGGCGCAGTGACGACCCTCGATCATCTGGTCATCAATACGCCCAATCCAGAGCGTGCGGTCGCGACCTATGGCGCCCGGCTCGGCTTGCGCTTCGCCCTCGACCGGACGGCGGAGCAATGGAAGACGCGATTCCTGTTCTTCCGCCTCGGCGGCCTGACCTTGGAAGTCATCCACCGGCTCGGCGAAGACCATGATGCGAGCGCGAATGACTTTATCTGGGGCCTGACCTGGGAAACGGATGACCTTGCTGCTGCGCAGGCCCGGCTTGCCGATGCCGGCTTTGATGTCAGCGAAATCCGCACAGGTCGGAAGCCTGGATCCGAAGTCTTCACCGTCCGAAACGGCACACAGGACGTGCCGACCCTGTTCATCGCCCACACGCCGCGCTAGAAAGCTCACCATGAACGCGTTTACGCAACTCCGCTCCACCGCTGCCCCCTTGATGGATAAGGGCAAGCTGATGGTCAATGTCGACACGGACATGATCATTCCCAAGCAATTCCTCAAGACGACCGAGCGCGATGGTCTGTCAGAAGGTCTGTTCCACGAATTGAAGACGCGGGCCGATGGCTCGCCGAATCCGGACTTTGTGCTGAACAAGCCGCAATATCAGAATGCTGGCGTTCTGATTGCGGGTGAGAATTTCGGCTGTGGCTCTTCGCGCGAACATGCGCCCTGGGCTTTGCTCGATCAGGGCATCACGTGCGTGATCGCGCCAAGCTTTGCGGATATCTTCTATAATAATTGCGGCAAGAATGGCATTCTCGCCATCGCCCTGCCGGTCGAGGTTTGCGATGCGCTCGCGGCGCAAGCCGGTGGCAGCAATAGCGTTTTCGAGATCGATCTGGAAACGCGGACCGTGACGACGCCGGATGGCGCCGAGCATGCGTTCGAGTTTGATGAGGGCCGCCGCGAGAAATTGCTCAACGGCCTTGATGATATTGCGCTTAGCCTGCAGGCCGAAGATGCGATCAGCGCCTATGAAACGCAGCGCAAGCTGGCCACACCCTGGTTGGAGACGGCCTGATGAAACAATTGATCGCCTCGCTTCTCGGCGCTGCCATGCTCACCGCCTGCGTCCCTGACATCATGAACACCAAGCCGGAAGTGCAGGGCCTGGAGGGCGCGGCACCCGTCCAGACCTTCACCGACCCAACCACCGGGACGGACATCACGTTGCGGCCCGAAGGTAAGCTTCAGCTCAAGCTCGATAGCAATCCGACGACCGGCTATTACTGGTATCTGAAGGATATTGATGCGTCCAAGCTCGATCAGCTGAGCGAGGGATATTTTGCTGACCCGGCGCCGGAAGGCGTCGTCGGCAGCGGCGGGCATCAGATGTTCGTGTTTGAGGCCCTGGCCACCGGAAAATCAAAACTGAAACTCTCGTATGAACGCTCGCCCGAGGATGTGGCAGAGACACTGGTGCTCGATATCAAGGTGATAGAGTGATTATTGTCGAAGGCAGCGCGCGCATTCCTGAAGGCGCCTGGGACCAGGCACAAGCCGCGATGGAAACCATGATCAAGGCCAGTCGCGAGGAAGTCGGCTGTATTGAATATGCTTATAGTCGCGACCTGATCGATCCCAATTTGCTGCGCATCATTGAACGCTGGAAAGACAAGTCTGCCCTGGTCAGCCATTTCGCTGAGCCGCATATGGCTGTGTTCCGCGCCGCCCTGGCGGAAGTCGCGCCGCAAGACTTGCAAGTGCGCATGTATGAGGCGGAGCCGGAGCCCTTGCCCCTTTAAGTCGCAGTGGACTTGTCCCTTACAACCTGATCTATGGCGCGAAACTGAAATGACGCTGTAGAGGATCGCATGAGCCAGACCTTGCTCTTATTGCCCGGTGACGGGATTGGACCGGAAGTGACGGAACAGGCCCGGCGGGTTGCTGAAGTACTGGCGCCGGACTTGACCTTCGAGGAAGATCTGGTTGGCGGTGCCTCGATCGATGCGCATGGCGAGCCACTGACCGTCGATGCGCTGGTGAGAGCCAAGTCCAGTGATGCCGTCCTGCTCGGGGCCGTCGGCGGCCCGAAATGGACCGGTGTCGAGCGTCATTTGCGCCCCGAAATGGGCTTGTTGCAACTGCGCAAAGGCATGGATACGTTCGCCAATCTGCGCCCGGCTTTCTGTTTTCCCGCTCTGGTCGATGCGTCCAGCCTGAAGCGCGAAGTGGTCGACGGTCTCGACATCATGATTGTCCGGGAGCTCACCTCTGGCGTCTATTTCGGCGAACCACGCGGCTTTGAGCGCGGCATTGGCGACAAGAGCTTTGGCTATGAAACCTCGCGCTACACCAAAGGTGAGATTGACCGGGTTGCCCGCGTCGCCTTTGACATTGCGCGCGGGCGCCGTGGCGAAGTGGTCTCAACCGAAAAGTCGAATGTCATGGAAAGCGGCCAGTTCTGGCGTGAGACCGTGATCGACCTGCACGCCGCTGAAGGTGAAGGCGTGGCACTGCGCCATGTGCTGGCCGATGCCTGTGCGATGGAATTGGTGCGGGACCCAAAACAGTTCGACGTTATTCTGGCCGGCAATCTGTTTGGTGACATCCTGTCCGATGCCGCCGCCATGCTGACCGGGTCAATTGGCATGTTGCCAAGCGCCTCGCTCAGTTATGATAGCAAACCCGGGCTGTACGAGCCCGTACATGGGTCGGCGCCGGACATTGCCGGGCAAGGCAAAGCCAATCCTTGCGCCGCCATCCTATCTCTGGAAATGGCACTGCGCTGGTCGCTCGGTCGACCGGAGGCGGCTGACAGACTGTTCGCCGCCGTTGGCAAGGCGCTCGAAACGGGCGCCCGGACAGGCGATATTGGCGGGTCAATGTCGACGACCGAAATGGGCGACGCGGTGATCGCGGCGCTTTAGGCCTCAGTCTGCATTTGCATCCATGGCCAGGATGATCTGAGCATAGCCCTTTGACAGCCGGCCCATATTTTCGACCGTGATCCGCTCATTGGTGCCGTGGAAACCTGTGAGATCTTCCGGCGACATCACCGCTGGCATGAAGCGGTACACACTATCGGTGATCGCCGTCGCATAGCGTCCATCCGTGGCACCCAGGACCAGGCCCGGCGCAACCGGCGCCTGACTTGAATCGGCGGCAACGGCGTAGAGCACGCCAAAGGCCAGATTGTCCATCGGGCTGACCGGTGAGGCCCCGGTGCCGCGAATGCCGCTGCGCCCGAGCGTGACGTCCAGACCTTCAATATCTCGGGTCACGGTCTTGATATGAGCGAGGATACTCTCTTCCGTATCTTTCGGGTGAATGCGGAAATTAATGATCGCAGTAGCGCGTTGTGCGAGGACATTTTCCTTGGCGGATCCGGTCAGCATGGTTGGGGCGGTGGTCGTGCGGATCATTGCATTCGCGGCGGGCTCGGCACTCAGTACGCCTTTCAGATAGCCCCCAAACAGCCATTGATTGGCAAAGGCCATGCGTTGCACGAAGGGCATGTCGCGTCCGGTCGCCTTGAACAGACCGGAGACCAGTGGATAGTCCATATCGGCCGTCATCTGGTTCTCATCAAGCGCGATCAGGGCGCGCGACAGGCGCACAGTAGCGCTGTTGCGCGGTGGCGTTGAAGAGTGTCCACCCTCTGCCGTGACGGTCAGCGTAAAGGTCACATAGCCTTTCTCGGCGACGCCAATGAACGCCACGGTACCGCCTGTAAGGGGATTATTCTCAACCGCCATAAAGCCTTCATCGAGCGCCATGATGGGTGAGATTCTGCGCGACTTGAGCAGCTCGACCCCGGCGCTGGCACCCGAGCCAGAAACTTCCTCATCATGGCCCAGCATGAGCAGAATGGTGCGTTTCGGCTCAAAGCCTTGGTTGGCCAGAGCGTCCAGCGCTTCAAGCAGTCCGACCATTGAGCCTTTGTCATCAATCGCGCCGCGGCCATAGACATAGCCATCCTGGATTGCGCCAGAGAAAGGTGGGGCATCCCAGTCACCTTCCGTCCCAATATTGACCGGGACAACGTCCTGATGCGCCATGAGCAGGATCGGATCAAGCGACGGATCGCTGCCCTGCCAGGTGAAAAGCAGAGTGTAGCCACCGGGAACGAATTCCCTCAACGCAACACTGTGAAAGGTCGGATAGGTCGCTTGCATCCAGGTCTGCATATCGAGCCAGGGGCCTTCCTGTCCTGGGCGCGGATCGCCTGGTGCGACGGTCATTGTGCGGAACTGAATTGCCTCGCTGAGATGCTGCGCGGCAATGCCGGCATCAAAGTCCGGCACCTCCGGCAGCACAATCTCGCGAACGTCCTGCGGCGCTCCGCCATAATTCAAGGTCCGCACCAGAATGATGCCGATCAGCAGGATCAGAATCCCGCCCGTGCCCAACGCTATCCGCTTGATCATGTCAGCCGCCTCCCAACGCGCCTTTTCAGGAGACTTTGGCCAGCGCTGGGGGAGTTGGCAAGATTGGAACGTGCCCTCGCGGCTAAATGGCTTCCTCCGCCGCCCGTACCGCCGCGACAAGCCACGTGGTCAGGCCAGCGCCATGCTTGTCGATATTGGCGCGGAACCGCTCATCTGCTTCCCACATATCCGCCAGGCCTCTGTGGCCTTCCGGGGTGAGATCATAGAACCAGCGATCCACATGTTTGCGATGGCGTTCGACAATTTCGAGCGCGACATAGGAATCCGTTGCTGCACCCTGCCGCATGGCTTGCGCCGCATCAGTCCAGATCGAGTTGAGCTCTGATTTGATCAGGGTCCAGTCAGCATCGCTATAGGATTTGGTCCGTCGCGCACTTTCCTTATAGGCATCCGTCTCGCCCCAGCGGGATTTGGTTTCGGTCTCATAATCAGCTGGGTCGAAGCCATCGAAAATCGCCTTGAAATCGGTCGCAGCGCGGCCTTCACCCAGATTGGTCAGGGCCGAGTCGATGGCTGAGATCATTTTATGCGTCTGTCCCAAACGCTGAACCAGCAGCGCGCGTTGTTTCTGCAAGGCCCGTGCGTAATTAAATCCATCTTCGTCCAGAGACTTGCGAATTTCCTCCAGGGCGAGTCCAAGCGACCGCCCGATCAGGATTTGCTGCAGGCGGAGCAGATCATTCTCATCATAGAGACGATAGCCCGCTGATGTCCGATTTTTCGGCGTCAACAGACCGATCTCGTCATAATAGTGGAGCGTGCGGATCGAGACGCCGGAAAGTCTGGCGACGTCTTTCACTTTATAGGTTTTCAAGCGTGTCATCATCGCCTCCTGTGCTTCGCGATGACACGCCATATGCGCCCTCACGGGGCTGTAGGGTCAAGCCCTGTTTCGACGAAAAGGTCGATTTATGCCAGCGCCTGATACGCTGCCATGACGAGCGACAGACCTCGTACATCCCCTGTCGTTCCGGGTTCCATGCGGTTCATCACGTAAGACACACAGAGCCGCGCATCCTGGTCGATCAGGACAATCGATCCGCCATATCCGCCCCAATAGGCAATGTGTTTGTTCGGTCCGATCGGCATGAGCGGGTTGTTGATGCCATAGCCCATGCCGAAATTGACTGGGATGCCGAGGACCAGATCAGTGCCGCTCGATTGCTGTTCAAACACGCGGCGCACGCCCGCTTCGGATAGGATGCGTTTGCCGAAGGCTTCGCCGCCATTCGCCATTGGCGTTTGCGCCCGAACAATGCTGCGCGCATTGCCATGGCCATTGGCAGCCGGGATTTCGGCGCGACGCCAATTCGGGTCCATGGCCTGGGTCGCATCGACGGGCGGGTTTTTGAATGTCCTGGATGCCACCGATCCATCATCTGCAGGCGTGACGTTGGTAGCCGGGGGCTCCAGGGGGGAAACGCGAGGCGCCTGTTCGTCTGGCGTGCCGATATGAAAGTCAGCGTTGAGCGGTCCGGCGATTTCCTGCGCGAAAAAAGCGCCAATCGACTGGTCGGTGACGCGGCGCACCACTTCACCAATCAAATGGCCCTGAGTCAGCGCATGATAACCGGACGCGGTACCGGGCTCCCACCAGGGGGTCTGCGCTGCGAGCTCACGAACCATCCAGTCCCAGTCATACAAGGCGTTGCCCTCAACCGGCGTGTCCATGCCGGACAGGCCTGCCATATGCGAGAGGAAGTGTCGGACCTCGACCTTGTCTTTGCCTGCAGCATTGAATTCCGGCCAATAGGTACCGACCGGCGCGTGCAGATCGACTTCGCCTTTATCAGCCAGAACCAGAAGGCACATGGCGGCCATGGTTTTCGTACTCGACCAGACGTTCGTAATCGTGTCTTCCGCCCAGGGTGTCGTCTTGTCCCGGGTCAGATGCCCGCCCCACAGGTCGACGACAAAATCACCTTCATGGGTGATAGCGACACTGGCGCCAATCTCGCCCTGCGTATTGAAATTGTTCTCAAACGCGGCTTTGACGCCCATAAAGCGGTCGTCACAACGCCCTGAAATTTCTGCCATTTTACCCTCCCATTATAGTTATACGTCGGGCCGCCAATCCGGCGGCGCGAGTTCAAATGTTTCAAACTCGAAGCCCGGGGCCACGACGCAAGACACCAGGGTCCAGGCGCCAAGGCTCTCGGCGGTTTGCCAATAATTTGCGGGGACAGTGACCTGAGGGCTTTGACCGGCCCGCAAGCCCGGGCCGAGTGTATGCGCCTTCGCCCCTTTTCCGCCAGGGGGTGACAGAGTCAGCGCCAGGGGGCCGCCCGCATGCCAGAGCCAATGCTCATCGGCATCCACCCTGTGCCAGGCTGAGACTTCATCGGCCTGCAGGAGATAGTAGATCGCCGTCGAACTTGCCCGTTCGGGCCCATCCGGGCGATAGGTCTCTGCATAATGCCCGCCTTCCGGATGGGGTTTCATGTTAAGCAGGCGAATGATCTCATTGGCGCCGAGATCGCCAGACAGAGCGGCCATTAAAACCGGTCCTTGCGGCCGCGAATTTCACCAAAGGTCGCTGCGGCATCGCCGGGATGGCCCATGGCGGCCTGTAATTCGGGGACATCTGCACGCAGAAATGGATTGGTCGCCAGTTCACGGGACAGCGGCATCGGAACGGTACGTTCACCTTTGGCTCTTTTTGCATCAATTTCAGCGACATAAGCGGTTAGGGCGGCATTATCCGTCTCAATGGTTTCCGCGAACCGGGCATTCGCCTGTGTGTATTCATGAGCGCAATAGAGCGTGGTTTCAGGGGGCATCGCCTTGATCGCGCGCATCGAATTCCACATCATCGGCATATCACCCTCGAACACGCGGCCGCAGCCCAATGCAAAGACGGCATCGCCCACAAAGGCTGTGTCAGCGTCCGGTAGATGGAACGCAATATGGCCGAGCGTATGGCCCGGAACGTCAATCACATGCGCCAGTAAATCGCCAAGCGTGACCGTGTCGCCGCCACCAACGGCCTCGTCGATGCCGGGAATTTTCTCTGCTTCCCCTTTTGGTCCGATAATGTTGCAGCCCGTTGCCTCTTTGATCTTCAGATTGCCGCCGGCATGGTCCGGGTGCCAATGGGTGTTCCAGATCGTCGTGATCGTCCAGCCCTGGACCTCTGCCTCGGCCAGATACTTGTCCGCATCCGGTGTGTCGATCGCGGCGGTTTGGCCCGATTCCGGATCGTGAGCTAAATAGCCGTAATTATCATTCAGGCAGGGGAATTGATGTATGGTCAGCATGATCCCATCTCTCTGGGTGAAAACGAACGTGAAAGATTAGAGCCATATGCGTCAGCCGGCGGCAACCCTTGATGCCTTTTATAAGTCCCGTCTGGGGCAAGCAGCAAAGCGCCTCATGTCCGAGCGGATGACGTCCCTGTGGGATGATTGTGAGGGCCAGCGTGTCCTTGGCATCGGCTATCCGAGCCCCCTTTTACCGCTGTGGCAGGACAAAGCAGCAAGTTGTATCGGGGTGGTTCCGGAAGAGATTGGCGAAGTTCGTCTGGCTTCGTCCCGCGGTCAGGCCTTGTGTCTTGCTCCTGAACACAAACTGCCCTTCCCGGAAGGCCTGTTCGACCGGGTTTTCTTGCTCCATGCGCTAGAAGAAGCAGACAGTCCGCGGCAACTCCTGCGTGAAGCCTGGCGGGTTCTGGCGCCGGAGGGGCGCATTGTGGTGGCGGTCACCAATCGCCGCAGCATGTGGTCGCTGGTTGATAGCAAGCCATTTGGGCATGGCCGCCCGTGGACGCGTCGGCAAATGGTTCGGTTCCTGAATGACAGCCTGTTTCAGGTGACGGCATCAACCACGGCAGTGCATATGCCGCCTCTGGACTGGCGAATCATTACCGGCGCGGCCAGTTCCTGGGAGCGTGCGGGCGAGTTCGCTTTGCCGGGATTGGGCGGTGTCGTGCTGGTGGAGGCGGTCAAACGTCTCTATTCAAAACCGAGCGGCAGCGCCGCGGCGCCAGTGACCAAAGCCGTAAAGGCAGGCAGTCCAAAACCGGTAATGCCTAGAAAACTGGCAGGGCGAGACCGGGCTGAACCGCGAAAAAAAGCGAGAATTGACGTTACAAACCAAGCCGATACGAGTAGAGTTAAGACTGCAATTGGAGGCGGGCCAAATGAAATTAGTTACAGCGATCTTCAAACCTAGTCGTCTCGACGCGGTGATTGACGCGCTCGGGGAAGCGGATGTTTCCGGGCTTACGGTCTCTGAAGTGCGCGGTTATGGGCGCCAACAGGGCAAGACAGAAGTCTATCGCGGTGCGGAATATGAAGTCCGCCTGCTGCCAAAAGTTAAGGTCGAAGTGGCCTGCGGAGCCTCGGAAGCCGATCGCGTGGTCGAAGCGATCACGGCCGCCGCCAATACGGGCACGATTGGAGATGGCAAGGTCTTCGTGGTTGACCTTGAAACCATTGTCCGGATCCGCACCGGCGAACGCAATGAACAGGCGATTGGCAGCTAAAGCCTGACGCATCTAAATCACAAATTCCTCTAGGCAGGTCGCCGTGGTGGTTTATGTCACGGTCGAGCGCGCTGGAGGCTGACCATGAAAATCGCCATTATCGGTGCCGGTATTGCCGGCCTGACCCTCGGCCATCGTCTGGCGGAGCAGCATGATGTGACCGTGCTTGAAAAAGCCCGCGGACCAGGGGGGCGGATGTCGACGCGGCGCGCAGACCCGTATGCGTTCGATCATGGCGCGCAGTATTTCACCGCCGAGTCAGATCGGTTTCGCGCCTATTTGAGGGATCTTGAGGCGCGGAATATTGTCGCCCCTTGGCCGAAAGAGGTTTCGCTTCACGCGGATGCGCGCGTTTCGGACAAGCCGAAGTTTGTGGCTCAGCCTGGAATGAACGCGATCTGCAAGACCCTGGCTTCAGCGCTGGATGTGCGGACGCAGATCCACGCCTCTGGTTTCACTCGGAACTCAGATGGCTGGTGGATTGAGACCCAGACCAAGGATCGTATGGGTCCTTTTGACTGGATTATGTCGACGGCCCCGGCCGACCAGACCGCGGCTTTGATGCCTGCTGATTTTTCCGGGCAGGCCGAACTTGCCCGCGTGCGCATGAGCGGATGTTTCGCGCTGATGCTTGGGTTTGAGACGCCCCTGAATCTCCCCTGGCAGGCTTTGAAATCGGGGGATACGCCAATTGGGTGGATGGCGGTGAATTCGCAAAAGCCGAGCCGGCCAGGCGCATACAGCCTGCTTATTCAATCCGCCAATGACTGGGCGGATGCGCATATTGAGGGTCCGCTGGGCGAGGTTCATCAGACCCTGTTGCACGCGGCGTCAAAATTGACGGGACACGATCTGTCGTCCGCGCCACATCAGGTGTTGCATCGCTGGCGCTATGCCTCGACGCCGGTGCCAGCAGGCGTACCCTTTCTGTTAGATACAGACCAGCGGCTCGCCGCCTGTGGAGATTGGTGTCTTGGTAGCAAGGTGGAAGCCGCGTTTTCGAGTGCATCTGCGCTCGCAGATGAATTTCAATCCCTGTCAAAGACTTGATTTTCGCGCCTGTTCCCGGCAGGTCACCTAGCTCAATCAAGGAGATGGTCATGACTGGCCCAAAAGCGCTGCCGAACATTCTCGAAATCACCCCTTATAAAGGCGGGCAGAAACTGGTCGGCGCCCATAAATTGTCGTCGAATGAAAACCCGCTCGGTTGTAGCCCGGCGGCCCAGGCTGCGGTTGTCGAAGCCGCCCAGCATATGGAGCTGTATCCGGATGGGTCGGCGAGCGCTCTGCGTGAGGCGATTGGCGCTAAATATGGCATTGAGCCAGACCGCATTGTCTGCGGCGCCGGATCCGACGAGATCTTTCAATTGCTGGGCCGCGCCTATTTGCGGCCGGGCGACAATATCGTCCAGAGTCAGCACGGCTTCCTGGTATATCGCCTGATCGCGCAACAAGCCGGCGCCGAAACGCGCAGCGCGCCTGAGACCGACCTGACCACAAATGTCGACGCGATGCTGGAACAGGTCGATGCCAATACGAAGATCGTATTCCTGGCCAATCCGAACAATCCGACCGGCAGCTATATTCCATATTCCGAAGTCAAGCGACTGCACGCCAGTCTGCCGGAGAATGTCCTTCTGGTTCTGGACGGCGCCTATGCTGAATATGTCCGCAAGAATGATTATAGCGCCGGCATGGAACTGGCTGGCGAAATGGCAAATGTGCTGGTCACGCGTACCTTTTCCAAGATTCACGGCCTGGCTGCCTTGCGCCTGGGCTGGGCCTATGGGCCTGAAAGCGTCATCGATGCCCTACATCGCACACGCGGTCCGTTCAATGTCAGCGCCGTGTCTCAGGCCGCCGGCATTGCGGCGATCAATGATGATGTGTTTCAGGCCAAATCGGCCGATCACAATGATAGTGAATTGCTGCGCGTGAAAACCGCGGTCGAGAATGCCGGGTTCAAGACATTTCCGAGCGTCGGGAATTTCGTCCTGATCGAATTTCCGGAAGACAAAGGCCGCACCAGCGCCGAAGCGGACGCGTTTCTGCGCGGCCGTGGCATCGTCATTCGCGATGTGAATGTCTATGGCTTGCCCACCTGTCTGCGCGCCTCGATCGGAACCGTCGAACAGAATGATGACCTGATCGCCGCGATTGAGGCCTTTTCGAAAAGCTGATGAGCGACGTCGTTTTCGATAAGATTGCCATCATTGGTATCGGCTTGCTCGGCTCGTCCATTGCGCATGCCGCACATGCCTATGGACGAGCGGAGCATGTGGCGTTGTGGGATGTCTCCGAAGATGTCCGCAAACGCGCGCCCCGCGTCATTCATGGCGCGGTCTGCGACACGGCTGAGCAGGCGGTGGCGGACGCCGATTGCGTCATTCTCTGCACCCCGGTCGGCGTGTTGGCGGAGCTCACACAGGCTCTGTCGGGGGTAATGAAGCCAGGCGCCATCCTGACCGATGTCGGGTCGGTCAAGGCGAAGGCCGCGGAGGATATGGCGGCGCACTGTCCAGACGGCATTCACCTCATTCCCGGTCATCCAATCGCGGGTACCGAAAAGTCCGGACCGGAATCTGGCTTTGCCAGCCTGTTTCAGGAGGCCTGGCATATTTTGACCCCCTTACCCGATCAAGGCGCGGGCTATGACGACGCTGTCGCGCGTTTGACTGCATTCTGGAAAGGCCTTGGCGCACGGGTCGAGACGATGGATCCCGCACGGCATGATCGCGTCCTCGCCATCACTTCACACCTGCCGCACTTGATCGCCTATAATATCGTTTCGACTGCCTATGACATGGAAAGTGTGGAGCAGGGCGAAGTGGTGAAGTATTCCGCTGGCGGCTTTCGCGACTTCACCCGGATCGCCGCCTCGGATCCGACCATGTGGCGCGATGTGTTCCTGACCAATAAGGAAGCCGTGCTCGAGACTTTGGGCCGGTTCAGCGAAGACCTCGCCGCCTTGCAGCGCGCCATTCGTTGGGGCGATGGCGATATGTTGATGCGGGAATTTGCCCGTGCCCGCGGGATACGTGAAGCGATTATCGATGCAGGTCTGGACACGGCCGAAGCGGATTTCGGTCGCCGTCACCTGGACCCGGACTCAGAAACTTGAGCGAAGGGTTGAACGGGCGACGCTCCCCTTTAAAACGCCGCCCGTCCGCGTACCACCCGGAGGCGGCACCTTCGCGTGGGCTGCGCGCGCCTACGGACATGCGCATCAGCTTTCGCGGTCGGACGCCTGCAGATTTCAGTGACTGCGACCACTGTGTCTGCCCCCCGTCCTGCAATCATCATTACAGGCGGCAAGCTGAATGAACTTGTTGTAATGTGTTAGCCGGCGTTCATCCTGGGTTGTGTTCTGTTCAGCTTACCGGCCGGTGGCGGTCGGAATGTGCTGATTCAGCCAGCCGCAGAACGCGTCATAGACAGCGAATTGCCTAGCGCAGGTTTCCAGAATGTCGGCGCGTTCGACGTCGCGCGGGTCGTCAAAGTCCCGCCATATGGTCAGCGCCTTGCGCCGTAGCAGCTCCCCCCGTTCATGCTCTTTGTCAAATGGCTTCGGAACGCGCGCCAGGTCTGGCGCATTCATGCGCCCGCCCTGTTTGAGCAAAGCCTCGATCTCCGCCTCGAGCGTCTCGCCCGCTGGCCCCGCGACAGCATCGCGATAGGCATTGAGTTGCGCCTTGTCGAACCCCATCATGCCAGCGCCAAGCACCAAGCGATCGGTTTGCAAGCCAAAAAAGAGGCCGGCCTTACTGCCTTCGCGGCGAAACAGAATGTGCAAATGGCTGTTGTATGGCGTCTTGTCCTTGGAAAAGCGTATGTCGCGATGAATGCGGAACAGTTTCGCACTGTGCTCGGTATCGGTTTCGGCTTGCAACCGGAAACACATGGCCTCGATGAACGCATTGGCGGGCGTCTTCCAGGCGGCTTCATACCAGGCCTTGTTCTCATGGAACCAGTCGCGCGTATTGTTCTTATTGAGGGCACGGAGAAACTTCAGCGTCTCAGGCGAGAAGAGGGTCGGGTCAGACATGTTCACTTTCCAGGTTTGGGCGGCAGGGTCGCGGCGAAGCTGAGCGCAAAGGAGGTCCAGTCCTGTAAGACAGCATCCTCGCAATCATCAGCGTCGATGAAGACAAAGCCGCGCATAACCCGGCCTGTAAAGTCCATCGGCATGGCCCCGGGGCGAGCCTGCGCGGCCTCATGATTGTCCTTGCCGACCCGGAACATGAAGCGGCCATCGCCATTCTTCTCGCGATGGGCGCCGCCAATCATGTTGCCATTGAGCATAAAGCAGACACCACCCATCATCTTCTTTTCTGAAATGCCGACCATGCCGGTCAGTGTTTCGCGAAAGCGTGCGCTCAGCGCTTCATCATACGCCAAAGAAAGCCCTCCACGAGTCGCGCGACGTGACGGCCGCCTCCCATCTCTTAACATGGGTCAGCGAGTCCGGAATGGAGAGGTCGAGAAAGCTCTGCACAAACAAGGCCGCCATGCCGCTAATATCGCCGACGGAGAATTGGTCATTGCAGACATAGGATCGGCCATCCGCCAATTCCTCATTCAGCCAGGTCCATTTTCGGTCGAGCCGCCGCGTCAGGCTGTCGGCATAGTCTGGCATCTGCTCAATCTTGTCGGCGAAATAGGGGATGACATGGCGTCCGAAATCGCCGGTCGGCTCGAAGATGTGCAGCTCCATTCGGCGATTCCACATCTCAATCTGCGCCATTTCCAGCGGGGCCTGCCCCATCAGGCTTGGGGTCGGGTGAAGCGCTTCGAGATAGCGGCAAATGGCGAGGCTTTCGGTCAGGCAGGTGCCATCATCGAGTTGCAGAACCGGCAATTCATGCAGCGAGTTCAGCGATGCGAATTCGGAATTCCGCGTCTCGCCAGCCATAATGTCGATCCGTTCGGTCGGGATCTCCAACCCCTTTTCATGCAGAAAGATGGTGACCCGAAACGGGTTTGGCGCGCGGTCGGTGTAGAGTTTCATGGGAGGCTCCTTTTACTGAACTTATTGGTTGACTAAATATAAGATCCCCGTATAGTCAACCAATAAGTTGACTTTGAGGTTGAAATGACCCAACTCGATCAAACCTTCGCGGCGCTCAGTGATGGCACGCGCCGGGCGATTATTGAGAAACTTGCGCTTGGTGAGGCATCTCTGTCGGATCTCGCGAGTCCGTTCGACATGTCGCAGACAGCCGTCTCGAAACATGTGCGCGTGCTTAGCGATGCGGGACTGGTCAGCGTGACCAAACGCGGCCGGACACGCTATTGTTCATTACAGGCCGCGCCGATGAAAGACGCCACGGACTGGTTGACCGCCTATCAGACATTCTGGACCGGTTCGTTCGAGTCACTGGCCCGACATATTGAAGGGAAAGAGCATTGAATCTGGCATTTGTGAAATCGCCCGAAGGCGAAAATCCAATCATCGTCGAGGGTGTATTTAAGGCCACAGCAGAGCGTATGTTCGCGGCCTGGACGACCCCAGACGATTTGAAACAATGGTTTGGTCCGGGACCAGGTCAGCTTGATCTCGTCCACGTCGACCTGCGCGAAGGCGGAGCCTGGCGATTCGCCTATGGTATGAAAGATGGTCAGAGCAATGAGCTTTCCGGGGCCTATGAGGTCATCGATGCCCCACGCAAACTGGTCTTCAGCTGGGTGCACACCCGCAATTTCGCGGACGGACGCGCGGAGCGGACCGACGCGTCCAAAGTGACGATCACCTTTGATGAAGGGGACGAAGGCACCCTTGTGCGCCTGGTCCATGAAGCGATCAAGACTCGCGATGGTCGTCTCGGTGTTGGCGGCGGCTGGAATGGCAGTTATGTCCGGCTCGAAGACTTTGTCGCCAGACAGGTTCTGGCGGCCGAGTGAAGCGTTAATTTGCGAAAGTCGTGGGCGGTTCTATGGTGGCGCTTCAGAAGCGTGTCACAGAAAACGAGGACCCTATGATGAAAACCTGGCTTGCAATTTCCGCTCTCGCCCTGGTCGGTGCCTGCGCAACCAGCGTGCCTTACGGGCCCGCCGCGAATGACGGGGCCAAAGGCTATTCAGTGCTTCCGATCGAAAATAATCGGTTCCGCATCACCTATAAAGACAATACGATGGAACTGGCGCGCAACCGGGCCTTGCGCCGCGCGGCCGAAATTACCCTGGAACAGGGCCATGACTGGTTTCAGATTGTCACGGCGTATAGCGATACCGGTGAATTGGCGGGTGGCAGTGGAACTTCTGTTTCTGTCGGCGGCGCGACGGGTAATGCCGGGCGGTCCAGCGTGGGCGTCGGAGTCGGTCTCTCTTTACCGCTTGGTGGCTCTTCAGGACCCGTCGAGCATGTGATGGAAATTGTCACCGCACCGGGCGCCAAGCCCGACAATCCGGATGCTTATAATGCGTCAGAAGTGCTCGCCAATCTCGGCGGCGCCTAAGCTGGAATTTCCTTTCCGGCCCAGTCAAATGCCTTGCCGGACTGGTCTGGCGTCAGGGCGTCTATGACTGAAAGCAGATAGGCCGCGGATTGGTTCGGCGAGAAGAGCTGTTTCTCGGGCACACCTGATTGGAACGGTTTGGACAGGGCCGTATCAACTGTGCCCGGGTGTAGACTGACCGCGATGAACTGATCATTGCGACGGGCCTGCTCAATGGCGTAGTTCCGGATCAGCATGTTCAACGCGGCTTTGGAGGCGCGATAGGCATGCCAGCCGCCAATGCGATTGTCGGAGATCGAGCCGACCCGCGCGGACAGCGCTGCGAACACGGCGCGACTCTTGCGCGGCAGGATCGGAATAAAGTGTTTGGCGACGAGGGCCGGGCCAATTGTGTTGATGGCAAAGACCCGCTCGAACGCGTCGCGCTCCTGTTGGCGCAAGGATTTTTCAGGTTTCAGCGAGTCGCCTTCTGACAGAATTCCGGCGGTCAGGATCACCTGATCCGGCGCGCTGATCTCTGATATTTCGGTCGCAGCTGCGCGAATGCTGTCTTCACTTTCGAGATCGAGACTCATCTCATGGACTTTTTCAGAGTCGAAAGCGGCCCCTGAGCGAGAGAGTGCGTAAATCTGCTCGACATCAGCACGTTGTGCGAGCTGCTCCACCATTGCACGGCCAATACCACCTGACGCACCAATTACCGCAACACGCATGTGTCCACTCCTGTTTGAGCAGGAGCTAGCGCGTTCCGGGCAGCCGCAAAGCTAAACCCGCAGTCCGGTCTTTTCGCGATAAATCGTGAGGAGATCGAGCTGGCTGTCCGTGGGATCGCCCTCGGCTTCGGAAACCACGACCAGCATACCGTCCAGATCAACCAGTTCCTTGCCGGTCATGCCGGGAGTCTTGCGAACAAAATCGGTCATTTTCGACATCACGACATGACTTGCGCCGGCATTGCGCGACAACCACCCGGCCTGCGAGATCAGTTCGTTGGCATCGCCTTCCGAGAATTCAAAATGGTGCATAATCTCACCGCGAATGGAGGCTTCCTGTTTTTCCGTCAGCGTGCCGCGCGCCTGGGCGATTTCCAGCATCAGGATGGCCGCGGCTTCGCGCGGATCATCGACCACGGACAGGCCGCCTTTGCCAGACTTGTTCTTGAAGCGCATTTTGCGCGGCAGGTTGGCGACAGTCTCGATTGCCTTGCGGCCATCATTGGCGGCGTCGCGCAACATTTTCAGGCGGTAATACCAGACGGCAATAAAGCCGAGAATGCCGATCAGAGCGACGAGGATGTGCATAGCCAGACCCTTTTGGTGTGAACTTATCGTAACGCCTAACGAACCTTCATTGAAGTGCCGATGGATTATTGTCATCATCTTTTTATGACTTTGGACGAATACAATGACTTTTGTGGGGCACTGGTGGCGACCAGCCGGGTGGTGCAATGGGGTGGCAGCCATGTCTGGAAGGTTGGCGGCAAAGTGTTCGCTGTGGCCGGTTGGGGCGACGCGGACTTCTTCGCGGTGACGTTCAAGGTCACGCCGCTTTCGTATGAGATTCTGCAGGAGCAGCCCGGCTTGCGGCCCGCGCCTTATCTCGCCTCACGCGGCATGAAGTGGATCCAGCATTATGCCGCGCCGGGTCTGAACGATGGCGACCTCAAGGCCTATATTGAAACAAGCCACCGGTTGGTCGCCGATGGCTTGTCCAAGAAGAAGCAAAAAGAGCTTGGTCTTTTTGTCGGTTGATTATTGGCTGCCGCCACTTTCGCTGGCGATCGCTTCATCAATGCCTTCGGAATTATGCGCCTGTTGGACAACATAGGCGCGAATGGCTTCTACTTCGTCCTCAGACAGAACGTCTGCGAACGAAACCATGCCGATCGATTGCAGGTTGCCGTCGACCAGAACACCCTTCCACGCCTCAGCGCTGGACGTATAGGTGGACCAGCGTAGATCGGGCAGAACCCCGGCGCTGACCGCAAATGGGCCGTGGCAGACGGTGCAATTGCGTGCATATTGGACGAGGCCGATTTGCAATTGTTCCTCTGTCCCGAATTCGGCCGTTTGCGGCGCGCGTTCGATCAGTGGGATGTCGATGTCTGCGATCATCTGATCACCGCCCAGCTTAAACGTCACCACTTTACCGACGGTTGGCGGCACCGGCTGCGGCGCCGCGACGGCCCCGGCGGAGAGCAGATAGGCAGAACCCCAGCCGGTCGTAATGGTGACATATTGTTCGCCATCAATCTCAAACGTCCCGGGACCCGATGCGGCCCCCGATTTGACGTCATGGACCCAGAGCCGATCCCCAGTGCCGGCATCATAGGCGACGAATTCGCCGTTTAGCTTGCCTTGGAAAATGACCCCGCCTGCCGTCGACAGGACGCCACCATTCCAGGGGCCCTCATGCTCGACGGTCCAGCGCGCTTCATTAGCCACCGGATCCCAGGCAATCAGTCGTCCCTTCAGACCTGAACGGAGGAATTTGAACACTTCGCTTGGGATGACTTGCGGCACACCGGCGGCAAAGTCAGCGCCAGTATTCCACTTTGTGGAATCATCCTGAAACCGTGGATCAGTGCCATAGGCTTGCGGGATTTCCTGCGCCGGGATGTAGGCCAGGCCAACATCCGGATTGAACGCCATGGGATGCCAATTGTGTCCGCCCAGTGGACCCGGTGTCTGCAGATATGGAATTTCAGCGTAACGGGCTTCCGGCACTTCGATTGGGCGACCATTCTCGTCCAGGCCGGTGGCCCAGTTCATCGGCACATAATTATTGCCGGCAATGAACTCGCCTGTGGCCGCATCGATGACATAGAAGAAGCCATTCTTTGGCGCTTGCATCACAACCCGGCGATCCGCGCCATCCTCGCCCAGTGGCAAGGTCGCGATGATCAGGGTTTGGGTCGCGGTATAGTCCCAATTATCCCCCGGCGTGGTCTGGAAGTGCCACTTATATGCGCCAGTATCGGCATCCACCGCGACGATGGAAGACAGAAACAGATTGTCGAGGCCGGAGGGGTCGCGAATGGCCTGGTTCCAGGGCGAGCCATTGCCGACGCCAAAGATCACCGCGTCATTCTCTTCATCATAGATGATCGAATCCCAGACCGTGCCGCCGCCACCATCGGTGGTCCAGGCGCCGGTATCACCCCAGGTGACGTTACCGATCTGTTCAAAGGCGCTGTCGGACGCGGCGCCGTCGGGTTGTTTGTCCGGGCTGGGCACCGTGTAGAACCGCCAGATCAGGTCGCCGGTTTCAGCGTCGAGAGCATTGAGATAGCCGCGCACCCCAAGCTCTGCACCGCCATTGCCGATCAGAACCTTGCCATCGACGACGCGTGGGGCACCCGTAATCGTATAGGGCAGGGATTGATCAACGGTAATTTTCGACCAGATCACCTCGCCGGTCTTGGCGTCGAGCGCTTCGACACGGCCATCAATCACGCCAACATAGACTTTGCCTTCATAGACAGCGACGCCGCGATTCACGACATCGCAACAGGCATTGACGCCAACCGCGCGATCGACATCCGGGTCATAAACCCAGAGCTCTTCGCCGGTGGCAGCGTCAAGCGCGTAGACCACTGACCAGGCAGAGGTCACATACATGGTTCCGTCAATCACAATGGGTGTCGATTCGACGCCGCGATTGGTCGCCAGATCATAGGTCCAGGCGACTCCGAGATCAGCAACATTCTCCTTGGTAATCCCGGTTAAAGGGGAGTGCCGCGTCTCTTCGCGATCAAAGCCATACCCAAGCCATTCGGCGGGTGTCGCTTCGGCATTGTCAAGTCGGGCATCGGTCACATCCGCGAATGTGGTTGCTTCGACGGGTGGAGTGTCCGCGTCGACGGTCGCGGTGTCATTCGTCTCAGAACCGGAGCATGCGGACAGGGCAAATACAGATATAGCGGCGAGCGCCGCCAAATGAAGCGGTTTCATAGCGCTTTCCTCGTTTCCTCTCATATTCAGACGTCTTGCGCGCCTGATAATGCCACCGACACTAGGCAATTTCGCTGGACTGTCGAGACGGGACGCTGGGGAAAGTTAGGGTAAAAACCCTAGGTCTGCGCTGCGCCGTGAAAATTTCTGGTGTGGTAACCGATGCAACTTATATCCCCGGGACAGGGCCTGGAAATTCCGCGGGGTATGACATGGCGAGCGAACAGAAGCTCAAGAAGAATCTGACGCTATTTGACGTCTATGCCGTCTCGACCGGGGCCATGTTCAGCTCCGGCTTCTTTTTGCTGCCGGGAATTGCCGCCAGCTATACGGGTGACTCGGTCTATCTTGCTTATCTTTTGGCCGGGTTTTTGATCATTCCAGCCATGTTGTGCATGGCAGAATTATCGACTGCGATGCCGAAAGCGGGCGGCACCTATTATTTCCTCGACCGCGCACTCGGGCCGCTTTTCGGCACCATAGGCGGGCTTGGTTCATGGGTTGCTGTGGTCTTCAAGAGCGCTTTCGCGCTGGTCGGTATGGGGGCCTATCTCAGCCTCTATCTGGATGTGCCGATTCTGGTTCTGGCGGTCATCCTGACTTTGGTGTTTGGCCTGATCAACGCGTTTGGCGCCAAGGAGACCACGTTTTTGCAACGCCTTCTGGTGTCCGTCTTGGTGGTCATTCTGGCCGGGTTCGTCATCTTCGGCTTGGCCCATACGGGCGTGGCTGATGGCCTTAACCCGAACGCCGAAACCCAGCCCTTCTTCACCAGTGGGACGGTTGGCTTCGTGGCGACCATCGGTCTCGTCTTTGTCTCTTATGCCGGCCTGACCAAAGTGGCGAGCGTGGCGGAGGAAGTTCAAAGCCCGGATCGGAACATCCCGCTCGGCATGATCCTGTCGCTGCTGACCGCGACCGCGATTTATACGCTGGGCCTGATCGTCATTATCGCTATTCTGCCGATTGAAACTCTCTATGGCAGCCTTACGCCGGTGGCCGATGCCGGGCGTCAATTTGTCGGTGACTGGCCGTTTGATCTCGGCGTTATTCTGATCGTTGTCTCGGCGATTGCGGCATTCGCGTCGACGGGTAATGCTGGCATCATGTCCGCCAGTCGGTATCCCTATGCCATGGCCAAGGACAAACTCCTGCCGGAGCGGTTCGCCGTGATTGGCCGGTTCGGGACCCCGGTCTTTTCGATCGCGGTGACGACCTTTTCGATGATTGCGGTGCTGCTCCTGTTCAATGTTGAAGCCGTTGCCAAACTGGCCAGTGCGTTCCAGCTCTTCCTGTTTGGTCTGGTCAGCGTCGCCGTGATCGTCATGCGCGAGAGCCGGATTGCGACCTACAAGCCGGGCTACCGTTTGCCGTTCTATCCCTGGCTGCCGGTGATCGGCATCCTGGTCTCATTCTGGCTGATCGTCGAAATGGGCATTCTGGCGATTGGCTTTACCGGCATGCTGACCATTGCCTGTGCGCTCTGGTTCCAATTCTATGCCTCGGGCCAATTGGTTCGGCGCGGCGCGATCTATCACGTCCATGAACGGCTCGGCCAGATGCGCTATGAAGGCCTGGAGCGCGAATTGATGACGATCATCCACGACCGCACGCAGAAACAGAATCTCACCTATGAAGCGCTGATCGCGCGCTGTGTGGTGCACACTTATTCGCACGGCACCTATACCCGCGAGATGTTGGTGGATGAGGTCAAGAATATCGGCCACAGCGCTTATGGTATTGAGGAAGAGGTCATGGACAGCGTGTTCACCACAGGCACGGCGACGCTGCATCCGTTAAGCGATCACGTCCTGCTCGCCTATCGCAGCCATGATGCGCTTTCTAGCCCGGAACTGGTCGTGTTCCGCTTCACGCATGAAGCGCATATGGACATGGCAGAAGCCGATGGCGTGCACACGATTATGATGCTGATCTGCCCGCGCAAACCGGCAGGTTTGGACTTACGCCTCGCCGGTCACCTGGCTGAAGTGGTGCAGTCGTTCGATTTCGAGCGGCGCTGGCTGTCGGCCAGGTCGGACAAGGATATGAACGAGATCCTGATGCGCGATGATCATTTCCTGCATGCGCCGATTTCCGACCTTGGTCGGCTACAGGACTATGTCGGGCGCCCGCTTTCGGAGATTGATCTGCCGGGCAGCTGCCTGATCGCGATCATTGAGCGCGACGGCGATATCATCATCGCGGCACCGAAAGAGGTGCTGCAACCCGGCGACCACGTCGCGGTGATCGGTGAGCCGGAAGACCTGACCATCCTGGTGAAGGGCTAGGCCGCTTCAAGCAATGCTTGTTTCAGATCTGCCTGGGCGGCTTCGATTGCCGAAACGATGATCGTTTCCCAGTCAGAAACAGATCCGGCGCCTTCGATCCCTGGCGGAAACGTGACGGATCGAGAGGCATTCACGCAGCCCCCTTCTCCACCGACAAACCCAGCGACAGCGTCCAGTGCGCCGGCATTCTGGGCGCCATAACCCGGCACAAGAAACAAGGCGTTCGGTGCCAGCGATCGTAAGGTCCGCGCTTCGGTCGGGCCCGTGGCGCCGGCCACTAACATCAATCCGGACCAACCGGATGTGCCTTTCAATCTCTCAATCATGGGCGCCAGACTTTCCACGACACGTGCATAAAGCGGTGCGCCATCCAGATTGCGGGCTTGATAATCAGCGCTTCCCGGATTGCTGGTGCGCGCCAGCACCATCACGCCCTTGCCGGTCCGCTCTGCGAGGTGGACATAAGGCTCGATCGTATCGAGACCCATATATGGATTGACCGTCAACGCGTCGCAGACAAAGGGGGCGTCTTCGGCGAGATAGGCGGCGGCATAGCCCTGCGCGGTGGATCCTATATCACCGCGCTTGGCATCCATTAACACGATGAGGCCGGCGTCTTTGGCAGCAGCGCTGACGTGAGACAGCGCGCGCATTCCTTGCCAGCCATGGCGTTCGAACAAGGCTGCTTGAGGTTTAACCATCCCTACCCGTCCCGCAGCCGCCTGAACCACCGTCAAGCCCCAGTTTTCGAGGCCCTGTGGTGTATCGCCGCCAAAATGGTCCGGGATTCGACCGGCATGCGGATCAATGCCGACGCAAAGCGGTCCATAGGTTCTGGTGGCGGCAACAAAGCGATCAGCGAACATTGTTATTCATCCACGCTGCACGCGACTTTCACCACTTGCAGATTGCGTCGGGCGATGTCGGCTTTCTCGCCATAGGAGTCGGTGGAAAATTCGCTCGATCGTCCGCCCATCGCGTCTGCACCAGTGGCCTTGATGAATTCTGCGACGGCTTCCGGGGCAGCGGTGTAGATTCGGCCTCGCCGCGCGCTTTCGGCAACGATGACGCCGCGGACATTGCCATTCTCGTCAAAGACGGGTCCGCCGCTTAGCCCGCCCAATGAGCCCAGTAGGCCGCGTGTCCGGCCGGTTTCGGCCCATGCGAGCACGGATTCACTGTTGCTGCGACGGCCGCGCGAAATCAAATTGGAACGGGACAGAAGGCGCGACGCCGCCTCGCCTGGGCGACCTTGTGGATAGCCAACATGGAAGCCATAGGCGCCGAGGCGTAAATCATCATCCGTATTGATCGGCGCCGGATTTGGACTCGAATCGGTTTCAATCAGCGCCAGATCAAATTCTTCGGAGACAATCACGCGCGCGGCCGGCGCATATTGGCCTGGCGCGACCAGAAGTGCGATCTCATTGCAACCATCGACGACGTGCCGAGCCGTCAGCCATTGCCCCTCACCATTGATGGCAAACGCAGTCCCGACACCGCTCTTCGGAGCTGTGACTTGAACCAGGACCCGTTCATCAAACGCGGATGGCGGGGGCAACATGGCGCCTTCCTGCTCAATCGCTTCCGGTGGCGGCGGCGGGGCATCATCGGTTTCACCGGAGAAGACGACCCAGAGCACGACGCCCAGGACCAGTGCATAGACAACCCAATCCGGTATCCATCTCATCACAGATTGCGGCTCCTCTATACGCGTCCCAGGTTTGGATCCCACAAGCCAGCGGCCAGCAGCAATGCGACGGAAACCTTGGCGGCGATCAAGACAATCGCGGCGCCGGCTTCGTCATTTTGAATTCTTGCCGGAATGTCGCGCAGGATCATGTCGATAATGCGATAGGTCAGCAATTGCAGCAGCAGCGAAACCGAACCCCAGAGCAATAGATCGACCAGGGTCAGGCTGGAGGCCAGACAAGACGCAATCGGGATGGCCAGACCGGCAATCGCGCCCGCCAAAGCCAGACCGGCGGCGCCATTGCCGCCGCGGACGAGAGCCAGTTCTTTCCAGGGAGTCAGCAGGATGTAAATCGTACTGGCGACCAGCAGCAGGATGCCCGCTGTGCCTGTCATCAACAGAAAATCTGGAAAGCCCTGGCGGAAGGATTCGAACGTGGCCGTCATATTTTTTTATCTCGCCTGTTAACCGACTTGCATTTGCTCTAACCAAGCCCGGTGCTGCACTCAAGATGAAAGGACGCAAAATGCTGAAGGGAAAGACCGCTCTGGTGACTGGATCGACCAGCGGGATCGGATTGGGAATTGCAAAAGCCTTGGCGGAACAAGGCGCTGATGTGGTGTTAAGCGGCCTCGCAACAGAGGATGAAGCCGAAGCACTGAAGCAGGAAATTTCTGACACCTATGGCGTCAAAGCCGGGTTTTCCGGGGCGAATCTGACCGATCCGGACGCAATTGAAGGTATGATGGGCTACGTCGCCCGCGATTTTGGCGGCGCGGATATCCTGGTCAATAATGCCGGCGTGCAGCATGTTTCCCCCATCGAAGAATTTCCCGTTTCGCGCTGGGATCTGATTATCGCTCTTAATTTATCGGCAGCATTCCACACAACGCGCATGGCGATCACGGGCATGAAGGAGAAAGGCTGGGGGCGCATCATCAATACGGCCTCTGCCCATGCGCTGGTCGCGTCGCCTTACAAATCCGCCTATGTCGCCGCCAAGCATGGTATTGCGGGTCTGACCAAAGTCGTCGCGCTGGAAGGCGCTGAACACGGCGTGCGCTGTAACGCGATCTGCCCTGGCTATGTCTATACGCCGCTGGTTGAAGGTCAGGTGGCCGATACCGCTAAAGCCCGTGGAATCAGCGAAGAAGCGGTCAAACGAGATGTCCTCCTGGCGGCGCAACCGACCAAGGAATTCGTCACGACAGAGCAGATTGGCGCCTTTTCAGTCTTCCTGTGCTCGCCCGGCGGCGACGCGATAAACGGGGCGATTCTCAGCATGGATGGCGGCTGGGTGGCGCAGTAAAGGTCCGGCAGCTGCGTTTTGCCGACGAAATGACCGGTTAGGTTATTGATCAAATTTCGGTAATCCGCTAGCGGTCCCTGCATGCGGCGTTAGCCGGGCAATCTCTGGAGCCGACATGACACTTGCCGGTTATGAAATTTTCGCCCTGATCGGATTCTTTTTCGCCGCTTATGCCGTTATCGCCAATGACTCGATCCAGACGCTGGGCACTTTTCTCGCGTCGAATTCGCATCGTCCCTGGTGGCTGCTCTGGCTGTTTGCGGCAGGCATTATGGTCGCGGCGCTGCTTTACCAGCTCTTCTATGGCGGTGGGGATATTGCCGACGGCAAACTGAACAAGATTCCCTTCCCGGAAGACGGGATTCAATGGTGGCATGCCTTGCCGCCGCTCGTGCTCCTCTTCCTGACGCGGTTCGGGATCCCGGTCTCGACAACCTTCCTGGTTCTGACCGTTTTCGCGCTTTCCGGCGGCGGCGCCACCGAAGGCGTGATGAGCTCGATGTTGATCAAGTCGCTTACCGGCTATCTCGTGGCCTTTGCGGCGGGGGCCGTGGTCTGGCTGCTCATTTCCCGCATCTGGGAAGTCTGGGTCGGGCGGACCCGCGACGATAACGAGCGATTGCATCCGATGTGGACCGTGTTCCAATGGGGCACGACCGGCTTTCTCTGGTGGACCTGGCTGTTACAGGACTTTGCCAACATCTTTGTCTTCATGCCGCGCGAACCGGTTTTCGACGAAAGCGGCGCCATCACGATGATGGTGTTCAAACCGGAAGTGATCATTGGTGGTGCGCTTCTGATGGCCGCCATGATGGCCTATATCTTCAAGACACGCGGCGGTGAAATCCAGAAAATCGTCCTCTCGAAGACCCATACGACCGACATTCGCGCGGCCACAATTGTCGACCTGATCTACGCCATCGTCCTGTTCTATTTCAAGGAATTGAATGATGTCCCGATGAGCACGACCTGGGTCTTCCTCGGCTTGCTCGCGGGTCGCGAAATGGCGATTTCCTTTGTCACAGCGCTGCGCGAGCGGGGGGCGGCGCTGATGGATGCGAGTTCTGATGCCGGGCGTGCACTAATCGGTCTCGTGATCAGCGTCATCCTGGCCGTCGGCATGCCCTGGGCCGCAACCGGGCAGATGCCGACGTTCTAAATATTCAGCTTATCAGCGATGCTCGAACGGATCGCGCATCAGGATGACATCTTCGCGCTCCGGCGAGGTGGAGACCAGCGCGCACGGCTTTCCGACCAGTTCTTCCAGACGGCGAACATATTTCACTGCCTCAGCCGGCAAGTCATTCCAGGACCGTGCCCCGCGGGTCGATCCACTCCAGCCCGGCATGGATTCATAGATCGGCTCGACGGCTTCCTGCGCCGCCGCGGTGGCGGGTAGATAATCGAGTTGAGCATCGCCAAGGCGATAACCGGTACAGACTTTGATCTCTTCCATCCCGTCGAGCACATCCAGCTTGGTCAGCGCCAGGCCGTCGACGCCGGAAACCGCACAGGCCTGACGCACCATGACGGCATCAAACCAGCCACAGCGCCGCGCCCGGCCGGTCACGGTGCCGAATTCATGACCGCGTTCGCCAAGGCCCTGTCCGATCTCGTCAAACAGTTCGGTCGGGAACGGTCCTGTACCGACCCGGGTCGTGTAAGCTTTCGCGAGGCCCAGGACATAGCTGACGGCACGCGGCCCCAGACCGGTGCCGGCGGCTGCCTGGCCAGACACCACGTTTGACGAGGTGACGAAAGGATAGGTGCCGTGATCGACATCCAGCATCACGCCTTGCGCACCTTCGAACAGAATGCGGCGGCCAAGTTTCTGGCTTTCGCCGAGGACTTTCCAGGCGGGACCAGCAAAGGCGAGCACTTTCGGGGCGATCTCCAACAGCTCGGCTTTCAGCGCTTGGGCGTCCGGGGCGTCGAGCCCCAGGCCCGTGCGCAAAGGCGCATGGTGTGCAATCAGGCGTTCGAGTTTCTGGTCCAGCGCCATTTCATCGGCGAGGTCCGCAACCCGGATGGCGCGGCGCCCGACCTTGTCTTCATAGGCTGGACCAATGCCGCGCTTGGTGGTGCCGATCTTGGCCTTATCGCTGGCGGCGCCTTCGCGGGCGGCATCGAGATCGCGGTGCCAGGGTAGGATCAGACAGGCCGTTTCGGCCAGCAGTAAATCATCCGGTGTCAGCGTGATGCCGGATTTCTCCATATTGTTGAGTTCCGACAGCAACTGCCAGGGATCCACAACGACCCCATTGCCGATGACCGACAGTTTGCCGCCACGCACGACGCCCGACGGCAGCAGGTTGAGCTTGTAGGTTGTGCCATCAATCACCAGCGTATGTCCGGCATTATGCCCGCCCTGGAACCGCGCCACGACATCGGCGCGATGGGACAGCCAGTCCACAATCTTGCCCTTGCCCTCATCGCCCCATTGGGCGCCGACAACCACCACACCAGCCATGTCTGAAACTCCTAAATCAGGACCCGCGCCAATGACGGCGATTGGACCAAAAAAGCAAGGCCCTGACTGGTCAAAATACGCCGCAAATTCGGTAAAATTCGATCAATCGACTTATCTGTATCCGAACGGAGTTTTGGTAAACGCGGTCGGATGAGGGCGAACAATCAATACTTGCGCGCTGTGCCGATGCGGCTCGGTGGGGCCTGCCTGGGCTTTGTCCTGGCGCTGTCTCAGCCGGTCATGGCTGACACGATGGATCGCCCGCATTTCAAGGTCGATGGCGTCGCCATTGTCTGGGCCGCGGATTCGGCTGGGACAACGCCGATCGTTTCGGACTTCATTGTTGGCGGCGGTGGCAGCAGCGCAGATCTGATCTCAACGGACGTACATACTGTCGTGACCGGCACACTCGACGCGCTGGACGAGTCGTTCGCCGACGGGACCGGCGCGACATTACGCATACAGAACATACCTGGCAGCGGCAATCAGACCACGCGCCAGGGCGACCGCTTCACATCGTCGGCAGACGTGCTCAACCCGTTCCAGATTGGCAATAATACAGACGTGCGGACGATCCGGAGCGATATTCTCAGCAGTTTCTACGTCGCCTCGAACAGCCCGTTCAATATTGATGTTATCGCCACCGCGATCGGGGATCCGGCCGATCTCAATCTTATTCGCTTGCGCATGCGTATGACGGAATCGGGGAATGATGACGGTCTGTCTTTTGGCAGCGCCGCCCAGTTTCCGCATTCAGGCAATACCAATCAGTCGGGCGTGCAATGGGGCGGGTATCGTCGCTTGTCTACTCTGACTGGCGGGCGAGACATATTCCGTGGCAATCGTCGCACTGCGGCGACTGCGGGCACGATTGCGGATCAGTCGGTACGGTTTGATCTCGATTATCGCTGGAATACGGGAAATATCGATCTCAGTGACGGCACGTTCGATGTCGAGGCTGAGGTGATTTACACGCTCTATATTCCATAAGCATCAGTGGAAGATGCCGGGCTTTGAATCCTGGAATCTTTTATGCGCGCGCGCGATCGAGGCTTGTTGCCCGCTTGGTGCCATTTGATAGGTCTGGTCGCGCAGGAAATTCATCAATTCCTGCCGCTTGCCGGCATTTGCCAGAACGTCCGGCGTCAGCGTTTCGCCAATATGGACAGGGATAGCTGTGCCGACGCGGCGCTTCACTTCCCGGAAAATCAGGGCCAGGCGCAGCTCAATCGACATGTGGCTGGCCCATTGGAACAAGCGCGAATTCTGCCCTTCGAAAAAGATCGGCGTCACACGCGCATCGCTGCGGCTGATCAGTTTCGCGGTGAAAGGTTTCCAGGTGTCATCCACAGCGGAGCGGCTGAAGGGCGTGGGCGACGTCGACACCCCGCCGGCCGGGAAAACAATTATACATTCGCCATTATTCAAACGTTCGAGGCTTTCAGCGCGGGTTGCGATATTGGTCGCGCGGGCTTCTTTCGTATTGGCGAAGTCGATGGGCAACAGCCATTCTCGTGCCTCGGGGGCGCCGTCCAGGACAGCATTGGTGAGCACTTTGAAGTCCTGCCGACGCAGCGAAACCAGCCAGGAAATCAACAAGCCATCGAGCACGCCAAAGGGGTGATTGGCGACAATGACCAGTGGGCCGGTTGCGGGAATCTGAGCCAGGCGCCGTGAGCTGAACTCGACATCCAGATCGAGCAATTTAATCGCCGCCGCAAAGAAAGGTTCGTGTGTCAGGTCGGCGCGATAGGTCTCATACAGCTTTTGCAGATAGGGTTGACCCGACAGCCGCTCAATTGTGCGAACCATGCTGCGCTTGAGCGGGTGATCAAAATAAGCCGCATATGAGAGCTTTGGCGTCTCTTCCATGCGTTGAAATTGCTCTGATTTTTCCATTTCGGCAAGCCGCTGGCTCAGTCCTTCATCAAGCCGGCCGCTTTCAGCGTTTTGCCTGCCCGAATGACACGGGCCAGTTTCTCTTCGGATGACCGGTCGCCGCTATTTGAATCCGGGTGGAAGCGACGGACATATTCGGCATAACGGGCGCGCACTTCTGGCGGTTTCGCATTGGCATCGAGATCCAATTCTTCCAGAGCCCGTTTGGCGAGACCTGTGGCCGAGCGATTGGCGCGTCTTTGTTCGCGGGCTTCCGCGGCATCCTGAAAGAATTCAGCTCCGCGCCAGGTTTTGGGATCATGCGCCTTATTGGCTTTGTCGCCGCCCATCGGGCCAGCGCCAAATTTCCAGGTCTGTTTGAAGCCGTAGCGCGCATTTTCATTGAACGCTTTGAGCTGCTCATCCGTCATTGTGTCAAAGAAATTGAAGCTGCGATTATATTCCGCGGCATGCCGCTTACAGAACCAAAGCTTGCCGTCGCCAAACCGTTCCGGCGCCGGATGCTCTCCAGCGAGGTCACAACTTGGGTGATCGCAGACCCGAGTCTTCGACGCTTTTTCACGCGAGGTCTCGTCGGCCGGCGGCTTCACTCTTATATCAGTGAACTTGGGGCGATATTTGTATCCATCATCCATAGGCGCGGTAACATAGGTGCTTCGGGTTAAAGAGACCAGAACTAATGAGCAGATCTGAACGAATTCATACAACATTGACAAAAGTCTTCTCGCCAAGCGCGCTGGAGGTCCTTGATGACAGCCACAAACATGCGGGTCATGCTGGCGCACAACCGGAGGGCGAAACGCATTACACGGTGAAAATTATCTCGCCGGCATTCGAAGGACTTTCCCGTGTCGCGATGCAGCGCGCGGTCATGGATGCGCTAAAGGATGAATTCGACTCTGGATTGCATGCGCTCTCTATTAAAGCGCGTTCATGAAGACGCAGGGATAGGTTTCGTTAAATCAATTGCGCTACGGTCCTGAGCATCGGAGCGTAGAATGTCAGCCAAAGCCTATTTGAAAGCCTCTGCCGAAGATGGCCGCACCACGGTCCGGATTGCAGCGACGCCAGACCAGACCTGGGCACTTGATGCCGACTATTTGCATGGCCGCCTTGACGTACTGCGCAAGCTTGGCAGCCACTATGCCAATCGTATCTGGTTGCTGGATCTGGTTTCGGACATCATGCTCGTGGCAGGCGTCCTGAGCACGTTCTTTGTGGCCTGGTGGACGTGTGTCCCGATTATCGGCCTGGCCATAATGCAGCGCATTTCCAATCGCCGCATGGCCGGCGAACTCGCGGGCAAGGCGGCGCAGGAATCGACCGACGCGTTTCTATACCTGTACAATTCCGGGGTGCTCTGGCTGGAGCAACCTACCAATCCGCCATCGGACCGGCGACGCCTGCTTCAGTCGCACTAGCCTTTTGGGCCAGAAACCGTCGCAAGGGCGAAATCTTCGATGCGGCCAACATGCCAAGCGCGCGCGCGGGCTTTGTCAGCATCGAGTCATTCGAGAAGATCCGGTCGATCGCGTCGAGCGTCAAGGCGGTGCCATTGCCATCAAACCGACGTGCCTGACTGTACGCGTCGAGCATGAAGGGGCCGCCAATATCACCGCCAAGTCGCAGCGTCTCTTCGGCAATTTCGATCAAGGCGGCAACATCGCGAAAGCCCTGATTCAGACCCTGACCGGCGAGGGGATTGATCCGTCTGGCGGCATCTCCGACCAGAGCAGCGCGATCAGAGATAATCTCCGTCGCAAGTTGCAGGATCAGCGGATAGGATCCGGCCTGTCCCTCAATTGTCATGGTGCCGGCAAAGTCTGCGAACCGGGCATTTAGCTCGGCCTCCGCGTCTGCTTTTGGCATCGCTGCAAGCGCCTCCGCGGCGCCGCGTTTCATGTACCAGGCGAGATTGGCGCGATCCCCTTTCAGCGGCAAAGTTGCGAACGGACCTTCTGGCGTGAACAATTGTCGGGCAATCCCGCGATGCGGTTCGGACAATTGGACATTGGCGGTGAATACCGACTTTTCATAGTCACGTCCTTCGGTGGCAATGCCGAGTGCCTCGCGGACAGGCGAGCGCATACCGTCGGCGCCGACCAGCATCCGTGTGCCTATGGTTTCACCACTTTCCAGCCGGATCATTGCGCGTTGAGCCTCGCATGTGACGGTTTCAAACCGCGCGGGCGCGAAAACCGTAATCTGGTCTGTGGTCGCAATCGCGGCATCGAGCGCCGCCTGGAGCGGCTCGGCCATGACCATCTGGCCCAGCGGTTCGTCGGGATCCGGACTGTCCAGGTCGACGCTTTCAAACAAAATGGCAGGTTGTCCGAAAAAATGAGTGCCGCCATCAATCGCTTCCAGCCCATTCAGAGCCTGACTGGATTCAGCCAGCGTTTCGGTGACGCCGAGCGACTTCAGAAGTCGCCAACTTCCTGTAACAATTGCGAAATTTCGACCATCCGGCTTGGCTTGAGCGGCGGGATCGCGCGCATCAATCAGCGCCACATCCAGGCCCAGTCGGGCCAGACCGAGCGCCAGCGTCGCACCCGTTGGGCCGGCGCCAACAATTGCGGTGTCAAAGACCTGATCCATCATCGCTTTCATGTATGGACTTCACGCACTGTGGTCCATGCCTGACAGACAAACGGGCGTTTGGGTCGCACGCTGCCCGATTCTTAGTCACGCTTCCGCTCAGTACAGATGAACAGCTTTTTAATTCTGGAAGAAAACCGGGCAGGCGTTTTGTTGGCGTTCGTCAACTAACCAGAGCTGCGGGAGATTACGGGCAATGAGTTTATGGATGAAAACAGCTAAGCGGAGCGCCATGCTGCTACCGCTTGCCGGCATGGCGGGTCTAGCCGCGCATGCGCAAGATGCGAGCGCCGTCAGCGCCTATGTCGACAGCAGCTACCTGTTCCTGATCGGCGGACTGATCGTGATGTTCATGGCCGCGGGCTTCCTTTGCCTCGAATCTGGACTGGTACGATCCAAGAACGCGTCCATGCAGTCTTTGAAGAACGTTGCCTTGTTCTCTGTCGCGGGCCTGATGTTCTGGCTGATTGGTTATAATATCGCCTATCCGGCTTCTACGACTCTCTTCGGGATCATTGGTATCCCTGGCGGTATTCCGTGGGATGCTGGCGTGGAAGAGTCTCTGGATAACGGGTACGCGGCCAGCTCCGACTGGTTCTTCCAGATGGTGTTCGTCGCAACGGCCGCCTCGATCGTCTCCGGTACGGTCGCCGAGCGCGTGAAACTGTGGTCATTCCTGATTTTCGTCGTCTTCCTGACCGCGATTATTTACCCAACGGTCGTTAGCTGGGAATGGGGTGGCGGCTATCTCGATAGCGAGTGGGCCTTCTCTGACTTTGCTGGATCGACTTTGGTGCACTCCACCGGCGGCTGGGCTGCTCTGGTTGGTGCCATCATTATCGGACCACGTGCCGGCAAGTACTTCGGCGAGAAAGTGAACCCGATGCCGGGCTCCAATATTCCACTTGCTGCGCTCGGTACGTTTATCCTCTGGTTCGGCTGGTTCGGCTTTAACGGCGCGTCTCAGCTGGCAGCCGGCACATTTGACGACATCAATGCGGTCGCCAAGATCTTCGCCAATACCAATATGGCAGCTGTCGGCGGCGTCCTCGCTGCAATGATTCTGACCGCGATCCTCTATAAGGGCAAAGTCGACCCAACCATGGCGTTCAATGGCGCGATTGGTGGTCTGGTTTCGATCACGGCCGAACCGTTGGCGCCAAGCATGGGCTTCGCAGTCTTTATTGGTGCTATCGGCGGTGTCCTGGTTGTTCTGTCTGTGCCGCTGCTCGACAAGCTCAAGATTGACGATGTCGTGGGCGCGATTCCGGCTCACCTGGTCTGCGGTATCTGGGGCACGATCATTGTTGCAGCCTCTTACGGCCACCACATCATGCCACCCGTCGATGAGGCCGGCGCGCTGACCGGCGATGCCAGCTATGTTGGTCAACTGGTCGGTGTCATTCTGACCGGTATCGTGGTCTCGGTTCTGTCAGCCATCGTGTGGATGGGCCTGAAGCTGAGCATTGGCGTCCGTGTCAGCGAAGAGGACGAGCAGCTCGGCCTCGACCGCGCCGACACAGGTGTCGAAGCATACCCGGAGTTTGCTTCCTAATCAGTTTGCCCGCGCCGGGTCATGCCG
>JBCBBC010000016.1:0-69688 GCA_038532145.1 Pseudomonadota bacterium | reverse complement strand
CAGCTCCCCAAAGCCAGCGACGCGGCCATCGCTCCCCCCTCCTGTCTGGCCGTTCCGGACAAGCCTTTATCCAAGGGAAGATCAGGACAATATAAGAGACGCGGAACCCGGTCGGATTGAGGGGCGCGTTCCCCACCCCTTTCCTCGCCAACCTCAACCATCGCTGGCATCGCTTTCAGTCAATCGATCGTCGAGAAAATCGATCAAACGTGTCGTCAGACTATTGCGGGTCGAATTGCCCGGCCAGACGGCGGTGATGGGTAAGCTTGCCAGGCGCCAGTCTGGTAAAAGATGCACCAGCGCACCCGTCCGCAATTCGGCCTTCACCATAGCCCGAGGCAGGGCGGCAAACCCCACGCCGGCTAATGTCAGTCGATGCATTGCCAAACTATTGTCCACCGAGATTGCCACCCGACCCGCAAGGGTCGCCGATGCGCCGTCAACATGGCGCGCAACCAATGGACTAAGGCGCGGTGTGAAGTGGACGAAATCCCAGTCCTTCAGGTCCACCGGATGCACGAGACGGTCGCGAGACCTGACATAATCTCGCGCGGCCACCAGATATCTCGGTTCAGTTGTCAGTTCCCGCTGGAACAACGAGGATTCCTGCATTTGTCCCATCCGAATGGCCAGATCGAGACCCGATTGAATCAGGCCCTCTCTCACGTCTGTAAAACGCAGCGAGAGTGCGATGGCCGGATGCGTGATCGAGAATGCTGCAAGATGGTCCAGAATAGTATGCGACGTCAAAACTGCCGGAAGCGAGACATTCAATTTTCCAACGGGCGCGTCTGCATTCTCCACGAAATGGGCGAGACCGGTCTGTGCCGCCGCAATCATCTCGGTGGCGGGGCTGAGCAGTAATTTGCCTTTTTCGGTGAGCGTCACCTTTCGGGTCGAACGATAGAATAAGGGGGTCCCCAATTGTTCTTCCAGCGAACTGACATGATGACTGACCACAGACGCCGAGACGCCGAGTAGCTTTGCTGCGCCGCGAAAAGACCCCGCCTCGGCGACGCGTGCGAAGATGGCCATGGCGCGTAAGCTATCAATCATTGTTCTGATTTCCAAACAGATAGATTTTATAATGCTATATTATCGGACAATTGAAACTGTGTCATCCTCCACCCTTCTGCGGATTCATTCGCACAGAAACGGAGGACTGAATCATTTATACGACATCCAATGGGCTGATTGCGGGTCTGGTTTGCGCCGGCTTGCTTTCCGCATGCTCCGCGAATGGCGACACACACGCGACTCCGCGCGCAGACGTCCAACAGGGACAAGACACGTTGCAAACCGCGGAAGCGTTTTTAACCGCTGCGGGCACGGGGGATATGGCCACCCTTCAAGGGCTGATGGCTGACGATTTTGTCTGGCGGAATGAAGGCGATAAAACCTTGCCATGGATCGGGACCTGGGAAGGTAAGGATAGGGTGCTGACCGCGTTCCTGCCGGCGTTTGGCGCGGGCCTTACCACAACGAGCTGGACGACGGATTATGCGATGGCGGCCGGCAATCAAGCCGTCTTCATCGGCACAATGAGCGCTATTGCAAACGCCTCGGGCGGCGAGACGGGCACGTTCAGCTGGGCGGTGCGCGTTCACGTAGAGGATGGCTTCGTGAAAAGCTGGAATTGGTTCGAAGACAGCTATGCGGTGTCCAAGGCCTATCACGCGGCGGATTAATCAGGCCGGATGGCGCGGCTGCCAAGCCGCCAAAACCGGCCGTAAAAGAGGGGCGATCTGTATGAGTCAGAAGCTTGAGAATGTGAAGCGTCTTTACCTTGAAGGCATCCGCGACGGCGATGCGAGCGCTGCGCTGGATCGCTACATTGGGGAACGGTATACGCAGCATTCGACCGGCGTAGGACATGGCAAACAAGGCTTCCTGGACTTTTTTCTGCCCTTTCTGGAGCGCAACCCGGACCGGGATATCCGCATCGTCCGGGCGATTGAAGATGGGCCTTATGTCTTTTGCAGCGCGTTTCAGTCGCTGAATGGTGGAACCGCAAAATGGGTCACCATGGACCTGTTTTATACCGGAGCCGATGATCGCATTCTCGAGCACTGGGATGTCATTTCAGAATATGTTGCGCCGACCAAGTCCGGGGAAGATATGGTCAGCGGTCCAGCTGGCCCTTCCCTCGACGGACAGACTGATGCGAACAAGGCCCTGGTGCTGGAGTTCGTGAAACAGGTCCTGACCGAAGGACATCATGATCGGCTGGATCAGTTTGTCAGCGCCAAATTGATCCAGCATGAGCCAAGGATTGCCAGTGGGCGCGATGGGCTCGCCGAGGCGCTTCGCGACGGCCTGGTCGGATCTTACGAGATGTTGTTCAAACTGATTGGCGAGGGCGATCTCGTAATGACCTTTTCTCGAGTTTATCGAGATCAAGGCGCGTTCGCCGTGTTTGATCTTTACCGTATAGAGGATCGTCTGATTGCCGAACAATGGAGCCTGTCAGAACCTATTCTTCCGCGCGACCAATGGGGTAATAACGGAAAGTTTTAATCCTGAATTCTTGCACCAAGCAAGCTGAATGAAGCACGCTGATTGAACTTCATGCGCACACGGAATTTACCATCTGTCAGGATAGCGCGTCTTCCAATCGCTGCACTTGCATCCAGTCGGCGACCAGGGTCGGATTCACCGGGAGGTGCTTTGCGACGCGGGCAAGCCACGCCTTGATCACAGGATGGTCTGCTGCACTGAGGCGCGATTCCAGACCAAACATGAACCCGAAAACGAGCTGTGGAAATACGGCGAGGTCGAGCATGGTGGGTTGATCCAGACCGCCCATAAAAGGCCCCTCTCCAATATGAGCAGCGAGTTCCAACCCGATTCGGATTTGGGCATTTTCCAGGCTCTCAGAGAAATCCATACGCTCAGCCATCGCTTGAATAAAAGGGGCTTGAGACACGAAGTCTGGCCACATATGGCGGACATCTTCCGGCAAAGGCGTATGTGCGCTGACAAGCGCAGCCAGGCGCCAGCCTCGAAACCGTGCTTCAAGGTTGACCATTCCCATGATTGCCGGACGGAAAATATTAAGCAGGAAAGTGTTGCTGATCCAATCATCAATCTCGGCAATTTTGTCGGCGTGCTCGCCCGGGCAGAGCGGTTTTTCCGGAAACACGCGATCAAGCCAATGGGCGTGATCTGAAGACTCTCGTTTCCAGTCGCCATCAATTTCCAGCACGGGCACTTGCGAACCATTGGTGAAACCGATGGTTTCTTCAGGCGCGATGGGATTCACGGGAACGTGCGTAAAGTCCACGCCCTTGTAATAAAGGAAGCAGCCTGTTTTCCGCACAAATGGGCTCGTTGCGTAGCCATAAAGCTTTACCGATGTCATTCTTGCTCCCTCTAAACGGGTTTGGATCTCTGATTTTTAGAACCCTATATCGACTCGTTTTTGCGTCACCATTTGCGATCGCAGTGAAGGCGGCCGAAGTCAGAGTCGTTCTGGGAACGCCAGACTATAATTCGCGATACATAATCAAAGCATCGACATATCCCTTTGAGGGATGGTTGAAGGCAGCGGGAAGCCTTCCGACAACCTCAAATCCGAACGTCTTCCAGAGCCGTATCGCTCCACGGTTTTCACTAATCACGAAATTGAACTGCATGGCTTTGAAACCGAGCGACTTTGCTAAGCGCAAAGAGTGCTCACACATCGCACTTGCGATCCCGCGCCCTGTTGCTGCATCGCTGGTCATGTACCCGCAATTGCAAACGTGACGACCACCGCCCGCCTGGTTCGCTTTCATATAATAGGTTCCCAAAACGTCTCCATCTACCAGCGTGACGAACGTTGTTTTGTCAGGTGCCGTCCAGTACGCGATCGCGTCCGCTTCACTAATGTCAGGTTCGATCGTGTAAGTTTCGCCAGCTCTGAAAACCGGAACGATGATCCTGGCGATGGCGGCATGGTCGGCGGCAGTGGCGTGTCTGATTTCTATCCGAGCCATCTAGCAATAAGTGGAATGGAAGCAATCGAGTTTATTTCAGAGGTCTGCTTTTGCGCGCATAATTGACTCAAAGCGTTCGCTTTGATAGAAATTGAATTGAATTCAATTCAGGACTCGAGATGCCAAGTGTAACACCAAAGATCGCAAGCGATGTCAGACTGGTCCGCGCTGCTGAAGCAGAACTGATAGAGAGCAATGGTCATATGGAAATGCTCGCTGTCGCGAAGCGCGCTGGCGTATCCGTAGGTTTGGCGTATCACCACTTTGGATCGAAAGCCGGTTTGCTGGCTGCCGTCGTCGATCACTTTTATGCGCCCCTTCGGGACATTTCGTTCGGCGACGCGATTCCTGTGGGCCAAGATTGGAGCGCGAGAGAAAAAGCCAGAACGCGCGCCTTTATCGACTATTTCTACGCTCACCCCTTCGCCCCGCTGATTGCAGGGCGCCTCGGCCGGGAGCCGGAAGTTCGGGATGTGGAGGCCGCGCACATGAACGCCCTGCTCGCGGAAGGCGCAAAAAATCTCGCCCAGGGACAACGACAAGGCGTGGTCTCGAAGGACGTTGTACCGGAGGTGGTGATTGGCCTGCTCATGGGCGGGCTACGCCAGGCCATTGATTATGCAATCCTCGCAGAGACGCGACCAGCAAAGTCCGTGCTGCTGAAACAGATCTGGACATTCTTCGAACGCGGAATGGGGTTGAGCAGATCGCAAACCAATCGAGATGGAGGACGCCACCATGGCTAATTGGGTCGATGAATCAGACTATAATGATGCCGATCATGCTGGCACCTATCGGCAATTGCAGCCCGCACCGGACCGCAATTCGCCAGAGATCGATGCGGACTTTGAGACCTTGATGCGCGATGGTTACGTTATCCTCAAAAAACTCATCTCTCGCGAAACCTGCGAGACGATCAAGGCGGAGGGGCTTGCGCTGCTCGGGCATACCGGCCGGAATGGATTCGAAGGACATCGAACCCAACGCGTCTATAATGTGTTCGGCAAGACGCGGGCGACGGATCGCCTCGCTGATCATCCACGTATCCTCGGCCTGATGGATCGCTTTTTCCGTCCTGGCTTCCTGCTCAGCCAGAGTCAGATCATCAATATCCTTCCCGGCGAGAAAGCGCAGGGTTTGCATGTCGATGATGGCTTCTATCGCATTCCTCGTCCGCGCCCGCCACTCGGCGCGGCGACGGTCTGGGCCATTGACGACTTTACCGAAGAGAATGGGGCAACTGTTGTCATTCCCGGCAGCCATAAGTGGGATGATGACCGTGTGGGTCAACGCGACGAAGCGATTCCGGCGGTGATGCCGGCCGGTTCGGTGATTTTCTTCCTCGGGACGACATGGCACGGCGGTGGTCAAAACCGATCCGATGCGGCGAGATTTGCCGTCACGCATCAATATTGTGAAGCCTATATGCGCCAGCAGGAGAACTATCTTCTGGAATTGTCGAAAGATACGGTCCGTGATCTTTCTTCAGAATTGAAGGCATTGGTGGGGTACTCGATCTACCCACCCTTCATGGGCATGGTCGATGGAAAGCACCCCTTGAGGCTGCTCGAGCTTTAGGTCGGGACCGTCTCATATCGTCTTTTGCCCGCTGAGCAGAGTCTCGAGCGACTTGCTTGGGGCGAGTTTAAGTCGCTGCTCCATCAGTATCGGCGGTTAGTTCGATCCGAACATCAGAAGGCTTGCACGGGTTCCAAAGTACCCCCTTTCGGACAACTAATGCAGGGTCCCTCGCAAGGTTTCTCAGAATATCAAGTGGCGCACGAATATTGCGCGCAACTCTCTTTCGCACAGTCTCATCATCGTCGTCGGACAGCTTCCGCAATGCTTGGGGTGGAGTTGAATAGTTCCACGCAACTCTTCGCCGAACGGAAACATCGAGATCCCTCGCCAACCCGATCAGAGAGTTAGGAGATATGAGTTTGCTTTTTGCCGCCTGTCGCCGAATTTCGGCGGAACGGTCACGAGCGCAAGAGTCTATGATTTCGGATGTAATGCTCGGATTGTGAAGGACGATGCGACGCACTGATAGGCGCTGATGATTTGCCAGAATCTTTAGCGTATCGATAGGTGTCGTCGGGTTGATAGGCACGCGATATACAATTCTAACGTCAACGTCACGCGCAAGCTCAGCAAGGACTTCGGGCGCTATCTTGCGGGTGCCTGACTTGCGCCAACGTGTCGAAAAGTTCTCTGGTGCTTCCATGCTCGCCACCTAACGGGATATGACTTCACTGTATCAACCTGAGCCGGAAGGTTTCTTAAAGAAGGGCGACAGTTTTCACGGACATCAATGACCAGTGTGGGGCGAGTTTGGGTCGCTGAGCATAATAATGAGTGTTTGATCAGACCGTTTTCTAAGACTGAGAACTCGCCAGGACGTTTCTCGTGCGAACTTCGATAATGCCCGTGAGACCGGAGACCTGATCGCGTAGCGACGCCAACTCTTCACTTGTCTCGCATTCGCAATAAACGAGCATATCTATATCGCCAGACAAACAAAAAGCGCCTTGTACACCGTCAAGTTCGTTGATGAATTCGGCGAGCGCTTTTTGCGTTTCGTCATTCTTGAATTGAATGCTCAGAAAGGCTCTGTGCGACGGCATCACGCTGCGATCGACATCGATTGTATACCGCCGAATGATACCCTTTTCTTCTAATTTCAATACACGATCATGAGTTGCACTGCGTGAAAGTCCAATATCACGCGCGAGCGCGACTAAACTGGCGCGAGCGTTCTGCCGCAATGCTTTCACAAGCAAGGCGTCTTTTTGATCGAGTCGCTCTTTCATGTTCGCGCCCCCCTATCGCATCGAGTTGCCCGGAAATTATCCGGATTATCCGACGTAATGCAGGTGGAAATCTACCGACTGCAAGCCTTAACTAAGTCCCCTCGGTCAGGGAGAAAATCATGGAACTAAGTACATTCATTTTATTCGCGATGACAACCTTTGTGGTCGTGTTTTCGCCAGGTCCCGCCGCGATTACGATTACGGCACAAGGGTCGGGAAACGGCGTGGGGAGAGCCCAGTTTGGAATCGTCGGCGTCGCAAGCGCGAATGCCATATATTTTGCGCTCTCGGCCACCGGTATTGCGTCGCTGATCATCGCTTCAAACGTCTTATTCATCCTCATCAAGTGGATTGGCATCGCATATCTTACTTATCTCGGCTTGAGCGCAATTTTCAGCAGGTCTGGAGGGCTTCAGGTGGAGGCCACCAAACGCGATACACGGCACAAACTCTTCGTCACAGGGTTTGTGGTCGAGTTTGCGAATCCAAAAGCCTTGCTCTACTTCGCCGCCATTCTTCCACAGTTTCTCAATACGGTTCAACCGATCTTGCCACAGATCGCCATTATGGGGCTTACGACCTTACTTTTGGACATAGTTGTTTACTCTGCATATGCAAAACTCGGGCAGACCATTACGAAAAGCGGTGTAAGCCCTCGGATCGTAAAAGCGCTCAATCGAACAGCGGGAAGTGCTTTGCTATTCTCTGCATTCAAGATGATGAAGGTGTCCAACTAAGATGTTGCGCGCGATCAAGTTGTGTTGCTGGCGACCGCTTTTAAACGCCGCATGTGCGCCGAGGGCATCGATCTTAATTCCGGGTTCCAACTTAGAAATCAGACCGTCCGCGAATGCAGGCATATTTGTGGCCTCTAACCTGGCCCCGACCGATGAAAAGGTTGCTGCACTTAACTCAGCCGTAGCGTTCGCCTTTGAAATTTCGCGCAATCAAGCAAATGGAGAGGCCTATGCTAATTGATGGCATGCATGTAATGCTATGGTCTGACAAAACCAATGAATTGCGGGCGTTCCTGCGGGACGTGCTAGAGTTCCCTGCAATTGAGTCTGGTGGCGGCTGGATGAAGTTTCGGCACATAGAAACCGAAATGGGTTGTCATGAGCGTTCCGATGTCGAACAGCAAAACACGCCGAGTGTAGAGCTATCTTTCTTCTGTCACAATCTCGATCAAACTGTCACATCACTCAAGAAAAAGGGCGTGATTCTTTTGACGGACATTGTGCCGGCGGGGCACGGTCGGACGATCAATTTCCAAGCACCCGGAGGGTTCCGGTTCGAACTATATGAACCGCGGATGTCACCCGAAAGTTGAACGGCCGCTTGATCGATCGCCGTCTCCACGCTTTCAAATGGGCGCACTGCAAACCGAACGCGGACAAGGTCCAGAGGCCTTTTTAAGGCAAATCCCGCTGCTTAATGCAGAGGCTGTTTTGGGGCGAGTTTAGGACGCTGGCTGATACTGATAGACCGCACCGTATCGTGCTACTCATGTAAATGATAGACGCCATGCGGTCAGCCGGTCTTCGGACCAAGAGGAAAATTTCGAATGAAGACAGAAAAGCAAAAGATGTTGAGTGGCGAACATTACCATGCCGGAGACGACGAACTCGCCCGTGAGCGCAGCCACGCGCAAAAACTCATGCGCGCATACAACAAAACAATTGTGGACGATGCGGAAATTAGAAGACCCATACTCGACAATTTGCTTGGCCGTGCTGGACACAGTATCGCGATCCGCCCCCCTTTTTACGTCGATTACGGATACAATATCTTCATCGGGGACGACGTGTTCATGAACTATGGCTGCGTCATTCTCGATGTCTGCCGCATCGATATTGGCGCAAAAACCCAGATCGGACCCGGCGTGCAAATCTATACAGCAGACCACCCGCGAGCCCCCGCTGAGCGAGCAGCGGGTGTCGAGTTCGGGCGTCCAGTTTCAATTGGCAGCAATGTCTGGATCGGAGGTCATGCGATCATTCTGCCCGGCATTAACATTGGCGATGACGCCATCATTGGTGCTGGAAGCGTTGTGACCAGAGATGTGCCAGCCGGACAAACCGCCATCGGCAATCCGGCGAAGACCGTTACATTTTAAGGTTCTGAAATTTTACAATTCGAGCGTCTTACTTAGGGCGCTTCCTGCCGCTTTATTCGTGCTTTGCGAGAAAATTTAATCGGCGGGGACACTGCCCGAGGCCTTAAATGCATTGGAGCGTTATTCAGGGGTGGAGGGAAGCCTTATGGAGCAAGAGTAATCATCCCAGAGGACGCATGCCCTATCATAGTATTCTTTCCCTAAAACGTAATCTGGCTTGCTTTCGATGTGATTAAGATCTTTCCTGCCTCTACTGTGTGTGACGATGTCTGCGACCTGACGACACGATGTCGCTATCCCGCTTTCGCAGGAAATTTGCAGGGCACGAAGAAATTCTTGCCGCGGAATACCTGGATAGCGGTCCAGTTCACCAAGCCTAGGACCGCTTTCTGCAAAAGCTTCGCAGTCTTTTTTTCCCTCATCTGAGAGACCGCACATCTCTTGCTTAAAACCCTTGCGGTTCTCTCGCTCAGCATGAGCCCAATAAAGTTCTTCCAGCTGCCTGCATGACGCGGAATGGCCGATCGAACACCCTTCTAGCAGATAGTTAACTGATTGAACTCCACTATTTCCTGGAAGATCTATTTCTGAAAGTCGATAGCATGCTTCACCATATCCACTCGCACATGAGCGCTTCATCAGTGTAATATCTTCAACCGTTACCGAGTCACGCGCCGTGTCGGATCTTATCATGCCCAAAAAACCGCCGGCGTGCGAATTCCACCGCAGTTTCGTTTAACGTTTTCAACGATTGGTTCGCTTGGAAATACGACGGGTCGTATGATCCAAAGCGTCGTGAGCACCATCCCAACCGCGACTCCCCAGAGCATTTGTTTCTGAGAAATAAGGCAAGAGAGGAATATCGAATGACAGCCCTTCGGAAACTGCTCGCAGTCCATCGTTTCACAAGGATCATCAAAACGGATTTTGTCTGATTCACGAAGCTCAAAAAATCTCGCGATCGCTCACGTCGAAGGCTCACATCCGACAACAATGCAGCCCAGTATTGCGGCCAGCTTCAATCGAAAAGCTTTTAGTTTCATCGCCTCACTCGACACTGATGCGCGTCGTTTGTTGGTTGTTTAGTTGATTTTGAACTGAGCCGGGCCGCCAAATTATGGGGCCAAGGCGAATTCGGTTGGTTCTGGTGCTTGAAATCAATCTGATGTATTCAACAAATATGAATTGAATCAAAGGGTGTGGTATTGTCTGTTTATTCACTGCTTGCAAATGAAGAGAAAACGGTAATTGAAGCCGATCCAACACTATTGCTGGATAGGGTGGTTGTGACCGGCGTATTAGATTACGGCGATATTGTTGATGCCGGCGACAAAACGGAACTCGAGACAATCGAGGAATACCAGCGGTTCGGATACGATGTCAGAGCCGACTGGTTCCATCTGAGGGGGAATGCAAATTTGCCCCAGACATCATTGCGGCTTGATTACTCGTTGCGCGAAGATTTTTCTGGAGAGCCGAGCGATGCTCGGATGTTCAAAGGGACGCTTGCCGTCGAACCAGATGCCGCCAGCGATTTTTCGTTCAAGCTTGTTTATGGAGTAGGTGAGGTGCTCACCAGTCTTAAAGATGTGGACCAGTGGAAACTCGTGATTGGCTACAAGCAATGATTGGGGCGAGGAATATCCTGAGGCTGTATTGGAGGAAGTAGAGATGAATGCACTATACTTGGTATTGCTTATCGTAGCGTGTGGAGCCTTGGGTGGTGTTGGCGGAGCGATGGGCATGAAGCGCTCGGAATCGAATAATTCCGGACCGTGGTACCAGCGATATTTGAAGCACGCCTTTTTAGGGATCCTGGCAGCTTTGGTGGTCCCGTTCTTTCTGGCGATCGCGGCGATCGGGGATAATGGTGGAGGATTGATTTCCAATTTGATGACTGGCTTCGAACAGTCAGAGACAGATGGGGCACGCGGTGACTGGTGGAATAGTCTCTTTGTGTTGGTCGGATTGTGTATTTTATCAGCGTATGCGGCACAGTCATTCTTGGAATCGATGGCATCGCGATTGATGAAGCAGATCGAGGAAGATTTGAGTGATCAGCAAAAGCGCACAGAGCAAGTCGAAGCGAAAGTTGCGCAAACGCAAAATGATCTCAATGCGGCCAATGCTTCACTTCAGGCGGCCATTGATATTGCGCCCGTAACAAGCGCGTTTGCGGCCTCGAGGCTCGGTTTCATAGCTGATAAGTTCCCTGAGTTTGATTTGACGAAAGCCCGGACGCCAATTTCCGAAGAGATGCTTTTTAGGGGGATGGGTATGCCTTACGATGAATCGGCTGCAGGTCTTGTTTCTGAGCTTGAAGACGGAGCCGTAATTAGGCGCGTTCTTTCTCCGGAAAACAAGGAAGAGCTTGTTCTTACCAATTTCGGTGAAAGGTTGTTGGCGGCGATGGATGTCCCAAAAGGCCAAGATGGAGAGATTGTGTAAAAGCGCAAGAACGTTAAACGTGGTTGGCTAAAGAAAAATCTTCTCAACCTCTACACGGGCAATCAACCGATCGCGGCGATGATAGAGCTGAGTTGTCTTCGAATCAGCTTGTGCCGCCATAAGCTGCGTGAAGGGTCGGTCGGTGAGATCCGAGCCTCGCCCGTTCGCAGCGGTGAACAGATTTGGTCGCGACGTTCTGAGCAGACCTCAAACGCTCGGCGACTCAATGCCTTCTTTTGCTCGCCTAAGTGACAGTCTTCAGGGGGCGATTTGGGGCAAGTTTTAGCCGCTTAGAGTCCCCGCATGAATTTGATGATTTCTGCCGAGAGCGACTCCGGTTGATCATCCTGGAGGAAATGGCCGCCCCCTTTGATGGTTACGTTCTTCACATTCTTCAGCCGGTTGATAAAACGCTGCTCACCCCCGCGGGACACTGCATCGCTATCACTGAACGCGGTCAACACAGGCAGATCTCTGGCCTCGAGTGAAGCCCAGGCCGCATCACCTTTCAGGCGATCAGGTTTGCCTGCGGGCAGGATCGGTACAAGCGTCGGGAATTTGCGGACGCCTGCGAGATAGCCCTCGTCTGGAAACGGGGCTTCATAACCATCCAAAACCGCCTCATCCTTCATATTGGATAACAGACCGAACACGTCTCTGACAGACAGATCCGGTGCATCGGCGCAGTACTTTATCCAGTATAAAAAGGCCCCCGGTGATCCGGCCGCGAATTGTGCCTGAACGTCTGCGGCCGTGACATCAGGAAGGCTGGCATACATCTGCCCAAGCGCTTCGCTCATCTCGTCGGTAATCATATCCGATCCGGGAAGCGTGGTATTCGCGATCACCAGGCGTTTGAACCGGTGTGTGTGTTCCCCGGCCAAGCGCAAGCCAATCAGACCCCCCCAATCCTGGCACATCAGCGTAATGTCCATCAGATCCAGACCTTCTAACCACGCCGTCATCCAATCGACATGGGCCTGGTAGGTATAGTCATCTGTGGAGCTAGGTTTGTCCGACTTGCCAAAGCCAATCAGGTCGGGTGCGATGACGCGATACCCGGCCTCGGTCAGCAAGGGGATCATCTTGCGATACAAATAGCTCCAGCTTGGCTGGCCATGCATACACAGAATCAGCTCTCCATCACGCGGCCCCTCATCGAGATGATGGACACAAAGCTGCGTGCCATCCGCCGTGGTGATCTTGCTATAATGAGATGCGAAATCGAACTCCTTCAGGCCTTCGAACCGCGCATCCGGCGTTTTTAATACTTGCATCACTCCCTCCAAACCTTGTGGATCATGTTTTCTGTTCAAGCTTCCTGATATCCGTCTTCGACCAAGCGCTGATTCAGTTTCTGCCCTAATGACCGCTTGTGCTCGCCAACATGCAGAGGATTAGAGCGCTCCGCCAGGCATCGTCAAAAGGTGGAATGCCAAGAACAAGGCGAGCGCCAATGATAAGATCATAGAAGATATAGCCCCGATCGCTCTGGTGAGCGGGAAGAAATATTTTTTGTCTTCGAGCCCAACGAGGTGGGATCCTGCAGATGAGGAAAAGCCGATTGCATGAAATACGCGACTGATCGCGAACAGTATGGCCAAGGACAGGATCACATCGGTCTGACCCGCGATCAACTCGAAGAGGGCCAGAACGATGAGAAATATTGGTGCATACTCGGCCATGTTCGCATGTCGTCTTACTCGGCGCTCTAGAGTAGTGTCGTTCTCATGCCCCACGCCTTTGCGTGTTCGATTGCGATGGCTCCCAACCCGGAACGCCAAAACGGTTTGCAGAGCAAGAAGGAATGCGCCGAGATAAGTTGAGATCATGGGGAGATGCAATTGTATGGAGGCTGTCTCGTTCACGTACCTACTCCTCGCTTCGATATGTTTTGCGCAGATAATTCAGGATAGCTCGACCGCCTGTGACGGCTGTGTCCGAGTTCTCGTCTTCCAAGCGCGGCAATGTTTGACCGTCCAGGGCTTGCGACGTCCACAGGTAATCCAGCTCCATCGAACACAAGGTTTCCTTGACCAGACGTGCGCTAGGTGAGCGCTCCGCCCCGAAAAAACGAAGCGGTTTCTCATTGGATTTGGCGGGTGTTTTGAGTATGCCGCTGGCGTACCGCGAAAGCGTCGCAAACTGCGACGAAATCAGGTTTAGGGGCCCAAGCCCGTGGATCATTGGGCGGCCGCTGCCATATTCGCGGCGAACATAGGCTGCAATATCTCCGCTTTCATACATCTCGGTTGCGCCCTCTCCGTCAGAGGCGTTCGGATCGATCAAATAGGGAAATTGCGCTTTCCCCCCTTTGTCTTTTACTTCAGGTCGAAATCGCTTGCCGCCCTTCGGGCATGGTTTGACATGTACGGTCACGCCGCTGGCAGAAACTTGTTCGCGAGCAATTCGACAGAATGGACAGCCTTCAAACTCGTAGAGCGTCAACGGCAAATTTGCGATTGAATGCGGTCTTCCTGTTCCGCCGGCGCCCATCCGCAGCGTCGTTGCTATGAATGAAAGCAACCAGTCCAGCGAATAACGAATCCACATTTTGATTTCCTCCTATTTCGACTTGCGAAGAGTGCCCCGCGCGTTGACCTCCGTGGGCGCACCACGGCGTTCTACGCGAGTCCATTCAAGCCAATCCGAAGGTGCTGCTCCGGCTTATATTATGACACTTCACGTGCCATTACATAAAACCTGGAAGCTGGCAAGTCGTGCTTAAGGGGGGCGGGCTCGCAATATACGACACTGAGAGACCTGGCATTGTCATCACCGGCCCGAAGGAGATTTGGCGCGTCTTAGGTATTGGGTTTCAGGCGCGACTGATCGCTCTGACGTGTGCCCGCTCTGGTTTACGCGCCAACAGACCCAATCACCGAATCTGAGATCCACGAGACTGATGCTTCGTTGTATGAAGAAAGCGCGCCCAAGGACCGGAGATAGACGTTTCGCTTATATCCACTTTTGCGCGCTAAGCGGCGAACAGTTTGAACTAAGCTGAACCAATCTGTTCGGCTTTGAACCTTGCAATCAGTTCGTGCGCCATCTGCGTGAAATAAGGTTGTAAAACTGCCAGCATTTGCTCTGTGCATCCCTGTCGCAAATTCAAATGATGAGTATCATCGGAATATCTAATGCGGGCATAGTCGAACCAGTACCGACCGATAAGGGTGCAGGAGACGGCCAGCGACCGTGCATCGCTGTTCCCCAGGTCAATGTATCCGGCTTCAGCAGACTTCAGGATGCGGGCCTCAGCGCTTCGTTCAATGACTTGTAGAGTTTCCTTCAGGCGCACGCGGACCGTATCATCGTCGTTGAGCGCCGCCAGCGGGTCGCGCAGCAAGTATCGAAAATCCCAAAGGATGACGAAAATCTCCAGAAAGTCAGCGATGATCGCGTCCGGTCGGTCGGCGATCTCGGTCGCCAGATGCGCGTCCAGTCTGGCTTCAAAGTTCTCAAAATGCGCCAGAACCAAGTCATTCTTGGCTCTGAAATGATACCAAAGCGTCCCTTCCAAAACGTCCGCGGTCCCAGCGAGCTGCGCGGTGGATACCCGGTCAAACCCGTCCTCGTTGAAACAGTTCAAACTGGTCGTCAGAATCTTGCCACGCGTTTTGATTCCGAAAAGATCACGCGTTGCGTCAGAGAGTTGAGGCATGAGGATTGGTTTCCTTGTCCGGAGCGCGTTCAACCGCAACAGAGGCTTCAGTCGGTTTAACAGTCGCACGGTCATAAAGTCGATCCGCTTGCGGATGCAGTGTGCCATGCAAACGGTCCCAGATAACCGTGTAGAGACCGTAATTGTAGCGATAGGTCCGGTGGTGTTGGTTGTGGTAAGCCGACTTGTTGAGCCAGTAACCAATTGGGCTCTGCGCTACGATGCGCGGCATTACTTCATACCCTAAATGACCGTATACATTGTATGCCAATGACATAAGCCCGGCGACCATGAGCGCTATAAAATGAATCGGCATGATGACAATCAGGACGACAAAGATCGCAATCTCAAGGATCGCCTCTAAAGGGTGAAATGCGAATGCAGCGAAGGCACTCGGGTTGGTCGATAGATGGTGGGTTTTGTGGACTCGGTCATAAAACGGCGCTTTGTGAACCATTCGATGCATCCAGTAAAAATACCAATCTTGAATAAGCAGAATGACGGGAATCTGTACCCAGAACCAAACCCAACCATACTGTTCTGCGTCGTTATAGAGTTGCGTCATTCCAGCAGAATTCATTGCGATTATGATACCGACCACGCCCATAAAAACGAGCACGGACGACATGGAGTATCCAATTTCTCGTAAAATCTGGGTGCGGGTAAAGGGCAGTTTTTGAAGCCGCCGCCATGGCGCGAGCCGCTCTACCGCGAAGCCAACGCCAAAGGCAGTGCCGGCAAAGAATAGATATCGAAGCAATATGAGGATCGCGATAACGGCAGCGATTGCGAGGAGTTGAAACACGCTTGGCCAATTGCTGATCAATGGTGAGAGATACTCGGAAATCATAACGAACCTTCACAAAGTTGGGTGAATACCCAATATTTGGGTAATCACCCAATATGTCAAGACGTTTTCCTAATGCAGCGGCTTAGAGTTGGAACGATTGATATCGTTCAACAAACGTGCGGGCGTCGCCTGCTTTCGCTTCCAGACGACAAAGGCATCACAGAAATCGAACCACTTTGCCGCCACCCTGGTTCTCAGCCAGATTCAACGTAAAGCTCGATACGCTCGGCGAGACGAATGTCTCCTTTTGCGCGCCCAGTTGACCTGACCGGCACATTCGATGAGCTGAAATGAGATCGATGGAGGCCGACAAGTCAGAGTGTAAACAGGTCGACAATCGATCGAACGGCGGATCAATGTCTGGTCTCACTTTTGCCACCGTAACGCTCAATACCGCCGCCCCAGGCTGTTTTGACCTTGGAAGGCGTATCGATGCTCAAGCGAATTTCAGCACTGCTCGTTGTGGTCGCAGCCATTGTATTTCTGTTCAACGCTTCATTTCTATCTGATGCGCCTGAAGACGAGTTGAAAATTCTCTCACATCGCGGCGTTCATCAGACATTTTATCGCGAGGGTTTGACGAACGATACCTGTACCGCAGAGCGTATTCATCCGGTGACCCACACCTATATCGAAAACACGCTCCCCAGCATTCAGAAGGCGTTCCAACTTGGCGCCGACATGGTCGAGATTGACGTGCGCCGGACAAAAGACGATCAGTTCGCGGTCTTCCACGATCATATGCTCGAATGCCGAACCAATGGCGAAGGCATGATCGCAGAAGCGAATATGGACGCGTTGCGCGCGCTTGATTTAGGCTATGGATACACAGCGGATGGCGGCGAAACCTATCCCCTGAGAGGCACAGGTGTCGGCCTTATGATGAGCCTTGAGGAACTGCTCCTCGCCCTGCCGGACAGAGCTTTTTTGATCAATGTGAAGAGCAATGCTGCCGAGGATGCGGACGCTTTTCATGACTATCTGGAGCGTTTCGACGTCTCACTAAACCTGGACACACGTCTGTGGGCAGGCCCGAACTTTGCCGATCGATCCAGAGCGCTTGAACCGGCCCTGAAAGTCGGAAGCCGGCGCGCTGTGAAGGCGTGCGCCACAGGCTATGTGAGTTGGGGTTGGGCGGGGCACATGCCTGAGACCTGCGCAGATTATGGCTTAGTGGTGCCACAAAGCCATCAATGGCTATATTGGGGATGGCCCAGAAAGACGCAGGCGCGTTTTCGCGATGCGGGCATTCCTGTTCTTCTGGTTGGTCCGATCGGCGGAGAAAACGAAGGCATCGAAACCCTCGACCAGGTTGACGCGATTCCAGATGATTTTCGCGGTTGGATCATGACCAATAAAATAGAGATCATTGCGCCCGCTATTGAGACGAGAACGCCTGAATCACTTTGAGACTCTGCGTCCGACTTAAGGCGAAAGCAGCCAGCGAGCTTATGTCTTTCCGTGTTTACCAAGCAGACGTGATCAGACCTGCTCTATTCGCGCGCGAACCAGGCCGCTGCGGCCGACAATCCGGATGCTATTCCCAGCGGAATAAACGGAGGATAGGTGAAAGGCGAACCTGTTTCCATTGCTGTGACGGTCATGAAGGTGACGCAGACGACCCCGAACACAGACGCCCCAATCACGCCAATCGCAATTTGGGCGGCGCCGGACAGCCGCGATGCCAGCAGCAAAGCCACACCAATGATCGCAAATATCGCCGTCATGGCGTGCCAGTTTATGATCACAACGCCTCTGAGACTGTTACCTTCCAAGGCCGCCAGCAGCGGGGTGAGGTCAACCGCCGCGCCCAGAATGGCGCGGATAAGTGTGACCGCCAAAGCGGCCAGTCCAGCCAGGATAAAAAGCCAATGCTTCATTCAATCCTCCGCGCTTCTGTTCCGCAAGACAAGGATCGCTCGAGCCAGGCCTGGTCGACCGGACACCTAATTAGCGTCCAGATAGATTTGTGACCCCTTGCCCTTGAATTCGCGCGACTTCTCTTCCATCCCGGCGCGCGCTTCGTCGGCCTGGCGCACCAGATCTGCTTTCTCATTGTCGCTCAGCCCATCGGCATAGTCACGCACTTCGGCCGTGATCTTCATGGAGCAGAATTTCGGCCCGCACATGGAGCAGAAATGCGCCACCTTATGCGCCTCTTTTGGCAGAGTCTGATCGTGATAATCGCGCGCCGTTTCCGGGTCGAGCGAGAGATTGAACTGATCTTCCCAGCGGAACTCGAACCTGGCCCGTGACAAGGCGTCATCGCGGATCTGTGCCGCTGGATGTCCCTTGCCGAGATCCGCAGCATGGGCGGCGAGCTTGTAGGTAATGACGCCGACTTTGACATCGTCGCGATCGGGCAATCCAAGATGCTCTTTCGGCGTCACATAGCAAAGCATAGCCGTGCCGAACCAGCCAATCATCGCAGCGCCAATGCCCGACGTGATATGGTCATAGCCGGGGGCAATGTCGGTGGTGAGCGGCCCGAGCGTGTAGAACGGCGCCTCGCCGCACTCTTTCAATTGCTTATCCATATTCACCTTGATCTTGTGCATGGGCACATGGCCAGGGCCTTCAATCATCACCTGGCAGCCGCGCGCATGAGCGATCTTGGTCAGCTCGCCCAGCGTCTCCAACTCGGCGAACTGGGCTGCATCATTGGCATCGGCGATCGAGCCGGGACGCAGCCCATCGCCAAGGCTGAACGTCACGTCATAAGCCCGCATGATATCGCAAATGTCGGCAAAGTGGGTGTAGAGGAAACTCTCTTCATGATGCGCCAGGCACCATTTCGCCATGATCGATCCGCCGCGCGAGACGATGCCGGTGACGCGGTCTGCGGTCAGGTGGATATAGGCCAGGCGCACGCCGGCATGGATGGTGAAATAATCGACGCCCTGCTCGCACTGTTCGATCAGTGTGTCGCGGTAGACCTCCCAGGTCAGATCTTCGGCGACGCCGTTCACTTTTTCCAGCGCCTGATAGATTGGCACCGTGCCGATGGGCACCGGGCTATTGCGAATGATCCATTCGCGCGTGTTGTGAATGTTGCGTCCGGTCGACAGGTCCATGACATTGTCAGCCCCCCAACGGGTCGCCCAGACCATTTTCTCAACCTCTTCCTCGACCGATGAGGCAACCGCGGAATTGCCGATATTGGCATTGATCTTGACCAGGAAATTGCGCCCGATGATTTGTGGCTCAAGTTCCGGGTGATTGATGTTGGAGGGGATCACGGCGCGGCCACGGGCAATCTCGTCACGGACAAATTCCGGCGTGATGAAAGCCGGGATCTCGGCGCCGAAGCTTTCGCCCTGAGCGATCTGGGCCTCGGCATTTTCGAGCTGTTCCTGACGGCCGAGATTCTCGCGCTCAGCGACATAGATCATCTCCTTGGTAATGATCCCGGCCTTGGCATATTCGAACTGGGTCAGGGGACCATCGCCTGTCCCGCGCAGGGGCTGGTGGCGAACCGGGAATTCGCGGGCCAGATATTTGCCTTTGGCCCCGCCATTGTCTTCCGGGCGGACCTCTCGGCCCTGATAGGATTCCACGTGCCCACGCTCAAGCACCCAATCCGTGCGGGGACGCGCGAGTCCCTTCTCGACATCAATCGTCACGCTCGGGTCCGAGTAAGGGCCGGACGTATCATAGACCGGCACCGGCGGTTCATTGGCCGATGGGTGCAGATCAATCATCCGACGCGGTACCGACAGCGACGGGTCAACTTTCGGATGGGTAAAGACTTTGCGGCTCGACGGCAGCGGCCCGGTGGTGACGTCCGGGGTTTCGAATTCGGATTGATCAATGGGTTTGTTCATCGCTTCGTCTTTCTTGAGTGATACGTCAGCGCCATGGCGATACAGTGCTGCAGCGCCGCGCGCGGAAGGGCGTGTTGGGTTGATATCTGTACTTCGCGATTGCCAACAAAGGTCAGCTTATCCGGATAGCGGTCACGCCATTCAGAGATCAGTGTGGTCTGGCAATGGACATAAAGACTGATCCGGGTGCCTGCTTCATCCCAACCGAGCCGAAGGGTCGTGCCGCTTTTGGTTTTCTCGGTCAGATAGGCCGGCTCGCCCCATTTCAGGGTTTCGGTGAGCGGCCCGACTTCTGGCAAGGCGCTGGCGGTTTCGAAAATCAGGTCGCGCAGGGCAGAGAGCGTTTTTGCGGCCCCATCAGGACAAGCCGCAAGGGCGCGCGCCACATTGGGCGGAGGGGCAGATTGGGTGACGCTTGACGCCAAGGCTTCGCTCCGTTCCTACGCCGGTTCGACCCTCTCGGATTTGAAAGGGCTAGCCGGATCAGGTTCTAAGGGTGCTCGCTCGGGTGACAGAACGATCTCAGCGCTTCCAGACGCGCCCCTCGGATCACTCAGCTGTAGGTCAATCGCGCGCATTTGGCTACTCACAAAAAGCTCGGCGCGCCGAACAGGCCTTTCCAGGCCACGACCAGAAGCCAGTGGAACGCGATCGCCGGCCACAGCGACCGACTGCGCAACGTGACCAGCGTTGCGGCCGCACCGAACACCGTTGTCACGACCAGAAAACGCGGGTCCAGAAAGGTGCTCGCCGCTTGCGGCATAAAGGTGAGGGCATTGATGGGGTGCCAGCTGACAAAGGCAACCAGACCGATCAGGCTCGCCCAGAGCGGAACCGTTCCGCGCGCCCGCTGCAGCCATATAAGCGGTCCACGAAACACCAACTCTTCCATCAGCGCAGGCAATATCAGGGCAATCAGAGCGACACGTACCAGGTGCGTACTGATCAGGTTTGGCGTCCAGCGATAAATGCCGGAGATCAAAGCGAACGGGACAGCGATGAGGATGAAGCCAAGCACACACAGCGCGGTGAACCGCCAGTCGGATGCGGAAGGCCAGCGAAACAAAAACATACTGACAGGCTAAACAGATCTCGCACGAATGGACAGTCGAACCGTGGTCGTTTGACAAACTCAATTCTATTATATAACCGTGTGGTTATGAACATAATTCCAGCGACTCCTTCGGCGCCAAATCTCGACGCGATATTTGCCGCACTGGCGGATCCGACACGACGCGAAATCCTGACGCGTCTCGCGGGCGGTGAAGCCACCGTGAATGAAATCGCCGCGCCGTTCGAGATGAGTCAGCCAGCCATTTCAAAGCATCTGAAGGTCCTCGAGCGTGCGGGTCTGGTTACGCGCGCGATCGATCAACAGAGACGTCCAGCGACGCTGAACGCAAAGCCGATGCGGGATGCCGTCGACTGGCTGGAAGCCTTCCGCGATTTCTGGCTGGGCAGTTTTGAACAGCTAGATGGCCTGCTGGATGAATTGAAGCATGAAGAAAAGGACCGATGATGACTGGACTGCCCGTCTTTGTACTGGAACGTGAGTTTAACGCGCCTAGAGCGCTGGTCTGGCGCAGCTGGACTGAGCCTGACCTGCTGGCGAAATGGTATGGGCCCGGGGTTGAAACCGTGATCCACGCGCTCGATGTCCGACCAGGCGGCCAATGGCTGAACGAAATGAAAATGGGCGAATCGTCCGGGTATCAGAAGTCGGTCTATACCGAAGTCGTCCCGCCCGAGCGCCTGATCATGCTGATGTCGACGACCAATGCGGATTGGGAGCTCGCGCCCAACCCGATGATGCCAGACTGGCCGGCAACGCTATTGACCATGGTCACATTCGAAGAGACGGATGGGGTGACGCAGATGCGCCTCGAATGGTCTCCGCACGAAGCGACTCCGGCCGAGATTGCGTGTTTCGCAGGCGCGGTCGAGAATCTCGGCAAAGGTTGGGGTGCAGGCATGGAGCTGCTGGCGCAAATGCTGGTCGATCTGCAAGCCTAACGCGCCGCGCGTGGCTGGGTCAGATAGCCATAGGCCATATCGGTCACTTCCTTAATCATGGTGTCGCTATCGATCCCGGCCGCATCGAGCAGCGTATCCTGCGGCATCAGCGCTGTGCGGATGAAGATCGTGTTGAAGAACACGCCGAGCATCCGGGTGCCGAGGTCGGGATCGTCCAGGGTGATCTCATCGGCATAGAGCTCGAACAAAGCTGAAATCGGCGCGAAACTTCGAATGACCAGCGATTGCCAATCATCATCTTTCGCGTCCGGATGCAGGCGCGCATACGTGTGCACCGCGCGCAGGACATGACCATTGTCGCGCGTTTGCAGATAGACCGCCTTGGTCGCCTCAAACAGAGACGTCTTCAGGCTTCCGAAGGCTTGAAAGGCGGCGCGCGTATCTTGCGCTTCAGCGATCGCTAATTGCGCTTCGACCTGTTCGCGCCAGAATGCGAGCAGAGCTTCAAGGAAGGCGGTCTTGTCCTTGAAATGGGAATAGACAGAGCCGACCGCGACGCCGGCTTCGCGGGCAATATCCTGAACGGAGATATTCTCAAACTCTTGCGTGCGTAACAGGCGCTCAAGCGCCGACATCAGCTTTTCGCGCGTGCGAATGGCACGGTCCTGTTTGGGGGGTTTTGGGGCCATGATGCACGCTCCACAAAATTGAACTTGAATTCATATTCAATTTTACTATGTTTCAGACCAGAGGTTAAGGGGCAAAGGAGTTCAAAATGCCATTTCTCAGTGCTGACAGTCTATCTCTTGTGGATATCGCCATTCTGGCCGTGATCCTGATCGGCCTACCGCTGGAAACCCTGATCCACCTGAAGAAAGGCCGCTTGGAGCTTGCGTCCGGCAAACCCGGTGTTCGGATCAAACACTACACGCAGACCATCCTCCTCCTGTGGGGTATCTCATTGCCCGTAATCGTCCTGTGGGCCAGCAGCGACCGCGCCTGGGGGTTGCTCGGATTTGATCTCCAATCAGGACCAATCGCCTGGACGGGATGGGGATTGGCCGCGCTCATGTGCCTGTTCTTCGTATTCCAGTATTCCACGATTGCGCGATCCGAATCCGCACGCGAGAGCTTCAGGAATGGACTCGAGAAAAATCGAATCATGTCGAACTTCCTACCACACACAGATGCAGAACGGCGCCTGTTCAATGTGATGGGGGTTTCGGCCGGAATTGCGGAAGAAATTGTGTTTCGCGGCTATCTGATCTGGGCGTTTGCCCTGTTCATGCCGGTTTGGGGGGCGGCTCTGACTGCCCTTGCCGTGTTCACATTGCTGCACCTGTATCAAGGCGCCAACCAATTGCCCGCCATATTCATGATGGGGGCGCTGGTCACTCTGGTCTTCCTTCTCTCCGGGTCGATCTGGCCCGCCATCGCGGTGCATATTTTTGTCGATGTGATCAACAACCAGACGATATGGAAGGCTCGTCAGCCCTTGCCGCCAAGTTTGCAAGCGGCCTGACCGATGGGGCCCGCTCTGGACGACGGGTCGGTTTCGACTAGTCTGAGCCCCAGCCAACAGGCCAGAGGGGACCAGAATGAACAGCCGTCTCGCCGATTTGCGCGTCATGCTGTCTTATGCGCGCGCGGACGCCGAAGCCTTTGCGAGCGAACTGGCCGATGGTCTGGAAGCCGCGAATTTCGACGTCCTGCTGGATCTGCATGACATTGAAGCGGCGATCGACTGGCAGGCGCGCCTGCGCGAGATGATCCGCTCCGTCGACACGCTGGTTGTGGTCATCACGCCCGGCTGGATCCAGTCCGATCTGTGCAATTGGGAGCTGGAAGAAGCGCTGCGTCAGAATAAGCGTATCATTCCGCTGATCCATATCGAGCCGACCGACGCCCCACCGCCGGCAGAGCTCAGCAAGTTAAACTATATCTTCTTTGACGCCCGTCAGTCCTTTGGGGCAGCGCTGAAACAATTGGCACCGGCCTTGCGCGTCAATCTCGCCTGGATCCGCAACCATACGCATTATTCAGAAAGCGCCCGGCTTTGGGAGACTCGCAACCGGGATTCGGCCATGTTTTTGCGCGGGGCCGAGTTGAAGCGTGCACAGGAGTGGCGCGATGCGCGTGAGGCAGAATTTCCCGAAATATCGGTCAGCTTGAATGAGTTTCTCAATCTGAGCGCCGAGCATGAAACCCAGCAAAACGCCGTCAAGAAACGTTCCACGTCCTGGATCATCGCGGTCTTTCTGATCGTGCCGGCCGCGCTGGCCATCACCAATGGCTACACGTTGTACATGAATTTCGTCCGTCTCGAGGGGATGGCGGACACCGATTTGCGGGCCTTTCTGGAATTGCTGGCCTGGCTGATCTTCATGGATAACCTTGCGCTCGCCATTATCATTTGCGCGGTATTGTTCTCCTTTGGCGGTCTGTGGCTGAGCCGAAATCTGTCGACGATGGTTCTGGCCGGGATCACCGCGGCGATCATCATTTCGGCCTCTGCGGGCTATTTCATTATTCGCGAAGTCTCTGCGGATGTCGTGGTGGCGGCCAATGCCCTCGACCAGTCAGCCGCGAATGATGCCTTCGCATTGGCACCCTGTTCGCCAACCGTGCGTCGTGCTTTTGACCGCTATCGCTCGGCGCCAGATTATCCAGACAGGGTTGAGAATATCTCCAGCTGCGCGCCGCACGACCGATCGGAGCTGATTATCAATGCGTGGACGGAACGCGTGGGCCCGACGCAGTATTTACCGATTTTCGTTTTGCTGGTCGTGCCGTTGCTGGCCCTGATCCTGTGGCGTCTGGGCCGGCAGATCGGTCGCCGGGGTCGACCGACAAGCTCTTAACAAAAACCGCAGTTTCGTTAACCAAATCATGACATCTGCCATCGAGATTGGGTGCGATTGAGTTTCGAATCTCTGGAGTTATTGAAATGGCTGATGGTATGGCGCTTGCCGCGTCCCCCACCGACGTGAAAACGGCCAAGTCGCGCGCGAAAACCAAGCGCCGCAAGGTCAAAGTCGATTTCTGGGCGACGGATCTGAACACGGCTGAAATTGGCATCATGAAACGCACGCAGAATGAGGCGGCGTCCGATCAGTTCACCAAGGATATGGAGCTCTATGGTCAGACCGTGGTCGACGGCAAGCGTGAAGCCCTGATCGGCTACCGCCAGGAGCTCTGGGATGGCAGTGAGGGGTTTGAACGCCGTCTTGTCATCAAGCTGTTCTCCGAAACGCTGGGCTGGCGTGGCAGCGCAGAAATGATGCTCGGGCGCTCGCTACAACTCTCCTTGAGTGCAGGCGGCCAGGCCTTGCCGGTCTTTTCGATCAATCTGGCGCGTCACGATCAGCTTATTCAGCTGGAGCGGGTTTCCAAAACGCTGCCCTTTATGCCGGAACGGTTCAGTTTCTTCATCCAGAACAAGTCCGAAGTGAATTTCTATACGCTGCGACGACACCTATTCAGCATGGGCGCGGATTATAGCGTCTATGATCAGAAAGGCCGCAAGATCGGGGTGCTGGATCACCAACTGGTCAATCTTGGCGGCGCCTGGATGGTCCGGATCGACCCCGCGCATCAGGATCGCAAACTGGAAGCGGTGCTGGAACTGATTTGCGCCGTGCTGAAATTCAACCGCGCCGGGCGCAAGCATGTGAAAAAGCTCTCCGAGCAGATCCTGCGCGGCAAGATCAAAGCTGATCTCGATCATGATGAAGAGAATCTGTACCGAAATCCAAGGCGGCGCTAAAGCGGCTTCTGGATCACCACGCAGGATTGCCGGTAAGGCCAGATCATCCAGTAGAATTTCTTCATTGAACGCTTCCACTTGGTCCACCCCAGAAAGGGAAAGGGCAGGCGCAAAATTTGGCGATAGATGATCCAGGGTCGCTTCCTGAGATTGTCGCGATAGGATCCGACATCGATAATATCGGACACCAATATATCATGCGGGCTCGAAATCAGGGCGCTGATCTCTTCCGGCGTTGGTCGGAACATGGTGTCGATCGGATCACGGTGATGCGGATAGCTTTTCGGCACCGTGATCACCAGACGCCCGCCTGGCGGCAACAGGCTGAAACACTTATTCGCAAATTCGCCTGGATCGAGCACATGTTCGAGCACATTGTTGCAGAATATGGTCCGTGGCGCGGTCGCTTTGATCTCGGCATAGCCCTCGGATTCCAGCAGGTTTGCGGAGATATCAATCCCCTCGCCTTCCTGAAGATCCGAGTGAATAATCGCAATGCCCCGCGCCATGAGAGGGGCAAACAGATCGGCCTGAATATAGGGTTTTTCCTGCGTCCGAAAGGCCAGGGTCTGACTGCCAATGTCGAGTATGGGGCTCAGCTCTTCAACGGGATAGTCCCGTAGAGTCCGCTCGATCCATTTCGCCTCGACTTTTTGCACCGGCTGTCCTTGCCTTGCTGCTCCGCAGATTTAACGGTCGCGATATCACCTCCGTCCCCGAAGTCACAAGGGCGAGGCTGGCATTTGTGGCTGGATGGCCGGGTCTGAACGTTAGAGCAGCGCGCTCTGCTCATCCTTGCTCCAGCCGACAAACACTTTTCCATCAGTCTCGATAACGGGGCGTTTGATGAGGGTCGGATGGGCCGTCAGCAGCGCCAGCGGATCCGTGCTCCGCTCCCCCTCGGACAAGGTCCGCCAAGTGGTTGATCGCCGGTTGACCAGACGCGCGTCGCCCGCTTGCTCCAACCAGGTCGGGACAAGAGATACGAGGTCGGCGTCAGCGCGAATGTCGACAAAAGTCACGCGCTTTCCGGCGCCCTCGAGCGCCTTCAGCGCTTTCTTGCAAGTATCGCATTTCTTCAATCCATACAGGGTCAGGGACATTGGCGGTCTTTCAAATCATCTCAGGTCTGGTCGTCGACATAGACTTCACCGTCGAGATCGTCGAGCTTGGATTGCAAATGGGCGCGAACATCCTGAACCGCCTGATTGTAAATTCCGGGGCCGAGCGTTTTCAGCATCAGTTCGAGAACCTGTTCGGCCCGAAAGGCCGACAAGGCTTCGTCAAATTCACTTCGAAACAAAGTCTGTAATTGCCCGACCAGGCGTGTGCGGCGCTCTTCGGAAAGCGTAATCTGTTTCATTCGTCTGCGGTCACTTTCAAGGTACGGGTCTCCCCGGGCTTATGGAGAAAGTCTTGGCCGGAAACGAACAGATCCGGCGGTAATTTGATCGGCACGTGGACTCCGGTTGCAGTCTTCGCATTGAGTCGCGAATCGACAATCCTCTGACCATCTTGTGACAGGAAAAACCAGTACGGTGGATAAGCAACATCGGTGCGCGTGGCGGTCCAATGGTCGGCATGCGCGGCAAAGTGTGCATCATCAGGGTCTGCATCGCCGAGATGCATAACGGTGACGCCCTCGGTCAGGGTCACGCGCCAGACCAGATTGGACACGTCAGCGCGGCCTGGCCACCCGGCATGCGGGATGCGAACAACGTCGATGACCAACTCGCCTTCCTGATAGGTCAGAGGCGCGTCCAGGCGTTCGAGCGGAACCGCAATCACGCGCTCGAAAATGGCGTCATTCTTGGCTTCCTCGCGCATCCATTCGACGGCCTGGCTTGGCGCATAAAGCCGAACCTGCTTGTGCCGTTCGAGATAAAGGATCACCTCATCCACTGAAAAATGGTCGGGGTGCATATGGCTGATAAAGATGGCATCGACCTGCTCATACGGGGCGTCTCCGGCCATCAGGGCCTGCCGCGTGGCCTCCGGCACCATTTGATAGGTTCCGAACCCATTCGGATAAAGTGGATCAAACAGGATGGTGGACTGGCCATCCCTGACCATGATCCCCTCATTTCCGAGATAGGTGGTCCGAGTCGGGTCGACGGGGTGGGCGGACGCGCTGAACCAACCGGCGCTGGCGAGCAATATCGTTAATGCGGTCCTTACCAAAAGCGCGACTCCCGGGCGGCGACTGTTAAGCCAGTGTAAACGCGCAAAAGGTAATGCCAAGGGATGAGGAGCGGACTTCGCCAGCTATCGGCCATGGCGGTCGCATGCGCTATGGGCGCAGGGTCAGCATGGGCTGCACCCGGCGATATCCTGTTGCAGGATGACTTTGATGATGGCGCCGGATGCGCGGCCTTGCCGCCGACCTGGACCAGCTCGGACAGCAATCTCGCCGGCACCTCCACGCAGACCTCAAATTCCGGCGCCTGTTCGGCCTTCACGCGCGGCGATGTTGTCACAATTACCGGACCGGTGATCGATTTATCCTCGGCGATTGGCGCGACGCTGACCGCCTGGCTCCGCCAGGGCCTCGACACGTTCAGTGAGGATGTCGATGCTGGCGAAGACTTTGTCTTTGAATATCTCGACAGCGGATCAAACTGGGTTGTCATTGAAACCCTGGCCGGCGCCGGGACCAATGGCGAAGTGACCAATGTCAGCCTCGATCTGCCAATTGGCGCCTTGCATCCGGGCTTCCAGTTACGCTTTCGGCAAACGGGCGGCAGCGGCGGCCCGCCTGCAAATGGCGGGATCGGCTTTGACTATTGGCACATTGATGATGTCCTTCTGATCGAAACGGGGACGGCCCCACCACCCGAATTGCCATCCGGTATGGGCGTCGGGTTGTGCGAGCGGTTCGAAAGCGGGTTCGGCAACTGGACCGCCACCAACGGGACCCGGTCTGGAGTCAGTAACGATACGTTCCAATCGTCCAGCAATTCCATGTTCCTGCGCCATGACACGGTGACCAGCACCTCTCTGGCATTTGATTCCAGTGAGCTCGGCGAGATTGAAGTCTGGGTCCGCCGCGGCGCCGACACGTTCAGCGAAAATCCTGACAATGGCGAGAATCTGACCCTGGAATATCTCAATGCATCCAACGCCTGGGTGATCTTGGAAACCTTCCCTGGCAATGGCACGCAAGGCGAGATTTTCACCCGCACCTATACGATGCCGGAAACCGCCTTGCATGCAAATTTTCGGATCCGGGCCAGCCTGAATGGGGCGAGCGGGTCCGACTTTGATTACTGGCACGTGGATGATTTCTGCTTCAATCGCGCCACGCCGGATTTTGTCGTCACCAAGTCGGTCGAGATTGAGCGGGATCCGATCAATGAGTTTACCAACCCCCTGGGCATTCCAGGCGCCTGGGCAATCTATTCCATCCAGGTGACGAATACAGGACGTGGCTCCGCCGATGCTGGCACGATTGCAATTGGCGATGCCATCGATGCCCAGACCAGTTTGTTCACGGGCGACTTTGATGGCCTTGGTGCACCATTTGAATTCGCCGATGGTGTTGGCGCGTCGACCAGTGGGCTGAGCTTGAACTTCGGCACCCTTGGCGACGGCACAGATGGCATCACATTCCGCAATGGCTCTGGGACCAGCATCACGCCCAATGGCGCATTTGATCCTAGCGTGGGGAGTTTTGAGCTGCAATTTGACGGCGCCATGAACGGCGCAATTGGTGGCGCAACGCCGAGCTTTACCGTCCGCTATCGCGTCCAGATTGAGTGATCACTGGACCACGCCGACGATCGGCCCCATATCGGCGCCGATTTCATTACGATCTATTTCCGGCGCATAGATGCGGCTGACCTGACCATCCAGGAAGAGCGCATTCGGAACGCCAATCTCATCGCGGAACAGGGTGGCGAATTCGTGAAACGTCACGGCACTGTCTGATATCGCGAAATGCACGATCTGACCATCGGCGCTGACGCCAACCCCATTGCGACGACGGCGCGAGGTGCCTTCGGGATTGAGGCCAGGATGCAAGTCACCGTCAACCACCAGCATCGGACCGGACTGTGTTGCATAGACCGGATCAAGCCCCTGATCGAGAAAGGCCTGGCTTTCCGTGACACCCGACATATCTGCCATCAGCCAGAACACGCCATTCGGTTTCAAATGAAAGTTTCCAGGGCCGTCATTGGTGTTGACGCTGGCCTGGTCGCCAAAGCCATCGCGAAAGAATCCGACCGGCCGGCGATCATCATGATACATGCCGCCATTCATCGCGAAGACCAGCGTTTCACCCTGTTCATCCAATTCGCGTTCCAGTGTGCTGAACTGAAAAAAGGGTGCGCCTTCCGCATCGCTGTGAAACAGACGGATATCGTGCGCGGTCACGGCAAAGGAACAGACAGAATAGGCATCGCCTAAATGGTTCACGGCGCGGCAATTTTCCGGGGCGCTAACAGCACCCGGATCAGGCACATTGGCATCCGGATCGCAGGCGGCGAGCCCCAGTAATAGCAAAGTCAAACCCCAGAATAGACGCAAGATTTGGCTCCAATTCCGTTTAGTTGCGAAGCACCGACAATCAAAAGTGGCGTGGTTCGTATTCCTGATCAACGAAGTCTTCACGCTCATCTGCCATCACTCATATTTGGTGATAAAATGGGTGAAAATATGAACAAGGCGGTGGCATTGCCCGTTCGGGCTGTTCGGCAATCCGTGACACAATTTGGCGCGAGTCCATATATCGCCGCGGTTTTCCTGTCCGCAGCTCTGGTTTTCCTCGTTCAACCCATGTTCGCAAAGATGGCGACCCCTTTGCTTGGGGGCGCGCCGAATGTCTGGAATGTGTCTCTTGTCTGTTTCCAGGCGGCTTTGCTTCTGGGCTATGCCTATGCTCATCTCCTGAATCATTTCGTGGCCTCGCTGCGGACCCAGATTGGCATTCATACAGGCCTGTTGTTGTTGGCAGCCCTGGTGCTGCCGTTTCAGCTATCCGGCGCGCTAGGCGATCCGGACCCAACCCAGCCCACCCTTTGGCTGATCGGCGTCTTTGCGTTATCCATCGCACCACCCTTTGCCGTCATCGCCGCAACCGCGCCCCTGATCCAGAGCTGGTATAGCCGCTCTGGCCGGGCTGATGCGCATGATCCATATCACTTGTATGGCGCGAGCAATATTGGCTCGCTGATTGGCCTTGTTGCCTATCCCGTCCTGCTCGAGCCGCTCTTCCCGATCGCCACACAGACTTTAAGCTGGTCGCTCGGCTATGGCGTGCTCGCGATCCTGTTGATTGGCTCTGGATGGAGCGCATTTGCGACGGGGGGCGGACAGGCGCCGGCTGTTTCGGATGAGGTCGCAACACGCCTCGAAAAAGCGGATCGGAGTCTTTGGCAACAGCGACTTTGGTGGCTCGTCTGCGCCTTTATACCGTCCAGCCTTCTGGTTGGCGTGACCACTCACATCTCAACCGATATTGCCAGCGTACCCTTCCTTTGGGCGTTACCTCTCATCCTCTATATCAGCTCTTTCATCATTGTATTTTCAAAGCGACCGGTACTGACCCTGGCCCAGTCGAATCGCCTGCTGCCAATGGCAGTGGCGACGGCAGCACTGGCGCTCTTTTCGAACATCCAACTCAACTTGTTGCTGTCAATTCCAGTCCATCTCGTGACCCTGTTTCTCGCCGCAATGGTCGGCCATGGCGCCATGGCCGCTGATCGCCCAGAGGCGAAGCGTTTGACCGAATTCTATCTCATCATGTCGCTCGGCGGGGTGCTGGGCGGCGCATTTAATGCCCTGCTGGTGCCGCTCATTTTCAACTCGGTGATCGAATACCCTCTGATGATTCTCGCCATCCTGGCCCTGCGCCCTGGACTGCGGTGGATGGGTCAGGGCCGGACGCGGGTCTGGTCGCTGGCGGCCGTCCTGGCCCTGATGGCAGCCGGAATCGTCCATACAAATTTGGGAATCACCGCCTCCACCCAGCTCACCTATCGCATCATCGCTATGATCGCGATCGCGGCGATCATCATGTCCGCACACAGCAAACTGGGTCCGGTGATTGCAGCAGCCTGTGCTTTTGGTATCAGCGCCCTCGCCAACCCGACCGGAACCGGCCTGCAGGATCGCAGTTTCTTTGGTGTGGTGAAGATTCTCGAGCTTGGCGATTTCCGCCTGCTGAAACACGGAACAACCCAGCATGGTGCACAATTCCTGGCGCCTGAAAAAGCGCTAATCCCGACCACCTACTATGCCGAAGCGACCCCAATCGGACAGGTGTTCAGCACCCATAAACGGCCTGGAAATGTCGGTATTGTCGGCCTTGGGACAGGTTCTGTGGCCTGTTATGCACGCGCTAGACAATCTTATAAGTATTACGAAATTGACCCGTTGGTCGCGAAGCTCGCCAAGGATCCACAACACTTCTCCTACCTGTCGGAATGTACACCGAATGCACCCATTGTTCTCGGCGATGGCCGCCTCAGTCTGGCGTCGGAACCTGAACAACACTTTGACCTGCTCCTCATCGATGCGTTCAGTTCCGATTCGATCCCGGCGCATTTGCTGACGGTTGAAGCCGTAGATCTTTATCTGTCGCGATTGTCAGATGATGGGCTGCTGGTCATGCATATCTCGAACCGTCACATGGATCTCAGCAGGATCGTCGCCCGCATTGCCGACCGCCTCGGCGTCCCGGTTTTGTATCAATACTATCTCCCGGCCAAAGATACGGACGGCCGCTTTGCTGCAAGCGCCAGCCAGGTTGCTGTTCTCGCGAAATCCCGGTCGGCCCTCGCAGAGCTCGAGCAAAACTCGGATTGGGAGGTTCTGGAAAGCGATGGCAAAAGACCCTGGACGGATGATTATTCAAACGTCATCGGGGCGATTTTCGCAAAGCATGACTAAGCGGATCTAGGCGCGCGCCGCTTTGGCGAGTCCGATCCAGCCTTCCACTTCCTGTTTGTCGACGCTGTTTTCGCCGCCCCACAGGACCCGTGCGCCCTGCGGCGTATCAAGGAAACTGGTTGCCGCGTTCAGCACTTTCTTGGCCGAGGCTTTGGACAATTCATCGACCGAGCGAATTCCCGCACCGACAAGAATCTGACTGTCGAGGACGCGCAGACCCGGCGCGTCGACCATCAGACGCGTCTGATCCTGCCAATCGGTGAGCGTGCCAGCCTTGATGTAGCGCACATTCAGAGCCACCGCTGTCGCATCGACATCCGCGCTCAGCAAATCGCCAATCGTGAAGATATCGACCCGTTCGAGACGCGTGGCGGTTTTCGGACCGATAGAGGGCGCATCGACAACCGGCGAGTCCAACGTCAATCTTGGACCGCGCTCTTCCTCGCGGTCTTGTTCAGGATCCTCTGAATCCATCTTTTCTGCTGCAACGGGCGCCGCGGCTGCGACTTTCGGTTCGGCAACAGGTTCGATTTCAGGCTGCGGGTCCGGCACCGGTGGTTCAACCGCATCCAATTCGGCCAGCATGGCTTCTGCGGCGGAGGTGGTTTCTGCCGGTTCCGGGTCAGCGTCCGGTGGAACGGTGGATGCGACCGCGACCTTCGGCTCAGGAATAATTTCCGGCTCTGGATCGGGTTCTGGCATCAGCTCAGGCTCTGGCACCAGGGCGATGGGTGGCGCGGTCTCCTCGAAGACTTCCGGATCGGGGGCGACGGTCGGTGTGCGCTCCGCAGTCATCGGCGCCCCGGTTGGCACGGGAACGACTTTCAGTTCATAGCGCACCGGTTCTGGCTGTTCGGGCCGCGGCACATGTTTGCTGCCAATCGGCCGGATCGGCATGGCGTCCAGCCATTCAATGGGCTGGCGCAGGATCTGCTCGCAATGCAAGGCCCGGATTTTCTTGTCATCATCCGGCAGGGTTTTGATGACTTTGCCGGTCTCGACAAATTCCGCATACATGGCTTCGACCGTCTTGCGATCTTTGTTATCCGCCATCCGCTTGGTGATCCGCCGGATCGGAATGTCCAGCGCGGCGAAATATCCAGGCAGATCCAGATCAACTTTTGGCGGCTTGACCGCAGCCTCGGCAAAAGCGCGCTGGAACAGAACGGAGACGCCTGCCGTGGCATAAGCGATCAAGTCCGCAAGGATGTCGAGGAGCGTCTGATCCAGGCCTTCGGGCGGATTGGCAACGCCCTTCTTCAGATCATAATGGTCAATAAAGGTCTGATAATGCGGGTTCGAGTATTTCGCCCCGGCCAGGACCATATCAGCGACAAAGCCAATATCCGAACCGGCATGCACGTGGGGATAACCGCGCACATCAATCAGCGCCTTGATCGTATCGCGGGATTTCGCAATCGACCATTCCAGCGCCCGATGCATGGCGCCCTCTTCCTCGCTCTGGGCGGTGTGGAACGGTTGGATCGGGTCGGCATAATAATGCGTCAGAACCCCAAGCGCATACGCCGCTTTGGACCAGTTCTTCGCGCGCAGCGCTGCAACCGCCTTGCCATACCATTCCATGGCGGCATCACGGGCGCCGCCCCATTCACCATCTTCCACATGCAGCACATGGTTCTGGAAGTCCTTGAACTCCTTGTCCGGCGCTTTGGCCCCTTTGAGCAACGCCGTATGATGCTTGAGCAGCAGGTTTTTCCAGTCCGCGGCATGGTCGCCCTGTAGCAATTGCAGGGCGTCAAAAGCGATATAGTGATGTGTCGAGCGGCAGCGATGCGCGATAATGACGAGCTCGAGCAAATTCATGGTCAGCCCCCTGGCGGCCTTGTCTGAACGGCCAGCTCTAGGGTGATTTGTGGTATACACAAATGTCACTGCTCAGTGACGGCTGCCGCTCAGATGGTTAATGTTTTCCTGAGATTTGGCCGGGAAGGGTTAACAGCGGATTAACCTTTCTGCGCTGCTCTCCGGCTTTATTTCACGATGGCCTGAAATGACACTGTAAAACTGGGGTCCGACGCGCCATCTATGCGCTGCCGCATGGCCCCTTCCAGATCGAAACGGACATGCGTTATCGCGGCATCCGCGCCATCCCCATCAGGGCTCGGCAGATAGGTAAAATCTACGCCATCGGTCGAGAAGCTGACCCCATCTGACGCGCTCGCGGCATCCCCCCAATTCAAGGTCAGATCAGACGTGGTAGCCCCGTCTGAAAGGGTAAAGGCAGAGGCGCCGGTCACAATCAATTTCACATCTGCTGGTAATTCATCGGTCAACATGACCGTCCCATCATCGAGCCGCTGCCCCTCATTGGTCACGGTGATATCATAAGCGATGACGGAGCCAGGCAAGGCAAAGGGAGATGCACTGCCGAGCGCGTCCGACACCACGGTGACCGCCTTGCTGGCGACCGGTTCCTTGGAACAAGATTGCGCCGGACTGGTCGAAACAGAGACCGTCGTGACGACACACCGGGTCGCGCGCATAGAGAAATTCGCGGTGGACAAATCTTGCCAGGCGCCACCAGGGGCTCTTGCCTGCCAGCCGACCGGGCCATCGCAACAGCCTTCAAACCCGAGGGCTTCGTAGCGGTGCCAGCCGGGGCTGAGTGATATGGAACCTTCAAGCGTCTCGGCCGTATTGTTGAAATTATTGGCCCACCAGAGGTCATCATTCCACTGTTCCTCAAGCTCGGTCTCGCGGACATATAAGTGGCCCCCATGCCCAAAATCGGCGCCATAGCGAAAGCTCCACAGACCCGCATTCGCAGCCGTGACTTCGACCATTGCACTGATGCACCAGCCATAGTTTCCATTGGTCCCGCCCAGCGCGCGATTGTTGAGACCGGAAACGGAGGTGCGGACATCATCATAGACATCTGTCGATGCCGCGGCGAAGGCGGCGCGGGCGCTATCGGCATCAATCGGGTCGGCGGAACTGACGCGGGATCGAAGGCGCAAGCCAACCGTCGGAAAGACAGCGTCGACATCGCCGAGAGAGGTTAGGCTGTTGTCCCCGTAATAGACGTGAACACTGGTCGAACTTGAAGGCGCCAGGGCGGGCAGCTTGATAAAGACGGTTCCGGTTCGGGTGATAGAGTCCCAACCCGTTACAATATGATCGACGGGCGTGGTGTCATCGCTGGCCAGGACCACACGCACATCGGCGCCATCGGGGGTGAACACATAGTCTGCTGGGAAATCTGTGGATGCCAGATCGATGCGAATTTCGTCGCTATGACCGGCCGCACCCGCCGTCACAGTCAATGTATTGCGGTGGGCGTTCAAACAATCCCAGGCAAAGGCCGGCGGCACCAAACCCGTCAATAGGACCAAAAGCAAAAAGCCACGCATGATAAAACTCGCCCCCTCGCGATGTTCTAACGGGTGACCCTTTCCCTGTGATTAAGCGCTCTTAACGGCCCTTTGGCTTGATCGGCCGCATCAGACCTTCTTGTGCGACGCTCGCCACCAATTGTCCGCTACGGGTATAGATGGAGCCGCGATTAAAGCTGCGGGCGCCGCCTGCATAGGGGCTGTCCATGGTGTAAAGATGCCAGTCACTGAAATTGATCGGCGCGTGGAACCACATGGCGTGATCCAGGCTGGCCGACATCAACTCACCGGTCATCCAGGACACCCCGTGCGGACGATTGCCCGTGCCGAGCAGGGACATGTCCGAGGCATAGGCCATCAGACAATGGTGCAACCAGGGCTGTTCATCAATCTCGCGCCGGACCCGGAACCAGAGATGCTGCATATCGCTGACTTTCTCCGGCTTGAGCGGATCAAGCGGATCAACCTCGCGGATTTCGATCGGGCGCGGGCGCAGGAAATGGCCGCGAAACCTTTCCGGGAGTTTCTCGGCAAACTTCCGCCGCCACTCAATCCGGTCATCGAGCGTTTCCGGCAGAACGACATCCGGCTTGGTGTGCTGGTGATGCCAGCCCTCCTCCAATTTGTGGAAGGATGCAGCCAGGTTGAAAATCTGTTTGCCATGCTGGATCGCAACGACCCGGCGCGTGGTAAAGCTGCCGCCATCGCGAGAGCGGTCGACTTCATAAATGATCGGGATGGACGGATCGCCCGGCCGCATGAAATAGGCATGCAGGGAATGACAGGTCCGCGTCGCGGTATCGACGGTGCGATAGGCCGCGACCAGGGATTGTGCGATCACCTGTCCGCCAAAGACCCTCTGATTGGTCTCGTTTTCCGGGCTTTGCCCGCGAAACAGATCAACCTCAAGGCGTTCGAGATCCATTAAATGTAGCAAATCGCCAACAGGATCAGACATTTTCAGACCTCTTTCGGAATAAATATTGCTGCGCTCGGTGTAACAGCTATGCCAGATACTGGAAACGTCGGCACTTACAACCTAGGTGTCGTAAAGAAAACAGTGGGTTGGACAAGAAAGGCGCGTAGAATGGGGTTTGTTGAAACCATCCGGCGGGAGGCGAACACGCTTCTCACCTTGCAACGAGTTAAGAAATGGACCGGCGACATTGCGCCAGACTCCGAAAATCTCGTGGCCGATGATTTTGAATCAGTGGTCGACAAATTCCCGAACAATGTCGCCTGGCGCTTTGAAGGCCAGCTGACCACCTATGCGGAAATGGACGCGCTCGCCAATAAGATGGCGAACTGGGCCCTGGGCCTGGGCCTGCAGACCGGCGACGCCGTGGCACTGTTCATGGAAAACCGGCCGGAATATGTCTCGATCTGGTATGGCCTGGCAAAGATCGGCGTCGTGGTTGGCCTGATCAACCACAATCTCACAGACAAGGCCCTGGCGCATTGCGTCAATATTGCGGATGCCAAGCTGATTATCACCGGCACCGATCAGGACGAGGCGGTGCGCAGTGCAGCCGGTCTGTTCGAGGGCGATCCGAAAGTCTGGTCCTATGGCGGTCAGGAAGGCAATGATCTGGTCGCCGCCCTGGCTGGCGCGTCAGACAAACGTCCTTCGCGCGATCATCGCGCGCATCTGCGCGGCAAGGATATGTGCCTTTACGTCTATACGTCTGGCACCACCGGCCTGCCAAAAGCGGCGCGTCTGACGCAGGCCCGCACGCAAGGCATGATGCGGTCCTTCATTGGCACCAACAAGATCACATCGCGCGATCGCGTTTATATCACCCTGCCCCTATATCACGGCACGGGCGGCTTGTGCGGCGTCGGGCAGGCGCTGATGACCGGCGCCAGCGTCATCCTGCGCAAGAAATTTTCGGCCAGCCAGTTCTGGGACGATGTCACAGATCAAGGCGCGACCGCCTTTGTCTATATTGGCGAACTGTGCCGGTATCTGGTCAATTCAGCGCCACATCCGAAAGAGCGCGCGCACAAGCTGCGCACGGGGTTCGGCAATGGGCTGCGCCCGGATATCTGGGAAGAATTCCTGACGCGATTCAATATTCCGCATGTTTGTGAATTCTATGGCTCCACCGAGGGCAATGTCAGCTTCCTTGGATTTGATGGCAAGGTCGGCGCCGTCGGGCGGATCCCAAGTTATCTTGAGAAAAACGTGTTCGGGCATGTCGCCTTCGTGAAGTTCGACATTGTCGAGGAAGAACCCATTCGCGGCAATGACGGGTTCTGCATCAAGGCCGTGCCAGGTGAACCTGGCGAAGCGATCGGCAAGGTCGGCGATGATGCCCGGACCCGGTTCGAAGGCTATAATGATGCTGACGCGACCAAAAAGAAAATCCTTCGCGATGTGTTCGAGAAAGGCGATATGTGGTTCCGGACCGGCGATCTGTTGTCAAAGGACGAGCTTGGCTATGTCTTTTTTGTCGATCGCATTGGCGACACGTTCCGCTGGAAAGGTGAGAATGTCTCGACCAATGAAGTGGCAGAATTTGTCGCCCGCGCGCCGGGCATTGCCACCGCCAATGTCTATGGTGTCTCGATTCCGGGTACGGATGGTCGCGCCGGCATGGCGGCAATCACGACCAAGGGTGATGTCGACTTTGATAATTTGCACGCCTGGCTGAGTGAGCATTTGCCGAAATATGCGATCCCGGTTTTTGTCCGTATTCAGAAAGATGCCGACACCACGGGCACGTTCAAGTATCGCAAGGTCGAACTGGTCAAGGAAGGCTTTGATCCCGAAGCAGTGGACGAGCCGCTCTGGTATTATGATCCGGAGACCAACAAGTATGAGCCACTCACCGTCGATGCTCATGAGACCATTCGATCCGGAGCGGTGAAGTTCTGATGCGCGCGGCCCTCGCCCCGATCCTGCTGGTTCTGGCAGGATGTCGTGGAGATGGCGCTGCAACCCCCAGTGCGGAATATTTCGAGCGCCTGACGCAGCTCTGCGACGGACAGGCCTATGCCGGGCGCCTGGTCAGCAATGATGAAGCGGACGCGGACTTTCAGAATATCGAGATGAGTATCGGACCGGCCAGCTGTACCGGGCTTGTGGTCCGCATCCCGTTCCGCGTCGGCGAAGACCGGTCGCGCACCTGGGAAATCACGCGAACGACTGATGGCATTCGGCTGAAACACGACCATCGACATCGCGATGGCACCGAAGATGTGCTGACTCAGTATGGCGGCGACAGCGACAACAATATCACGTCCAGCCGGCACGATTATCCCGCCGATCAGGAAACCAAAGACCTGTTTGTGCGTGAGGGAATTGAGGTCTCTACCCAGAACATCTGGTCCGTGGAAATCGAGCCCGGAGAGGTGTTCGCCTATCAGATGAGCCGCCCGAATCGCCTCTTCCGGGTCGAGTTCGATTTGACCGAACCCACAACCTTGCCGCCACCCCCCTGGGGTGAAGTGCCCGTCGAATGAGCGAGACTGACTTACCAAAAGGGCGGGTCCTGATCATTGCCGGATCCGATAGCGGCGGCGGCGCCGGTATTCAGGCCGATCTCAAGACCGTCACCGTGCTCGGCGGCTATGCCATGACCGCAATCACCGCGATTACCGCGCAGGATACGACCGGCGTGCACGGTGTCTGGCCGGTTTCGATTGATGCGGTCACGAAACAGATGCAGGTCTGTTTGACAGATATTGGCGCCGACACAATCAAGACCGGCATGCTGGGAACGGCCGACCTGGTCGACCAAGTAGCCGAGACTATCGACGCGCTGGCCCGCAACGTACCGTGCATTGTCGATCCGGTGATGATTGCCACATCCGGCGATCGACTGGTGGATGAAAGAGCCGTCAGCGCGATCGCTGCAGTGATGATTCCCGGCGCCGCCCTGGTCACACCAAATGCGCCGGAAGCCGAAGTGCTGACGGGTAAGGCCGTGGATGGCCTGAACGGCCAGAGACGCGCAGCGGAGTCACTGCTTGAACGAGGGGCCAAAGGAGCCCTGGTCAAAGGCGGGCACATCCCAGGTGCGGTGATCCATGACGTCCTGCAAACCGAACATGGCGAGTGGATTTTCGAATCTGCCCGGATCGAAACCGAGTCCACACATGGCACGGGCTGTACTCTGGCCAGCGGGTGTGCAGCCTTGCTGGCGCAAGGCCAGTCCATGGCGGAAGCGGTGGAGGCGGCGCGCGCCTATCTGCTCAAGGCGCTGCAGCACGCCCCGGGTCTCGGCGAGGGCCATGGCCCCGTTGCTCATAACTGGCCGGTCACGGTCGAGACGGACTGATCAGCAGCACTGATCGATCGCTTAGAAATCATGGTTTGTGCCAGCGGGCGCGGTGTGACAGCTATCAGAGCTGACACAGGAGGCCATCATGTCGACCATTCCCTTCGTTCAGATTGATGCATTTGCAAGCCAGCCATTTGAAGGCAATCAGGCCTGCGTCATGCCGCTCGACTCATATTTGCCGGATGCAACGCTGCAAAGCATTGCGGCGGAGAATAATGTTGCGGAGACCGCCTTCGTCGTGGCAGCGGGCGACGACGTCTGGGAATTGCGTTGGTTCACGCCAACTGTGGAGGTGCCGCTTTGCGGACACGCGACTCTGGCGGCTGGGCATTATCTCTATTCGCATGGTGGGTTTGACGGCGATCAAATCACGTTCCAGACGCGACAGTCTGGTGATCTGTTCGTGTCGCGTCTGGCTGATGGCCGACTGGAAATGGATTTCCCGGCGCAGCTGGTAGAGGAAGTCTCACCCGATGCCGCCATCTCCGAGGCGCTTGGCGGCGCACCCATTCGCGCCTTTGCTGGCCCGTGCTATGTCGCCCTCTATGAAACAGCAGCCGAGATCGTCGCGCTTGATCCGGATCTGGAGCGTCTGAAAGCGCTCGGCGATCGCGACGCCACTTGGGGCCTTGGCAATGCAGGCTGCCTGGCACTAGACGGTGATGGTGTGGATGTCACCAGCCGCTTCTTCGCCCCTGGCAGCGGTATCCCGGAAGATCCAGCGACGGGCTCCTGGCATTGCCTGATCTCACCGCTGGCAGCGGACTTGTCCGGCAAATCTGAAATCAGCTGTTTCCAGGCCTATCCCGGTCGCGGCGCACAGATTGAAACCGCTTTAATCGGCGATCGGGTCAAGCTGCGCGGGCGCAGCGTCACCGTGATTGAAGGCCAGTTCAGGCTTTAACCGCCAGAGCTGTCGGCTTGCGCTGCGACAGCCAGACACCGCCCAGAATCAGGATGAAGGCCAGCAGCGCGTTCCAGCTCTGGACTTCGCGAAAGGCGAGATATCCGACGATGGCTGAGAAAATCGGAATCGTGTAGCCGGTCATGGACAGGAAGGTGGCGCTGGTGCGTTGTATGAGCAGCATATAGAAGACCGACGCCATGGCGGTGGGTCCGATCCCCAGTCCGATGACGCCTGTTATGGCTGCAGGTGATGGCGTCAGGGCACCAAAATCGACAAATAAAAGCATGGGCCAGGTGGCGACCGCCCCGAAGCACAAAAACCCGGCGGCAAATATGAAGGGCGGAATATCCCGCGCATACCGCGCGATAATCGTCGAGAACGCATAGAAGGCCGTCGCGGTCAGACACAAGGCTTGCGCAAAGACGCTCGCTGACCCGAAAGAGGCAATCGCTTCCGGCCCGAACAGGACCGCGACCCCGGCAAACCCGACCGCAACCCCACCGGCCTTTGCCAGACTAATACGATCATCTTGAAACAGAAAATGCGCCAGGACGGCAACGAAGAGCGGCGCCGCCGCGACATAAAGGGCGGCCAGACTGGAATCGACTGTCTGTTGCGCATTGGTAATCAGCAGAAAAGGCATGGCCGTCCCGATCGTGCCCATGGCCGCCATGGCCAGCCATTGTCTCCAGGCGCGCAAAGGCGGCCAGTTCTGGCGACTGAGCGTGGCCGCTACCAGTAAAACCACCGCCCCAATGGTGATACGAACGGGAATGATGAACTCAGGCGGGAAGCCTAGATCTGGATCGGACTGGCTGACGGCAAGACGCGTAAATCCATAAGCGCACCCCCATAGCGCGGTCAGAATTGCAAAGAGAGACCAATCCGTCAGAGTCCGGTGTTCGCGCGCCATTACAGAGCTGGACTAATGTGGCTACTCCGCAGGTCAAGCGTTCAGATGGCCGTCCCGAGCCGGCTTTAGATACAAATAATCAGACTATATTATAAGTTGTTAAATCGTAATATACTGATCTTCAGTAGTATATAAGGAGAAGGTTATAGATTTTGAGAACTTATGACTATATCATTATTGGTAATAATATAGGTGGTTTGGCATTCGCAGACACGATTCTTTCGGGAAGCGACGCAACAATTGCTTTAATTGACGATGGGAACGCGGCAAGCCGTCATCGCCAGGTCTTGCCGCGCGTGATCAATCAGGCCTTGCGAGATGAAAGCATTGGCGTTTCATCCTTCACACTGAAGGACTGGCGCGAGACTCATCTTGCCCACAGCCAAAACTCACCCGATCGCAACGCCGATCTCCAATCCTTTTGCGCGCATCTTCTCAACAAGGTGATGCGCGCCTCGGGACGCGTGCAAGTTTTTCAGGATACCGAACATTTTGGCGGTGGGCGTATCCGGTCACGGGCAACAGGCATCGTCCAGGATTTGCAGGTGCGAGCGCGCATCGTCGATGCAACACGATTTCCGGTCGGCTTCCACAAAACCTTCATTCCGGGTTTTTCGGTCGCGGCGGGCGTGAAAGTTATTCACCCATTCAATCAGGATAAGATACTGAATCTGAATGCGCGTGACTTCAACACGGTCTGCGTGTTGGGCGGTGGGCGCATGGGAACGGAAATGGTTTTGTCCCTGCTGGACCTCGGCGTTCCGTGCGAGAACATTCGCTGGGTAAAGTCTCGTGACCCCTGGATGTTGGCGCTGGCGGGAAAAATCGAGCCTGCGCATGATGCCCCCTATCAGATCTCCCTGTTTCAGGAAATCCTGAAAGCCATGGCTTATGCCTCAAGCCCGAACGATCTCTGTTTGCGGCTGGAAGACCTCAACGTCATCGTGCGTACGTCCGACGATCAGATGCCAACCTGTTTCATGCCGCATCTGCTCACGCGCCAGGACGCGCAACGCCTGTGCGGGGTGAAACATGTCATCCGCAAGGGTCATGTTCACGCGATTTCGGAAATTGGCATGGTCCTCAGCCGCGGTGCCGTCCCGATGCCCGATCGGTCCTTGTATCTGGATTGTACCGGCCATGGTGGATCAGGACATCAACCCGGTCCGATTTTTCAAACCGGCCGCATTAATCTGGCAGAGATCCGATTATGTGACCCCAGTTTCAGCGCCGCCATGATCGCCGCGATCGAACTGCTCGACTTGCCAACCGAGGAGAAAAACAAGCTTTGCGTCCCAATCCGGGGCGATCAAGCCGCGGAGCTGTTTCTGGGGAGTCTGCTCAACCACCATGCCTGGTTTCACGATCCGAATTTACGGACCTGGCTTGAAAGCTGTCGTCTCGATGGCTGGTTGCAGGCAACTGCGCGACGGCTGAACCAGGCCAAAAAAATTCCTCGGGACCTCAGCGCCCTTCGCACGATTCTGCCCCGTGCGATCATCAATCTGGAATCCATAATTCAAACGGATGAGGTCCCGATAAAACAGCGCCTCTAATGAACGGTATCAGATCCGTTGGCAGAGAGGAGGCGGGCCTGCTTGACCCAGCCATCGCGCGCGACCCGCCCCTTGAAGGCGAGATAATCATCGACCCAGTGCGCTTCATCAGCCGACCAGTCGGCAATCTGCTTGAAATGATAGATGCCAAGATCATTCAATCGCCGGGAAAGTTTCGGTCCGACCCCCTTGATCCGGGTCAAATCGTCCGCGGTTCCATCAGGCCCGGTCAGCGTAGCCGGACGGAGATCTGTTTCCCGCGGCGCCTCGATCGGGCTGGTCTTGGCTGTCAGTCCGCCCGTCTGTCTTTGGAATTTGTCGAACCAGTCGACCAGCGCCGACCCCGTCATACTATGCGGCACATTCATCCAGGCCGGATAGCTTTCCAGCAACCGGGCTGTGTTCTCCCAATGGCGCAGATTCATATCGGAAAGCGACCGCAAAAGCTCGCTGGCGAGCGTTTCAGCGTCGGCCTCTGACGCCGTCCGGCCCTTGCTGCCATTGAACTGGGCGATCATGATTTCGCCTGTCCGTTGCGAGAAATCAGCCCAGGTCTGCAGGCTGGCCTGCCAATATCCCAAAGGGGAAAGCGGCGTTGATTCTTTCGGAAGATCAGGTTTCGTCATGCCGGCATCCTTGCTATGCTGCAGCGCACAATAACAAGCTCAACCGATCAGAGCAAGCGCGAGCATTTCCTAAGCGTGCAAACCAGTCTAGGAGCAGCCTATGTCTGCGAATCTAAACGGAAAAGTACTGGTTTTTGACTCCGGAATGGGCGGGCTCACCGTGGCCCGCGAGGTCCAGGCTTTGGCACCATTCATCGCGGTCGATTATGCCGCTGATAGCGGCTTTTTTCCGTATGGTGAAAAGTCCGACGCTGCGCTCCGGCAACGTCTGCCGGAAGTGGCCAAGGCCCTGTGCCAGGTGGCGCGCCCGGATGTTTTCGTCATTGCCTGCAATACGGCCAGCACGCTCGCCTTGCCGGAAGTTCGCGCCGCGTTGGACATTCCGGTGATCGGGACGGTCCCTGCCATCAAGCCGGCCGCTCAGCTGACCCGCACCGGGACCATCGGATTGCTGGCCACACCGGGCACGGTGCGACGCGCGTATACCGCCGAATTGATCGAGGATTTTGCCAGCGGCGTGAGAGTTATCCTGCACGGCTCGATCGCACTGGTTCGAATGGCTGAGCAAGTCGCCTCGGGCCATCCGGTGCCACTGGAATCGTTTCGCATCGCCCAGGCGCCGCTCTATCAAGCTGAAGGTGGCGACGAGATCGATACGGTTGTTCTCGCCTGCACCCATTTCCCTTTGATCCGCGGCGAATTGGCCGCAACGCTGCCGCAGGCCGTGAACTTTGTGGATAGCGGTGAAGCGATTGCGCGTCAGACGGTCCGCGTCTTGTCTGAACAGAAAACCTCCGAAAAGACGGGGGGAAATGCCTGGTTGACCAGCCCGATCAATGCGCAGGCGCGACTGACAGAAGTGTGCCGTCGCTTCGGGTTTGCCGACGTCAATCAAGTGGCCGTTTAAGAAAACAGCGATGTGCAAAAGACTGTCACAAAGCCATATTAGGGCTGCAGCATGCCGATCAGCGAGGAGGCCGATATGCGCGTAATTGCAATTTCGATCACCGCCCTCGCGATCACAGCATGCGGTGCGCGCACCAACCTGTCCGCGATCGAGGAACAGGAAAATGCACCACCTTTCTACGGTGTTGGCGCGGTTCAGAAAATCAAGATTGTCGGATCCTCGACCGTCGCCCCCTTTGCGACAACAGTGGCCGAACAATTCGGCGCCAGTTCCCGCCATGCTGCGCCAATTGTCGAGACCACGGGCACCGGAGGCGGCTTCAAGATATTCTGCGACGGGATCGGTCCTGAAGAACCATCCATCGTCAATGCATCGCGAAAGATCAAACCCGGTGAGCGCGCCTTGTGTGAAGACGCTGGCATCCTTGATCCGTTGGAAGTGAAGATCGGCTATGACGGGATTGTGCTGGCCAATAGCAAGTCCGGTCCAGACTTCAATTTGACCAAAGCGCAGATTTTCCGCGCACTGGCCGCCAACCTGCCAGATGGCAATGGCGGCTGGACGAAGAACCCACATCGCACGTGGCAGGATGTTGACCCGGCTCTGCCCGAGATCCGTATTTTGGTATCAGGCCCCCCTCCCACATCCGGGACACGCGACGCGTTTGCCGAGATTGCGATGGAGAATGGCGCGCTGGCTCTGCCTGAAATGCAAACGCTGCGCGATACGGATCCAGATGCGTTCATCGGGCGCGCGCGGGAAGTCCGCAATGACGGCGCCTGGATTGATAGTGGCGAGAATGACAGTTCGATCATCAATACATTGCTGCGCAATGATGATGCGGTTGGCGTACTTGGATACTCCTTTCTCGAACAGAATCTGGATCGCGTCAAAGCGGCGAAAGTCGGCGGCATCGATCCGACATTTGAGAATATTGCCAGCGGCGCATATGGCGTTTCGCGCAGCATGTATTTCTATGTCAAAGTCGAAAACAGAATGATGGTGCCTGGACTGGCGGACTATGTCGGTGAATTCACGGAAGAAGACGCCTGGGGCCCGGATGGTTATCTCGTCGCAAAAGGGCTGATCCCGCTATTGCCGGACGAGCGGGTTTTGATGCGCCAAGCGGCGCTGGATCGACTCACAGGTTCGAAAAATCCACCTCCGTCAGAGCATGCCCCGTCGCCGTCACAAACCGACGAAGATCTGCCTGGCTGATCGCAGTGGTCGCCGTATTGACCAAGGGGTGAAAATTAACCGTGTCGAATCCCATCAGCGCTGCGTCGACAATGAATTGAACGCGTTGCTCGGTATCGTTCATCAAGCCAAATGCGGTCACCGCACCCGGGATAACGCCCAGATATTCAAGCATCAGGTCGGGACTGGCGAATGACAGCCGCCGCGTGCCGATCAGTTTGTGTAGCTGGTTCAATTTCAATTGACTGTCAGCCCAGGCTGAAATCAAAACCAGCGTGCCATCCTTGTCTTTCATGAACAGGTTCTTGGAATGGCCGCCCGGCATGGAAGCTTTCAGATGCCGGCCCTCTTCCACCGTAAATGTCGCCGCATGCTCCACGGTTGAATGGACGATCGCGTGGGCATCCAGAAAATCGAACAGATCTGTTGGGCTTGCAGGCATACGGGGCTTGGGGCAGGAATTCAGTTGGACGTCAAGCCTGACATGAAGGAATGAAGATGCAGCTTGAATGCTACAAGATTTATGATGTCGCACCGGAGATCGTGCCCGGGCGCAGCACCCGGGATTGGATGGATGCGTTTCCGGATCGCCAGCCTTATCGTTGCCTGCCTTTGTCCATGGCCAACTCGACGGGTTGGGAAATCCTTTGCCCCATGGATCTGAAGATTATCTGGAATGGCGGACCCGGCAAGAATGATATCGATTTCAAGACACGCGGTGATCCACGCGCCATTCCGTCTTTCGCTGACAGTCACTTCCAGCGCGGCATTGTCACCTTTCATACGGGACATCTGTTCCGCACCCCGCCCGGCTGGGGCCTGATGACCATGGGTGCGCCGAACTTTTTCATTGATGGCATCGCGCCGCTGACGGGTTTGGTCGAAACAGACTGGCTGCCTTTCCCGTTCACGATGAACTGGCAAATGACGCGCCCTGGCGAAGTTATTTTCAAAAAGGGCGATCCATTCTGCTTCATCGTGCCGATCGAACACGGCAAACTGGAAGAGATTGAGCCGAAACGTAAACTCCTGAGCACCAATCCGGAGCTGGAAAAAGAATTTCACGGCTGGGCCGAGAGCCGAGGCAACTTTAACGAGAAGCTGGTCTCAGGCGACAAGGACGCGGTCAAAGCCGGCTGGCAACGCCACTATATGCGCGGCGAAAAACAAACCGGCGACAAGATTGACAGCCACGTGACCAAGCGGCGCCTGAAACCCCCGAAAGACATTTAAGGCACGGCGCCTTGATTCCGGTCGCGATTTGGCCCTGTTTGGCGGTCATCTTTCGAGGAATGGAGGGACCCATGCCAATCCGAACGATCTTGTTTTCCGCAAGTATACTGGGCCTTGCCGCGTGCGGCGGCGGCAGTGACTATGAGCGCGCCGCGGCGCCGCAACCATCGCCCGTGATGTCCGAAATAGCCATGGATTTACAGGTGACGGGCAATCAGAAATTTTCTAACGAACGGTTGGAAGGCGCTGTACAGGCAGGGCCACAAGACGATGCGGCGGACAGCGACCTCGGCGAACCGGGGACGGAACAGTATATTGCCTATCGTCACAGCCTGGGCATGAGCTTACCAAAGGGCGGCGTTCCACCCATGATGACCGCACATGCGGACGCTTGCCGCGCCGCCGGAACATCAAATTGCATCGTCATCAACTCAAATGTGTATAGCCAGGAAGAGGACTATGCTTCCGGTAATCTTTCCATCCGGGCGACGCCAGCTTGGATCGAGACCTTTCTAAGCGGGATCGACGAGGCCGCCGATGCCGCGGGCGGCGACATTACGCAGCGCTCGACGCAAGCCGAAGACCTGACCCGGCAGATTGTCGATACAGGCGCCCGGCTGGAGGCCCAGAAAACCCTGCAGACCCGACTGCTGAACCTGCTTGAGCGGCGGGATGGTGAACTGGGCGAGCTGCTGCAAATCGAACGCGAATTGGCACGCGTCACGGGCGGCATTGAAAGCATCGAAGCCCAGCTGAAGACGCTCCGCCTCAGAGTGTCCATGTCCTCACTCGATATCAGCTACCAGACCAAGGTCCCGGCCTTTAGCGGCTCACGCGAGAACCCGCTCGGGCAGGCTTTTGGCGACTTTTTCTATAATCTCTCCAGTGCCATCGCCGCCGTCATCACAGCCTTTGCGGTCGGCTTGCCCTGGATCCTCTTAATCGGATTGTTCCTGTGGATCTGGCTAAAACTGATCTGGCCACGCTTGCGGGGCAAAAAGAAGAAGCCAGCAAAGGCGACCTAGCTGGCTTGCACATTTAACAGGGCGTGTCCGATCACGGCTTTCAGATAATCGGCGTCGAATGGCTTGGTGATCAGGTAGGACGGCCCTTCATTAAGAGTCGACAAGTAGCTTTCAGGATAAGCGGTGATGAACACGACAGGCACCGAGTCAGACAGGTTCATTTCTATAATCGCATCATTGCCCAGCGACCCGTCCGCCAATTGAATATCGCACAGGACGATATCAATTTCATGCGCCTGATTCAGGGCAATTGCCCTGCCAGCGGTTTCAGCGATTCCGACCACGTGATGCCCAAGGCTTTCTGCAATGCGCTTCAACTGAGCGGAGATCATCGGTTCGTCTTCAATGATAAGAAGGTTGGTGGCAGTCGTTTCGGCGAAAGCCCGCTCGGCATTGTCGAGTAACTGAGCCAATTCCTCTGCGCCGACGTTCAGGATCCGGCGGACGGTGTGTTCGTCAAACCCTTCCACGGCGACCAGCAGCAAGGCCCGTCTCGCCTTTGCACTGGCCGAATTTGCCTCCCGTTCCAATTCTTCGTCGAGCAGCGCATATATGGCGATCCGATCGAATCGGGCGGGGTCGAAATCAGCATCAAGCGATTGATCCAGCAGGCGCTTCAAAACGCGCTCAACACAGGCATCGCCGTGTTGCGTATTCCCGGTCGAGGCGCGCGCATAGCGCCGCATGTACGGCAGCAAGCCCTCAATCCGATCAGCCATCGACAAAACGAAATTCTCCCAGTCATAACAACTGCTTAAATTCTATTGACCTGACAAGAGTTTCCATACGTTTTACGTCGCGCAACCGATACATCCAGGGGAGACGGATCATTGGTGGGGAAACGCCGAAAACGTGTGCCGGCCGAACGTACCGATACGTTGGATCAGGCGATAGATGATCGCCTGAAGGACCTCACACAGTCCTTGCGCGAGCAATATGACCAAATTCGCGAGGAACCCATTCCACAAGAATTGCAGGATTTGGTGGACGCTTTGCGGGCCGCTGAGAAAAAAGCGCTGACGCGACACTAAGCATCGACGAACTCTAACTCTCCTGAATCTACGCTCAAACTCACCGGCACTCTGAACCGGAATTTCAATCCATCGGGCTCGAACGTGGGCTGGATGTCGATATTGGCCATCATGTCGAACAACTGAAAACCAAAACCCGTCTCAATTGGCGCCTGAATGCCCCGCAATCCGGATTCGAGCCATTCGCCATGGAAGACATCTTCCTCCAGCCACCAGCGTGTTGTGAGTGTCCCGGCAGGGTCGGTGAGAAAACCATATTTCGCAGCATTGGTCGCAAGCTCATGCACCAGCATGGATGTGAATTTTGACGCCCGGACGGTCAGGGTCAACTTGGGACCGTCAAACGTGACATGATCGAGCGCCGGACCGGCATTTGGCTCAAGCTCCGTGCGCAGAATGGTCTCGAAATCCAGGCCTCCCCAATGAGCATCGGTCAGCGCTGCAAAATTTCGACTCATCGCCGCCAGGCGCCCGGAAAAGCTTTTCAGAAAGCTGTCTATGTCATCTGAGACCAGACCGGTGTGTTCGGCCATGGACTGAACCACGGCGAGCGTATTGCGCACGCGGTGATTTAGCTCGGCGGTGACAAGGTCCCGCTGCTTTCGCAATTCCTCACGCTCAGTAATGTCTTCCGCGCGTTGCACGACATATTCGACATGCCCCTTTTCACAGCGAATGGGAAATTGTGAGACCTGCCAAATGCGGTCCTCAATGGTGCCGTCCGCCATTTCCAGTTTGAACGGCTGCGCATCCATCTGCACCGCTTCGCCTGCCAGGCTTTTGCGAAAGGCGTCGAGAACAGGCGCGATCCTTTCCGGTGTATCCGGAAAAACATCAAACACATATTTCCCAATCATGTCGGCGCGATCACGCTGAACAGCGCGGCAATAGGCTTGATTGGCATCCACAAAATTCAGATTCGCATCCAAAATCATGGCCGCATTCGGCATGCCATCAAAAATAGTTTTATGTAATTGTCGACTCATCGATACGCAGCATAGGCTGAGTCTCTGTGGCGTCGATTTTTATCTGAAGATCAGGCGGGCGCCCGCGTCTTTAGCGCAAGAGCGTGCAACTCTCCGCCCATGGTCCCTTTCAGCGCAGCATAGACCATTTGATGCTGTGCGACGCGGGTTTTGCCGCGAAACTGCTCCGACACGATCTCGGCCTGCCAGTGATCATTGTCGCCGGCCAAATCGGTCAGGGTGATTTCGGCTTCCGGGAAGGCTTCGCTGAGGAAGCCTTCCAGAGTTTCGCGTGTCATTGCCATGAATCAGGCTGGCTCCGGTTCGCCGCCAAAGTCACCGCCTTTATCCTTGCGGCGCTTCCCGATCACCGGGACGGCAGCATTCGGACGCGGCGGCTCATCCGGCTCGTCCGGACGTTCCGGCAATTTGCCTTCATTGATCAGCCCGCGAATCTCATCGCCGGTCAGCGTCTCATATTCCAGCAGGGCTTCGGCCAGAGCCGACCATTGATCGCGAAACTTGACCATGATCTCCCGGGCATCATCCATGCCTTTCTGGATCAGCTTGCGGACCTCTTCCTCAATCTTCTTCGACGTCTCTTCCGACACGGACGACGACTGGACCAGCTGCTGGCCGAGGAAGACCTGGCCTTGATCCTCGCCATAATCGACAGGACCAATCTCGTCCGACAGGCCCCAGCGTGTGACCATGGCGCGCGCGAGACGGGTTGCTTGCTGAATATCCGACGCCGCGCCGGCGGTGACGGCTTCGTCGCCGAACTTTTCTTCTTCGGCGACACGCCCGCCCATGATGATGGCGAGCCGAGAGGTCATCTCAATCCGGCTCATGGACAGTTTATCGTCTTCCGGCAGCTGCATCACCATGCCCAACGCTCGGCCGCGCGGAATGATGGTGGCCTTGTGAACCGGATCGGCTTTCGGCACTTTCAGGGCCACAATCGCGTGCCCGGCTTCATGCCATGCTGTAAGTTCTTTTTCTGACGCGCTCATCACCATGGAGCGACGCTCCGGTCCCATAAGCACCTTGTCTTTGGCGTCTTCAAATTCAGACATTGCAACGACGCGCTTGCCCCGGCGTGCGGCCAGCAAAGCCGCTTCATTGACGAGGTTGGCGAGGTCTGCACCCGAGAAGCCCGGTGTTCCGCGCGCGATAATTTTCGCATCGACATCTTTCGCCAGAGGCACATTTCGCATGTGCACTTTCAGGATTTTCTCGCGACCAATCACATCCGGATTGCCAACCGTGACCTGACGGTCGAAACGACCCGGGCGGAGCAATGCCGGATCCAGTACATCCGGGCGGTTGGTTGCGGCGACGATAATGATGCCATCATTGGCCTCAAATCCGTCCATCTCGACCAACAATTGGTTGAGGGTCTGTTCGCGCTCATCATTGCCGCCGCCAAGGCCGGCGCCGCGTGAGCGGCCGACCGCATCAATCTCGTCAATGAAGATGATGCAGGGGGCATTGCGCTTGGCTTGTTCGAACATGTCGCGGACACGGCTGGCGCCGACGCCGACAAACATTTCGACAAAGTCCGACCCTGAAATCGTAAAGAAGGGCACCCCTGCTTCGCCGGCAATCGCCCGTGCGAGCAGCGTTTTACCGGTCCCGGGCGGGCCAACCAAAAGCGCGCCTTTGGGGATTTTGCCGCCAAGGCGCTGGAATTTCGCCGGATCCTTTAGGAAATCGACGACTTCTTCGAGCTCTTCCTTGGCTTCATCAACACCCGCCACGTCATCAAAGGTGACGCGGCCTTGCTTTTCGGTCAGCAAGCGGGCGCGTGATTTGCCGAAACTCATGGCGCCGCGACCGCCGCCGCCAGCTTGCATCTGGCGCATGAAGAAGAACAGGATGGCGACAATGAAGATGATCGGCAACAGCCCCATGATCAGATCGCCAAGATTAAAGCCCGTATCCGGATCATCGACCACGGACGGAACGTCGAGTTCAATCATCCGCTCGCGCAGGGCGCCAAGGTCTTGGCTTTTCTGAGCAAAGATGCGCTCATTATTGGTCGTCACCGCCGTCACTTTGGTCGGGGTGATGATGACCTCGCGCAATTGCTGGCTCTCAGCCAGTTCATAGACTTCAGAAATATCAACTTTCTGAGCCCCTGCTTGCGACGGGTTGCTTTGCATGACGGCCAGAAGGCCAAGAAGGAGCACTGCGATCAGGCCCCAAACCGCGAGATTTCGCATATTCATCGATCATTCCAGACGTTAGAAGAGTCAGTTGGACATAATATAGGGGAAGGATTTCATGAAAACGACTCAAATCGTGTCAATCTGTGCCATAAGCTTCACCTATGACTGCAAAACATGCGCCAGAAGGCGCCGCGTAAAGGGATAATCCATGAAGGATGCGCTGAAAGTCTATGGCCCATTGGCGGCCGTAATCCTGATCCTGCTGATCATAACAATGCGTTTCGTAGCGCCGCCACCGCCCATGGAATTGCGTTTCGCGGCGGGCGGCCAGGACGGTCGCTATTATGCCCTGGCCCAGCAATATGCCGACGCTCTGGCCGTGCATGGGGTTGAGGTCGAGGTCCTGGAAACCGCGGGCACGGTCGAAAATTACAAATTGCTGAATGCCGATGAAGCTGATGTCGCGCTCCTGCAAGGGGGTCTGGCGGATGCCGCGTCGCAAGAAAATCTCAGATCACTTGGCGGTATGTTTGCAGAACCGTTCTGGATCTTTTCCCGTTCGGATCAGTTTTCCGGACTGATCTCTGATTTTGGTGACCTGGAACGGGCCAGGATCGCCGGTGGCGGCGTTGGCTCGGGCACGCGCGCCATGACCGAAAGATTGCAGTCTGAATGGGGCGGCACCTGGCTGGAAATTGTACCGCTTTCCGGCAATGCCGCAGCAGACGCCCTGATCGCCGGCGATGTCGAAGCTGCGGTCTTCACCGCCAGCGTCGAAACCAGTTACGTGCAGCGATTGCTGAAAACGCCAGAAATTCGCCTGATTGGAACACGCCGCGCCAAAGGCCTGTCGATGAGGGATGATGCTCTGGCCCCACTCGTCCTGTTTGACGGCGTCGTCGACATGGACCGCGATATCCCGGCCGGCGATGTCGAATTGATTTCCGCGATCGCCCAATTGGGGGTCGACGAGGACCTGCATCCCGCTTTGCAATCGGTCCTACTGGAGGCGGCAGAGACCATTCATAGTGGCGGCTCAATTCTGACCCGCGCCAACACATTCCCGGACGAGACACGTACCGATTTGCCGCTCTCGGAAGAAGCACGGCGATTCTATCGCAATGGACCAACCTTCCTGCGGCGCTATTTCTCTTTCGGTTGGGCGAATTTCCTGGAACGCGCCTGGGTCTTTCTGATCCCCCTCGCCGCCCTGCTCATCCCTCTGGTTCAGATGGCGCCGCCCGTCTATCGCTGGCGCATCCGGCGCAAGATCTATGTCTGGTACAATGATCTGCACGAGCTTGAACGGCGCGGCTTTGACGCCGCCGACGACGCGATACGACAGCAGGTTCTGACCGATATCCAATCCTTGCAGCACGAAGTTGGCCAGGTCGAAGTGCCGGTCTCTTACAATGATGAATTGTACCATTTGCGCAGTCATATCAATTTCGTCGAAGCGCTGATCGCTCGGCAAGCCAGCAAAGCCTGAACAAATCGAACCGGCGCGCAAAGGACACGTCTTGCTGAACGTCCAGTCTATGTGATAATATGACAATTCACGCTGGTGAAGAGGTACTGGAATGCCCTCAATCGAACTGAGATCCTTGTTCATTGCTGCAATTTTCCTGATCCTGAGCGGCTTCATCCTGGCGCATGCTCAGGACGACACCTCGGACGAAGATGCACGCGTGCTCGACTCGGTTGTGGTAACGGGCGTGCAGAATGATGAGGCCATGGCCGCCTTTCGCGCGGGCGAATATGCGGATGCGGAAGTCGGGTTTCTGGGCAATGCCCGCTGCGCGCATCGTCGGGAACGCAATCTCTCCGCCGCGATTGACAGCGCCCGGTCCAGCAGTTTCCGGAGCGACATCAACCCCGTACAACCCAATGGCGCGAGCAATGCCCCCGGCAATATCGCGCAGCCCGTCAAGCGGACCTGCGCGCATCGCGGGTTTCAGGTCTATATGGCGGGCCTGTCGCAAATTCAGCTCGGGAAGCCGGAGGAAGCCCGTCAAAACTTCAAAAAGGCGACCGCGCTGAGCAAAATCCTGTATGATGCGCATTACAAGCTGGCGCTTATGGCTTTGCTGGATGGCGACCAAAAAACCGCCGAGAGACAATTGAAGAAAATCAGCGGGATTCTGAAACGTTGCCGCCGCTGTCCAGCCCGGCAGGAAATCCTGGATCGTCAGGCGCATCTACAAAAGGCGCTAAGTGGCGAAGTTAAACTGTATTGATCCGTTTAGTTTTTATGGACCCTCGCTTCACCCCCCCCGGTGTTGACGCTGGCATCGTTTAGCTCCCATAGTTCCAAAAAAGAACTCTTGGAGGCCTGAAAATGAAACCTGTATGTCTTGTGATTGGGGCCGGCGCCGGAATTGGCGGCACGGTGGGCACAAAATTCGCCAGCGAAGGCTATCATGCTGTCTTGTGCCGACGCAGTGACAAGGAAGGGCTGGACCGTCTCGTCGAGGGCATCAAATCCGCAGGCGGGGAAGCAACCGGCCTGCTGCTCAACGCGATTGAGGACAAAGCGATCGAAGATGCAGTCACGCATGTCGAACAGAATATCGGGCCGATTGAGGTCGTGATCTATAATCTCGGCGCACAAATCGGTGATCGCCCGTTGGAGGATACCAGCTATAAGGCGTTCGAAATGGGCTGGCGCCTTGGCACGTTTGGCCTGTTCCGTATCGCCAAAACCGTCTGCCCCCTGATGGCAGAGCGCGGCAGTGGAAAGATCATCGTGACGTCAGCAACCGCGGCGGTGCGCGGCAATCGAGGTCAGCATTCGCACGCCGCCGCCATGGGTGGGCGTCGCATGCTATGCCAGACCCTGAACGCGCAATACGCTTCTCACGGCATTCACGTGACCCATATTCTGGTCGACGGCGCGGTGGATGCGCCCGACACGCTGGGCAAGCTGCTCGGGCCAGACCTGTTCAAGAAACTGCGCGAAACGCGCGGCGCCGAGGACGGCCTGCTCCTTCCAATCGAGATGGCGGAAACCTATTACCACGTCGCCACCCAGCACCGATCGGCCTGGACGCATGAGCTGGACCTGCGGTCCTATTCCGACGTGGCCTGGTGGAATCATCAATAAATACGGTTCAGTCCGCGACGACGGAACCGGCTCGCGACTGGACGCGGCCACGAAAACCGGATTTAGGAAGGGTCGCATCTGTCACGGGACAATCAACTTGAAGCTTCCATTGGATCCTGAATCCATCAAAGGGTTCCTCGCACCTGAAGAAGGCGCGGCCCTGCACGCGGTGGCCTTGAGACAATCGCTCCACGGCCCCTGTGTCGAGATTGGCGGCTATTGCGGAAAGTCAGCGCTTTATATCGGCACGGCCTGCGCGGCTGCGGGCGAGATCCTGTTCTCCATTGATCACCATCGCGGTTCGGAAGAAAACCAGCCGGGTTGGGATTACTTCGATGAGTCGGTGTGGGACGAAGCGGCGCAAGCCGTCGACACACTGCCATTTTTTCGCTCCACGGTCCGGAAGGCTGGACTGGAAGGCACGGTGGTCCCGATTGTCGGCAGATCGATCGACATCGCCAAGCGATGGCACACCCCGATCAGCTTTCTGTTCATTGATGGCGGCCATACGATGGAGCATGCCCTGAATGACTATCGCGGCTGGCTGCCGCATGTCATGCCGAGTGGCATTGTTGCCATTCATGACGTTTTTCCGGACCCCCAGGATGGCGGGCGACCGCCATATGAAATCTATCAGCGGGCACTGGCATCAGACCTGTTTGTTGAGGAACAGGCCGTGGCCAGTCTTCGAATATTACGGCGGCTTTAGAGCAGCGATCGGGTCAACACGCGACTGGCCGCGCTGGTATTATCCAACGCATCCGCCGCGAGGATAATCGCCGCTTGAGTCCAACTCGGCTGTTCTTGCGGCCAGAAGATTTCCTCTTCGGTCTGCCACCCCATCCAGAAGGCGCCGCCTTCATCCCTCAAATTCAACAGTCTGGAGAACAGCATCTCCGCCCTGTCCATTTCATCTATCGCAATCAGCGCCAGGACTAATTCAGCGGTTTCCGCCGCTGTGACCCAGGGTTCATCCAGAACGCAAAGGCAGCCGCGCTTGTCCGGCACGAACATGGTCCAGCGCGCAAATATGTGGTCGCGCGCCCGCACCCTGTCCAGCGCTCCAGACAGAACCGGATAATACCAATCCATGGCAAACCGCGCGCCCTGTCCGCGCCGATCAAACAGAAGCGGCCCGGACCGCAGGGCCGTGCGCAAGGCGTCATACCCATTTCGCCAATGCTCCGCAGGGTGTCCGAACGCGTCGGCGAGGCAAATGCCGCAGGCGAGGCTTTTCAGGATAGAAGCATTGCCGGCGAGGAGCGCATCGTCTTCCGCGCTTCCCCAAGCCTCGAGCGACCATGAGATCGTACCATCCGGGCGCTGTAAAGTGAGGACAAAATCCAGGGCGCGCGCGACCATGGGCCACCAGGTCCGCACCCGTTCCAAATCTCCGGTCTGTTCGAGATAGTGAAATATGCCAACCGCGGGATAGGCACAGAAATTGGTGTCGCGGACGGTGGGCGCTTTTTCGCGGCTAATGAACAACCGGTCGACCATTGGCAGCGCATTGCCGTATTCGCCAAACCAGGCGCCATCGGCAAGTTGATGCGTGGCCAGATAATCATAAGCCCGGTCCACCGCAGACAACTCACCTGCCGCGCTCAGCGCCATCGCGCTTTCGACATGGTTCCATGGATCCCAGGCGCCGTTTTCAAACCAGGCAATGGCACCATCATTGGACTGGATCTCGAGGATGCGTTCGACGGCCGGTCGTAACTGGGTCGCGATTCGGGTGACCTCGTCAGTGTTGAACAAGCCATCCATCACGACATCGAAGCTCCATCAAAATAGAGCACCAGACTTTTGCCCATAAACGGAGACATCACAGCATCCAGACCACGGGTCAGCCATGGCTTTTTCATCAAGTCCCAGACGAGGAGCCGATGATAGGCCTTGACCCAGGCATGGTCTTCTTCGCGGTCCCAGAAGGCGCATTTCAGCCACCAGTAGGGCACATGAATGCCGTGCGCATGATGGCGTTTGACAAGGTTGAACCCATGACGCTCGACCGAAACCTTGAGATCGACTTCATCGAAAATCCGGATATGTCCACCGGGCTCGAAGGCATAGCCATTTGGCGGCGGCGCCAATTGCCAGCAAATTCGTTCCGGCCAGGCGTGCGGCACCGAAACACAAAGCCTGCCACCTGGTTTCAATACCCTTCGCATTTCGGCGAGGGCGGCGTGATAGTCCGGCAAGTGTTCCAGCACCTCGGAGCAGATAATGGCGTCAAAACTGTCATCTTCAAATTGCAGCGCGGTGGCATCGCCCGTCTCGAAAGTAACACTTCCGGTCTGGTCAGCCGCCGGTTTCGGCAATGTGTCGAGTCCGTCCGCAGCTTTTTTCAGGGAATCCGGGTTGAGATCGACCCCAACAATGTCGAGATTGCCCAATAGGTAGAGGCCATGGACATGCCGGCCTTCGCCGCATCCCAGGTCGAGCACACGATCGCCCGCCGACAATCCAAGTTGCGTCAATCGCGCGGTTAGCATTGCGCCGCCATCGCCTGCTCAAAGAAGGCGAGATATTTAGGCGCGATACTGTCCCAATTGAAATTCTGCTGCGCGCGCTCGAGACACGCCGCACCGCGGGACTGCTGGCGACTTGTCGAGGCTAACAGATCTGAAATTTCTCGCGCTAGGGCGTCTGATTCGCCCTTCGGGACGATGATCCCGGCCTCCCCCGCGACTTCCGGCAATGCGCCGCCATCGGTGACAATAACCGGCGTGGCGCAGCTCATGGCCTCGGCGGCGGGAAGCCCAAACCCCTCATAGAAAGAGGGGGTGACAGCGACTGTTGCCGTTTGAAACTCGCGCGCGAGCGCCTCACGCGTCAGGTCGCTCTTGAACGCAACATGCGGGCCCAGATTGAGTGATTTCAGCGTTTCTCGTGCGCGTCCCTTTCGCAGTTTTCCGATGACCACGAGTTCCGCATCGGGATGGGAGTTTCGCACCTGGTGATAGGCCTCAAGAAGCACATGTAAGCCTTTTAGCGGGGTGTCCGCGCTGGCCGTTGTGATGATCCGCATTGCGGCCCGTTTTGTTTCGGGGTTCGGCCGGAAGGTCGACTGATCAATGCCGAGGGGAATCGGAAAAATGCGGTCCGGGTCGATGCCAAATTCAGTCACGATATCGGCCTTGGCATGCTCGGAGGGACAGGTGATCATTTGCAATTGGCGCGCGGTTCGGACCTGCATGCGATGAAACGCGTACCAGCGCTTGACCAGCCAACGGCGCTTCCAACCCTGCGCCGCCTCGAGTGCCAACGTCCGGTCACGCGTGATCGGGTGATGGATCATGGTTGTCAGCGGCAGATCAAGCCTGTTGCTGATCCGGTGAATGCCGGAGGCCAGCGTCTGATTGTCAAGGACGACATCATATTTGTTCCGAGCCCGTTTCATATAGGCATAGGCCCGCTGGCCGAATGTATAAGGCTCGACAAACTTGCCCGAGAGATGGCCGAAATATTCATATGTGTCTGTCGGGCTTAGCAAGTGCCGCGGACGCAACGCGTAATGTCCAAAATTGGGCTGGGCATAGAGATCGAGGGACGGCAATTTCACCAGCCGCACCTGCTTGGACAGCTGCGGATAGGGCGGCCCGGAGATCACATCGACCAGGGCACCGGCCTTGGCGAGGGCTTGCGATAGATAATCGACATACACACCCTGACCGCCAACCTTGGGATCGGAGCGATAGGAGAGTATGGCAATCCGCAGCGGCGCGCGCGCCGCGTCATGTCTTTCGCGCAGATCTCTTGGCGTGGTCGATGGATCGAGCATTCGCGAGTATTCAGCCCCTGGGTTGCCGCACGTCTGCCAGACACTTTGCGTGGGAATTCAAGTCAATTGCCGCGCCGGTTTTACGTCGTAAATCGTTTCATCTGGCGCGTTTTCGATCACAAACAGCGCTTCCCCGTCGTTAGGCAAGACAAGGGCTGCAGGAAAATCTGCCCAATAATGATTCAGTAAAATAAATAGTATTTTCAACCTTAAGTTAATTCTTGATCGCGATGAATTCTTATTATTATTTATTTGGAGTGACTATTATGAAGTATTCGATTATTTCTATAAGTGTTTTGCTATGCTCAGCGGCCGCCGTCTCGCCGCTCGCAGAAGCCAGTAGTCGATTCACGCTCGAAAACGATATCGATGCCAAGGTCAAAATGTACATCTACTCGGGTGACGACAAGGCCTGCCTCGTGGAACAGAAAACCAAATCCGTACCGGCCGGCAAAACCCGGTCGTTTGGCTGTGCCGGGCAGGGCAAGAACCAATGCCGCGTCACATTGTTCGCCGATGGGGGCGGCATCTGTAAAGGCAAGCTGGACTCGTGCGGTGGAAACGCGATGCGCGTAAAGGACAAAACCACAATCACCGTCGCCCATAATGGCAGCGGCGGATACCGCTGCCTGATTTCGGAATGAGCGTCCGCGCGTTAGCCGATCACTTGTTCGGCTGCGGCGTGGTGCGCAAGTAAGGGCGTATTTCCGTATAGCCTTTCGGGAACAGTTTGTCGGCTTCCTCATTGGTGACGCTTGGAACGATGATGACATCGTCACCATCCTGCCAGTTTACGGGCGTCGCCACTTTTTGCGTATCGGTCAGCTGCAAACTGTCGATCAGGCGCAGGATTTCATCAAAGTTCCGACCGGCGGATGGTGGGTAAATGATCGACGCCCGGATCTTCTTATTATTGTCGATGACATAGACGGCACGGACCGTGACTTTGGCATCCGCGTTCGGGTGGATCATATTATAGAGCGTGGCCACGGTTTTTTCGGGATCGCCAATGATCGGGAAATTGACCACGGCGTTCTGCGTGTCTTCGATATCCGCAATCCACTTATTGTGCTGCTCGACTGTATCGACGGAAATCACCAGGGCTTTCGCGCCGCGCTCCGCCAGCTTGTCCTTGAGGTTTGCCGTGTAACCCAGCTCCGTGGTGCAGACCGGCGTGAAGTCTGCCGGATGCGAGAAGAACACAACCCAGTCATCGCCGATCCAGTCGTGGAATCGGATACGGCCCTGAGTGGTATCTGCTTCGAAGTCGGGGGCAGTGTCGCCGAGCAAAAGGCTCATCTGACATCTCCTTGTGATTTGGCTTGATTTCTGCAGTGAAAATGAGGCCTATGAGAAGGCGTTCCAACGGGGAAAGCCTGACTCGCAGGTTTAGTTTTCCTGCACCATTGTAGAGGAGCATAGATGCAGCGTCTGATATTAATGCGCCATGCCAAGACCGAACCGTGGACGGAAGGCGTTGATGATCATGCGCGGGCATTGACGCCGGTTGGCCATGAGGCGGCTGCCGCCATGGCGGTCGCGTTAAAGACAGAAGGCTGGGCGCCGGAGCGTGCCGTGGTCTCAACCGCGCGGCGAACGCGGGAAACCTGGGTGCACCTCAGCGCCGTGTTTGAATCCTGCGAAATGATTCTGGAAGAAGACCTTTATCTTGCGGGCGAACGCGGCGTGTCGGATTTGATTGCCGATCATGATGGAGCCCGGACGCTGATCATCATCAGCCATAATCCGGGCTTGCATGATCTGTCCCTCAGCATTTTGCGAGCCGCCGGCAGCCGTGACCATCAGGCCGCCATTCGCATCGCGTCCAAGCTGCCAACCGGCGCAGCGGTTCTGTTTGAAGCGGATGAAGATGGCGCCTTCGTGCCCGCGCACTTTCGGTTGCGGAACTTTATCAAGCCCAAGGACGTTCTGAATCTCTGATCCCGAATTGAAATCGCCCCGTCGATTGGACGGGGCGATCAAGCAGAGCCGGGCTGGAACGATTATCGTGCCAGGCGGCGTTTACTGCGGCGGCGTCGACCGACCAGCAAATGGTCGCGGCCAGACGCTTTCGCATCGCGCTGAAGCGCAGGGAGGATGTAAACGCCCGGCTCGTCTTCGAAACCTTCAATGTCGAAATAGGTCGGGGCGCTGACGCTGGTGGTGACTTGGGAGGAAGTCGCTTGCATAGTTTTAGTCCTTTATTATATGGCCCGGGTCTGCCGGGATCAGAGGCCCCTTTGGAGTCTCTCTGATAAAGATTATCTAGCATGTCTCTTATTGTTTTTCAATATGTAGATATCGTTTTTCGGTAATTTTCTGCGTTTTCTCCCTCTTATTGGCCCGTTTCACCCAATCCCAGGGACAATTGTTGCCCGGGATCTGCTGGCTGAGACGGCCGTGACAAGCGGGGCGCCCGCCCGGTCGATGCCGATGCCGGGGCCTCTGACAGGCTTGGCAGCAATTGCAGAAAACTGGCAATCGAGGCCGCGCGAATGTCCAATCCGCTCTTGAGGGCTTGCTGGTGCGCCCCGACCGCGGCTTGCCACACTTCGCGCAGCGAGACGGTCCCCAGCTCCAAATGAGGACGCAAAACCGCAAACGCCTCTTGCCCGGATTGCGTGCTCGGGGTCGAATTGACCGCTGTTCCGAGAAAGCGCCTGAGCACGACAATGGCTTGCTTTCGCCCACCGGACGATAAGTCGGGATCCTGTTTTGAATCTGTCTGTTGCGCGGTCGCTGGCGCTTCCGGCCACCGTCCTATGCCGACATTGGCCGAGGGAATGATATCCGGGGCTTCATGCCGTGGGCGCGCCATGAAACGCTCCCAGACCGTTTGCCAGGATTCATGGCCGCGGGGAGGGATATCCGGTCCAAATTGTCGATGGCAGTGAAAACGGACGCCGGCCCGCAAGGCCCAGGCTTCCGCCTGATGCGCCAACGGGTCGGATGGCCTAACCTCATGCGTATGCAGGCTCAGAATCCGATGCTGCGTATGAAGGCCGGATAGAATGTCCAGGGCATCCCCCTGGCGCACGTGAAGAATGGCCTCACGCTGTGACAAGGCCCCACGAAGATCGGTCAGGGCTTGAAGCAGGAACGCGTCGTTTGAAGACCGCGCCTTTTCTTCAGCGCCAGCTGGATTTGGCCAGATAAAAAGAGCCAGAACCTGCCCCCCCTCGCGCGCCGCCGCCTGACACGCAGCCCGCAGCGCCGCGTGGTCATGCACGCGCAAGTCTTGACGAAACCAGGTGACATGTAAGCCGGTCATGGAACATATATAGAACATATGGTTAAGCCTGTCCACCACAATGACATGTGGTTGCGGTCGATCAGACTCAATCCTGAGGTGCTTGAAGGTCATTTATATTTATTTTTTATTTTATAAATGAAATATTTGAAGGATGATTACAGTATTATATATGTTAAGACCGACCCAGACCTGGACCGGCTTAACTTTTCGCAACTCATCTCGGCCCGCCTGGGCGCCCCCGAAGCCGGCCGAGAAACGGCCGCAGAATTTCCGCGACTTGGCGAAGATCTGTCATTCCAGTCCGGTCTGGATGCCAGACAGGTGCGCATGATAAATCGCATGCTCGCAGCGCTCGGCATCGGTTTGATCTGCGTACCCGTGGTGACGCTGATCAGTCTTTCGGGCGCCTTGTTCGCTTTTTTTTCCGTTCTGATTTTCTGGCGCGGATTTTTGGTGTTTGTCGGCATCTGCGTGCGTGGAACCCGGCGGCGTGCGGTCTCCGCCGTCGCACGCGATGAAACACTGCCCATCTATTCCATTCTGGTGCCTCTGTACCAGGAAGCGCGCGTCATTCCGCAGATCGCTCAGTCCCTGTCGAACCTGGACTGGCCAGCTGACCGGCTCGATATTCAAGTCCTGCTCGAGGTCGATGATGCTGGCACGATTGCGGCGGCAAAAGCCGCGGCTTTCCCGCCGAATACACGGTTGCGCATGATCCCTGCCGGTGGCCCGCGGACCAAGCCAAACGCGCTGAATCACGGCCTGTCGGAGGCGTTTGGACGCTATGTCACGGTCTATGATGCCGAAGATATTCCGCACCCCGATCAATTGCGGGCAGCGCATCAGGCGTTCGAAATGGCGCCGCACACGCTGGTCTGTGTCCAGGCGCCCCTGATCGGGGATCCCGCGCGTGGCGGCTGGCTGGGGGCACAATGGGCGCTGGAATATGCGGTCCAGTTCGGGCTGTTGCTCCCAAGTCTGGCCCTTTACCGCATGCCATTGCTGATTGGCGGAACCAGCAACCATTTTCGCAAAGATGCGCTGCGGGCTTTGGGTGGGTGGGATTCCTGGAATGTCACGGAAGACGCTGATCTCGGCATGCGAATCGCGCGGGCGGGCCTGACCTGCGGCACGCTGCCCCTGCCAACGATTGAGGAAACCCCGGCCAGGCTGGATGTCTGGCTGGCGCAGCGATCGCGCTGGATCAAGGGATTCTTGCAGACCTGGCTGGTCTTGATGCGGACGCCCGGCAAGACTCGGCAACAAATGGGACTGTTGCCATTCCTGAGCATGCAGCTCAGCCTCGGAGGTGCGATCCTCGCGCCGCTTTGTTACGCGCCATGCACATTGCTTCTGATCCTTGTGCTTCTGTCACCGCAGCTCAGTATCGGGCCGCACGGCGTAGCACTTGTGTGGAGTGCGCTGATCGTGGGCCTGGTCGGCGACGTCTGTGCGCCGGGCCGGCTCACGCCCGGCCGATGGATCGCCCTGCTGACCCGCCCATTTTACTGGCCATTGCATTCCATTGCCGCCTATCGCGCCATTTGGGAGCTTGCGAAAGCGCCATTTTTCTGGGCAAAGACCCCGCACAGACCCAAAGACACGGAAGAGACGGCCGCGTGCTCGACTGGATTATCAGCCTCAGCCTCGCCATCAGCTTCATCGCGCTGGGTATTTTCGCACAATCGAAAATGGGCACTGTTCGCAAAAAGGACCAGCGCCCCCATCAACTCCCATGGGGATTGATTATGATTGGCTGCGTGTTCGGCGTTTTCCTGGTCGTGGTTCACGTGTTGAACATTGTCGGCGTCGAAACGGGGCCAGAGCATGGTTTTCTCGGTCGTTTCTAGGCCCGGCGCTTCCTAATGATCGGAACAGTCTTTTGAGTTCCCGGTTTCGTTCGTGACCCAGTTGCCATCGCCGCCGCTTGATAATTTACACATATTATTGGTCTTCGTTTGACCGCCCATTTTGTAAAGCTGGGTCGATGATGCGCTGCTCGCAGGCAGACCGGTTGTGTAAATCCTCGGATTGTCCTTCCGACAGCCCTCATGATCGCCGAGGGCGATATAGGCTTTCAGCCAGACTTCCGACCCGTTTGGAACATCTCCGAACTTGTCGAGATCGAGACAGAAGCCTTCATCCTTGTGGATGTCTTTGGTGAACTTGTTGGATTTGGATTTGCCCTCGGGCGTGACCCATTTCAACTCGACGTCGCTAATCACATAGTCGCCATTATTTTGCAGATGCAGGTAGCGCACGGGATGGTCCGTGTCGGCGGCTGCGAACACGGTCGCAGCAACAGATGCACCTCCGGCCAGTAGCATCATGCGCGCTGTGACTCGTCCTGATTTCATTTCCGATCCTCGCTCTGTCATGGTCACGAATGGGACGAAGACCGTGTCATTCCTCAGCCAGAAAATCGCCTGTCAGATCCGGCAATCGCGCCTCACACCACGGCGCGAGGGGTGCGGCGAAGAGGATCTAACCCAGCGTGATAGATAGCCATCGCTAAAAGCGCCGGTTATGTTGGGGTGTTGAAGCAAGAAAATCTGTCCGTTGGGACAGCGTAACGGGAGAATGATCATGGCGTTTGATGCCCCCGAGGAGCTCGAGGAATTTCGCACAGAAGTGCGCGACTGGTTGGAAGAGAATTGTCCGGCCAGCATGCGCAAACCGATGAAGGATGATGAAATTGTCTGGGGCGGACGCCGTGAAGCGTTCAAGAACCCGGACTCGAAAATCTGGCTGGAACGGATGGGCGAGAAAGGCTGGACCGCCCCGGAATGGCCTGCGGAATATGGTGGCGGCGGCCTGAACAAGGCCCAGGCGCGCGTTCTGCAACAGGAATTGCGGCGTATCAAAGCACGCCCCGCATTGTTCTCATTTGGCCTCTGGATGTTTGGCCCAGCGCTGCTGGAATTCGGCAATGACGAGCAGAAAAAGCGCTACATTCCGGACATTGTAAAAGGCAAGACCCGCTGGTGTCAGGGCTATTCCGAACCGGGCGCCGGGTCGGACCTGGCGGGCCTGCAAACCAAATGCGAAGACAAGGGCGATCACTGGCTGATCAATGGCCAGAAAGTCTGGACCTCTTATGCCGATCAGGCCGACTGGATTTTCTGCCTCGTCCGGACCGACAAGACGGTCAAGCATGATGGCATCAGCTTCCTGGTCTTCGATATGGAGACTGAAGGCGTCGAAGCCCGACCGATCAAACTGATCTCTGGGTCTTCGCCCTTCTGCGAAACCTTCTTCACCGACGTCAAAGTGCCAAAGGATCAATTGGTCGGACAGCTTAACGCGGGCTGGACGATTGCCAAACGCTTGCTGCAATTCGAGCGCTCGTCGATTTCCGCAGGCGGATTTGGCGGCACGGGCGGCTCGGGCATCCTGCCGCCGCAGGAATATGCTAAACAGCATGTCGGCGTGGATGAAACCGGCCGGGTCACCGATGGCGATTTGCGCGCGCGGATCACCGATCACCTGATGTATGCCAAGGCGTTTGGTCTGACCGTGCAACGCTCGACCGAGCAGGCCAAGGCGGGGCAGGAAGTCGGCCATACCGCATCGATCATGAAATATGCCGCCGCAAAGATGAATCAGGACAAGTGCGAATTGATCGTCGAGGCCCTGGGCACAGACGGCCTTGGCTGGTCTGGCGACGGGTTTGCCGAAGACGCCAAGAAAGCCACCCGCGGCTGGTTGCGCTCGAAAGGCAATTCAATTGAAGGCGGAACGAGCGAAATCAATCTGAATGTGATTGCCAAACGTGTGCTTGGCCTGAGGGAGCATCAGTAATGGCGTTCATCCTGTCTGAAGATCAGCAAATGCTGCGCGACACGGCGATGGCTTTCGCGCGCGACGAGCTGCCGGTCACGCATCTGCGTGAGTTGCGCGATGGCGGCGCCAATGGTGTTGATGCGAATACGCGCACCAAACTGGCCGAACTCGGCTTTTTCGGCGTGCTCGTGCCAGAAGAATATGATGGCGTCGGCCTCGGCATGGTCGCCATGGGCCAGATCATGGAGGCGCAAGGGCGCACCATTGCTGCAACCCCGCTGCTGCAGACCGCGGTTCTGGGCGCGAGCCTTTTGACCCTTGGCGGATCCGAGGCGCAGAAAGCCGAATGGTTGCCAAAGATTGCCAGCGGCGAGGTTACGGTCGCCCTGGCCCTCGATGAAGGCACACATCACGCGCCACTCAACATTGCCACCGAAGCGGAGCGCAATGGCCAGGGCTATACGCTGAACGGGGCCAAACGTTACGTTTCGGATGGCCATCACGCCGATATGTTCATCGTCGTCGCCCGGACCTTTGGCGAAGCTGGACAAGCCCATGGGCTAAGTCTGTTCATCGTGCCGAAGGATGCCAATGGCCTCACCGTTCAGGCCCTCAATACGGTCGATTCACATGGCGCGGCGCATCTGCATTTCGAAGATGTGGCGGTCGGTGAAGACCATGTCATCGGCGCCGTTGATGCTAGCTGGGAAATACTCGAACCCGCGCTGGACCGCGGCCGCATAGCCGTTGCGGCCGAAGCCCTGGGCAGCGCGCAAGCGGCCTTCGACCTGACGCTCGACTATCTACAAACGCGCAAACAGTTCGGCCAGTTGATCGGCTCTTTCCAGAGCCTGCAGCACCGCGCTGCAAAAATGTTCACCGAACTGGAATTGACCCGGTCCTGCATCGGCGCCGCGCTGTCCGGCATTGACGAGAATCGCAATGATACGGCGGAACTGGCCAGCCTGGCTAAAGCCCGCGCGTCAGAGCTGATCCATCTGGTCTCGAACGAGACGGTTCAGTTCCATGGCGGCATTGGCATGACGGATGACCATGATAGCGGCCTCTATATGAAACGCGCCCGCGTCCAGGAAGCGATGCTGGGCGGTGCGAGTTTTCATCGCGATCGCTATGCAAAACTGAACGGGTTCTAGGCGGTCAAAGATTGACCTGAAAACCCGGACACGAATAGGCTCCCTGCGAATCATCGAAGGGGGCTTTTTTTGATCCGCTTTATTCCATTTCTGATCGTATTGGCCTTGCTGGGCCTCAGCCTTTGGGGCGCCTTGTCCCAACCCTGGCTATACGCCCCCGTGGCCGTTTTGGCGGGGATGGCTCTGCTCGGACTCTACGATGTGGTGCAGACGCGGCACACATTGTGGCGTAACTTTCCGGTCCTGGGGCGGATGCGATGGATTGCCGAAGCTATGCGCCCCTTCTTTCGATCCTATATGGTGGAAAGCGAGACTGAAGGCCGTCCCTTCAATCATGAAGAGCGCGCCATGGTCTATAAACGGGCCAAGAATGTCTCCTCGGTCGAGCCGTTTGGCAGTCATCTTGATATTGAAAGCCCGCCTTATGAATGGCTGGCGCACTCGATCTCTGCGAACCATCCCGACGAAACGGATCCCCGAATTCAGATTGGGGCGCCGGGGACCGGCCAGCCCTATTCCGCCAGTGTGCTCAACATTTCCGCGATGAGCTTCGGGTCGCTCGGGGCGCATGCGATCGAAGCCTTGAACCGGGGCGCGGCCAAAGGCGGTTTCTTCCATGATAGCGGCGAAGGCGGCGTATCCCGGTATCACAAGGCGGGCGGCGGCGATCTGGTGTGGGAATTGGGCTCCGGCTATTTCGGGTGCCGCGCGCCTGACGGCGGTTTCGATCCGGTCCAGTTCGAAGAGACGGCCAAAAGCGATCAGGTGAAAATGATCGAAATCAAGCTTAGCCAGGGCGCCAAGCCCGGACATGGCGGCGTGCTACCCGGCGCCAAGGTCACGCCCGAAATTGCCGAGGCGCGGGGTATTCCGGTCGGCGAGACCTGTTATTCACCGCCGCATCATACCGCCTTTTCGACGCCGCGAGAGATGCTCGATTTTGTCGATCAATTGCGCGAGCTGTCTGCGGGCAAGCCGATTGGCTTCAAGCTGTGCATCGGCAATCGCTGGGAATTCCTCGCCATCTGCAAGGCGATGCTGGAGACCGGACAGCGGGCGGATTTTATCGTCGTGGACGGCGCCGAGGGCGGCACCGGGGCCGCGCCGGGCGAATTTCTTGACCATGTCGGTACGCCGCTGCGACAGGGTCTGGTCTTTGCCCGCAATGCGCTGGTCGGCTGTGGATTGAAGGATGACATCAAGCTCGCCGCCAGCGGGAAACAGGTATCGGCCTTCAACATGGCGGCATCTCTGGCGCTCGGCGCTGACTGGATCAATACCGCCCGCGGCTTCATGTTTTCGCTGGGCTGTATCCAATCCCTGCATTGCCACAATAATACCTGCCCGACCGGTATTGCGACATCAGACCCAGGCCGGCAACGCGGCCTGGTCGTCGCGGACAAGGCCGAACGGGTCTATCACTTTCACAAGAATACGGTCGCGGCGCTGATGGAAGTGGTCGGCGCCGCCGGGTGCCAGCATCCGTCGGAATTGCAGCCGCATCATATCATTCATCGCGTCACCGAAGACAAAGCCGTCCCGGCAGACCTCGCCTATGAGCTGCTGGCGCCGGGCGTGTTGTGCGCTGAAGCGGCATCAACGCATTTCGCGGAAGACTGGCGGCGAGCACAGTCAGATAGCTTCGCGCCCGCCTAAATCGTTGCAGATTGCGCGGGCTGGTTTTCGTATGGATCTGTGGTCCCGGCCTCTTCCCGTCGTCGGATCATATCAGAGACCACAAACGCGCCGATCATTTTGCCGATCACGAACACAATCCAGTTCGCCAGCGTCAGCGTATTGCCGGGGTCCTGATCCATTTGGATCTGTTTCGCGAGATCCGCGCCGTACAGGAAGATCGTCGTATCAATCGGCGTCGCCACCGCTGACGAATAGAGAATCCGTTTGGACAGTTTCATCTTGGTGAAGGTGAACAGCAGCCAGTCAAAGAACTCGGACACGAAGAAAGCAAGGCCAGACGCGATGACGATCACAATCCAAGCGTAATACATCGACCAGCACAGCGCCAATCCCATGGCCAGCAAAACCCATTGCCCCATTTCGCGCTGCACAAAGTCGCGAATGACAAATACCAGGCCGGTCACCAGTGTCAGAGGATGAAGC
>JBCBBC010000015.1:0-70134 GCA_038532145.1 Pseudomonadota bacterium | reverse complement strand
CAGTGGCCTGCCTCCCTTTGGAACTCTTTGGCCACCACCCGGCGGCCAAAGAGTTCCAAAGGGAGGCAGGCCACTGCCTCCCTTTTTCTTTGCCTCCCTGATGGAGATTTCAAATGGTGCAATCGTTTGAATTCAGATCAGAGCGTTTCTTGATGCGCCCGCCCGAACCCCGGGATGCGCGGCAGATTGCCTGCTGTGTGAATGACATGACCATGGCGCGCAATCTTGCCCGCCTGCCCCATCCTTATGCCCCGAGCGATGCGCTTGACTGGATTGCGTATGCCGATGAGGCCCGTGCGCAAGGGACAGAATTCGCCTTTGTTATTACCCACGAGGAAGCCGGTGTGATTGGATCGGTCGGCTTCAATCGCGCTCAGGGTGAGGCCTGGGAGATTGGCTATTGGGTCGATAAGGCTGTCCAGGGCAAGGGCGTCGCGAGCGAAGCGGCCCGAGCGCTGCTGACCTGGGCGGAACGCGAATTTGGCGTGACGAAATTCGTCGCTGGCCATTTCCAGGACAATCCAGCCTCTGGTCGGGTTCTCGAAAAACTCGGATTCGAACGCGTCGGCGAAAAGCAGCTGTATAGTTTAGCCCGCGGCGGAAAAGATCTAGCATGGCGTTATGCGCTGGGTGCTTCCCCGGAAGTCGCCATGGGTACGGCGCTCTGAGGGAAGAAGCATGGCTGATCCGATCATCTTGAAGACGCGGCGCATGCTATTGCGGCCGCCCTTTATGGACGATGCGCCGCAAATTGCGGAACGGGTCGGCTTGAAGGAAGTGGCCTGGAATCTCGGCCGCGTCCCGCACCCGTATCAGGTTTCTGACGCCGAAGACTGGCTTCAGGATGTGCCCTCCAGGTGGGAAGAGGACACAGCCTATGTGCTCGCCATGACCCGCCGGGGTGAGGGTGTCATGGGCTGTATCAGCCTGCGCCTGATGCCAATGGATGTCTGGGAAATCGGCTATTGGCTGGGCAAACCCTGGTGGGGCCAGGGTTATGCGACTGAAGCTGCCACGGCCCTGCTCGACTGGGCAGAGCGCGAACTCTCCATCTCGCGCTTTGCTTCAGGGCATTTCACGGATAATCCTGCCTCCGGCCGAATACTCACGAAACTCGGCTTCATCCGCGCGGGCGAGACCGAATTGTATGGCCCCGCGCGGGGCGGTAAATATCCCTGCGTGCGTTATGCCAAGGGGATCGCGCCAGACCTGGCGGTGAAGCTCGCCGCGCATTAGGGCCAGTTGCGCAGAAGATATTCGCGATCATAGAAAGAGCCAGCTGCCGACGCCGCGAGCTCGGCTTCAATTTCGGAAAGATCCGCGTCAAAACCATCTTGCGACGCGCCGGCCTGCAGCGCGCGACTGAATGCGATCAGTTTTTGCCTGAGGTCGGCGTTCTTTGAACCTGGAAACCGTTCGAAAACGCGCCCGGCCGCAGCGCGCATGGCATTGGTGTAGGCCGGCGTTTTTGGCGCGCCTCGAGTGAGACCGGCACGAATCAGATCGATCTCGCGCTGCCATGAAACAGGCTCATTGAGGGTCGAATCGCAGACGGCATCATCCAAAGCCCGAATGTAAGCTGCGAGGTCCGAAACAACGTCGTTTTCCGGCGCCGTTCCCGAAAACTCCTCGATGATCTGCGCCGAGAGGAAAGACTCCAGTTCACCCGCACCAATGCGGTCAACGCGCGATCGTCCCTCAGACGTTGCAAGGTCAGGAATGGGAACCGGATTGAAGATTTGATCCGCCCTCGTTTTGGAGAAGAGGCCATGCGTGACATCAGCCGTACCCGGTGGACCTGAAATCCCTGGAAAGACGAAATCCGGGTTGCCTCGTCCATTGCGGTGGCAAGCGGCGCAGCTCAAACCTGCCTTCGCCGCCTGTCCGCCGAGAAGGGTCGGGCTTTCAAACAACAGCGCCCCTCTCTGCACAGCGGGTAAATTCGGTTCAGTCAGGCAAGTCGAGGGGTGCTGCGTCAGGTGGAGCACTGGATCCGAGGCGGAATCGAGCCATTGCAGCGCCGTCAGGTCCAATGGCGATTGCACAGTATCCGGGGGAGCACCCTGGCAAGCGGCGAGCCCGATTAGCAAGCCCGCCAGGATCAGCTCTCTCATGTGCGGGCGGCGGCAATCCATTGCGAGAGTTCTTCGGTCTGCTCACACCCGAATGGACAGAGCACATTCAGCTTGTCCAATTGCTTTTGTGCGCGATCCAGGTCGCCCATTTCGACATAATACTCGCCCAGATACTCATTCGCGCTGAGATGATCCGGCGCGATACTGAGCGCGGCGGCATAATAAGTCAGAGCGATCTCACGCTCGCCCTTCTTGCGATTGGCGAATCCGATATAGGTCAGAACATCCGGATGCGGGCCGAGGATAGCACCGGCCGTTCGCAATTCAGCGATCGCCGCGTCATAGTCGCCGAGATTGATCAGGCGCAGGGCTTCAGAATAAAGCACATCGCCGGTTTCCAGGCTGACAGGTTGTACAAATGGAGCGAGGCTGGATGTCTCGATGCTCGTAGCAGTCGATTTCGCGGCTTCAACTTCAGCAATGGCGGCGGCAATCTGATCCACTTCCGGACAGATTGAAGCGCAGGTCACAGACGCTGCTTGCAAGTCTGCCAACACGGCATCTGCCTTGTCCATCTTGTCGAGCTGGACATAGGTTGCACCCAGTTTGCCATGGGCCTGGTATAGCGCCGCGTCATATTTCACGGCCCGTTCGAAGGATTTCGCGGCCGCCTTATAGTCTTCCTGCCCGAGATGCGAGAGGCCGAGCATATAGCGCGTATTCGCGTCTTTCTTGGCGACCTTGCTGACACGCTTGAACGCGCGTTCGGCTTTTTTGTATTCACCTGCCTGCAGCGCCTCAACGCCGCTTTGATACTCTTCGACCGGGTCATAGCTCGGACCGGAACTGCTTGGCGCGGACGATCCACCCCCGCCGCCGCTACCCCCGGCAATGGCGGGAGTACCGCTAAATGCGATCGCTGCAACTGCAACCAAAAGGGCTCTTTTCATGGCTCGTCCTCCATTGGGTTCTATTCCAATCTATACTCGCGCATCAGGAAGACCAGAGTCCATGCCGGGATTTTCAAGTTTGCGTGAGGTTGGCGTGCAGGCGATGCTCGCTTTTGTTGCCACGATCGCTTATGAGGGCGCGATGAAATTCCTCGATCAAACCAAGGTCTATGTCAAAGCCGGTCATGGCGGAAATGGGTGCGCCTCTTTCCGACGGGAAGCCTATATCGAATTTGGCGGTCCCGATGGCGGCGATGGCGGGCGCGGCGGACATGTCTATGTCGAAGCCGTCGAGGGCCTCAACACCCTGATCGATTATCGCTACCAGCAGCACCATAAGGCCGATCGCGGCGGTCACGGGATGGGCAAACAGCGCCATGGCCGCGGCGGCGCAGACAAAACCCTCAAAGTGCCCGTCGGCACGCAGATTTATGAAGAAGATCAGGAAACCCTGATTGCGGATCTGACCGAGGTTGGCCAGCGCATCATGGTGGCCCAAGGCGGCAATGGCGGCTGGGGCAATATGCGATTCAAAACCTCAACCAATCAGGCCCCGCGACGCGCCAATCCAGGAGAAGCAGGGGAGGAGTTCACACTTTGGCTGCGCCTGAAACTGATCGCGGATGCCGGTCTTCTGGGACTGCCCAATGCCGGAAAGTCGACGTTTCTGAGCCGCGCCACCGCGGCCAAGCCAAAAATTGCGGATTATCCGTTCACAACCTTGCATCCGGGGCTTGGCATTGTCGATCTCGGCGCAGGGGCGCGCTTTGTTCTGGCAGATATTCCAGGTCTCGTGGAAGGCGCTGCGGATGGCGTCGGCCTCGGTCACAGATTTTTGGGTCATGTCGAACGCTGCAAGGTTCTCTTGCATCTGGTTGACTGCACCCAGGATCATCCCGACGAAGCCTATCGCACCATTCGAGAAGAGCTCGAAGCCTATGACCCCGAACTTGCCGCGAAACCGGAAATCGTGGCGCTTTCGAAAGTCGATGTTCTGGACGAGGAATTGGTCGACGAGCAAGCCAAACTCCTGAAAGCGGCCTCCTGTCAGGAGCCGTTGCGGATTTCAGCCGTGTCTGGCGTCGGGGTCAAACAAGCCCTCGGCTTGATGTTGAAAGAACTTGGTCAGATCGCTGCCGAGGAAGCCGAAGAGGCAGGCGCGTCTGAAGATTGGAGCCCGCTCGGATGACTCGAGTGACCTCCGCAGACACATTTCAGGCGGCCAAACGCGTGGTCGTGAAAATCGGGTCAGCCCTGATCGCCGAACAGGGTCAGGCCCGTCAGGATTGGCTGATTTCCCTTGCCACGGATATCGCTGACCTGCGCGCCGCAGGCCAGGATGTCGTGCTGGTCTCATCCGGCGCCATTGCGCTCGGGCGCAATCAACTCGGACCGAGTCGCCCTGTAAAACTCGAAGAAAAACAAGCAGCTGCGGCACTCGGCCAGCCTCTTCTGATGACCGCGATGACGACCGCTTTTGCGCCCCGCGGAATCACCGTGGCGCAGGCGCTGCTCACCCTGGACGATACCGAAAACCGGCGCCGCTGGCTGAATGCCCGGGCGACGCTGGACACGTTGCTGAATGCGGGCGCGGTTCCGATCATCAACGAGAATGACTCTGTGGCGACAGACGAGATTCGCTACGGCGACAACGATCGCCTCGCCGCACGTGTGGCACAAATGGTCGGAGCGGATGTTCTGATTCTTTTGTCGGACGTGGACGGACTCTACACGGCAGATCCGCACAGGGATCCGGCGGCGCGGCACATTCCGGAGCTCTCGGAATTGACCGATGCGCACGACGCCATGGCCGGCGATATCAATCCGAGCGCCGATCTTGGCAGTGGCGGCATGGCGACAAAGCTGGCCGCAGCGCGTATCGCGCAAGGTGCGGGATGTTCTACTGTCATCACCCTCGGAACCAGCGATCGCCCGATCAGCAAGCTCCTCAATGGCGGACGGGCAACCTGGGTTCTGTCAAAATTGACGCCCGACAAGGCCCGCGAGATCTGGTTGAAAGGACACCTGACGCCGGAGGGGGCAGTCGTTATTGACGATGGCGCGCGCTCAGCCTTGTTGGAGGGCGCCAGTCTTTTGCCCGTTGGGGTGACCCGGATTGAGGGGCAATTTCTGCGCGGTGCCGCCGTCGCGATCAAAGATCACACCGGCAAAACCATTGCCAAAGGGATTACAGCCTACAGTTCAGAGGATGCCGGACGCATTGCGGGCCTCCAATCTGACAGAATCGAACAGGAATTGGGCTATCGAGGCCGTCCCGCGCTCGTACATCGCAATGATCTGGTGCTTGAACGTTGAGATCGCATAGCTGCGCTTGACTTGCGCGCACAAGACCGGCCCATTGCATGAATGGATGGGTCTCCAAATTTTGCCAAACGCATCGGACTCTGGCTCGGGCCTGTCGCCGCCACCATAATGCTGTTGATCGGCGCACCGGAAGGATTGAGCTTCTCAGCCTGGGCAACGGGGGCGCTTATGGTCTGGATGGCTGTGTGGTGGGCGACAGAGCCAATTCCTATTCCGGTGACATCGCTGCTGCCGCTTGTCGTGATCCCGCTGATCGGGGCCGGATCGGCGCGCGAAGCTGCGGCGGGCTATTCCAGCCCAATCGTGATGTTGCTGCTCGGTGGATTCATCATCGCGCTCGGGATTGAACGCTGGGGTCTGCATAAGCGGATCGCCCTGAACATTGTCGCCAATGTTGGATCACGGCCAGCATCGCTGATCTTCGGTTTCATGATCGCCACAGCGCTTCTATCCATGTGGATTTCCAACACGGCGACGACATTGATGATGGTGCCGATCGCGCTTTCGGCCGCTGCGGCGCTGAAGGATGAAAGCGGGAGATTTGTCACCGCGCTCCTGCTCGGCGTTTGCTATGCAGCATCGATTGGCGGCGTGGCAACCCCGATCGGCACACCGACCAATCTCATCGCGATCCAGTGGCTGGAGGAGAATACCGGCACAACGATTGGATATGCGCAATGGATGAGTTTTGGACTACCCGCGCTGGCTCTGCTCATCCCGGTTGCGTGGTGGGTCGTAACGCGGCGTCTGCCGCAATTGGGCGATGGAAAAGCGGCCATGGTGGAAATTCATCAACAACGCGATGCCCTCGGTGGTGTCTCAGCGCCAGAAGCGCGGGCGGCACTGGTGTTTGGCATTGTCGCATGTCTCTGGGTCTTGCGGGTGCCCGTGCAACTGGCAGCTGAAAGCGCAGGCTGGAATGCGCCATGGCTTATGGCGGTTGGCGACATGGGCATTGCTGTGGCGGGCGCGGTCGCCATGTTCCTGGTACCCGCTGGCGGCGAGCAGAAGCGCGCCATCCTGCGCTGGGACGAAGCCGTCAAATTACCCTGGGGCGTGCTGATCCTGTTCGGCGGCGGCATCAGTCTCGGTCAGGCCGTCACGCGGACAGGCATGTCGACCTGGATTGGGGACCAATTGACCACACTATCTGTCTTGCCGCCCATCTTCTTTATCGCCGTTGTCGTCGCCCTGGTCATCTTCCTCACCGAATTAACAAGCAATGTCGCCACCATGACCACACTGGCACCGATATTGGGCGCTCTGGCTGGGGCGATTGGCGCCGCACCGGAAAGCCTACTGGCACCGGCCGCAGTCGCCGCAAGCTGTGCCTTCATGCTGCCTGTAGCGACGGCGCCAAACGCCATTATCTATGCCACCGACAAGGTCCCGATCGCGCAGATGATTCAGCGCGGCGTGCGGGTCAACCTGATCGGCATTTTGATCATCACAGCAATTGGTGTCTGGCTTGCGCCAATGGTGCTTTAGGCTCTACTTGCAGGCGCAGGCGGCGTCTTCCTTGAGCTCGCCAAAGCCGTCGCGGAACAGACTTTCAATGGCATCGAGCGATTGAGTCGCGCCGTCACCTTCGGCGCTGAGTTCAACTTCACTGCCAATACCGGCGCCAAGGCAGAGCAGGTCCATGATCGATCGTGCATCGGCACTTTCGCCTTCGAAGCTGACGGTGACCACCGCCGGCAATCCCAATGCCAATTCCGCCAGTTTGGCCGAAGCCCGGGCATGAAGGCCCTTGCGATTGATAATCTCGGTCTGTCGCATTTCTCTACTCATTTGGTTCGGCTCATAACTTGCGATCCAATCCGGATATAACGCTTTCCGGCATCGCTGGCGGCTTGTACCGCTTCGTCGAGGGTCAGATCCGACCGGATCTGCGCGAGATGGATCAACATTGGGAGGTTGACGCCACCAATTACATCAATCTTGCCACTGGCCAGACTCGACAAAGCCAGGTTTGACGGCGTGCCGCCAAACATATCCGTTAAAATGATAACGCCTTTGCCCTTGTTACAGGCTTTTACGGTATCGCGAATCTCATCGCGGCGCAGATCAATATCGTCCTCAACCTCTATGGAGAGCGCCTCAAAGGCATCTTGCTCGCCGACAACGTGTTCGGCTGCGCGCACCAATTCCTGCGCAAGTCTTCCGTGGCTGACAACGACGATTCCGATCATGGGACCGTTCCAGTTACGTATACTCAAACAGAAGCTGACACTAGAAAGGTTAACGTCAAGTCAGTTTTCTCATTGTCGGCAGCGGTTGGGTCAGCCCTGTGGTCGAACGGTCACGAATCGGCCAGATTCACCGTCTCGAAGAAATCTCGATAGAATTCATCGGCTTCTGACTGAAGGATACCCATCTCAACCTGGAGTCCGGCTTCACGCATTCGAGAAAGACCACCGCTGCCCAATGGGTGGGGGTCGCGCGTGGCTACAATCACCCGTGCCACGCCCGCCTCGATCAATCGTTGCGAACAGGACGGCCGGTCCGAAGACCGTTGGCGGCATGGTTCCAGAGTAACATAGACCGTGCCACCAACCGCCGCCCCGACCGGCAGGCGCGACAGGGCCAGTTCTTCAGCATGAGGCCGACCCCCATCGCCGGTTGCCGCTTCGCTGAGCCGTTGGCCATCGCGGTCCAGGATCACACAGCCAACACTTGGATTGGGCGCGGTTCGCTCGGCCTGTAAAGCCGCCAGGTCGAGGGCCCGTCGCATATGCAATCTATGTGTGCTCATTCGAAAACCACCGTTCGCTTATCATTCAAAAACACCCGCCCTTCCGCCTGTGCCTTGACGGCGCGGGCCAGGACACGTGCTTCAATATCCTTGCCAAGTTCGGCCATTTTCTCCGCTGAGAGGCGATGGTCAACCGGCGCGACATCCTGCGCAATGATCGGGCCTTCATCAAGATCGCCAGTGACAAAATGCGCTGTGGCACCAATCAGTTTCACACCGCGCGCATGCGCCTGATGATACGGGCGGGCGCCTTTAAAACTCGGCAAGGCAGAATGGTGGATATTGATGCAGCGTCCCGCCAGCTCCTGACACATAGTGTCGGACACGACCTGCATATATCTCGCTAGCACGACGAGGTCGGCCCCAGTCTCTGAGATAATTTCTCGCAATCGCTCTTCGGCTGCAGCTTTCGTATCCCTGGTCACTGGGACATGGAAGAATGGCAGATCATGACGGTCAGCGTGCCATTTCGTATCCGTATGATTGGACACAATGGCCACGATGTCAGCGCCCAGTCGACCGCGCCGATGCCGATAGAGCAAATCGTTCAAGCAATGATCGCCCTTTGACACCATGATCAGCGTCTTTGGCTGGGCACGCTCCAGCCGCAGGGACCACTCCATTTCGCGGCGTTGAGCGAGCGTCGCGAACCCGTCCCGGAAAGCGGCTTCATTGAACCCCTGCTCGGCCTCGAACTTGGCCCAGATGAAAAAGCGCTCGCTCTGCGGGTCACCAAAATCATGATTCTCGGTGACGCTAACGCGATGACTTGCCAAATGCCCCATCACATCAGCGATGATACCAATACCGTCTGGGGCCGCCGCGCGCAGGATATAGCGTCGCGCGCTCATGGCAGCGCAGGCAGCTCTTTGGCGCGTTCGTCATCCAGATACCGCGCAGCGACTGGCAAGAGGTCAGCATTCAGGTCAATGAGCAGGGGGTTTCCAGTCGGGATTTCGACGCCCGTGATCGTGTCATCCGCCACGTGAAACAAGTGTTTCACCAACCCGCGCAAGGAATTGCCATGCGCCGAAATGATCGTGTCCTTGCCACTTTCAAGCACCGGGCGGATAGCACTTTCCCAATAGGGAAGCACCCGCTCAAGCGTTAGCTTGAGGCTCTCGGAATCCGGCATGGGCACCCCGTCATAACGCGCATCACTGGCGAGATTATAAGGACTGTCTTCGGCCAATGGCGGCGGCGGAATGTCGTAAGACCGGCGCCAGATGTGGACTTGTTCCTTGCCATGCTTCTCCGCCGTTTCAGCCTTGTCGAGCCCCGTCAGTCCACCATAGTGGCGCTCATTTAGACGCCAGTGTTTCTCTACCGGGATCCACGCACGATCCATCGCTGCCAGGCTGAGCCAAAGCGTTCGAATGGCGCGCGTTTGATAACTGGTGAACGCAAATGTCGGTTCCAGGCCTTCCGCCTTGATCAGAGCGCCCCCCTTGCTCGCCTCGGCAACACCCTTTTCTGTCAGATCCGCGTCCCACCAGCCGGTGAAGCGATTTTCGAGATTCCATTGGCTTTGACCATGTCGAGTCAGGATAAGCTTTGGCATGAACTGGTTCCATTAAAAGTTTGAGAGGCTGCGCGCGCAGCAGTCTGAAGGGTCGCGTTTCACTGCTGGCGTTGCTATCAGAGGAGCGTTGGGATTTCTACCCGCCCGAATCAATCGCATCGCCGCAGGAAGACGAGTTTGAAAGATAATGTATTCTATCCGTTGATTGCCATAATCGTGGCTGCGATGGTTTTGAGCGCGCTTTACCTGGGATGGCAAAAGCCACAATGCGGTCCCTTTGGTGGCGCCGATGGTCCGGCTGATTACAGTCTGATCGTTCTTGATGGTCGCGATTTGTGCCGCATGGAGGCCTATCTGGGCTATGATCTGAATCTCGAAAATGATGTGCTGACCATCCGTGCCGAAGCGGATGCCAATTTTCCAGACGTCCAGCGTAATGCCCATTTCCGGCTGGGACCAGATCTGGAAACCGTCTATTCCGGACATAAAGTGCGTGTTTCGCTCACGGTAAAACCGACGGATGGGGCAGGCGCGCAAGCGTTTGAGTTCAACTATTCGGCCGGCAAGGCAGGCAATTCCGGCTGGATTCGGTTCGATCTGAAACCGGATTGGGATACTTATACTGCAGAAATCGATGTGCCGCGCCGGTTGCTCGAAAACAGCATTTCGCTCGATTATCTATCGGTTCGTCCGGTGGTTCCGGAAAAGACGCGCGGCATCGAACTTCGCGAAATCCGGTTTCGGCGCTTAGGAGAGTGGTGACGCAGGCGCTGTCAGCCATCTGTTTTCGACAACATCCACCACATCATCCATGATCTCGGTTATCTGAAAGTCTTTTGGGGTGTAGACCCGCCGGACCCCCATTTGGCGGAGCGCCTGTTCATCCTCAAACGGTATGATCCCGCCAACCACCAATGGCGTATCGTCCAGTCCCGCCTTTTGCATTTCTGCCAGAGTTTCTCGGACCAGATCGAGATGGCTTCCGGAAAGTATGGAAAGACCGATCACGTGGGCTTTGGCGGCTTTGGCCTGGCTGACAATTTCGGACGGTGTGAATCGGATGCCTTCGTAGACCACCTGCATGCCGCAGGCGCGCGCTCGTGCCGCAATTTGTTCGGCCCCGTTGGAGTGCCCGTCCAGGCCCGGTTTGCCAAGCACATAGGTCAAGTCACGTCCCAATCGCTCTGAGACTTCCAGAACGCGTTTTTTGGTCGCCTCTATGGCTTCGTCACCGCCTGAATCGATAATCACGCTAACGCCGGTTGGTCCGCGAAACTCGCCAAATACGTCGCGCAGGACGCCGCCCCATTCGCCAGTGGTAACACCGGACTTCGCCGCCAGGATGCTGGGATCCATGATATTCGCACCGGATGCCGCCGCCTCACGCAAGGCACCGAGCGCAGATTGCGCTGCGCCCTCATCGCGCCGCGAGCGCCATTGGCGCAGCGCCTCAACTTGCTGCCGCTCCACCATGGCATCAACGGTTTGAATGGCGTCATTTCCAGCCCCGAGCGGGCTATCTTCTGATTGGGTGTACGCGTTGACGCCAACCACTTTCAGGTCGCCGCTTTCAATTCCCTTGATGCGTTCAATATGCGCACCGACGAGGGATTCCTTCATATAGCCGACCGCATCCACGGCGCCGCCCATATCATCAATCCTGGTAAGTTCCGCACGCGCCTGCGCCTTCAGGGCTTCGGTTTTGCCGTCGATCACATGACTGCCATCGAACAGGTCTTCATATTCCAGAAGATCTGTTTCAAAGGCCAGGATTTGCTGCATCCGCAATGACCATTGTTGATCCCATGGCCGTGGTAAGCCGAGCGCCTCGTTCCAAGCTGGCAGTTGCAAGGCGCGACAACGGGCGCGTTTAGACAGCGTGACGGCCAGCGCTTCGATCAGTATGCGATAGACGTTGTTTTCCGCTTGCGGCTCGGTAAGACCGAGCGAGTTGACCTGAACGCCATATCGAAAACGTAAGGCTTTCGTATCATCTACACCGTATCGGTCCCGCCCGATCTCTTCCCAGAGATCAACAAAAGCGCGCATCTTGCAGAGCTCTGTGACGAAACGAACGCCGGCATTCACAAAGAAAGAAATGCGTCCAAATACCGTCGGAAAGTCGGCTTCTGGCACTTGCCCGCCTGCCTTTACGGCATCCAGGACCGCGCACGCCGTGGCCAGCGCATAAGCCAGCTCCTGCTCCGGGGTCGCACCAGCTTCCTGCAGATGGTAGGAACAGACATTCATCGGATTCCATTTTGGAACCTCGGTATAGCACCAGCTGATCATATCACTGATCAGCCGCATGCTCGGCTGCGGCGGGAATACATAGGTGCCGCGCGACAAGTATTCTTTGATAATATCGTTCTGCGTGGTCCCACGTAGCTTGGCCCGATCATCGCCGCGCTCATCGGCGAGGGCGACATAAAGCGCCAACAGCCACGCGGCTGGCGCATTGATCGTCATGGACGTGTTCATCTCCTCAAGCGGCAAGGCGTCAAACAGGATGCGCATATCCCCCAAATGGCCAATCGGGACACCAACCTTACCGACTTCACCACGCGCGAGAATGTGGTCGCCATCATAGGCGGTCTGAGTCGGTAGATCGAAAGCAATGGACAGGCCGGTCTGACCCTTTGAGAGATTGCTGCGATACAGCGCGTTCGACTTTTCCGCCGTCGAATGTCCCGCATAGGTCCGGAAGATCCACGGTCGATCAGGCGCGTGTTGATAAGCTGTATCCGCCAAGGCGATCTCCCGCTGCTTTGTTGCGCCGCAAGATGAGCGAAGAGCCAATGTGAAGCAAGCTTTCCCGACCGTGAACATATGTCTGCATTTCTGCATGATAGACATGGCGAGTTATGCGATGAAATTTCGACTGATTCTGATAGATTTTGTCTCTCTCTTGGAGCTTTCTCGAAATGACAGACTTTATCGGACTGGTCGCAGCGATGCTGACGACAATTTCATTCCTGCCGCAAACCTTCATGGTGCTGCGCACAGGGCGGACAGATGGCATTTCGCTTTGCATGTATGCTCTGTTCACCACGGGTGTTGCGGGTTGGCTCGTTTATGGTGTGCTGGTGGGCAGTCTGCCGGTCATTCTTGCCAATGCGATCACCCTGGCACTGGCTGCGACAATTCTGGCGCTGAAGCTTCGCGCCGTTCTGGAAGTCCAACGTCAGAGATTGCCAGCGCGCGTCTAAGCGGGTTAGGGCATATAGCGTTCGAGTCATCGCCCATTTGCCCATGCCTGTAGCTCTTTTCTTTCCAATCCTTCTCCGCCTGGCAGGTCCAGTCGCCTTTATCCTTGCGGTGGCGGTGGCGGGTGCGATGAATCGCAGCTTCATTCTGGTCCCGTTATTGGCCTTGGCGGCCTCCTTGACGACGGTGATTATTCGAGCCGTCACGCCGTCCCCTGCAATGGATTTGGGAGCCGCGATACAATCTCCATCAGAGCAACGACCCCACAATCCGTTTCGGGGATCGGGTAAAAGATTCGCGGCCGGGCTGGTTGGGTATGCCATCATATTTGGCCTCGCCGCATGGATCGCTGCTTTGTTCAGGACCACTGAGTTTGAACCGCAAGTGATGTTATCAGATGGTTGGTTTGCGCTTGTTCCGGGCATCGTCGCCTTTGTCGGCGCCTGGATATCGGCGCGAATTGGGCTCAATCAGATGGCCGGGATGATGGCTCAAATGCAGGACGCGTTCACACAAATGCAAGCGGGGCCATCACCCGCCGGTTCCGACGATGAAGCGTTTACCGTCGAGGGTGAAGTGATTGATCCCGATCACCGCGAGTCATAGCCAATCCAGAGCCGCAAGGTCTGCGCCAATAAATTGATAATAGGCGGCCTGGATTGCGCGGGTGACTGGCCCAGGCTGACCCTCGCCAATCGAATCCCCGTCCAGGCTCAGTACAGGCGCGATCATCGCACCGGCAGAACTGGTGAACACTTCGCGCGCGTTGCGCACATCATCGAGCGTAAACGCACGCTCTTCGACCTGATCCGCGCCGTTCTGCAACAGAGAGAGCAAGCGTGCGCGCGTGATTCCGGGCAATAGGGCATGAGACAAATCGCGCGTGACCAGCTGACCGTCCTGCGTGACGATCCAGACATTTGCAGACGCTGCTTCCGTCACAATGCCGTCGTCATGCAGGATCGCGGTCACCGCCCCTGCTCGGCGCGCTGCGCGATAGGCGAGCGATTGGGTTACAAGTTGCGTCGTCTTCAAATCGCGGCGCTGCCATCGTGTGTCTGGCATCGAAATGGTTGCAATCCCGTCGCGGGCGGTATCGCCGATCAACTGTTTGCGATTCGCGAATGCAAAGATAGACGGCACCAAGGTCTCCGGCCCGCTAAAATCCCGTATACCCTGCATACCGGCGCTGACATTGAGGTAGATCAGACCTTCCTGAAGATTATTGCGCCTGATCAATTGCTGGTGGACAACGAGCAAATCCTCTTTTGGCATTTCGATTTCCAATCCCGCCAACGTCCTCGAAAGACGCTTCAAATGCGGCTCGAAATCAATCAATTTCTGATTATACACAGCCGTAACTTCATAGGCGGCCTGTGCGAACAAGAAGCCGCGATCAAAAGGAGAGATCTGCGCATCCTGCGCCGCCATGTAGGCACCATCTAGATAGACCCAACCGGTCACTGACATGAACTCAATCCTTGCAGAAACGCGATTCTGATTGCGGTGATTGCGGTTTCAAGATCAACCTCTGTTCCACACAGACCGGTTCCTTCGCAGCTTCATAACACCGGCGCATATGCGCGATTCGTTCGGAGACGATTTCGCGCCATGCAGAGTCCGGTGGACGCGCATGCCGCAACAGGAACGAGGTCTCATGCACCTCCGGAAATCGGGCTTCGAAGTCGCGCACAAAACGGCCATCAAATAGAGGCGCTCCCGTCTCTGTAGTTTCGGCTGGATCTCGGCCGATGTGAAAACCGGCCGGGATCCGCTGAAACCACGCTCCGCCCAGCGTTTGCCGCATGCCGGGCTTGGTCAACGCCTTCACCATTGCCGCGACCGCGCTTCGACGGGGATCGCGATCACTTCCGCTGGCGACCCGCGCGAGCAATCCCAACAGTCGAACCTGGTAGCTGCCGTCGGCAACTTCAATGAGACCATCCGGCCTCACCTGAACCGTCGCGAGCAATTGACCGATCGCATAATCCAGGTCCGCGCGCTCATCCTGCAGCGATACGATCGTTGGAAGCATGCCATCCCGCACGGTCTGATGCTGCTCGAAAAACGCCCGAATCCGCACGCGTTCGAATTGCGGATTTTGATTGGATGGATCTTCGACCCACGACACGCCCAATTCGTCCAAATGGTTCCTCAGGCTCTGGCGACGCGTACGGATGAGCGGCCGTATGAGTGTCATATCACGACCTTCCGGCCAGGCGGGCATGGGCGCGGCAAGGCCAGGACCTACACTCAATCCGCCACGCACGCCGCGTTTGCGGCGCATGAACACCGTCTCGATCACGTCATCCAGCGTATGCCCGGTAAGCAAACAGTTCGCGCCGACCCCTGCCATCGCGTCAGCCATCAATCGATAGCGTGCGCGACGGGCCGCATTTTGTGACGGTCTCGGCCGGGGCCAGCGCAAGGATTGGTGAGGAATCTGCAAAAGGTTGCAATGCTCGGCCACCAGTGCCGCCTCGTCGCGGGCTTCGGGCCGCAACGCATGATCAACGGTAAAGACAATCAGCGCCCTGTTCGCATTTGCGGCCCAGGCATGACACAGAAAAAGCAAAGCAAGCGAGTCGCTACCGCCCGAAACGGCGAGGGCAATTGGGTGCCGGGCTTCAGGACTGAACCGGTCGATCAGCGCAGAAAGGTCTGCCCCGAACTGCACGGATTTTAGCTGTCGCAACCCGAGCGCACACGTTCGCCGGCGGCCAGGTTTCGGGTCACGCCAGACGCATTGGGATAGCGTTGCGGCAAGAGATTGAGGGCATTGCAAGCCTGTTCCGTATCACCCACCAGTCGCATCGAGCGCGCCAGTTTCGCCAGAGCTTCAGGGGCACGCGGGTCATCTGGATAAGACCGGATCATATCGGTATAAGCGGCCCCCGATTCTGGATAGGCTTCCTGCTGATACAATACTTCCGCCAGCCAGTATTGCGCTTCGCCGGCTTGTGGGTCGTCGCTGAATTGACTCAGGAAAGACCGAAAGGCGAGCTCAGCGCCAGGATAATCGAACTGCAAAAGACGTGATTTCGCTTCGGCAAAAAGAGGGCCGGCTTCACCAGGCAGAGAACTTGCCGGCAAAGTGCCTAGCGAACCCTGCGGCAAAGGCTCTCCGTTCGGACCGAGCTGTGTCGGCGCATCGCCCAGTGTTCCGGCGCTCGGCGTTTCGACGCGGCGAACAATGCGGGTCGGTCCGGTCGACGTAACCTCAACGCCCGCCTCAACAGCGGCATCCAATTGTTGCGCGACAGAATCTGTGCTGACTGTGGCGCCTTCATGACCGGGTCGGCAAAAGAGTCGCCCGAACCAGCAGATAGAAAGGCTGGCTCTGGTTGAAGCGCCGTCAATCGTTCATTCAGGTCCGCTATGGTCTTTTCCTGATCCGAGATCCGGCTTTCCAAGCGTGTGATCAGCCGCTCAAGTTCCGCATCGTCGCTCTGCATGCGGTTGATTTCGTCGCGGCTCTCCGACAGCAGGAATTCGAGCGTCTCAAGCTTGCCATTCAGACGCGCCTTGTCGGATTCGATGCCGGTCATACGGGCGCGCAGTTCGGCATTACTGGCGCGCAATTCATCCATTGTCGCCGCGAGCTCTCCACTGGTCACGCCCTGTACGATATCTGCTCTCTGAGCTTCCGCTTGTGGCACGGACATGAGCGCGAGACAGGTCAGGGCAGAGATCAGGGACGTACGCAGCATAACGGATTGGCTCCAGTTTCAGATCTTGGACTGAACATCAAATATGAAAAGGCCGGGGCCAAAATGTGACGCCCGGCCTAATCTAATGCAGTACGTGCAGTTAACGCTTAGCCAACAACACCAGAAATCAACTGTGTGAAGCCATTTCGGTTCTGCGCCCAAGCTTCTTCGGTTGAGCCAAGCGCCAGCGGACGCTCTTTACCGTAAGAAACTGTTTGAATGCGGGCTGGGTCAACGCCGAGGTCGACCAGGTAATTCTTGACGACAGACGCACGACGTTCACCCAGTGCAAGGTTATACTCGCGGGTGCCCCGCTCATCGCAGTTGCCGGCAACCAGGATGTTGACGTTCTGATACGAGCTCAGCCAGGCCGCCTGACGACGCAGGATGCCCTGAGCGTCAGCGCTCAAACGATACTGGTCGAGGTCAAAATAGACGCGATCACCAACATTGACTTGGAAATCTTCCAGAGATCCTTCGGCAGGCCCGGTTGGGATAACTTCTTCAACCACGACCACTTCAGGTTCGGGCTCCGGCTCGGGCTCAACGACCGGCTCGGGCTCTGCAACAATTACAGGTTCTGGTTCAGGTTGGCTGGCACATGCAGCGATACCGAAAAGGACGGCAATCGACGCAGATGTCATCATAAGCTTTCGCATTGTTCTCTCCTTGCTTATGCGAGCAATGGGTGCAGTTAGGCGTTTTTAATGTCAACTTCGTGTCGCCGTATACCCATTTTTTCTGTGATTTGGGAAGATTACTGAGTTTTTAGGAGCAAAATCAGGCCAATTTAGTCGAGCAAAGGCGACCAGGCCGGGTCTGAAGAGTCCGTCTGCGTTAGCAATGGCCGCAAATTACGTCCGGTCAGATCGACCGACCACAAAGTTGGGGATGCACCCGGGGAGGGTTCCCGGAAAAACGTGATCACACGGCCATTTGGCGACCAATCTGGCCCTTCATCGAGATATGATTCGGTGAGTAAGCGCTCACCGCGACCATCAATTCCGATTACACCGATATGGAATCGACCCCGACTTTGCTTCGTAAATGCGATCAAATCGCCGCGCGGGCTCCAGACTGGCGTCGAATACCGGCCAGATCCGAAGGTGATCCGGCAAGCGACGTCGCGCCCGCCGGATGGGCAGGTCCGCGGGGTGCCATTGGTGTTCATGATATAGAGTTGTGGGCTGCCGCCGCGGTCGGAATTGAAGACGATCTGGCGCCCATCGGGTGACATGGAAGGCGACGTATCAATCGCCGGGTGATCGGTCAGGCGGCGGCTTTGACGCGTCTGCAAATCCATCAGATAGAGGTCAGAATTGCCGTTTGTTGCCTGGGTCAGCAGGACCGAATTGCCATCACGAGAGAAACGAGGCGCAAAAGTCATATTGCGGAAATTGCCAAGCACTTCCTGACGCGCACGGCGCAAATCGTAGAGATAGACGCGTGGAATACCACCTTCATAAGACATATAGGTGATTTGCTGGGCCGTCGGCGAAAAGCGCGGCGTCAGAACCGTGAACGCGCCAGACGTCAGATATTTCACATTCGCGCCGTCGGCATCCATGATGGCGAGCCGCTTGACGCGAGCATTCTTCGGGCCGGTTTCAGCGATATAGACGATGCGTGTATCGAAATAGCCATCTTCTCCGGTGAGGCGGCTATAGATCGCATCAGCGATCTTGTGCGCGATCCGGCGAATGTCTTCGGGCGTCGTGGTGAACCGCCGGCCTGACACCTGACGGCCATTCGAATCCTCGAACCGCATCAACTCTTCGCCATAGACATCCCACATCCGGACAGAACCGCGGATGAGCTGATTGCCACCGCGTTCAATCTGCTCAACTGTACCGACCACGAGGGCATCCGTCTGGATGATTTTCCAGTCCGCGAAGCGCGGCGCCACTTCGATATTCAGGTCTTTCTGGATATAGGCATCTTCCGGCGTGATCGTGAACAGGCCGGTGGATTCCAGATCACTACGAATGACATCGCTGATCGTCTGGGCGACTTCCGGATCGACGCCGATCGCTTCGAAATTGGGGATAGCGACTGGCACTGGTTTCAAGTCGGCGCGATCAACCACGACTTCAAGCTGCGCCATGGCCGCCGACCAGGTGCCAAGAAGCCCAACAATAGCCGCGCAAATCAGTTTTCTAAACATCGCCAAACTCCCGGTCGCAAAATCACTTATCGACATATCCTAGTCCCAAATAGACATTGATTTCTTTCCACAACTCATACTCATCAGATGGCAAGCGGAAAGGCTCACATTTTCGAACCGCGCGCAGAGCGCGATCCACGGCTGTTCCCATGAATGAACTGCCAATTGGTCGGCGTTTCGGGTCCACCAGAGAAAGATCTGCGATCGTCCCGTCTTCGTTCAGTCTGAGATTCATATGAACATTATACCGCTCCGGATTGGGCAGGTCGTCAACGCCTGACCAGCATTCATTACGAATGCGCGAGTCCACAAAGGCTTCCAAACGGGCTGTGTTCGCATTGCGCTCACCCGCGCCCTGGCGGTTGCGGGTCTCGACCGGCTTGGGGGCGTTTTCCAGGGCTGTCGTGGGCTCTGGCGTGACAGGTCTCGGTTCTGGACGCTCCCGCTGGGTCGCGCGCTCACTTTTGAACGTGGATTCACTCTGACTGAGGAAGTCCATCAGATCATCTTGCGGGCGCCGCGGCGCGGGATCCGGTGCCTTTTCAGGTTCTGGTTCAGCCTCTTCTGGCTCTGGCTCGGTTTCTTCAGGCTCAAAGTCCGGCAACAGGTCTTCCGGATTCTCTTCTGGCGGTGCCGCCTCATCTACCGCAACGTCTTGCTCAGCTTCAGGCAATTCCTCTTCAACCGGATCTTCTGGAATCTCTTCCGGTTCTTCCGGAGCAACTTCTTCTTCTGGCTCTTCCGGTTCAGTTTCCACCAGCGGCGCGATATTGGTGATCTCGCCGATCTCGGCAAAATTGACGTCCACCGCTTCAAACTCCGAGGCCAGGATGCGTGTATTCGTGCTCCAATAGGGAAACGTCACATAGGACGCGCCGATCACTGCCGCATGCGCCATTATGGAAGCAGGAAGACCGCGGATCATGGACTATTCAGCCCTTTCCACACGCGACTTGGGATCGGTCACCAGGGCAATATTCGTGAATCCCGCATTTTTCATCTGGGTCATCACAGCCAGCACTTCTCCATAAGCGGCATTGGTGTCGCCCTGCAGGAAGATGCGCTCCTCATAGCCCTCACCCGCAATGGCCAGCAATTTCGAGGTCAATTCTTCCAGTTTGATCTCGGTTTCAGAAATGTAGACTTTTGCGTCCTGGGTCACGGTAACGAGCAGCGGGGTCGTCTTTGGAACGGTCAGATTGCTGGTCGCCGCCTTGGGCAGGTTCACTTCAACGCCGCGCTGCAAGGCGGTTGCCGTGATCATGAAAATGATCAGCAGCACCAGCATGACGTCGACCATGGGTGTCACATTGATCTCGGCATTAAAGGCGCGTCGACCCCGGCGGGCGGATCCTGACGTCGCCATCAGACCGGACCATCACTTGCGCGCCGCGACAGCCGGACCAGCAAATCCTGACTAAACGCGTCGAGTGTATCGGCATAGCGGTTCAGATCACCGGAAAACTTATTGTAGAAAATCACGGCCGGGATCGCCGCAATCAGACCCAGGCCCGTTGCGAACAGGGCTTCGGCGATCGGGCCGCCAACGACAGCCAGGCTGGTATCTTCCTGTGCGCTAATGTTCAGGAAGGCGTTCATGATCCCCCAGACTGTGCCAAACAGGCCAATATAAACAGATGAAGATCCAATCGTGGCCAGCGCACCGATCCCGTTCGAAACCTTGCCGACTTCGCGGTCGACTGTGGCTCGAAGCGACCGTTCGGCGCGCGCGACCAAAGCGGCATGCTCGCTGGGAGAAATCGATTTGGCGTCACGCCATTCGCGGGAGATCGCTGCAAAAAGGCGGGCGCCGGCATTGTTCGGGCTCTGACCCGGACGAACGTCATAATCGTCGGCGCGGCCATTCCAGAACGCTTCTTCAAACTCGTTCGCTTTCTTGCGTGCACCGCCAATGGCAAAGAATTTTTCAGCCACCACGGCCCAGGACCAGACACTCGCAATCACGAGCGCAATCAGTACGGCCTTGACCACGGGATCTGCAGCGAGCAGCAATTCGATCATCGACAACGTGCCAGGCGTGTGGACGTCAGCCAGCGCTTGTGATTCCATAAGCGGGTCCCAATCTTTCTGATTTGCGGCGCGGGTGCCGCCTTTTCAAACTCGTGTTTCTATCTGCGGAGAATCGGGCGGAAACGTGACGTTTTGCCTTGTTATCTGCAATGTTCATGGGATTGCCGCGATTGGGTTAAGGAATCCTCGCTTCTGGTAAACTTATTCGCAATCGCGCTTGCTTTTTTTCGCATTTGAGGCGACCCGAATGTGGTGAGGAGACTATAGATGACCGGCTATACGCTATTTGGCAGCGAGATGAGTTACTTCACCGGAAAGGCCCGGGCCTATTTGCGGTGGAAGGGCATAGAATTCACCGAAATCGCACCGACGCCACAAGTGATGAGAGATGAAATCATCGCAAACATTGGCTGGCCAGTGATTCCTGTTCTGAAAACACCCGAGGGGGAATATGTTCAGGACACCGCCGACATTATTGCCCATTTTGAAAGCCCAACTGGCGAACGATCCGCATTGCCTGGAACACCGCTGCAATTGCTGGTGACTTTCCTGCTTCAGCTTTTTGCCGATGAGTGGATGACCTTGCCGGCCATGCATTATCGCTGGAACAAAAATGAAGACTGGATCTATGGCGAGTTCGGCAAGAATGCCGCGCCAGACGGCACGCCCGAGGAACAGCTGGAAGCGGGCAAGAAAGTCGGCCAGCGCTTTCGCAGTTTCGTGCCGATGCTTGGCATCACCCCAGAAACCGCGCCCGGCGTGGAAAAAGCCTATGAGCAATTCCTCGCCGACTTTTCCAAACATCTGGACGTCTTGCCTTATTTGCTGGGGACGCGCACCAGTTATGCCGATTTCGCCCTGATCGGACCGCTTTATGCCCATCAGTATCGCGACAAAAATTCGGGCGAGCATATGAAGCGGACGGCCCCGAAAGTCGCCGATTATGTCGAGCGCGTCATTGCTGGGGAAGGTCAGACCGGTGACTTGGTGCCAAATGACGATATTCCAAAAACGTTGCTGCCGATTTTGAAAGTCGCGCTGGATGAGCATGTACCAGTCCTCGCCGCGACGATTGAGCGATTCAATGAATGGGCTCTGACGGCGGAGCCCAAGGAAGAGCTGCCACGTGGACTGGGGATGATCCCGTTTGCCACGGGCGGCCATGCCGGAATGATCGCGGCGCGGACCTTCTCTCTTTTGCGACTCCAGGATGCCCTTGATGTGTATCAGTTGATGATGCCGTCCGACAAGAAACGGGCCGATGCGATGCTGAGTTCCCTGGATGCGGAAAGCTTCAAGACCTTGCGCATCGATCCCCGCCTGGCACGCCGCAATTATCGGCTCGCGCTGGCCTGATCACCGCTCGACCATGACGGCGCCGTTGGCGGCTTACGCCAATCAAAAAAGCCGCCCCGTTCGGAGCGGCTTTCTTAGTTCTGGTACAGCGACCCGCTTAGCCTTCGCCGCTTTCCCCGGTCTCGAAACCGCGGATGCGGAGCAGGGGTTCGATGGTTGGGTCGGAGCCGCGGAACAAGCGGTACAGTTCATCCGCCGGGCGCAGGCCGCCAGACTCATAGACCCATTTCTTCAATCGCGCAGCCAGTTCCGGATCCCAGATATCGCCGGCCTCCTTGAACGCAGTAAAGCCATCGGCATCGAGAATCTCTGACCAGAGATAGGCGTAATAGCCAGACGAGTAGCCGACCGGGCTGGAGAAGATGTGGGCGAAATACTGGCTGCGATAGCGCGGTTCGATCTCTTCGATCAGACCATAGCCTTCCAGCACCTCTTTCTCGAATGCGCGCGCATCGGTAATGGCGAGCGCGTCTTCATGGCTGAGACGATGCCATGCCAGGTCGAGCAGGGAGGCCGCAATGAACTCCGTCGTACGGAAGCCCTGATTGTGGTTAGAGGCTTCGCGCATCTTCTCGATCAGTTCGAGCGGGATCGCTTCACCAGTCTCATAATGCAGCGCATATTCGGCCAGCATCTCAGATTCGCCGGCCCAATGCTCAAGGATCTGGGCCGGGAATTCAGTATAGTCGCGCGGTCCATCGACGCCTGAGAATTCAGAATATTTGATCTGCGTCAGAAGTCCGTGCAAACCATGCCCAAACTCGTGGAAAAACGTCTCAACCTCGCTGAAATTCATCAGAGTCGGGGCGCCATCAGCCGGTGTGATCAGATTCAGATTATTGGTGATGATCGGACGAACTTCATCAGCATCACCATAATTGGTCGAGGCACGATAAGAGCTCATCCAGGCGCCGCCGCGTTTGCTGTCACGCGCATACATATCCATCATGAACAGGCCGAGATGTTCACCCGTCGCTTTGTCCTTGACGTCATAGGCGGTGACGACCGGATTCCAGCCTTCGACGGCAACATCTTCAAGCGTGATGTCGAACAGGCGTTCGGCCATGGTCCAGGCTCCCGCCCGGACGGCGCTAAGCTCGAAATACGGTTTCAGGACATTGCCATCAAAGGCATATTTATCCTGACGGACCTTCTCGCTGTAATGCCACCAGTCGTGGCCAGCAAAGGTGAACTCGTCGCCGATCAAGGCCTGCATTTCGTCGCGCTCGGCCTTGGCCTGGGCGAGGCCGGGCTCCCAGACGCGAACCAGGAAGTCCTCCACGTTTTGCGGCGTGCGCGCCATATTGTATTCGAGGATGTAATCGGCATGCGTGGCATAGCCGAGCAGTTCGGCCTTTTCGGCCCGCAACTGGGCAATCTTGATGGCCAGCGGCCCATTATCGGTTTCGCCCTCGGTGGCCCGCAGGCGATAGCCGTCAAACATCTGTTTGCGAAGATCACGGTTCTCTGACTGCGCCATGAAAGTTTCATAGACAGAGCGATCCACGGTCAGCACCCAGGTGTCGCCCTCTTTCAGGGCGGCTTTGAAGTCGTCCGACAATCCGACCAGTTCGGCCTCATCGGTGATTTCCAGTTTGAAAGCCTTGGTCGAGGCGAGCAGATTTTGCGAGAAGGACGTGGTCAGGGAAGACAATTCTTCATTGATGGCCGCGACTTTCTCTTTGACCTCAGCGCTTTGCGTCGCGCCGGCACGCTCGAAGCCACGATAGGTCAGTTCGATCAGACGCAGATCCTGCTCGTCCAGGTTCAACGTCGGTGCTGCGTCGCGGACCGCCTTAACCCTTTCGAAGAGGGGGGCGTTGAAATTGATATCATTGTTGACCGCGGTCACTTTCGGCCAGATTTCGGTCGCCAGGCCTTGCAGCGTGTCATTGGTATCGGTGCCGGTCACATTAGAGAAGACGGAAGCAACTTTGGACAGCGTGGCACCCGATTTATCAAGCGCAACAATGGTGTTTTCGAAGGTCGGGGCATCCGGATTGCTGGCAATCGCCTCAATCTCGAATTCAAGTTCGGCGATCGCGACATCGATGGCCGGCATGTAGTCGGCGTCCTCGATCTGGGCAAAGGGCGGCACGCCATAAGGCGTGTCCCAATCCTGCAGCAGCGGATTATCGGCCAGCACCGCTTCATCAACATCCGTACCTTCGGTCGTCGCGGCTTCAGACTCCGTAGAGGTATCCGCGCTTGGGGCACGCACAACATCACAGCCGGCAAGAATAATTGCGAGCGCTGCCGCGCCCCCAAAGAGGTAATTTTTTGCAGTCATTAGGTCACCTTTGAGTGGAACTTTGCGGTGTTTAACCACTTTTTGGAAGAGCCGCCTAGGCCTCTCCTGTCACACTTGTAGCTGGTTGAGGCGCGACACGGTCGCTTGAAACTGATCCATGGTCTCATTCAATATATCAGCCACCGGCCGTACACTTTTGATTCGTCCCGCAATTTGCCCGGTCAGCGCAATCCCGGCTTCGAGATCACCGCCAAAATAGACGTCTTGTGTACCGGCAAATTCGCCAAAAATATTCTCCACGCCTTCCTGCTCGATGCGGGTTGTCCGCTCGGTCCGCAAAGCGCGCAAAGCCGGGCCGGGACCGTCACGGTTGAGGAAAACGGTATCGGTGGAATCCGCATCAACAATGGCCTGTTTCCAGTTCGTATGCACCGGGCTTTCCGCACTCGACAGAATGCGTGTCCCCATAAGAACGCCCTCGGCGCCGAGCGAGAAGGCCGCCGCCATGCTGGCACCATCCATGATCCCGCCTGCGGCGACGACCGGTACGTCAACCGTTTCGCAGACTTGCGGGATCAGGACCATAGAGGCGACATCCTTGGGATTCTTGAACCCGCCACCCTCACCGCCTTCGACAATCAGGCCATCGACGCCGGCATCGATCGCGCCCAGCGCGGCTTTCAGACTTGGCACGACGTGGAAAACGGTCAGGCCGGCCTCTTTTAGTTGGCCGGTATATTTCTTGGGGTTACCCGCTGATGTGGTGACGAATTTGATGCCCTGATCAATAACGAATTGAACAATATCAGGATCGCGCACGAAGGCCTGCGCCACATTCACCCCGAAAGGTTTATCCGTCAGGTCGCGCATTTTCAGGATCTCTGCCCGCACGGCATCCAGCTCACCAGAACTGGTCTCGATAATGCCCATGCCGCCCGCATTCGAGAATGCTGATGACAATTGCGATCTTGCGATCCAGCCCATTGCGGCCTGGATGATCGGTTTCTCGATGTCCAGCATTTCCGTGATGCGAGTATTTAGCGCCATGTTATTTCGTCCTCATATTCAAGTCTGCCTGTTTCCGTCGCTACCGCTGCGGAAGCGCAAGAGGCACTAGCGTGATCGAAACAATCTGAACCGCTCGGTCACAAAAATGATGGTGAGCGAGGACACGCCCAGCGCCACAAACCCCCACATGAAGGGAGCAATCGTACCATCGAATTGGCCCGCGACGAGATACCCAATCAGGCTGGCAACTGTCGTCGACGCAAAGCCATAGGCAGCGCTGGCCGTGCCCGCAATCTTGCCTTGCGGCTCCATCGCCATCGCCGTGAAATTCGCGCCCAACATGCCGAAACAGCCAAAGGTCAGACAGAAAAGCGGGTAGAAGAGCCAGAGCTTTTCCCCAACCGTGTAAAGCGTGATCACATTGGTCAACGCCAGAACAATGAACAGGATCAGCACGCTATGACTGATCCGTCGCATGCCAAATCGCTCGACAATGCGCGAGTTCAGAAAGTTCGAGATCGCCAACGCTGCCGCGACGCCGGCAAACCAGAGGGCAAAGGTCTCATGCTTTCCAAACACATCGGTGAAGATTTGTTCTGACGCCGCTACAAAGGCGAATAAGGCGCCGAAGATCACACCACTGGCGCACATATATCCGAACGTGACCCGCGTCGTCACAACCTGCCAATAGGCTTTCAGCGACTGCTCCGGATTGAGAGGTTGGCGGTCTTCGTCTGTCAGCGTTTCAGGCAACCGGACCTGGATCCACATCAGGTTCACCATCGCGGCAATGCTGAGCAGCGCAAACGTCCATTGCCAAGGCGCGATCAGCATTACGCCCGCTCCTATAGTTGGCGCCAGGATGGGCACGACCATGAATACGGTCATGACCAAGGACATGATCCGAGCCATCGCCCGCCCCGCCAGCAGGTCGCGGACAATCGAGACCGCGATCACACGCACCCCGCTGGCAAATATGCCCTGGATAAAGCGGGCCAGCAAAAGCGTCGTGAACGAGCTCGTCATGATGCAAGCAATCCCCGCAATGGCGTAACCGACCAGACAGATACGCAGCAGGCCCTTGCGACCGTATCGGTCCGAGATGGGGCCGAAGACCAGCTGCGGCGCACCGAAACCGGCAATATAGGCAAAAATTACCAATTGCTGATCATTGTCTCGGGTCAGGGAATAGAAGTCAGAGATATTGCTGAGCGCCGGCAACATGATATCGATCGCCAGCGCGTTCAACGACATCAAGGCCGCCACCATAATGACCAGCTCCCATTGCGGCATGGGCAACGCCTTGGCTGGCGCCTCACTGTCTGCTGCTGTTTCGAGGCCGCTCACGGGATCTGCTCACCTTTTAACCAAGGCGCGGTTTGTGTACCTCTAAGCTGTGAACTGCAAGCTTTTTCAGGGCTGGTGGGATTGGTTTTTACGATGGCTGGTTCGAGGAAGCACAGCGCCAGGACTTTCCAATCCACTTCATATGAGTCTATGCCGCGCTAGACTCGAGACAATCTGCCGATGTTATACTCAAAAGGAACAATCGTGACCGACCAAAAAAATCGCCCCTTGCGGTCTTTCGGCGGCCGAAACGGACGCAAACTCTCGAAGCGCCAACAGGGCCTGATCAACCATCTCCTGCCAAAACTTCGCGTCAAAGTGCCGGAAAACGGAACGGTCACGCCGAAGGCCTGCTTTCCGGAGGCGCGAGAGGTGTGGCTCGAAATCGGTTTTGGCGGTGGGGAGCATGTGAGCGGGCAGGCAGGACGACATCAGGATATTGGGATCCTGGCGAGCGAGGTATTTTCAGAAGGCGTTGCGAAACTATTGGCGCAGATACAGGACGAAGATCTATCGAATATTCGCCTCTGGCCACGCGATGGCCGCGAATTGGTTGATCGGCTCGCCCCCGGATCGATCGACCGCGCCTTTATTTTGTTCCCCGACCCATGGCCAAAAACACGGCATCACAAACGACGCCTGATTCAACCCGCTTTTCTGGATTCACTCGCCGGTGCGATGAAACCATCGGGCAAGGTCAGATTTGCGACGGACGTCCGGTCCTATGCGGACGAGGCGCTTGAACGATTTTTGGCGCATCCAAGATTTACGTGGCTGGCCAATACCGCGAATGATTGGCGCGTCGCCCCCAAGGATCACATCGCGACACGTTATCAGATGAAGAATCTCGGCGACATCGAGCCTGTTTATTTCGACTTTGAAGTTAACTGAAAAGCTCATTGACCGTCACAAATCACCCTCTAGAGTTCCGCAAATAGAGGGAGAATGCTATGCGTTACCTAACGTCCGGATTGGTGATTTGGTTTCTGTGCGTGTTCGGTGGAGCATCTCTGGCGCAAGACTATGATATCACCGACATCGTGGTCGCTCAGGACGCCTTTCTCAGCGCTCAGACCGAGGAAAGCCGTGCAGAGCTTTTAGCGGCGCTGGCAAGCTATAACGGCGAGCCGACGGTGGAAACCGTGCAAGCCTATCACACCGTTATGACCAACGACACACGCGCCGGTGATCCTGACGCCATGTATGAATCCGCCACAGCGGCGCGTGAACATTACGAACCGATTTCGGACATCATCGGAAGACAGTTCGCGGAAGCAGGCTTCATCGCTGCGATTGCAAGATTCAATGCCGAGCTGGAACCAGATGCGATGATTGCCATGGCCCACGTTCAGGGCTTTGCCACGGCGCAGCGCGAAGATAATGGCGAACGCGCTGAATGGGCGCGCGACCTGATGTACAGGTCGGATGCCTGGCTCATGACGATGGACGCTTACTTTGACAGCGTGGAAAAGCGTCACGCCAGTGATGGAGAAATTGAAGATATCCTTGAATCCTATGGCGCCGACGACAATACGATAAATGTAAGGTCCGCCGGTTCATTGGACGATTCGGGATTACCGTTTTGCTCAGGTCTGATGGTTCAAAAACCGAAATTGCGCTATCCGCGGAACAAGTTTCGGAAAGGTATGTTTGGCGCGGTTATTCTGGGATTGGAGTTCGACTCCGAGGGCCAGGTTATCAATCCGAAAGTGCTCGCTTCGGTGCCACTGGATGAGTTTGACGAGCGATCCCTTGAGACGATTGGCAAATGGCGATTCAAAGCCGACGAGCCAGATCAAGTCGGGGTCACTTGCCGTCTGAATCGCACCGACGTCGTGCAGCCGGTGGTATTTCAATTCCGCTGATCCGGTTTTTCTTGACCCAGACGCGATTGTGTGAGCCTGTCCGCTCATCGAATACGGCCGGTCTGAATTGAGAAGACCCCCGCCAGACCGGCGGATAATGAATGTCCCTACCTCTCCGTAATCGACCTCGCGACCGCCTGCATGGTGCAGTCACGGCGCGAACCAACGGAAAGGGCCCGACATGGCCACCGGAAAAGTAAAGTGGTTCAATGCCACAAAAGGTTTTGGATTTATCGTCCCTGACGAAGGCGGCAAAGACGTTTTCGTGCACATCTCAGCCGTTGAACGGTCAGGTTTGCAAGGGCTCGCAGATGATCAGGCTGTCGAGTATGAACTCTATCACGATGAGCGTCGCAACAAGACCTCTGCGGTCGATCTGAAACTGATCTAGACAAAACCGGCTTTTGCGCCTATCTAGGCGCCAAGTCGAAACATATCGGCGGCGGTTCCGGGAACGGGGCCGCCGCTTTTATTTGTCTGAAAGTCCGCACTTTGATCACTGTCAGTCCACAGGAAGATCGTATTTTGGAGATGTCCGAGCCGCTTGCCCGCGAGCTCGGTCTCGAAATTGTGCGCATTCGGATTATGGGCGGCAATCGCCCTTTGCTGCAAATCATGATCGAGAAAGCGGGCGGCGCGCCGACCGATGTCGAAGACTGCGCCACGTTTTCGCGCAACCTCTCGCCAGTGCTTGAAGCCAAGGATCCGATCAGCGAAGCCTATCGCCTGGAAGTCTCGACACCAGGAATTGACCGCCCCCTGACCCGCGCCGGCGATTTCGACCGCTGGACCGGGCATCTGGTCAAGATTGAGTTGATCATGCCGCTTGATGGGCGCCGCCGATTCCAGGGTGTTATCGCGCGCGAGGACGAAAAAGGCGTGGCCGTCCTGCTCGATGATGACAGCGAACTGGTCGCGCAGGTTCACGAGATGAGCAAGGCCAGCCTGATTCTGACAGATGAACTGATCGATGCGGCGGCCAGCGATGGCACCCTGCCGCCACAACCGGGCGATGAGACCTTTGCCGGCTTCGAGACAGATGAAGCCGAAACCGACACAATAGAAGACAACCAAGAGAGTGGAGCTTGAGGCCATGAGCACAGTTGGCGTTTCCGCAAACCGACTTGAAATCATGCAGATCGCAAAAGCGGTGGCTGAGGAGAAAGCGATTGATCGTTCCATCGTGATTGATGCGATGCAGGAAGCGATCGAGAAGGCGGCCAAGTCTCGCTATGGCCAGGAACATGATATCCGCGCCGTCATCGATCATGAGACGGGCGAGCAAACCCTGTGGCGTATTCAGACCGTCGTGTCAGATGAAGAGATGGAAGATCCGGCCCAGCAAATCACGCTGAAAGATGCCAAAAAGCTCGATGCCGGCCTGGAACTCGGCGACGAGATCAAGGAAGAGCTTCCGCCGTTCGACTTCGGGCGCGTCGCCGCCCAAACGGCGAAACAGGTCATCATGCAGAAAGTGCGCGATGCCGAGCGCCAGCGTCAGTTTGACGAATACAAGGATCGCGAAGGCGAGGTTATCAATGGCATCGTCAAGCGTGTCGAATATGGTCATGTCATTGTCGACCTTGGCCGCGCCGAAGGGATTATCCGGCGTAATGACGGTATTCCGCGCGAGAATTTCCAGCCAAACGATCGCGTCCGCGCTTATCTGTACAAGGTCAGCCGCGAAGTGAAGGGCCCGCAAATCTTCCTGTCGCGGGCGCATCCGGACTTTATGGTCAAACTGTTCGCGGCCGAAGTGCCGGAGGTTTATGAAGGTGTGATCGAAATCCGCTCCTGCGCGCGTGACGCGGGTTCGCGCGCCAAGATTGGTGTGATTTCAAATGATAGCTCGATCGATCCGGTCGGCGCTTGTGTCGGTATGCGGGGCGCGCGCGTTCAGGCGGTCGTCGGCGAACTCTCTGGCGAGAAGATTGACATCATCCCCTGGAATTATGACGACGCGACCTTCATCGTGAACGCGCTGCAGCCTGCGGAAGTGACCAAAGTGGTGCTCGACGAGGAAGAACAGCGCGTGGAAGTCGTCGTGGCGGATGAGCAATTCCCGCTGGCGATTGGCCGCCGGGGTCAGAATGTTCGTCTCGCCTCTCAATTGACAGGCTGGCAAATCGACCTGGTCACAGAAAGCGACGATTCCGAACGCTATCAGATCGACTTCCAGCGCCGCACCGAATTGTTCATGCAGGCGCTCGATGCTGATGAGACCCTGGCACAATTGCTGGCCTCGGAAGGCTTCGAAACAGTTGAAGACATCGCCTATATCGAGCCGGAAGACTTTATGCAGGTTGAAGGCTTTGACGAGGATGTCGCTGCCGAAATCCAGGAGCGGGCCCGCGAATATCTCGAGAAACTGGCTGCGGAACAGGACGCCAAGCGCACCGAACTCGGCGTCGAAGATGCCGTCATGGAGCTCGATGGCATGTCCCCGGGTTTCGCTGTGAAGCTCGGCGAGAATGAGGTGAAATCGGTTGAGGATGTCGCCGGACTGGTTCCGGACGATCTGACCGGTTGGCGCGAGAATAACAAGGAAGGCAAACCCGTCTGGCAGGACGGCATTCTGAAGAAGGGTGAGATGCGCAAGGATGATGCGCAGCTCTTCATCATGAAGGCCCGCGTTCTTGCGGGCTGGATCGAGCCGGAAGCGCTGGAACAGCTCGAAGCCGACATGGCCGCTGCCGCGGCTGGCGAAGAAGCGGATCTGACCGAGGAAGAGCGTGCACTGCTGGCCCTGGGCGAGATTGGCAAATCTGGCGACGAGGAAGGCGCCATCGAAGAAACCATTGATGTCTCGGATGAAGACATCCTGGCCGAATTGGAAGGTCTCGATCTTGATGAAGACCTTCTCATGGAGGGCGGCGATGAAGCCGCAAAGTCTGAATGAGCCGGCTCAGCGCCTAGGGGCGCATACGGGCAAGCGCGCTGACGGCAAAGTCCGTCAGTGTGCGGTCACGCGCGAGCGCCTGGCGCCCGACGCGCTGATCCGCTTTGTCCGCAGTCCGGATGGCGATGTGGTGCCGGACGTGTTCGGGAAACTGCCCGGCCGTGGCGCCTGGGTCACAGCGGACCATAGGATTTTGGAAGATGGCTTGAATCAGGGCGTCTTCTCCCGGGCTTTTAAAGCCCAGTCTTCACCGATGGATGATATCTTCGGCGAAGTCGAACGCCAGCTCGTGCAGCGCTGCAAAGGCCTGCTGGGCATGGCAAAGAAGAGTGGTGTGGCCGTGCTTGGATTCGACCAGGTGCGTGCCTATATCCGCAAACAGCCGCCCGGCTGGCTGCTTGAAGCCAGTGATGGTGCAGAAGATGGGCGGAATAAGGTTCATTTTCTCGCCAAGGCGATATATGAAGACGTCAAAGTCGCGGGCGCGCTGTCGTCCGCTGAATTGGGCATGGCCTTTGGGCGGCAGCATGTGATACATGCGCTGCTTGAACAAGGTTCCCTCTCGGATGCGTTCGCAGTGGCCTATCGGCGGCTGACCGGATTCAGAGACGCGCCCGAGACAGGCTGGTTCTCCGGCAGGCATGAAGATTTGTGATGATAGGGGCGTTTGGCAGACGTCTCGAATGAAAGGTTAAATACCAGGGTACGCATGAGCGATACGACAGACAAAGGTAAAACAACCGGGCGCAAGCCGCTCACCGCGCGCGGTTCCGGATCGGGCACGGTGAAGCAAACCTTCAGCCATGGCCGGTCGAAGCAAGTGGTTGTTCAAACCAAGAAGAAGCGCACCATCGGGGCGCAGACCAAATCCGGGGCGCCCGGCAAGGCGTCGGCGAAGAAGCCGCCCGCTGGCAAGGAACCGTCCAAACTGGAAGCGGCGGCGGCCAAGCTCGGCATTACGGTTGAAGAGCTGAAACAGCGCCAGAAAGTGCTATTGCAGCGCAAGAAGGCCGAAGAAGCCCGCAAGGCCGAGCAGGCCAAGCGACAGGCCCAGTCCAAGGCGCTGGAAGAGAAGCAGGCAGCCAACCAGCAAAAAGAAAAAGAACGCGAAGAAGCCGAAGCGCGCCGCAAGGCCGATGAAGCTGAGCGCAAGCAGGCGGAAGCCGAAGCCAAGAAAAAGGCTTCTGAAGACTCCAAGCCAGCGCGCGGCGAGCGCGGCGGCAAGGGCCAGGATCGCGGCGCGCAGCCGAACCAGGCAGATCTGGAAGCTGCGGCCAGCTCTTCTGGCGGACGTCGCAAAGGCGGGCGCAATGATCGCGATGATCGTAACCGCCGGGATCAAGGTGGCGGACGCGGGGGACGTGGCAACGATTCCAAACGTCGTCGTGGCAAGCTGACCATCGCCTCGGCACTGGGTGATGATGGCGATCGTCAGCGGTCTCTTGCATCGGTGAAACGCGCGCGCGAACGCGAACGTGAACGCCGCATGGGCGGAGAACAAGCGGAAAAGGCGTCGGTCGAAGTTACGTTGCCCGAGACGATTACGCTTCAAGACCTCGCGGGTCGTATGAAAGAGCGCGTCGGCGATGTTGTGAAATTCATGATGCAACAGGGCGAGATGATGCGCGCCAATGACATCATTGACGCGGATACGGCAGAATTGATCGCGGCCGAATTCGGGCACACGGTGAAACGTGTTTCCGAAGCCGATGTCGAGATCGGTCTTGAAGGTGTCGAGGATGATCCCAAGGATCTTGAGGGTCGTCCCCCGATTGTCACGATTATGGGCCATGTTGATCATGGCAAGACGTCACTGCTCGACGCCTTGCGTTCAACCGATGTTGTCGCTGGCGAGGCTGGCGGTATTACCCAACATATTGGCGCCTATCAGGTTCAGTTGAAATCTGGTGACAAGATCAGCTTCCTGGACACGCCTGGCCATGCGGCCTTCTCGGCGATGCGCGCCCGTGGCGCAAACGTCACCGACATTGTGATTCTTGTGGTTGCGGCGAACGATTCAGTTATGCCGCAAACCATTGAAGCGATCAGCCACGCCAAAGCGGCAGAAGTGCCGATCATTGTCGCGGTGAATAAAGTCGACTTGCAGGATGCCGATCCAAACCGCGTCCTGACCGATCTGCTGCAGCACGACATTCAAGTCGAAGCGATGGGCGGCGAGGTTCAATCGATTGCGGTCTCTGCGCTTGAGAAGCAAGGTCTTGATGAGCTGACGGAAGCGATCACGCTGCAGGCGGAATTGCTCGAACTCAAAGCCAATCCAAAACGGATCGCCGACGGAATTGTCGTGGAGTCGCAGCTCGACAAAGGTCGCGGCCCGGTCGCTACAGTTCTGGTCAAACGCGGTTCGCTGAAGCGCGGCGACATCGTTGTTGCCGGCGCCCAGTGGGGCAAGGTGCGCGCCCTCGTCAATGAGCGCGGCCAGCAGATGAAGGAGGCGCTGCCCTCCATGCCCGCCGAAGTCCTGGGTCTGGACGGCACGCCGGAACCCGGCGATGCGTTTAACGTGGTTGAAAGCGAGGCCCGGGCCCGCGAGATCACCGAATATCGCCAGCGCATGAAGCGTCAGAAGCAAGGCGTTGCAACGCAACGTGCCTCGCTCGAGCAATTCATGACCAGTCTGAAAGACGGCTCTGCCGATACCAAGGATTTGCCGATCGTTCTGAAGGGCGATGTTCAGGGTTCGGTCGAAGCGATCACCCAGTCGCTTGAAAAACTGTCAACGGAAGAAGTCCGCGCGAATGTCGTCTATGGCGCCGCCGGCGGTATTTCCGAAAGTGACATTCTGTTGGCACAGTCGTCCGGTGCGCCGGTCTTCGCCTTTAACGTCCGGGCAAATAAGCAAGCCCGCGATCTGGCGGAGAAAGAAGGCGTCGAGATTCGCTATTATTCGATCATTTATGAATTGATTGATGATGTGAAATCCTCGCTTTCGGGCATGCTGGAGCCAGAGAAGAAAGAAACCTTCATCGGCTATGCCGATATTCTGGAAGTCTTCAACATCACCAAAGTCGGCAAAGTGGCGGGCTGTAAGGTGACCGAAGGCGTCGTGAAACGCGGCTGCGGCGTCCGTCTGCTGCGCGATGACGTCGTCATCCATGAAGGCATGCTGAAAACACTGAAGCGGTTCAAGGATGAAGTGCCGGAAGTCACCAATGGCATGGAATGCGGCATGGCCTTCGAGAAATATGAAGACATCCGTGAAGGCGACCGGATTGAGTGCTTCGAGATCGAAATGATCGCCCGTTCACTCGACTAATCCATCCGAAAATTCATTTCAGGGCCGCACAGAAATGTGCGGTCCTTTTCATTTTTATCGATTGGGTTTTCGATTTTCAAAACAGTTTGTGCGTAAACCCGTTTCGATGAGTGAATCCGCAGTGATTTCCGGGGCGCTGAAAAAGCGCGACGCCAGGCGTCTGACCAATGCCATTCGTGGCAGTACGGTTGGCCCGACAACGCTATATTATGCCGGGGTAACAGCGCCCGTGATTGGCGCCGGCATGGCGCTCATGGTCAATTCGGCTCTGGAGCGGATTGATTTCTCGACTTACTGGACAGTGATGTTATCGGCGCTGCTGGCTGCTGTAGCTGGCATTGTCTGGTATCTGATCTTCATGCGATGGGCGTATCGCCATCAGCACGGGCGCGGCGCCGAAATGGAGCAAGTGACGGAAGTAGAACTGACAGATGCCCACTTACAAATCCGTCGCGGCCTGGTGACCACGCATATTGAGTGGGATGCGATCGACGAGATCAAGAGCACGCGCAGCTATACCATTGTCCACTTCGATGGCGCCGATCCGCTGATGGTCCCACATGACTGGTTTGGCGAAAAAACTGCGTGCGAGATCTTTATACGACGCCTCGGGCAGGGCATGAAGGGCGGATGAGCCGCCGTCGCAAACCCAATCATGCCGCACACGCCCCTAGCCAGCGCCAATTACGTGCCGGTGAACTGGTGCGGCATGCGTTGGTCGAGATTCTGGCCCGCGAGGAGTTTCGCGATCCTGTTTTGCAAGGCGTTGCGATTACGATTGGCGAAGTCAGATCATCCCCGGATCTGCGGCATGCCAATGTGTTCTGTTCCGCCCTCGGCAAAACGGGCAAGGCGGAGATGGATGAAATTGCAGAAGCCCTCAATCGCGCCGCCGGTTTTTTGCGCGGGCGGCTTGGGCGCGAAATCGAGATGAAATTCACCCCGCAACTGCATTTCATCGCCGACCTGTCTTATGATGAAGCGGCTGAAATGAGCGCCGTGTTTCGCCGTGCTGACGTCGCACGGGACCTGGATCCCGAAGACTCCTAGGCCTTGCTTGCCCGCCGGACGGGCAAGTGCTTCTTTCCCCAATCACGAAATGCCATAAGCGCTGGCGAGAATTCCTGACCCTTTTCGGTCAAGACATATTCATACCGTTTGGGGCGCTCGGAATAAGCCTGCTTTTCGAGAATGCCGGCTTCAACCAAGCGTTTCAGCCGATCGGATATCAGGTGCCGAGTCGCACCTGTACTCGCCACGAACTGGTCGAATCGCGACATGCCGAGGAAGCAATCGCGCAAGATCAACAAGGTCCAGCGATCGCCGACCAATGACAAGGCGCGCGCGACGGGGCACCAGTTTTCATCCAAATCTGTCCACTTCATACTTGTCAGCCTAGCCTGATTTGCCATAAGTTCCAAATAAGAACTTAAGAGCCCGTGCTTCGGGCCAAAATACGGGAGGGCTGCCATGGCCAAAGCACTGGAATTCTTTTTCGACTATATGAGCCCAACTTCTTTTCTGGGATGGGCGGTTGTCCCTGACGTGATTAAGCGCACCGGTGCTGAGCTCAAGATTCGCCCGATGTTTCTCGGCGGCGTTATGAAGGCCACGGGCAATCAACCGCCCGGCATGGTCGCCGCCAAGGGGAAGTATATGGCCGCCGATATGGCCAGATGCTGCAAGCGGCACGGCATCACGATTTATTCCAATCCGCATTTCCCATTGATGAACACGCGCCCCCTCACCGGCGCGACCTTGCGCTTGGGGGATGATCCCGAGCAGCAGAAGAAACTTGTCGATGCGGGGTTCAAATGCGTTTGGGGCCTGCCGGAAGGTGGCATTGATACGGGGGACGAAGCGCAATTCAAGAAAGCGTTCGGATCAGAAGGCTTCGATGCCGATGCGCTCTGGGCGCTTGGAACGGATCCTGAAACCAAGGCCATGCTGCGCGCCAATACTGAAGAAGCCGTCGAGCGCGGCACCTTTGGGGCGCCGACGTTCTTTGTCGGCGATGAGATGTTCTTTGGGCATGACCGCCTGGATTATGCCGAAGAAGCCTTGCTGGCCTAGGCGTTGATCCCGGCATCTGCCGCAAGCTTGGCGAGCGGCACTTCCGGGCGCGGCCCGTAATGTGAAATCACCTCTGCGGCCGCGATGTGGCCAAGCCGGGCACAGGTCGCGAGCGGCAGGCCGCGCGCAACGCCAAACAGAAAGCCTGCAGCGTATTGGTCGCCAGCGCCGGTCGTATCCACCACCTGACTGACAGGTTCTGCTGGCACTTCAATCGGGTCACCCTCGCCAATTACGACAGAGCCATTTTCCCCTCGGGTAACAGCCGCCAGTCCGGTATCGGCGCGAAGTGCTGCGACCGCTGCATCGAAATCACGGGTTTCATACAGGCTGAGAAGCTCTTCCTCATTGGCAAACAGAATGTCGACCTGTGTCCGGATGAGTTGGCGAAAACTGTCGCGATGGCGGTCGACGCAGAAACTGTCAGACAAGGTCAGCGACACTTTGCGGCCAGCCGCATGTGCAATTTCAGCGGCGTGGACGAACGCCGCCTTGGCGATTTCCTTGTCGAACAAATAGCCTTCCAGATAAAGAATCCCGCCTGCTTCAACCGTGCCCCGATCGACATCATCCGGCGAAAATTCCACGGAGGCGCCAAGATAGGTGTTCATGCTGCGCTTGCCATCCGGGGTCACGAATATGATAGAGCGTGCCGTGGCCGGGCCGCCCACCAGCGGCGTTGTTTCGAACGGCACACCGACCGCTTCCATATCGGTTTTGAACACGTCTCCAAGACGATCATCCGCAACTTTGCCGATATAGGCTGCATTGCCGCCAAAGCTCGCAATCCCGGCAATCGTATTGGCGCCTGAGCCGCCGGATGTTTCGAGCGCGTTCACGGACGCGTCGGTCAGAAGATCCGCGCGATCCCCTTCGATCAGATTCATGGCATCCTTGTGAATGCCCCATTTTGCAAGAAAAGCATCATCCTGGGTGGAAATGACGTCGACAATGGCATTGCCAAGCCCGACCACATCAAAATGCACGTCTGTCATTCGGGAATTCCTTATCATTCGCTGTCGGTGCGTGTGCCAGAACAGGCCTCTGGACGCAACCAGACAGCCCAGCTAAGGCGCTGTTATGTTGAAGATTGCTTATCTTGCCTCCAAGGCCACTCTGCCGGGATCACCGACCCGGCGCTCCGATGCGTTCGAGCATGACCGGATGATGGACGCCTTACGCGCGCCTCTCGCTGACAAGGAGATGCGGGTGGTTGACGTGGATTGGGCCGATCCGGATCAGGACTGGGCGGCCTATGCCGCCGTCATTATCGGCACGACCTGGGACTATTGGGACCATCACGATCAGTTTCTGGGGACGTTGCAGCAGATCGAATCCAAAACCCGTCTGTTCAATTCAGCAGCCTTGGTTCAATGGAACAGCCACAAGGGCTATTTGCGGTCGCTCGAGCAAAAAGGAGCCCGCCTGATTCCGACACTCTGGATCGACCAGGTCGATCCTGCGAACGCCGCCGCCGCTTTTGCTCAACTCAGGAGCGACGACCTGGTGTTCAAGCGGCAAGTCGGCGCCGGCGCGGATGGTCAGTATCGGCTGACCCCGAACAGTCCGCTGCCCGATATGCCACATCCGATGATGGTTCAGCCCTTCCTGTCGAACATTCAGGAAGAGGGCGAATATAGTTTCATCTTTATCGATGGTCACTTCTGCCACGCCCTGCTGAAAACCGCCAGAACCGGCGATTATCGCATCCAGTCGACTTATGGCGGCCAGGAAACGCCCATCATGCCAGATCAAGCAGACCTGGCCGAAGCGGTAGCCGTGCTGAAGACGCTGGATGAGACCCCACTTTATGCCCGCGTCGACATGTTGCGCGGCGATGATGGCCAACTTTTGTTGATGGAGCTGGAGCTGATTGAGCCCTATCTCTATCCACTCGAAGGGCCAGAACTCGGGCCGATGATGGCCGAGGCCGTGCAGCGGCGGATTGCCGACTAGAGGGGCGCGTCAGGCGTCCCGGCAGGTTTCATAAAACGCGATCGCGGCAGCATTCGAAACGTTGAGACTTTCCATCTCCGCCGCTATCGGAATGCGCGCCAGCTCGGCACAGGCCTTGGCGACCCCCGGCCGCAGACCCGGACCTTCAGCCCCCAGAATCACGGCAACTCTGGCGGCGCCCTGTACCGCCTGTCCGATCAAGGCGGTACCTTCACCGGCCAGGCCGACTGTGTGAAAGCCCGCCGCATTCAAGGTCTCAAGCGCCCGCGCAATATTGACGACACGGCATTCCTGCACCGTCTCGATGGCCCCGACCGCGGCCTTAGCCGCCACGCCCGTAATCGCCGGCGCGTTTCGGGTTTGCAGGATGACGGCCCCAAACCTGAACGCCGCGGCCGAGCGATAGATGGCCCCAAGGTTATGCGGATCGCTGATCTGGTCGAGCACAGCCACGCGCTGAATACCCGCCGCAATCAGGTCCTCGATCTGAACTGGAACAAGAGGCTCAGCCTGAACGGCCAGACCCTGATGCACCGCATCGCGCGGCAATAGCGCATCGATCGCGCCAGGCTCCAGACACTCTGCCCGGACCGCGACTTTGCCGAGCCGATCGAGCGCATTTCGGGTTCCGACCAGGCGTTTGATTTGGCGCGCCGGATTGCGCACAGCGGCGCTAACCGCATGCGCGCCCCACAGCCAGTTTTCCCCGGATCCATGGGGCCGACCGGACATTTTTCGCTTGTGTGAATTAGGACGGTTGCGCGGGCGGGGCTTGCTCATTATAAGGCCGTTTCCGGTTGAAAGGCGGAGGTGTTGAAACCCCCTAATGACGGTCGGAGACAGCGGCGTCAAATGGCGTTGTGTAAGTCACCCTGGAGGGGTGGGAGAGTGGTTAAATCCAGCAGACTGTAAATCTGCCCGCTTTGCGTACACTGGTTCGAATCCAGTCCCCTCCACCACTTACACATTCCGTGCTATGGATGCGGCGACCCTGAGCGGGTATAGCATAGTGGTAATGCGGCAGCCTTCCAAGCTGTTGAGCTCGGTTCGATTCCGTGTACCCGCTCCAACTGTTTTCTTACTGGCTAACTTTTGATCAACCATACTTAGGCGCAAACGGCCCTGAAAAATTTATTCTGCTCGTATCGGTTCTGTTTTATTGACCGCCGGATCGAGAAGACATGTACTCAGTTTATCTGCGCAGACAAAAATCAAAGGGCAGAAGGATCGGCTGATGCTGATTCGTGATGAATTCGCTGTTGATAGATGTCTACAAGTGTCTTTTGTCCAGAGAATCGGTCTATTCATTTGGCTGGTAAACTTTTTGCTTGACTGGACTCACGCATGACTGCGGCCAACATTCGTCGATATCCGTCTACTCCAGACGTCACCATAACGAACATCATCGAGCATTTGCTCGAAGAGGAATTAATCGACGAAGCTGTTTTCACCTTTCCAGGAAACATCCGGAGTAGTGCCTCAAGCACTGAAGGCTTGGCAAAAGTCATCGAAGACCGAAAAATCGATCACGGTAAGATCATCCAGAAAGCCAATATCACCGTAATCGCTGATCACCCGTCAAACAACATGCAGATTGAGTTTCGGCGCGCGGTTACAGAACATCTAGCTAGCGGAAATCAGCCGAAGGTCATTCATACGCCATCTCAATTCGAATGCGAAATCGAAGTCCTAAAACCAGGCGCCAACCTCGACGAGACTTACAGTATCTTCCTCCTCTTTGAGGATCGGATGACTTTAGGGACGACTAACGGCGCCGCCGCTATTCCGAACGACATTTTGAAAGCCATTGCTGCGCAAGTGGAAGCGCTCGGTGCCGCTTCCAACAAACTATATGACGACGCCCGGTCCGTGAGAAAAGACACGGAAAAAGAGTTGGCCAACCTGAGAAAAAAGCAGAACACCGAATTCGCTGCAAAACAAAAAGAAGTCGAAGAAGAGCACGAACGCCAACTCAAGGCACTCAAGGAGAGAGAGGCCGAACTAGAAAAACGAATAGCGGCTGTCGATGACCGCGATAATATGCACGCAAGAAGGGCTAAGGCCCAGCAGATAGCAGAACAACTCAATCAACGGCTTAAGGAACCAAGTATCCGCAAAGATGTTCTGCGAACGCGTAATCTCATCACCCGAATGTCGCTGGCTGCTTTGACAATATCAGGTTTTATTGTCTTCACCGGGTTGATCGAGTTTGTCCCCAACTTAAACTCGGGCAGCAATCTGAATTCTATGATCTTCGCTGGCGCTCGTGTGGCAGGCGGTTCTGCGGCATTCTTTTTGGTCTTGTTTTATCTGCTGTCTTTCTTGAAACGCATCGCGGAAGAAGATGCGGCAACCAAGCATCAGCTTGAGCGTTACTCGCTCGATATGGACCGCTCAAGTTGGGCCATTGAAACTGTTCTCGAAGCCCAAGCTCGCGGTGACGCTACAGAGGTTCCCGACGAATGGTTGCGAGGAGTGACAAACAACTTATTTGGCGGCTCTAAAACCGAGGACGAAGACAAAACAGCCCTTGAAGCCCTCGGAGAGATACTGCAACGAGGCGCTGCGTTTAAGGTTGGTTCCAATGGCGTTGAAATTGACCTAAGCGCAAAGGCTGCAAAGAAAGTCGGTAAGACCGGAACTGAGTAGGAGCAAAAACCGGACTGGGGGTCGGATAGTACCGTTCGATTGGGCAAGTCTATTCCTCGGATCGATGGTCTTCGGAATTATCAAAGAGGTCCGACTGATACACCAGCCTTCCAAGCTGTTGAGCTCGGTTCGATTCTGTGTACCCGCTCCAACTTTCTCACATTTGATGACAATCTGGGCCCGGATGCAGGACCATAAAAAATGCGCCGATCTTTAAGGACCAGCGCACTAGTTTGTCTGTCGCCGCATTTATCAGCGGTTCCCGCGACGTGTGTTCCGGCGGCGGCGGGCTTCCAGAAGTCCGATCCGTGGGGTCTCGGCGATGCCGGGCGCGATCGGGGCGATGATTTCGATCGCATTTGGGGGCCGAACGTCCAGGTCTGCAATGACAGGAAGCAAGGCCGGTTTTGCGGCGGCGTGGGGGGTTGAGGTCAACATTTCTAATCTCCTTATTGGTATCAATTTCCGGCAGTCATCTCGTCCGCCGATGGATTTTTGATACCCCAGGCCTCCAGACCAAGCTTGAAGAGGGTCTGGAGATTTCATGGAGAAGTCGTGGAGATCACGCCTCGATCAGTTCGGGCATGGGTCCGCGGTAGATGGATTTCGGACGGACGATCCGGCCTTCAGAAATCTGTTCCCGGGCGTGCGCGATCCAGCCCAGAACCCGTCCGCAAGCGAACACGGCCGTAAAGGCCGAGCGTGGGATATCCAGCGCCTCAAGCAGAATGGCGGTGTAGAATTCAACGTTCGTTTCCAGCGCGCGGTCCGGGTATTTGCGGCGGAGCTTTCCGAGCACTTCGCGTTCAATATGTTCGGCAAACGCGATCCGTCCCGCCGTCCCCGGCAAACGACTGGCGGCAGATTTCAAGGCGTCGGCGCGCGGGTCGCGGGCGCGGTAGACGCGGTGGCCGAACCCCATCAAACGCTCCCCTCTGGCCAGGGCATCATCAATCCAGGCCTCGGCATTCGACTCCTCGCCAATCGCATCGAACATATCCAGCACCGGGCCCGGCGCACCGCCATGCAGCGGGCCTTTCAAGGCCGACAAGCCGCCAAGGACGGCTGACATGAGACCCGCCCGCGTCGACGATACGACCCGCGCGGCAAAGGTCGAGGCATTCAGGCCATGATCGCAAATGGTCACGAGATAGGAATCCAGCGCCCGTGCCGTCTGCGACTGCGGCGTGTCGCCCGTGATCATTCTGAGAAAGTCGGCGGAAGACGATAGACGCGGATCCGGCGCGATCGGCGCCTTGCCATCTGCCTGGCGAATGGCGGCAGCAGTATAGACCAGCCCGCCAGAGGCGAGCGCCAAAGCCGTCTCAAGCGTTTCGTCATCGCGTTCGCGCGCCCAGCCTAGCCGCAGGGATTGAATGATGTCCACGCGCCCCGATGCCTCCGTCACGGATTCAAACGCATGCACCCGCGCCTCTCCCAGACGCGCGCCAAGCGTCTGGACAGAGGGGAGATCCTCAAACGCCGATTGCCACAAAAGATGTGCAACATCTTCAAACGCCATCGAAGCTGCCAGCTTCTCCACATACCAACCCTTGATGATCAGTTCACCGATATCGCCTTTGACATCCGAGAGTGCGGTCTCGGCAGCGATCACATTTTCCAATCCTGAATCCATAATGTTCTCCTGTCTATTTTTTGCCAATGTCGGGAAAGCGCTGGACAGCGTCAATCTTGATCAACATAATCAACATATGACCTGGTTGGAACGAGAGGCGGCTCTGCACAAGCTCGGCGTCAAGGCGCAGACGCTTTATGCCTATGTCAGTCGTGGCCAGATTTCGGCGCAAACGCATCCGGATGATCCGCGCGCGAGTCTCTATTCGGAGGCGGATATTGATGCCCTGGTCAAACGACGGCGCCGCGGCCGGTCGCGATCAGATATCGCCTCAGCGGCCATCGCCTGGGGCGATCCGGTGATGGAAACCAAGATCACGACGGTCCGAAATGGGCGGTTGATCTATCGTGGGTCCGACGCGGTGAAACTGGCCGCGCACGGATCCGTAGAGGATGTCGCCGCCTTGCTCTGGCAATGTGAGGCCCTCACACCGGTCAAATCAGATGGCGTGCGCGATCCGGGCGACTCCGGGAAGGCGCGGGCGTTTAATTATCTTGCACGCTGCGCCGCCACGGATGATGTCCCGATTGCCAAAATTGATAATTTCGCAGAATCCGGCGCTTCCCTCCTGCTTGGCTTTGCCGATGCCATCTCGGGCACGATCGGACGCGGGATGTTTCATCAAAGGCTTGCCAGATTTTGGAAGCTCGACCCCAATGGCGCGGACCTTTTGCGGCGGACGCTTGTTCTGGTCGCAGATCATGAACTCAATCCATCTTCCTTCGCCGCGCGGGTCGCGGCCTCGACCGGCGCCTCATTGGCCGCCAGCACCCTGTCCGGCTATTCGACGCTGACTGGTCCACGCCATGGCGAAGCCTCGGCCAAAGCCCTGACATTTCTCAGCCATCACAGTCAGAATCCCGCCGTATCGATGCAAACCGCTGCCCGGATCGGGACGATCCCTGCCGTGGGGCACGCCCTCTATCCAAAAGGCGACCCGCGGGCCAGGGCGCTGCTCAGATGGTTGAGTCCGAATCCGAGTATGAAGCGGGCGGTTAAAATGGCAGAACGGACCAGTGGGAAGCCTGCCAATATTGATATGGCGCTGGCGGCTTTATGCCTGAAGCTGGATCTGCCGGACGATGCCCCCTTCCTGATCTTTGCTGCGGGGCGCATGGTCGGCTGGATCGCACATGCCGCGGAACAGTCTTTGAGCGGAAAAATGATCCGGCCGCGCGCAAAATATCTCGGCAATTAGACCTTGAGGTCTCTGCGGGTTATTGCGCCGCCGCCTGATCCAGCACACGTAAAAAGTTCTCGCCCCAGATTTTGTTGATATCCTGAGCGGAATATCCCCGCGCCAGTAATTCAGCTGTGACGTTCGCGGCGGAGTCGGCTTCGACAAATCCGACGATGCCGCCACCATGATTAAAGTCCGTTCCAATCCCGACATGATCGACGCCGATACGTTCGACGACGTAATCTATATGGTCCACCATGCGGCTGACATCTTGCCGGCCGACCAGGGCGCGCATCCTGGTCAGGAAGTCGAGCTTCTCGTCCTCATCTTCCAATTCCCAATACAGCTCATAAGGATAGGAATAGGTTTCCGGCAAACCGGCGCCACGCCGGACAGCACGGATCTTCGCTGCCAGAATCGGGTCTGATAGATCGACCAGATAGGCACTGAACGCCGCGATGTGGATCACACCGCCGGTCGCGCCAATACGATCAATTTCCGCATCCGACAGATTTCGCGTCACGTCCGACAGCGTTTTGACATTCGAGTGCGTGGCGATCACCGGCGTTTTCGTGGCCGCGATCGCTTGCAACGTCGCCGCTTTCGACATCTGGGAAACATCGACAATCCCGCCAAGGGCGTCGATCCGGGTCACCGCTTCAAGCCCCAGAGGAGACAGGCCGCCATGCTCTTCCGTGACTTCATAGGTGCCGGTCGCTCCATCAAACATTGGGCGGGACGAGTCGGCATAATCATTGTGCCCCATATGTGTCAGGGCAAAGACCCGAACGCCGGCTGCATAATAGTCATCCAGGCGATCAAGATCGCCGGCGAGGGATTGGGCATTCTGAAATCCGAGCAGAATAGAAATCTGACCCGCCCTGATATTGTCGCGCACTTGCGCCGACGAAGTCGCAAAAGCGAGATCCGGGGATTCCGCCACGCGCGTTTCGATCGCGGCGAGTTTGGCCTCCGCTTCGCGCGCGGCGCTGGCGCGCCCAGCAGCTGTCCGTGGTTTCGGACCTGCTGCGACGCTCATCACCACGGCATCAAAGGCCCCGGCCTTCAGTTTGACGGTGCTCGCCTTGGATTGTCCGTCCGCGCCGAGATACAAAGGTGATGTCTCCGGCAGGACAATATCGGCATGGGCATCAATGACGATTGCAGATTGGTGGATTTCCGCCGTCCGTTCGGCGGATGTTTGATCCGGCGTGACGCATGCGCTCAAACCAATACTGGTGAGACCGATGCCCAAACCTGCGATCATCAGAGTCTGCGTTTTCATGACCTCTCACCTTTCGGATGCAGCACAACCGGCAACCACGTATAGCCTTTTACAAAGGCGCTCGAGGTTCGGCTCGGTTCATCCAGAACTTCGACATGGTCGAACCGCGCCAGGATTTCTTCCCACAGAATCCGCAATTGCAATTCGGCCAAACGGTTGCCGACGCAGCGATGAATGCCAAATCCGAAGGATGTGTGATTCCGTGCCTGTTTGCGATCGATGATCAGCTGGTTTGGATCTTCGTCCCAGAAGGTTTCATCGCGATTGGCAGAGACATACCACATCGCCACCTTGTCCCCTTTGCGGATGGTCTTGCCATGCATTTCGACATCCTCGAGTGCGGTGCGCCGCATATAGGCGAGCGGCGTCTGCCAGCGTATGATTTCTGACACCATGTTTGGGATCAATGAGGGGTCCGCCTTGAGTTTGGCAAATTGGTCTGGAAATTTGTTCAAGGCATAGACGCCGCCTGTCATGGAATTCCGCGTCGTATCATTGCCCCCGACAATTAGCAGAATGACATTGCCGAGCAGGTCGATTGGATTCATGTCACGAGTGTCTTCGCCATGCGCGAGCAGGCTCATCAGGTCGCCGGCCGGTGCGGCATTCTTCCGGTTCTGATAAATTTCCCAGAACACCTGACCGCATTGCGTAAGTTCAGTCCGCCATTGTTCCATGCCTCCCGGACATATGTCTGGATCGGTCGGATTGGTGGTGACATCGGACCAGCGGGTCAGTTCGCGGCGACGGTCCTGCGGATAATTGAACAGGGTGGCCAGCATCATCGCGGTCAATTCAATCGATACGGCATTGACCCAATCAAACGGCTCGCCGACCGGTAAGTTGTCGAGCACCGCCTGGGTCCGTTTTCGGATCAAGGGCTCATATTCTCGCAGGGCCGTTGGGGCGACCGCCGGTTGCGCGGTTTTTCTTTGCTGGGAATGCACCGGTTCATCGGCCGTGATGAAGCTGCGCCCGACAATATTCTGAGTCATGTTGGACAAGGTGATTCCACCTTGCTCGGCGTCGGACGAAAAGCGCTTATGATCGGTGTCGATCGCCATTACGTCCTTGTACCGCGTTATCGACCAATACGGGCCAAAGAGACTATCGGGCGTATAATGAACCGGATCTTCCTTGCGTAGACGCTCGAACCGATCCCACATTTTGTTCTGGCGCCAAATCTCAACATCCGCGAGATCCAGGGTTGCGAGATCCAGGTCGCTCGCTGGTTTCACATCATCGCCGCGTTCAAGATATCCCTCATGAGTCGGGGCACGATAACTCATGGTCGGGCGCTCGAGTCGCGGGCGGGAATCAAAGCTCGTATCAGCCATAAGAACCTCTAGGTCACATGTATCGGCACGGTATCGCCGCCGGATCAAACACACGCTAGCATCGTGCCGTTGCGGAATACAAACAACAGATCGAGGATTTCCGGCTTCTGCCGAATCCTGATTAAATACAACAAATACAATGTATTAATTGCGCTTCGCCGTGAGCTTTCGACACAATTCATCGAGTTGCTCGAGATCCCCATACTTGATGCGAAGCTCGCCGCCCTTGCTGCCCTGGCGGATATCCACCTTCAGTCCAAGCACGCGCGCAAGGTCACTTTCCAACGCCTCTGTATCCACGTCCTTGTCGGACTGCGCCACTTTCTGAGCGACCGCGTCGAGGGCACTGCCATCCTTCAGCCGTTTGACCAAGGCCTCAACATCGCGCACGGACATGCCTTTCGCGACCGCCATATCGACCACCGGATCCGGATCGGGTGCCCCGAGGGCCGCCCGCGCATGCCCGGCAGAAATTCGGCCCTGGCGCAAATGCTCGCGGGCACTCTCACCCAGGTTGAGGAGTCGCATTGTATTCGCAATGTGCGCGCGAGACTTGCCAACGCTCTCGGCGAGGTTCTCCTGGGTCCGACCGAACCGCTTGATCAGAGCGCCATAGGCTTCGGCTTCTTCAATCGGATTGAGATCTTCACGTTGAACATTTTCGATAATGCCAACTTCCAGAAGCTGCAGCTCATCCATGTCCCGGACCACGGCCGGGATGGTTTGCAAGCCAGCGCGTTGCGCCGCCCGCCACCGTCTTTCGCCTGCAACAATCTGGTACTGGTTCGGCGCGTCAGGATCAGGGCGGAGCAAGATGGGTTGCAATACCCCCCGCTGCTGGATCGAGTTGGCGAGTTCTTCGAGTTCTGTTTCAGAAAAAGTGCGGCGCGGCTGAGCTGGATTCGGACGAATGTCTGAAACATCGAATTCTGATACAGACGCGGACGGGACATCTGCGCTTGGCGCAGATTCACTGGGCGCCGCGAGACCGACTCCTTCGACCTCACCAATCAATGCCGACAGGCCTTTGCCAAGTCGACTTTGTTTTCCCCGAGATGGATCTGGCGCCATGCCTACCCCCGAAGCGCCCGTTCGCGCTGCAACATTTCAGACGCCAGACGAATATAGGCTTCACTGCCTGGACACCGATAATCGTAGAGCAAGGCGGGCTTGCCGAAACTCGGCGCTTCCGACAGGCGGACATTTCGCGGGATGACCGTATTGTAGACTTTCGCACCGAGCACAGAGCGCACCTCGTCAGCAACCTGGTCGGACAGATTGTTGCGGCGATCATACATGGTCAAAACCACGCCCTGGATATCGAGATCCGGATTCAAGCCTGACCGTACCAATTCTACGGTCTTCAAAAGCTGGCTCAAACCCTCGAGCGCCAGGAACTCGCATTGGAGCGGCACAAGAAGCGAGTCCGATGCGGTCATCGCATTGATGGTCAGCGACGACAAAGATGGTGGGCAGTCGATGAGAATATAATCATATTCCGTCAGACCGCGCCACGCGGCTTCCTGGACGTAATTTCTCAGAGCGTTGCGCAGCCTGTAAGAGCGATGCGGATCACTCGACAATTCTGTCTCGACACCGGCCAGGTTTTCATCACCGGGAACGATATCCAGACGCGGCACCAGGGTACTGAGAACAGCATCACCAAGAAACTCATTATGTACGACCACGTCATACGTGGTCAGCTGGCGTTCCGGTCGGGTAATACCAAGTCCAGTCGAGGCATTACCCTGAGCATCAAAGTCGATCACCAGGACTTTACGGCCAACGGCCGCCAGGGCCGTACCAAGATTGATTGAGGTTGTGGTCTTGCCGACACCACCCTTTTGGTTGGCAATGGCCAGAATGCGCGTATTAGAATTCGACACGTGACACCTCCGAAATCTTCAAAATAGCCCCATCCCCGGTTTTCGAGGGAATCGCTTCACAAGCGAATCTCCAGGATTCCTGCGCGGACGTCAATTCCTCTTGCCAGCGTCGGCCCTTCGGGAAAACCCCATAGGCGCCTTTTTCTAGCCAGGGCGCCGCATAATCCAGAAGTTTGGGCAGCGGCGCAAAGGCCCGGGCCGTGACACAACGGGCTTCGACAGAGTTAACGGCCTCGACGCGGCCCTGAATGACGCGCGCCGACAAATTTGCCGATTCGACTGCGGCGCGGAGAAAGGCACACTTCTTTCCGACGCTCTCAATCATCGTCATGTGCGACTCCTCTGACGCGAATCCTGCCGCAAGGACCAAAGCCGGAAAGCCGGACCCAGAGCCAAGATCCACAATAGATCCGCTTGGAATATGGTCGAACAATTGCCAGGAGTCCCAGACATGGCGGCGCCAGACCTGAGCAAATTCAGATGGACCGATCAGATTGATCTTTGTCCGCCAGGCGTCCAGTTCCGCCACGATGAGCTCCAGACGCTCGCGTGTTTCACGTGAAACATTGGTGAGATCATCCGGGCCGAATCCATCCTGATCAGGCATGCGCTTTCTTTCGATCCGGGCGGCGGCGGACGTAGGCGAGTAGGGCCGTCAGTGCGCCCGGGGTCATACCCTCTATCCGGGCCGCCTGTCCGAGTGTGGCCGGTCTGACCGTTTCCAGTTTTGCGCGAACCTCATTGGTCAGTCCGCCAACTTGGGCATAGTCAAGATCCCCCGGAAGGATCAGAGACTCCTCCCGGCGCAGGGCTGCAACATCATCTTTTTGACGCTCAATATAGCCCGCATACATGGCTTCGATTTCAAGTTGCTCTTTTATCGATGGTTCAAGCGCTCCGATCTCGGGAAATGCGATCTCGACGTCCGCCATCGAGATAGACGGGTAGGCCAGATAATCCCACGCGCTGCGGCGCTGTCCATCCTGATTGACTTTCCATCCGAGCTTTTGAGCGGCGTTTGGAGTCATCTGAAGGGTCTGCATCAGATCGCGCCCTGTCGAGAGAGCGGATTGTTTCACGTGAAACATTGCGCCTCGCTTCGATCCCACGAGACCAAGTTCGATGCCACGCTCGGTCAGCCTTTGATCTGCATTATCGGACCGTAGCGACAAACGATACTCCGCCCGGGATGTAAACATGCGATAGGGTTCGGTTACGCCTCGCGTCACAAGATCGTCGATCAAGACGCCGATATAGGCTTCGGCCCGATCGAATGTGGCGTGAGATTCCCCGCGAACCGAACGCGCCGCGTTCAACCCGGCAACCAGCCCTTGCGCTCCGGCTTCCTCATATCCAGTTGTGCCATTAATCTGCCCCGCGAGGAATAATCCATCGAGCGCTTTAACCTGCAATCCAACATCCAGAGCGCGCGGATCGACATAATCATACTCGATCGCGTAACCATGTTCGCGAATCTCAACCCGCTCCAAACCCTCAATCTTTCGAACGAATTCATCCTGGACCTCACGCGGCAGCGATGTCGAAATGCCATTTGGATAAACGGTGACGTCATCCAGACCTTCAGGTTCGAGAAAAATCTGGTGACGTGTCTTTTCAGGAAACCTGTGAATCTTGTCTTCAACTGAGGGACAATAGCGCGGACCTCGCCCGGCAATCGCGCCGGAATAGACGGCGGACTGATTGATATTGTCGGCGATGATCTCGTGGGTTTCCGCATTGGTGAATGTGATGCCACACGCGATTTGAGGCACGGTGATCTCGTCAGTGAGATAAGAGAACGGGATTGGCCGGTCATCCGCGGGTTGCATTTCCAGCCGATCCCAATCGATTGTCTTTCCGTCCAGACGCGCCGGAGTGCCAGTTTTCAATCGCCCCATTGGTAGGCCGAGACCATAAAGACGATCCGCCAATCCGATAGCTGGCTTTTCACCCACGCGGCCCGCGGGAATCCGTTCTGCACCGCGATGGATGATGCCTTTGAGAAACGTTCCTGTTGTTATGACGACGACGGCTGTTTGATAGCGAGTTCCGGATTCACCCAGGACGCCTGCGACGCGATCATCTTCGACGATGACGTCTTCAACACCATCCGCAATCACCGTCAGGTTCTCATGGTTCAAGATCTCGGCCTGCATCGCCTCGCGATAGAGTTTCCGATCAATCTGCGCCCTTGGTCCCCAAACCGCCGGTCCTTTGGATCGATTAAGCATCCGAAACTGAATACCGGACTGATCTGCGACCCGCGCCATCAGACCATCCAGCGCATCAATCTCGCGCACCAGATGCCCTTTGCCCAATCCGCCAATCGCTGGATTGCAGGACATCTCTCCTATGGTTTCGATCTTGTGGGTAATCAATGCCGTCCGCGCCCCCGTGCGCGCGGCCGCCGATGCAGCTTCGCACCCAGCGTGACCGCCGCCAACAATAATGACATCAAATTCTAATGGATCACTCATTACGGACCGCCTCTGCTGGGAGACGACATATAATAATCATTGTCCGAGAAACAGACTATTTGCCGATACAGAACGAAGAAAATACAGCCCCCAGCACCGTATCGGGATCAATATGCCCGGTCAGTGTGCCGAGTTCCCGACTTGCCATACGGACATCTTCGGCAACAAATTCCGCCCCGGTTTGCGATTGGAGATGATCCTGTGCCTGGATCAGATGGACCATCGCGCGCTCGATTCCTTGTCGGTGACGCGCCCGGGTAATCATCGGCGCCCCGACATTCCGGGTGAGCGACATGAGGCGATCGACAATTTTCGCCTCGAGCGCAATCACACCCTCGCCCGTCTTGGCCACAATTTGAAGTGTTTCACGTGAAACATTTCCCGGTCCGCCTAAGTCGCACTTATTCGCGACAATCAAATCGCCGGGTTGGACATGGGCCGAATCAAAGTCATCTCGGGAATCATATAGCCAGATTCGTAAATCGGCTTCTTCAGCCGTTTTGAATGCCCGACGAACCCCCTCTGCCTCAACAATATCCGACGTTTCCCGCAAACCGGCCGTGTCAGAAATCCACACCACATACCCGCCCAGGGTCAGTCGGACTTCGATGACATCCCGGGTCGTGCCGGGGATGTCCGTCACGATGGCTGCCTCTCGCTTCGCCAATTGATTAAGCAGAGTCGATTTGCCGGCATTTGGGCGACCCAGAATCGCAACCTTGAACCCGTCGCGGATCCGCTCGGTGATGTTCCCCTGCTCCAGCGCGCGCTGCAGATCGCTTTGAAGTACAGAAAGCGTTTCTCGCACGGGAGCATCCACGCGTTCCGGGGCATCTTCTTCATCCGGAAAATCGATGCTCGCCTCAAGCAAGGCCAGACACTTAGTAAGATCCCGGCGCCAGCCATCGTAAAGCGCTTCGAGGGCGCCGCCCATTTGCTTCAATGCTTGCGCCAATTGCGCTTCGCTTTCAGCATCAATAAGATCGGCGACGGCCTCCGCGCGGGTCAGGTCAAGCTTGCCGGCCTCGAAGGCACGGCGCGTGAATTCTCCAGGCTCGGCCAATCTGGCACCGGCATCCATAATAGACTTCAAGGCAAGCTCGGTAATGATCCGGCCACCGTGAAGTGAAATTTCCAATGTGTCTTCACCCGTATAACTCGCCGGTCCAGGCATGAAGATCGCGAGCCCGGAGTCAACGACACCCCGGGATTCATCGAGAAGGTCGACTAAAGTTGCGTGTCTGGGCTTAAGGCCAAATACGGACAGCCGCTTTGAAATGAGGCTTCGAACGTCCGGACCCGAGACTCGCAGCGTCGCAATCGCCGCCGGCGGCGGACCGCTGGCCAGAGCACAAATTGTGTCCCGGCGCAGCGCCATGATCAGTTTTTCATGGCCTCGAAGAATTCGGCATTGTTCTTCGTTTGCTTCAGTTTATCGAGCAGGAAGTCAATCGCGTCTGATGTCCCCATCGGATTCAGGATCCGGCGCAGGACATAGATCTTCTGAAGTTGAACCTTATCGGTGATCAACTCCTCTTTCCGCGTACCAGACTTCATGATGTCGATCGCCGGGAAAGTCCGCTTGTCAGCGACCTTACGATCCAGCACGATTTCGGAGTTACCCGTGCCCTTGAATTCCTCGAAGATGACTTCGTCCATACGTGATCCGGTATCGATCAGCGCGGTCGCAACAATCGTCAGCGAGCCGCCGCCTTCAACATTCCGCGCAGCGCCAAAGAATCGCTTGGGACGTTGCAACGCATTGGCGTCGACACCACCGGTCAGGACTTTACCCGAACTCGGCACCGTCGTGTTGTAGGCGCGGCCAAGCCGCGTAATCGAGTCGAGCAGGATGACAACATCACGGCCATGCTCGACGAGACGTTTGGCTTTTTCGATTACCATTTCGGCCACTGCCACGTGGCGCGAAGCGGGCTCATCAAAGGTTGAAGAAATGACTTCGCCCTTCACCGAGCGCTTCATGTCGGTGACTTCTTCCGGACGTTCGTCAATCAGCAGCACCAAGAGATAGCATTCCGGATGGTTCTCTTCGATCGAGGCAGCGATGTTCTGAAGCAAGACAGTTTTACCCGTCCGCGGTGGCGCCACGATCAAGGCCCGTTGCCCCTTGCCAATCGGAGAAACGATATCAATCACCCGGCCCGAACGATCCTTCTTTGTTGGATCCTGACCTTCCATCAAAAGGCGCTCTTCCGGATACAGCGGCGTGAGATTGTCGAAGTGGACTTTCTGGCGCGCTTTCTCCGGGTCCTCGAAATTGATCGAGCTAACATCGGTCAGCGCAAAGTAGCGCTCATTCTCACCAGGTTCAGCGATGGGTCCTTCAACCGTATCACCGGTTTTCAAACCCGCTTTCTTCAAAACTTTCGGACTGACATAAATATCATCAGGGCCAGCCAGATAATTTGATTCCGGTGAGCGCAAGAAGCCAAATCCGTCTTGCAGAACCTCAACAACGCCGCGGCCGATAATTTCGACTTCCTGCTCTGCCAGTTCCTTCAGGATAGCGAAGAGCATATCTTGTGTTCGTAGCGAAGACGCGTTTTCCACTTCGAGCATTTCGGCATAGGCCAAAAGGTCAGTTGGCGATTTTGCCTTCAGCTCGCGCAGATAGACTTGGGACGGAAGATCGATTTCAGGTGCAGTATCGGGCATAGGGTGCCGGTATCCAAAATTTTTTGGTTTGGGAAAGTATGGGGCAGGACTGCCCGCGCGCCGGACGGCGACTTCACGTCCATATGCGCAAAGCCTGTCCTTCGGTCAAGGGCTTGTGTGTGAAGGCTCAGAAAGGTTTCAGAACCGCCAACAGGACCACCCCGATCATGATTACAAATGGGAGCTCATTCAGCATTTTCATTGTTTTTGCGCTCGGGGCCAGATCTCCCCGATCGATCTTTTTACCGATTGAAATGAAATAGCCATGCAAGCCGCTCAGGATCAGAACGAGCAGAAGTTTAGTGTGCATCCAACCCTGACTGAGCAATGACGGGTTGAGATAAAGCATGGTCAGACCCAGGAGCCAGACCAGGATCAAAGCCGGATTCAGAATGATCTTGCGCAACCGGTTGGACGCTTCCTGCATCGTATCGAACAGGGCTTCACCTGGTGCGGCTTTCAATTGATGCAATTTGTATCTGGGGTAGATCAGCAAGCCAGCCATCAAGGCGATGACGAATATGATGTGCAAGGCTTTGACCCAGAGATAGAGCGACATGCCTTATCCTTCCATCCGAATGAGTTCGACCACACGCTCGACATGCGCAATCGGTGTTTCGGGTCTGACGCCATGACCGAGATTGAAAATATGTGGTCGGCCTTTATAGGCCGCCAGTATTTCTCTGACCCGCTGGTCCATTGCATCACCACCAGCGATCAATAGCAACGGATCAAGATGACCCTGAACCGCCATTTTTGGGGGAACAGCGTTGAGAACAGCGCTCGGGTTCAGGGCCGTATCGAGCCCAACCCCATTCACCTCCACCTGGCGAGTATAGGATTCCAGCATGGTCGCCGCGCCCCTGGGGAAACCGATAATGGGCACGTCAACACCGAGAGATCTCAGACGTTTCACCAGCGCTGCATTGGGTGCGATGACCAAAGACTGAAACAAATCCGAAGGCAGACCTTCTGCCCAGGATTCAAAAATCATCAATGCATCGGCGCCAGCTTTAACCTGTTCCGCCAGATATTGGGCTGACGCCTCAACCAGAAGACTAAGAAGTTTCTCTAAGAGGTCTGGTTTCGTATAGGCCCAACTTCGCGCCATGCTTTTATCGGTCCCGCCGCGCCCTTCAATGGCATAAAGAGCCACCGTCCAGGGCGCTCCACAAAATCCGATCAAAGCCTTGGTATCCTCCAGGCCAGACCGCACCCGATCCACCGTTTCATAGACGGGCGAAAGTCTCTGAATTGCGGTCTCGATCGTTGTCCGCGTGAGATCGCTTTCCGTTTCCACGGTTTCAACAATTGGACCCACACCTTTTTCGAACCGCACGTCTAGGCCGATTGCATCAAGAATGAGAAGAATGTCCGCAAACAGGATCGCCGCATCCATATCGTATCGACGAATAGGTTGCAGTGTCGCTTCCGCTGCCATGGAGGGCGAATAGCAAAAGTCGAGAAAGTCCTTTGCCCGAGATCTTAGTTCGAGATATTCAGGCAGATGTCGACCTGCTTGTCGCATCATCCAGATGGGCACCGGGGATGAGGGATTACCAGAAAGGACATTCAGAAAACGCGACGTGCTGAGATCGGCCATAGAGAAAAATCAAACCCAAAAATTCAATCGAAGAGGCCTTATCATTATTAAGCCGGGAGTCTCGTGGAAAAGCGCACCTGAGTGAATTTGTCCCGCACTTGTCCACAGTCTGTCCCCAATTCCATGCTCTATTTACGTTCTGTTAACCGGTTGATTCATAGGTAAATAAATGGTTAATAGACGGTCTGGACGGGGGTTTGGAACATGCTATCAACAGGGGGAGTCAGATTCGTTCAATTGTGCGATTCAGAGTCAAATTCGAGGCGATTCCGACAATTCCACAACACATCCACAGGGCTTGTCCAATTCGGTTTGCTCCGGCACAGGGTGATAAAGGTAAATCAGGCTCACCATGCGTCTCGCGATCTATTTTAATGTCCACCTGGTCTCAGACTCAACAGGTGAAACGCTGAATGCGGTGATGCGGGCCGCCGCGGCTCAGTTTGATCGTACCATTCCGTTGGAACACAATTATTATCTCGTCCGATCGGAACGTCAGCTTGATCGGGTGATGGCCGAGATTGAAGCTGCGCCCGGTGTGGTCTGGTATACGATTTCCGATGATAATTTGCGGCGCAAGCTGGAACAATTCTGCCGTCAGCGCGGGATTCAGACATTGCCCGTCTTGGATCCTTCCATTCACATGTTGTCACGTCATCTCGGCATTCCGGCGAGTGAGAAGATCGCCAGCCAACACGCCCTGAATGAAGAATATTTCAAACGGATATCCGCCATTGATTTTGCCTTGAATCATGATGATGGGCAGAATGTCCAAGGTCTGGTTGATGCCGATGTTGTCCTGCTCGGCGTAAGTCGAACCTCCAAGACGCCGACATGCGTTTATTTGGCCAATCGCGGTGTGAAAGCCGGGAATATTCCCCTGGTTCCGGGCATTCCGTTGCCCCAATTGGTCGAGCAGCTGGACCATCCAATGGTGGTCGGTCTGAAAATCGGAGTTGAACGACTGCTGCAAATCCGCAGCCAGCGTCTTGTGTCACTGAACGAGAATTCCAAGACGGATTACGTCAATGAGGAAGCCGTCCGGGCAGAAGTCACTGAGGCAAGCCGGTTGTTCCAACGTAATAAGTGGCCGGTGATCGACGTTTCGCGACGCAGTGTTGAAGAGACCGCGGCGGCGATACTGAATAAACTAAATGAGCGACGGGGCTTTGTCTGATGGTGAATATTATTTTGGCGTCCGGCAGTGCCAGCCGTCGTTCTTTATTGGCGGGCGCTGGCGTCCAGGCGCAATCGATCAAACCCAATGTCGATGAAGACGCCGCCAAAAGAGGCATGCGATCCGAAGGGCTGAGTGTCAGCAATCAGGCGATGCGCCTGGCGGAAATGAAAGCCGTGAAAGTGTCGAGCCAGGTTGAGGGTCTGGTTATTGGCGGCGATCAAATGCTCAATCTCGAAGGAGAGGCATTTGACAAGCCGATCAATCTCGACGGCGCCGCCAAACATTTGAAGAAACTGTCCGGCAAGACGCATACGCTCGAGACCGCGATTGTCATCGCTGAGAATGGCGAGCCGATCTGGCGCCACATGGCGCGGCCTCATCTGACCGTCCGTACACTGAGTGACGGCTTTATTAGGTCTTATATTCAGTCTTGTGGCCCGCCTCTGTTGACGACGGTTGGGGCGTATCAGCTGGAAGGGCTTGGCGCGCAGCTTTTCTCAAAGATTGAAGGCGACTATTTCTCTGTTCTCGGTTTGCCGCTTCTGCCGCTGCTTGACTATCTGCGCATCAGGAATGTCCTGGAACAATGACCAAATTGCTTGGAGTCATTGGCGATCCCATTGCCCATTCCATGTCGCCATTGATTCACAATGGATGGCTCCGGGATATGGGGTTCAATGCCACCTATGAAGCCATGCATGTGCCCGAGGGAGCGTTTGAATCTGCCCTGCAGACCCTGAGCAAGCGTGATATTCTCGGCGTTAATGTGACTTTGCCTCATAAACATGCGGCCCTGGCGGCGTCGAGTGAGGCCAGTGTCGAGGCAGCAACGATCGGCGCTGCAAATACGCTCTCTTACCTGGGTCAACAAAAGTGGCGGGCGGACAATACGGATGCGCCAGGTTTCCTCGCTGCCTTAGGCGCTGCCGATCCGGATACGGACCGTGTTGTCATAATGGGCGCCGGAGGATCCGCGCGCGCTTTGGTCTTTGCGCTGGCACAGTCGGGATTTCCAATCACTGTTTTGAACCGAACAATCTCGAAAGCGGAGGCGCTCTGCAGCGAACTCGGCAACGATAAAACCGTATACGGAGCAATGAGTCAGTATAAGGATCATATCGAGTCTGCAACGATCGTCATCAATACAACCAGCATGGGATATGACGGCAATATCATTGACCTGCCGGTTGGCGCCGATCGGCTATTCTTTGATATCTCCTATGGCAAAACCGCTGCGCCTCAAATTGCCCATGCAGCGGCCCGCGGGTGGCGGACCCGTGATGGGCTCACCATGTTGGTAGCGCAAGCGGCGTGCAGTTTTGAAATATGGTTTGGCGAAAAGCCGGATCAGGCCGCAGCGCAACGTCGATGCGAAATTGCTTTGAGGGCGGTGTCATGATCATTCTCGGATTGACCGGATCCATCGGTATGGGCAAGTCGACCACGGCGAACATGTTCGCTGAGGCGGGGTTTCCGGTCTATGATGCGGATGCCGAAGTGCACGCGCTCTACGAAAAGGACGGGGCCGCTGTCGGACCTTTGTCCGAGAGATTCGGTGATATTCTCAAGAATGGCGGCATTGATCGTGCGGCGTTGCGGGCCAAAGTCGTCGATAATCCGGACGCAATGAAGGACCTGGAAGCCATCGTCCACCCTCTGGTCGGTCTCAGCCAGATGAAGTTCCGTCAACAGGCGCTTGATACTAAAAAGAGTTTTGCGGTCCTGGACATTCCCCTTCTGTTTGAAACCGGGGGTGATGCCCGATGCGACCATGTTACGGTCGTGACCGCGCCGGCTGACGTTCAGAAAGCGCGGGTTCTGCAGCGCGGTGAGATGACCGCGGAAGAGTTTGAAAACATCCGGGCCAAGCAAATGCCGGATGCGGAAAAGCGCGCGCGGGCGGATTTTGTCATCAGCACGGCTTTTGGCTTTGACTTCGCCCGCGCACACGTTCAAGCCATCATAGACCTCTTTGACAGTCTGGACGCGGCGTAGATGATGACCGAACTCATTCGAGAAATTGCCTTCGATACGGAAACCACCGGCCTGGAATGGGATCAGGATGATCGCATCATTGAGCTTGGCGCCGTGGAACTTATCAATCACGTGCCAACTGGAAACACTTTCCAGACTTACATCAATCCGGGGCGGGCCGTATCCGAAGCAACGATCCGAATTACCGGGATCACGGACGCAGCTCTCGTCGACAAGCCGCCGTTTGAAGACCCCTGCATTGTCGATGCTTTCCTCGCATTTGTCGGAGATTCTATTCTGGTTGCCCACAATGCCAAGTTTGACCGCGGCTTCTTGAATATGGAACTTCAACGCTGCGGAAAATCGCCGATCCCGGAGGACCGTTGGGTCGACACAGTGGCGATTGCCCGCAAAAAATACCCTGGCGCTCCCGCCAGTCTCGACGCGCTGTGCAAACGATTCGACGTCAATGCTGAGGCGCGAACCTATCATGGTGCCCTGCTCGACAGCCAGTTATTGGCGGAAGTCTATCTCGAACTGTTAGGTGGGCGCGCACACAGTTTTGACTTTGGCGGCAAAAATGCCATTGCCACAGGTGATCGAGCGCCAGCTGAGCAAAGGCCGAGCGCCCGTGCAATGAAAATTTCCGAGGACGAATTTGCGAATCACCAGACCTTTGTCGAGTCGCTTGGCGACGACCCGATCTGGAAACGCTACGCTTGAGGTTCTGCGGGCGGCGGTGTCTGACCCTGGGCAGCCGCGGTTGCAGCGCGCTGCTTTTGCGTGCTGTACAGCGCCCCGAAATCAACGGGATCAATGCGTAAGGGCGGGAAGCCGCCTTCGGCTGAAATGTCGGCAATGATCCGTCGCGCAAATGGGAATAGGATCCGCGGACACTCGATTAACAGGATGGGCTCCATGTCGGCTTGTGAAAAGCCTTGCAACTGGAACAGGCCGGCATAATCCATCTCAATCAGAAAGAGTGCTGTGGTTTCAGTCCCGGCACGAGCTTTCAGTTTCAGCGTCACTTCAAACACACCCTCGCTGCCCTGTTTGGGTGCAGCGCCGACATCAATGCCGAGCTCGATATTTGGCTGATCCTGGACCGTTGCGCCCGGATTCTCAAACGAGAGATCCTTGATATACTGGCTCATAACGCGAATGGCGGGGCCTTGTTGAGGGGCATTGTCTTGCGGCGGAGTTGCCATATCGGGTGTGTCGGTCATCGGGTTTCACTCTATGTCTGAAGATTACTGGCGCGTAACATGTGCCACAAAGTGGCGCAACGGTGGGTGGCACTTCTTAAAATCCCCCTATATGAGAAGGCGAAAGATTGATAGAATGAGTCCCGCATGTCCTCTTCAATGATAGAATTCATCGTCCTGGCAGGAATTGCCCTCTTTGTAGGGTGGCGCTTGTTCGTCACGCTTGGCCAGGATGAGGGGCCGCCGGAAGGTCGTTCGCGGATGCCGAACCCGGCGCCGACCCCAACGCCCAGCACTTCGGCGCCAAGTGGTGGAGATGTTGTCCCGCTGCGCCCGACCTTTACCGGACCAGCGGCCGCCGGGATGGAATCCATCTATGATGTCGATCAGAGTTTTGAGCCACGGGCCTTTATGCAAGGTGCGCGCGCGGCATATGAAATGATTGTTGGCGCCTTCGGGCGCGGCGATCGTGACGCCTTGAAACCGCTCCTCGATACGGATGTTTATGAAGCCTGGGACGCGGCGATTGCCGAACGCGAACAAACCGGCGCCGAAGGCCTGCAATTGTTGCGCATTCGGAAAGCCGAAATTACAGATGCCTCTCTCGCCGATGATGGCATGGCGCGCGTCACCGTTCTGTACGAGTCGGAACTTGGCGATGGCGAGACCACGACCAGGGCGTCGGAACTTTGGACCTTTATGCGCCAGACCAGTTCGAACGATCCGAACTGGTTGCTTGATGATGTCGACACAGCCGACTAAGGCCATCGGGTCTCCGCATTGGTAACTTGAGCCGCTACGCCAATCAGGCCTAGACTCGCACCATGCGAATCATCGGTCTTTTGAGCGTTGCCCTTTTGGTCTTGTCCGGCTGCGTGTCTACCGCGCGTCAGCCGACGCCAAGCCAGCCGGCCGTTCAGACACCGCGCCCAGCCATAGACCCGAGTGCCTGGACGTTAACGCCCGAGCCCGTGGCGTTCGATTCCCTTCCCGGCTGGCAAACGGCTGATCTCGCTCCAGGTCTGGCTGCACTGCGCCGAAGCTGCGACGTCTATGAGCGCCGCGATCCCAGAACCTATCTGTCCCGCCGGGCCGCCTGGGCTGGAACCGCGGACGATTGGGTCCCGGCTTGTGCGGCGCTGGATGTGATCGGCGACCCCCAGAGTGCACGTGCGGTTTTGCAGGCCTTGTTCACGCCGGTAGAGATCGTACCGGACGATGGCCAATCGCGATTCACAGGTTATTTCGAGCCGACTTATCCCGCGCGGCTAACGCCGCAGCCACCGTTTACCGAACCGATTCCGGCCCGACCGTCTGATCTGGTGACAGAGGGTGGAGCGGTTTATCAATTACTGCCCAATGGTCAGAGGCGCCCTTATCCGGATCGGGCTGAAATCACGCGTAAGGGCGTTGAGCCCCTGGCCTATGCGCACCCAGCCGATGTTTTCTTTCTCCAGATTCAGGGTTCGGGGCGTCTCGTGCTTCCGGACGGTCGGACCATTCGCGCGGTCTATGCGGCCAATAATGGCCAGCCTTTTCGCTCGACTGCGAACTGGTTGATGCAGCGCGGCTGGATCACTCGCGGCGAAGCCAGCATGACGGGCATTCGCGCCTGGATGGATCGAACCAGTCCTGCGCGCGCGCGGGAAGCGATGAATGCCAATCCGCGCTTTGTCTTTTTCAATCTCGAAGCCGAAGGTGATCCGACCCTCGGACCAAAAGGGTCTTTTGGGGTACCCTTGACCCCGCTTGGATCGATGGCGGTGGATACGAGTATCCATCCTGGCGGTGTGCCCATGTTTGTGCAGACGAGTGCTCCGGGTCTTGGTGGATCCTGGTCAGGCTTATTGGTCTCGCAGGATACGGGCGGGGCGATCAAAGGACCGGTGCGCGGCGATCTCTATTTCGGCACGGGTCCGCAAGCCGGGGCTGCCGCGGATACTGTAAATGCGCCGGGGCGACTTTGGGTTTTGCTGCCGCGGGCGGTCGCGGAGCGGATCCGCATGCGTAATGCGGCACGTGCATCGACCACTGGACCGATCCTGGTATCGCCCTAGAACGCATGGCATGAGCCGGCGAGATCTGACCGACAAAGAAAAGCGCGCCTGGGCGGCGGCATCGCGAAATGTGATGCCGATGAAGGGGCGGCGTGGGACGCCAGCTGGCAGTCCCCGAAAGCGGGATGAGCTGGAGCTTTCGGTCTCTCTGCCGTCCCGAAAGAAGCCATATGCGCCGCCGCAGAACCGACAGAATGAACGCGCGGTGCGCCGCGGGCGCCCACCTGTATCAGCCAGTTTTGATCTGCATGGACATACCCGCGAGTCAGCCTTTCAAGTCTTGCCGAACTTTCTCGCGCGCGAACAAGCCAAGGGCGCACAATGCGTGATTGTCATCACCGGAAAAGGCAAGTCCGGCAAAGGGGTATTGAAACGGGCTTTCTTGAACTGGCTCGATTTGCCGGAAGCGCGTGCGCTGGTCAGCGGCTATGCGCCGGCCCATGCCAAGCATGGTGGCGGCGGGGCCTGGTACGTTTTTTTAAGGCGGCGTTAAGCCCAAAGGAAAAGGGGCAGCCGCTGGCCGCCCCTGAACACTACACACACTCTACTTGAGGTGAGTCTATACCGTCGCTCTGTTAACGAATTACGACTGTTTGGCGAGGAGGTTGCGAATTTCTTCGAGCAAGACTTCCTGACGCGGCGGCGCCGGTGGTTCGGCTGGTGCTTCCTCTGCCTTCTTCTGCATATTGTTCATGCCCTTGATGATCATGAACATGACAAAGGCGACGATGATAAAGGAAATAAGGGCAGAGATGAATCCGCCGAGGTCGGCGATTGACGCCTCCCGCATGACCGTCCCGTCATCAGCAAGCACTGCTTCCTGAACTGTCCATGTGAGGCTCGATAAATCTATTCCCCCCATGATAGGGCTGAGTACGGGCAAGAACAATCCCTGGATAAATGCCGTAACTACAGTTGCAAATGCGCCGCCCATGACGAAACCAACCGCCATGTCGACGAGATTGCCTTTCATGGCAAACTCTTTGAATTCATTAAACATAATTAGCCCCTTCTGACTTAGACCCGTACCGGGTCGATGCGAAGAGTGTTGGAAATCTGTGTGAACGTCAAATGAGCGGTGCAGAAGACGCTGAATTTTCTAGCGCGACTCCGGGTCTATCCCGTCATTCACGCGGGCCCGTAGCTCTTTACCCGGTCGGAAGAAAGGCACCGACTTGGCCTCAACATTTACCGCCTCACCCGTCCGGGGATTGCGGCCTTTTCGGGCCTGACGATGGCGAACGGAAAATGCGCCAAAACCACGTAACTCTACGCGGTCGCCGCGGGCTAACGCATCTGCGATCTCATCGAGGATCACAGATACCACTTTTTCGAGGTCCTCCGGGCGTAGTTCCGGATTCTCATCGGCAAGTTTTGCAATCAGTTCTGATCTCAGCATGTCTTTGAACCTAAACGAAAAATGCGACGGAGACTAGGCCTCCGTCGCAAAATACTTGTCCATTACCTGATTGTTAGGTTTGAACGTAAAGCTGTTTACGCATCGTCGCTTTTAGCAGCCTTTTTCTTTGGAGCCGCCTTCTTCTTAGGCGCAGCCTTTTTCTTGGCTGGCTTTTCTTCGGCGTCTGCCTCAGCTTCAGCAACAACCTCTTCTTCTGGTTCCGACTTGGCTTTCGCTTTCGATTTGGCCTTTGCTTTTGGCTTGTCTTCAGCTTCGGCTTCTGGTTCCGCTACAGCTTCTGCTGCAGGCTCGCCATCACCGCTGGCCAGGGCCGCGCCGAGAATGTCGCCCAGGGATGCACCGCTGTCGGCTGACCCGTATTGTGCGACGGCCTCTTGCTCTTCGGAAATCTCGAGTGCCTTGATCGACACGCCGATCCGGCGAGACGACTTGTCCACTTGAGTGACCTTGGCGTCGACCTTGTCGCCTACTGCGAAGCGCTCTGGACGCTGTTCGCTGCGATCGCGAGACAGATCAGAACGACGGATAAAGGCTTTGACGGCAGGATCGCCGAACTCGACCTCGATGCCACCAGAGGCGACTTCGGTAACCGTACAGGTCACGATGGCGCCGCGCTTGACGCTGGCATTGTCAGCGATTGGATCGCCGCCAACCTGTTTGATGCCGAGCGAGATCCGCTCTTTCTCAGTGTCGACGTCGAGGACGCGCGCTGTCACCGTGTCACCTTTATTGAACGCCTGGATCGCTTCTTCGCCAGACTGTTCCCATGAGATGTCATTGATGTGGACCATACCGTCGAGGTCTGGGCCCAGGCCAACGAACAGACCAAACTCAGTGATCCCGCGAACTTCACCTTCAATGTCGGTGCCGACAGGATGCTCCGCCATGAAGGCCGACCATGGATTGTCCTGGGTCTGCTTGAGACCAAGTGAGATGCGGCGCTTCTCAGAATCGACATCGAGGACTTCGACGAGGACTTCCTGAGATGTTGAAACGATCTTGCCGGGGTGTACGTTTTTCTTGGTCCAGCTCATTTCCGAGACGTGGATCAGGCCTTCAACGCCATCTTCCAGCTCAACAAACGCACCATAATCGGTGATGTTGGTGACCTGGCCAGACATCCGTGTGCCGACCGTGTACTTGGCTTCGATATCGTCCCAAGGATCGCTTTCCAGCTGTTTCATGCCGAGGCTGATACGCTGGGTCTCCGGGTTGATCTTGATGATCTGAACTTTGACCGTGTCGCCGACATTGACGACCTGGCTTGGGTGATTGACCCGCTTCCAGCTCATATCGGTAACGTGGAGGAGGCCATCAATGCCGCCCAGGTCGACGAACGCACCGTAATCGGTGATGTTCTTGACGACGCCTTCGCGCGTATCGCCTTCATTCATATCGCCAACGATTTCCGCACGCTGTTCGGCGCGGCTCTCTTCGAGAATGGCACGGCGAGAGACAACAACGTTGCCGCGGGCGCGGTCCATTTTCAGAATGGCGAAAGGCTGAACTTCGTTCATTAGCGGACCAACGTCGCGGACTGGACGAATGTCGACTTGAGAACCAGGCAGGAAGGCGTTGACGCCGCCCAGATCGACGGTGAAACCGCCTTTGACCCGGCCAACAATCGCGCCCTTCACGGGTTCTTCCTTGTTGTGATTGTCTTCCAGGCGGATCCAGCTTTCTTCGCGGCGCGCCTTGTCGCGCGACAGAACTGCCTCGCCCATCAGGTTTTCGATCCGGTCGAGATATACTTCGACAATATCGCCTGATTCCGGCTGCTTCTCTTCGAGCAGGAATTCTTTGGCAGCGACGCGGCCTTCGGTTTTCAAGCCAACGTCGAGTACGAGATAATCGCCATTATTGGAAATGACGGTCGCGGGTACAACTTTGCCCTCTTGCAGAGTGGCGGCACCAGCGCTGTCCTCAAACATTGAGGCAAAATCCTCGGTTGAGGGATTCATTGAGTCAGTCATGGGGTCTCCAGATGCGCAGTCATGACGGGGTTCACGTCCAGAGGCACCATGCTTCCGGTCCGACGTCGCTGCGATGTCAGGGATAAGCGTTTGAGGGTTTTTAGATTTGGGCCTTACGGCTCAGAACTCTCAGATTTTTGGGCGAGAACGGCCTCGACCGCCGCCCGTGCTTTATCCACAGCCGCGTCTATAGTCAGGTCGGAAGTATCGATCAAGACTGAATCTGCGGCTGCCACCATTGGCGCATCTTTGCGGGCTCGGTCCCGGTCATCGCGCTCCTGGACCTGTGCAATCATCTCGTCGAGTGACAAGGTCTCGCCCTTGGCCGTGAGTTCTTTCCAGCGTCTTGTCGCACGGACTTCAACTGTGGCATCTACCCAGAGTTTCACATCCGCTTCGGGGCAGACGACTGTGCCAATGTCGCGCCCATCCAGCACAGCGCCTTTTGGCTGATGCGCAAAGGCGCGTTGCAATTCCAGCAATGCGCCGCGGACTTCCGGAATGGCAGCGACTTTGGACGCGGCCTGGCCGGCTTCTCCGGTGCGCAGCTCTCCCTCGGAATAATCATTCAGATCGAGGCATCGAGCGATCCCTGCCAGCGCCGCGGCATCAGAAAAATCCACCTGCTTGTGCAGCGCTGCGACACCGGTTGCGCGATACAGACGCCCGGTATCCATGTGCGGCAAGCCATACCAGCCAGCGAGCCGCCGCGCGATCGTGCCTTTGCCAGAAGCCAGGGTGCCGTCGATTGCGATAATCATACTGGGGCCGATGCGCGAAGGTGGCGTTGAAGTCAACGCGGGAAGTGACGTCCACGCAAAAAAACCGCCGCCCTGATTCCAGCGCGGCGGTTTTCAATTTCGATCGTGAGATCTTATTCGGCAGGCTCTTCAACCGGAAGGGCGGCCACAGCTTCTGCAAGTCCTGGCACAAAGTTCGCGCCGTGCAGGACTTGAACCGAGGACCCGTCAAACGCGCCGCCAATCGGCTCGGCTTGTCCACCGAGACATTCCGCCAGGAAGCCTTCCATAATGGAATAGAAGGCGAGGCGGTTTTCTGGTCGGGCAAAACCATGGCCTTCATCCGGGAAGTTCACATAAGTAACCGGCAGACCTTTTTGTGCCATGACATCCACCAGTTGATCGGACTCCAGCTTAGTGACGCGAGGATCATTCTCGCCCTGGCCGATCAGAAGTGGGACCGAAATATCGTCGACTTTGGTGATGGCTGATCGCGCCAGCATGTCGGCCCGATCTTCCGGCACTTCCGGATCGCCGACATATTTGAACCAGGTGCCCTCCAGGAAGGGTTTCCAGTATTCCGGGAAACTCTCGACCAGCGTGACTAGGCTGGATGGACCAACAATATCGACACCACACGCAAACGTATCGGGTGTGAACGTGACACCGATCAAGGTTGCGTATCCACCATAGGAGCCGCCGGCGATGGCGACTTTGTCTTCCTGAGCAATGCCTTCGGATACAGCCCATTCGACGCTGTCGATCAGATCGTCATGCATCTTGCCGGCGAATTCCTTGACGGCAGCATTGACGAAATTTTTCCCGAACCCGGTCGAGCCGCGATAATTGACGGACAGGACCGCATAACCGCGATTGGCCATCCATTGGTGCCAGGAATTATAGCCATAATTGTCGCGCGCCCAAGGGCCGCCATGGACCGCAAGCACCATTGGAACCGGCGCTTCCGGACGTCCATCGCCATCCGCGTCGGACCCCGGTGGTAGGGTCAGATAGGACACCAGGGTCAGACCATCCCGCGATCCGATTTCAACCGGGTGCATGGCCTGCAAGTCCGCGTCCGCGAGGTCCGGCCGGGTCGCGAACATCTCGGTCAGCGTATCGGCCGTGCGATCATAAACGTAGTAAATGCCCGGAGCTTCGGCAGCCTCTGAGTAGACAATTGCCTTAGACAAATCATCGGTCGAAGACAGGATCTGCAGGTCACCGCTCAGTTTCGACTTCAGGAAATCAAAATCTTCGGCGGCACCATCATCGAGGGGCGTCCACTCGCTGCGCAGATAGTCGGTGGCGTAAGCGAGCGGCTCATACGTTTCCGGATGCAACAGGACGTTGCTGATATCGGCCTTGTCATTTTCTGCCAGCACTTCGACGCTGCCATCGGTTGCGCTCATCTTGACCAAGGCGGCGGTATCGCGGTCCCGACTATCAACGGCGTACATGTAAGTATTGTCCTTGTTGAAGCCGAACGTGTTCGTGGTCAGGAAGTCTTCTGCCGGAATGGAAGACAAAACGCCGCCCTCCATGTCGACGATATCGGCGCCGCCGCCAGCGGTTTGCACCACGCCGAAGCGGGGTGTGAGTTCGTTGTCGATGATCCAGCCCGCATAGCCTGGATTTTCTTTCACCAATTCACGCTCACCCGTTGCAGCGTCGACGAGATAGAGATCGAAAATCTGTGGGTTGCGTTCATTCATGCCAACGAGAAGATGATCAGGTCGTTCGGAAGACACGCCCTGTATCGTTGCGCGCACACCGTCTTCAACCGGGGTTAGATCTTTGACTTCACCAGTTTCAACGTTCGAGGCGTAGACATGGAAGTTCTCGTTCCCGCCATCATCCTGCGTGAAATAGACAAATTTGGAATTCGGCGCCCAGAAGTGTGAACCAATGCCGCGATAGGCGTCATTAGTAACAGCTTTCGCAGCACTTGGATCGTCGGCGGGGGCCACCCAGATATTGAGCACACCTTCAACGGGGGCGAGCCAACTAATATAATTCCCATCAGGGCTAATTCGGCCTTGCGTCTGTTCCGGATTTCCGAAGATCGCCGCACGATCGATGATGGGGGCGGTTTCCGGAGCTGCCGCTTTGACAACAGTCTCCTCGACCGTTTCTGTGATTTCAACAGCTGTTTCGGTGACGTCCGACTCGGAGACAATCGATGTGCACGCACTCAGCGCCAGGACACTCGCGCTCGCAATAAGGCCAAATTTCATGTTTCACGTTCCCTTTTTGAACATATCGAAAATCGATATACTTAAAAAAGTTGGGATTGCAAGCGATATGGTTAACGATTGCGTGATTCAGCCCTTTCGCAGGTCGGCGCCAAGCGTCGTCATATGTGTCATGAAGTCAGGATAGCTGGTGTCGATCATGCTGGCATCGTCAATGCTGATAGGCTTAAGAGCGGCCGTCCCCATGACCAGTGCGCTCATGGCGATGCGGTGATCATGATGCGTTTCGACCACCCCGCCGCCTGGCACTGCCCCGTCACAGCCTTGAACAATAAAGCCATCCTCGGTCTCTTCGACCGTAACGCCATTGACCCGCAACATGTTCACCACGGCCTTGATCCGATCGCTTTCCTTTACGCGCAGCTCAGCCGCGCCTTTAACCACAGTGGTCCCCGTCGCATGGGCGGCCAGAACGGCAAGAATCGGGAATTCGTCAATCATGCTGGGCACCAGATCGACGGGAATATCAGTGCCTTTGAGATCGGCGCTCTCGAAACTCATATCGATCAGCCGCTCTCCAGCGGCATCGCCGACATCTTCGGCCCCGACATGGGCGCCCATCAAGGCGGCGGCGCGGTAAAATCCATCGCGCGTTTCGTTCGACATCAGGTTCTCGACGACCACACCGCCCCGGGGTGATATCATTGCGGCCGCTGCGAGGAACGCACCAGAGCTCGGATCGCCTGGGACCACGGTTTCACGCGCATACAGCTTTTGCCCACCGACGATAGAGACGATGTTTGCCGCATCTTCGCGCCGGCTGATCACTTCTGCGCCAAATCCCCGCAGCATTCGCTCCGAATGATCGCGCGTGATACGCGATTCCCGGACGGTGGTTTCACCTTGAGCATTTAAGCCCGCGAGCAAAATGCAGGATTTTATCTGCGCCGAGGCGTGCGGCGGCTGATAGGTGATTGCGGTCAGATTAGCGCGCCCCGTCAACGTGAGCGGTAACGTCTTGCCCGCGCTTGCCTCAAAACCAACCCCCATTTTGGCCAACGGGTCAAGGACGCGGCCCATAGGACGGCCCGACAGACTCGCATCTCCGATGAACCTAGCCGAGACCGGATACCCTGCAACAACACCCAGCATCAGTCGCGAACCGGTGCCGGAATTGCCAAAGTCGAGATCAACGTTCGGCGTCCGCAATCCATTTTCCCCAACGCCCTCGACGCGCCAGGCGCCTTCACCGGTGCGTTCAACCGTCGCGCCGAGCGCGGCCATTACGCGGCCCGTATTGAGCACGTCTTCGCCTTCCAACAGGCCGGAGATTTCTGAAGTTCCAGCGGCCAGGCCGCTAAGGATGAGTGCGCGGTGCGAGCACGACTTGTCGCCAGGCGCGCGCAAAGTTCCGGCGATCTCATTCACCGGATGCGAGGTCCACATCATGTGTTGTGGTTCCTTTAGTTACAGTACCTAGCGAAAAGCGCTTTGACAGGCGGGAGCGTTTCTGGCAAGCGCGCGGGCAATGAATTTCACATCAATGGATAAAAAATATGGCTGATCCGGAACTGGGTACCAAAACCGTTTGCCCCACTTGCGAGGCTAAATTCTATGATTTGAACAAGCGGCCAGCTGTTTGTCCGAAATGCTCATATTCTTTTGATCCCGCCGACGAGACCGTGCAAGCGACGAAGACGAAGGTTCGCACCGCCGCCGCCAAGGAAGCGGTGCCGGAGGATGACGACGAAGAGTTGGAAGAAGAAGAGGCGGCCAGCGCCGCCGCTGCGGTGACAGATGAGGATGAAGAGGAATCCTCCGATGACCAGGCCAAGGAACTGTAACTAAAGGAACCACAACACATGATGTGGACCTCGCATCCGGTGAATG
>JBCBBC010000014.1:0-72866 GCA_038532145.1 Pseudomonadota bacterium | reverse complement strand
TGCGCCAATTCTTCAAGCGCGTCGCGCCACCACTGAAAACGGATATTGCCCATCGTCTGATCCGTCATGACCAGTCCTGCCAGTGATTCTTTGAAAGAAATTCATCTTCGCCTGGACACCCGGATTCGGTCGGTCGACGAGCCGCGCTGGCTTTCCAGTCGGTATGCGACACCAGAGGCGCGAACCACGTTGATCATCCTGTACGCGTTTTACTATGAACTGGCGCGGGTGCGACTGGTCGTGACGGATCAGACGATGGGCAATATCCGTTTTCAGTGGTGGCGCGACGCGCTTGAAGAATTGGCGCAGGACAAGGTGCGTCAGCACGATGTCGTCTTGGCGCTGGCCGAAGAAATTCGGCAAAAGCGCCTTATCATAGCGGACTTGATGTTAATCATCGATGAGCATGAAGCGGCCTACCTCGCATACAATCGATCGCTAGAGCCTGAAGATCGGCTCGTTCAGGTCGCCGCAAGGATTTGCGATGCCGCAGCAGATTTTGACGACACGGTAGCGGTGCTCGCCCGGGAATGGGCCGCACGTCGTCGAGGGGAGAACGATTCCGCGATGTCCGCCCATCTCTCGGTTTCGAGCAGGGTCCGGCCAGCGGTGGCACATTTGCGACTGCGCCATATCTGGGCGCGCCAAGCGGAACCATCGGCTTTGCAAATCCGGGCTTCGATCCTGCTGGCCATGTTGATCGGTCGAGTTTGAGACGCCGCGCGCGACAAAATGGTGAACAGTGTTCACTTTTTTTAATCAAACGCTACATAAGGCTGACCGCATCGAAGAAATGAGGCCTCCCATGTTCCGCAAATCGCTTCTGGTTTCCGTCGCCGCAATGTTGCTGGCATCGCCAGGTCAGACCGAGACTCTGCAAGACGCGCTTGATCTTGCCTTTCAGACAAATCCGGCTTTGGCCGCCCAGCGGGCCGAGCTTGGCGTTGCGCGCGAACAGTTGAATCAAGCCCGCGGCGCGAGGGCGCCGACCGTCGATCTCACCGGCTCAGCGGGCTATGAATCGACAGACACCAATCAGCCGATTGCCTTTGGGGTCGGCGATCGACCTTTGGCGCGGGCTCAGATTCAGGCCAGTTTACCTGTCTATACAGGCGGCCGCATCGCCGCGGGTATCGATCAGGCGCAGGCGGGCATTCTGTCTGCGGATGCGCAGCTGGATGGGGTGTCACAGGATCTGATCCTGAATGTCGTGACCGCTTATGTCGACGTCCTGCGCGATCGCGAAGCTTTGCTTATTCGCGCCAATAGCGTGGCCTTGCTTCAGGAACAATTACGCGCAGCTGCCGACCGGTTTGAGGTCGGGGTCGCAACCCGCACCGACGTCAAACAGGCCGAAGCACGGTTACAAGGCGCCAAGGCCTCTTATGCCGGGGCGGAGTCCCAGCTTGAGGCTTCGCTATCGATTTATGAGGTTTTTGTGGGCCAGGCGGCCGGCGATCTGGCGCCGGCGCCAGATTCCCCATCAACACCGGACAATTACGACCTCGCCTTGCAAATGGCATTGGCAGACAATCCGGATCTGAAAGCGCTTCGTCAGGCGGAACGGGCGGCGGAACAGGCCGTGCGCGCCGCGAAGGGTGAAACGCGTCCTAGCGTGTCGATCGTCGGCACCGCGAATGTGCAGGAAACGTTTGATCAGGAAGCGCTTGGCGTCGGGCCGACGGGCGAGTTCGTAACTTTGCCGCCTGATAATTATCGCGATACCTCGCTCAGCGTCTTCGCCCAGGCCAGCGTTCCCCTGTTTCAGGGCGGGGTCTTGCGCAGCCGGATCCGTGCCGCCCGTCTGGAGCGCGAGCAGGCGAGACTGCAGACCATCAATACTGAGCGCCAGGTGACGGCGAGCATTGCCCAGGCCTGGTATGGCAATATCGCGGCCGAACAGGCTATCACCGCCTCGGAATTGCAGGTCGAAGCGGCAGAAATCGCCTATGAAGGTGCCCAGGAAGAATTGAGCGTCGGCACGCGGACGACTTTGGACGTGCTCGATCAGGAACAGCAGCTGCTGGAAGCCCGGCTCGGGCTCGTTAATGCGCGCCGCGATGCCTACGTGGCGACACATCAATTGCTGCGCGCTATGGGCGATCTCAGCCTTTAGAATTGGCCGTTTCCGGACGAATCGGACAATAGTTAATTTCGTAATCGCTTATTAACCGGCCTCCGGTAGCGGTTAGGGGTGAAGCTAATTTGATGGGACCAGCTATGGCGGAGCAAGCTCAGAACGAACCGACCATGGAAGAAATTCTCTCTTCCATCAGGAAGATCATTGCGGATGATGACGCCCCAGCGGCGCCAGCTGCCGCCGCGGCAGAACCTGAAGCGCCGGCCGATGATCTGGGCATGTTCGATGAAGAAGACATTCTGAGTGCGGATGCTGCACCGATTGAATCGGAAGAGGACGTGCTCGCGGCCATCAGCCAGTCGATGGAAGATGCGACCAGCGAACTGGAAGCGGATGCGGTCGAAGCCGCCGTGGAAGAGGAAGTGTTCGATCTCGGCATCGAAGAAGACAGTTTTGAAGCGTTTGAAGAGGACGCGTTTGAAGGCGTAGAGGATTTTGCGGAAGTGGAAGCTGCTGCCGATCCGGTTGAGGACTCGTTTGAGCCGGTTGAAGAAATCGCGCTCGAACCTGCAACTGAGCCTGAACCCGCGCCTCATCCTGAACCCGTGATTGAAGAGGAAAAACCGATGGCAGCACAAGCCGCGCCGCTCACTGATACGGCCACCGTTACCGCAGCAGCTGGAGCCCTCAGCAAATTGCTCTCAAATGTCGAATTTGGCGAAGATGCCGGCGGCGCTACGACGATTGAAGGTCTGGTCCGCGAAATGATGCGTCCGATGCTGAAAGAATGGCTCGACGAGAATCTGCCAGGCATTGTCGAGAAGCAAGTGGAAGCCGAAGTGCAGCGCATTGCGCGCATGGCTGGCTAGACCCAAACAAATCCTCTGCTAAAGAGACGGGCGCGCCAGAAATGGCGCGCCTTTTCTATTTTCTGACCGACCGGACGTATTTTGATGATCGACCAGCGTTTTGACCCCAAGGCCCACGAACAGCGCATCTATCAGCGCTGGGAGGAGAGCGGCTGTTTCCGGCCCAGCATGGACACGTCAGCTGAGCCCTATGCGATCATGATCCCGCCGCCCAATGTGACGGGCAGCCTGCATATGGGCCACGCGCTCAACAATACCGTCCAGGACATCTTGTGCCGCTTTGAGCGGATGCGCGGCAAGAATGTCCGCTGGCAGCCCGGCATGGACCATGCCGGCATCGCGACCCAGATGGTCGTCGAACGGCAATTGGCGGCGTCTGGCGGCAATCAGGATCGCCGCAGCATGGGCCGTGATGCCTTCATCGAGAAAGTCTGGGAATGGAAAGAGGAATCCGGCGGGACGATCCTCAACCAGCTGAAACGCCTTGGCGCCTCCTGCGACTGGGAGAATACCAAATTCACCCTCGACGAGGACATGAACAAGGCCGTGAACAAGGTCTTTGTCGATCTCTATAATGAGGGCCTGATCTATCGCGCCAAACGCCTGGTCAATTGGGACCCGCATTTCCAGACCGCGATTTCCAATCTCGAAGTCGAGAATAAGGAAGTTGACGGCCATATGTGGCATTTCAAATACCCGCTCGCCGACGGCGAGACCTATACCTATGTCGAGAAGGATGAGGATGGGAATGTCACGCTGGAAGAGACGCGGGACTATATCTCCATCGCCACGACGCGGCCTGAAACCATGCTCGGCGATGGCGCCGTGGCGGTGCATCCGAGCGACGCGCGCTATGCACCGATCGTTGGCAAGCTGTGCGAGATCCCGGTTGGTCCGAAGGAGCATCGCCGGCTGATCCCGATCATCACGGATGAGTATCCAGATCCTGACTTCGGCTCAGGCGCGGTTAAGATTACCGGTGCGCACGACTTTAACGACTATCAGGTCGCCAGGCGCGGCGGCATTCCGATGTATGCGCTGATGGATGAGAAGGGCTTTATGCGCGCTGATGGCGAGGCCTATGCTGCGGTCGCCGAGGTCGCGCAGCGGATTGCTGAAGGCAAAGAGGACTTTGACGAAGCCAAGATCGCGGCGATGAACCTCGTCCCGGACCAGTATCGCGGGATGGATCGGTTCGAAGCGCGCAAGGCGGTGGTCGAGGACATCACGGCTGAGGGCAATGCGGTGATGATCGCAGACCCGAAATGGAAACCAGAAGAGGGGGACGAGGTCCCGGCTCAAGGCCGGGATGACACGGCCCCGATGATCCCGCTGGTTGAGAACAAGAAGATTATGCAACCCTTTGGCGATCGCTCCGGCGTCGTCATCGAGCCGATGCTGACCGATCAATGGTTTGTCGATGCCGAAACGCTGGCCAAGCCGGCGATTGAAGCGGTGCGCTCTGGCGCGACCAAATTCGTGCCGGAGAATTGGGACCGGACTTATTATAACTGGATGGAGAATATCGAGCCCTGGTGCATATCGCGTCAGCTCTGGTGGGGGCATCGGATCCCGGTTTGGTATGGCTACGAGAGTCTCTATCGTGCCGCGGAAGATGACCCAAAACTACGTAGGCCGCAAAAATTGTTTGTCGCTGAAAACTATGATGACCTGAAGTCTGCAATAACCAATTTCTATTCGGGGCAAGACGATGTGGTGATCGAAGAATTCGATTTCTCCGGTTACCCAACGGTTGTTGTTCACTATCATAAGAAAGGTGCGCCGGAGTTTCGGTTTTGGCGGAATGTCTCTCAAGACGAAGACGTCCTCGACACCTGGTTCAGCTCTGGCCTCTGGCCATTCTCGACCCAAGGTTGGCCGGAAGAAACAGATGGCTTGAAGACCTTCTATCCAGGCGCCACGCTCGTCACCGCCTTCGATATTATCTTCTTCTGGGTCGCCCGGATGATGATGCTCGGGATTAAGTTTATGGATGGGGAAGTGCCGTTCAAGAATGTCTATATCCACGCCATCGTTCGGGACGAGAATGGGAAGAAAATGTCCAAGTCCGAGGGCAATGTTATCGATCCGGTCGACTTGATTGACGGGATTGAGGCGGATGCTTTGGTCGCCAAACGCACAACAGGCCTGCGCCAGCCGGAGAAAGCGCCGCAGGTCGAGAAGGCGACTCGCAAACGCTATCCGAACGGTTTTGAAGCCTATGGCGCCGATGCCTTGCGTTTCACGCTGGCGGCGATGGCGACCAAGGGACGGGACATCAATCTCTCGGTTGAGCGCGTCGCGGGATACCGAAATTTCGGCACAAAACTGTGGAACGCAACCCGGTTTGCACAAATGAACGAGGCAAAGTTCGGTGTGAGCATAGAGCCACAATCTATTGATTTATCAGTAAATAAGTGGATCGTTAGCGAATTGTACAAATGTACAGCAGCGGTTTCTGAGGCAATTGAAGATTATCGCTTCAATGATGCCGCGAGTGCCGCCTATCACTTCACCTGGGACGTCTTGTGCGACTGGTATCTGGAACTGTCGAAGCCGATTCTGAACGGCGACGATGCTGAAGCCAAAAATGAGACCCAGGCTGTGCTCGGATGGGTTCTCGAGCAGACATTTGTCGCCTTGCACCCCTTCATGCCCTTCGTCACGGAAGTTTTGTGGGAGCAAACGGCTGAGCGGTCTGATTTCCTAATGCAACAGACCTGGCCCGGCCTGAACGGATCGTTTGACGACAAAGACGCAGGAGAAGAGCTGGATTGGGTGTTGAAAACCATCTCGCAAATCCGGTCGGTTCGGTCTGACGTTAATGTCCCCGCTGGGGCCAAGGTTCCGGTCAGTCTGGTCGGTGCAAATGACGAGACGGGTCGGCGCGTCGCGGCCCATCGCGATGTTATCATGCGCATGGCCCGGCTCGACAAGCTCGACCTGGCCGACGCGGCGCCGGCCGGTTCGGTCAAGACCGTTGTTGATGAGGCGACGGTCGTGCTGGAGATTGCTGACCTGATTGATGCTGGTGAGGAAGTCGCGCGTCTGGACAAACAGCTCGGCAAGCTGGGCGGTGAGATTACCGGTCTGGAAAAACGTCTCGGAAATGAGGCGTTCGTGGCCAAGGCGCCAGCAGAAGTGGTCGCTGAACAGCGCGAACGTCTGGCTGAGTTGCAAGGCGCGCGCGACAAGCTTAGCGTCGCGCGGGAGCAACTCGCCGCCCTTTAAGGAGTCTATTCATGCTACGTCCCGTCCTTGTCACCCTGACGCTTGCGCTCACGGCGTGTCAAACACCGGCCACGGTCAATGCAGAGGAGGCGGATGTGACAGAGATGGTCGAATGGCGCCTGGTCATCCATGGTGGCGCTGGGGTGATTTTGCGTGAGAACATGACGCCGGAGCGCGAAGCCGCGTTTACAGCCGCCCTCGAAACCGCCTTGGAAGCTGGTGCAAATGTGCTTCAAAATGGTGGAAATGCGGTAGACGCTGTGCAAGCTGCGGTGATTCCGATGGAAGATGACCCGCTCTTTAATGCTGGTCAGGGCGCAGTGTTCACAGCCGCCGCAGAGCACGAACTCGACGCCTCGATTATGAGCGGAGCGGAACGCGATGCCGGCGCCGTGGCGGGCGTCAAACGGGTGAAGAATCCAATCCTCGCCGCGCGGGCCGTGATGGACCAGTCCGAGCATGTGATGTTTGCCGGCGCCGGGGCGGATGCCTTCGCAGAATCGGTCGGGCTCGACATGGTCGAGAACAGCTATTTCGACACGGAAGGTCGGCGTCGGTCACTCGAGCGTGTATTGCGCGAACGCTCGCGCAATGATGCCGATCGGCATGGCACCGTCGGCGCTGTCGCGATTGATGTGAATGGCAATCTCGCAGCGGCGACCACGACGGGTGGCATGACGGCCAAGGCGGCCGGGCGGATTGGGGACTCGCCGCTGATTGGTGCCGCAACCTATGCGCAGAATGGCGTCTGCGCGGTGTCCGCCACCGGGCATGGCGAGTATTTCATTCGCGTGGCGGTAGCGAAGACGATTTGTGCGCGCGTGGAACTGGCCGGTGAGAGTGTCGGTGATGCGGCTCAAAGCGCGCTCGACCAGGTCGCTGAGCTGGGCGGAGATGGCGGCGTCGTAGTGATTGATGGCGATGGGCAATATGAGTATGTTTTCAACTCAAAAGGCATGTATCGCGGCATGATCGACCCGAATGGCATGGAAACTGCCATTTTTGAGCAAGAATAACCCTTTTTCACATCGTGACAGGGACGTGCGGAGCGGCTAAGGCTCCGCGCATAAAAGGAATGCCGAGAGATGAGTAAAACCTGGGATAAATCGAAACTTCCGTCTCGACATGTGACGGAAGGGCCAGCCCGTGCGCCGCACCGCAGCTATTATTACGCCATGGGTCTGTCGACCAAGGACATTCAAAAGCCCTTCGTTGGCGTGGCCAGCTGCTGGAATGAGGCGGCGCCGTGCAACACCGCTTTGATGCGCCAGGCGCATGCGGTGTCGGAAGGCGTGAAGGCGGCGGACGGCACGCCGCGCGAATTCTGCACCATTACGGTGACCGACGGCATTGCGATGGGGCATGAAGGCATGCGCTCCTCCCTGGTCAGCCGCGACTGGATCGCGGACACAGTGGAGCTGACCATGCGGGGACACTCCTATGATGCGCTGGTTGGCGTGGCGGGGTGCGACAAGTCGCTGCCCGGCATGATGATGGCCATGCTGCGCCTGAACGTGCCGTCTGTCTTCCTCTATGGCGGGTCGATCATGCCTGGCAGTTTTGAAGGCCGGGATGTCACGGTACTCGACGTGTTTGAAGCGGTCGGCGCGCACGCCGCCGGATCGAATGATATGGATGGCGACAAGTTGCGGGCGCTCGAGAAAGTCGCCTGTCCGGGCGACGGCGCTTGCGGCGGTCAGTTCACGGCCAACACGATGGCTTGCGTGAGCGAGGCGATTGGTCTGGCGCTGCCGCTTTCGTCTGCCATGCCAGCGCCTTGGACGGACCGCGATGGCTATGCGCGGGAATCCGGGCGCGTGGTGATGGATCTGGTGGCCGAGAATTTGCGGCCGCGTGAAATCTGTACGCGCGAGGCGTTCGAGAATGCGGCCATCGTGGTTGCCGCCACAGGCGGTTCAACGAATGCCGCTCTACACCTGCCCGCCATGGCGCATGAATGCGGCGTCGAATTCACGCTGCGCCATGTGGCGGAAGTGTTTGAACGCACGCCGTACATCGCGGACCTGAAGCCAGGCGGAAATTATGTGGCCAAGGATTTCGGCGAAGCCGGCGGTGTGCCCATGCTGATGCGCACGCTGATGGATGAGAAGATCGTCAATTCCGATTGCAAGACGGTGACCGGTAAGAGCTGGGGCGATTTCCTGGAAGGCATGAGATTCGATGAGACGCAGAAAGTGATCTATCCAGCCGGCAAGCCGATCACCAAAAATGGCGGTGTGGTCGGGCTGTGGGGATCCCTGGCGCCAGACGGCGCGATCGTCAAAGTCGCCGGACTGGAAAAGCTTCAATTCACCGGCAGGGCCCGCGTTTTTGATGGTGAGGAAGCCTGTTTCGAAGCAGTGACCAATCGTGAATATGACGCTGGCGATGTCTTGGTGATCCGCTATGAGGGCCCGAAGGGCGGGCCGGGCATGCGCGAAATGCTGTCCACGACCGCGGCGATTTACGGCCAAGGCATGGGCGACAAGGTGGCGCTGATCACGGATGGCCGGTTCTCCGGCGCGACACGTGGATTCTGCATCGGCCATGTCGGGCCAGAAGCGCAGGAAGGCGGGCCGATCGGTCTGCTGGAAGATGGCGACATCATTACCATTGATGCTGAAGCCGGCACCATTGATGTGAAATTGTCGCCCGCAGAACTGGAAGAGCGCAAGCGCAAATGGTCGCCGCGGGTGACCGCTTATGGCAATGGCACGCTGTCAAAATTTGCGAAATTGGTTGGTCCGGCCCATCTTGGCGCGGTAACCCATGAAGGGTTTGCCGGAGAACGCCATGTCTACGCCGACATCTAAAGGCCCCTGGGACGAGGGCTCTGAGATCGACCCGCTGATCCTGCAATCGATGCGGGGGCTGCCAAAGGATTTTGCTGACTTTCCACGCGTCTATCAGGACGAGCTTCGACCCGCCTTGCTGGCGCAGGAAGCGGAACGACAAGCGGTCGCGAAAGCGTCAGTGCGCTGGTCCTGGATTGGCGGCGCAATTGCGCTGATCGGGGCGCTGCTTGGTTTTCTGGCGTTTCGGGTGCCGCAGCTGGCTGTGGTGGCCGCCATTATCGGGTTTGCGGTCCATGGGGCCGGACGCGGTCCGCTGAACCAGATGGGCAAGCGCGCCAAGCGCATGATCGTGGATCCGGTCGCGGCGAAGTTTGCCATGCAGTTTAATCCGGAGCCCGGTCATCAGGAAACAATCATGGATGTGCATGCAGCGGGTCTCGTGCCGAGCTGGGATCGATCCGCATTTGAAGACCGCCTGACGGGGTCCCGCAATGGGGTTGATTTCGAGTTCTTTGAAGCCACCCTGAAGGAAAGACGGCGCACGACGGATTCACGCGGGCGGACCAGAACGCGCTGGGTGACGGTGTTTGATGGCCAGTGTCTGAGATTTCGGTTTCACAAGAATTTCCATGGTCGCACGACCGTGATGCGCGATGCTGGTCTGTTCAATCGCTTTGGCGGGGGGCGTGGTCTGGAACGCGTCCGGCTGGAGTCGAAAGCCTTCGAACAGGCCTTCGAAGTCTATTCCACAGACCAGGTCGAAGCGCGCTATTTGCTCACGCCCGATTTGATGCAGCGATTGATCGAGTTGGAAAAAGTGTTTCGAGGTGGCAAACTGCGCTGCGCGTTCCAGGCGAATGAACTGATCGTCGCGCTCGAAGGTGGCGACTTGTTCGAACCTGGCTCCATGTTCACCCCGTTAGATAATCCAGACCGGGTGCGGGAATTGCTCGATGATTTTGCCGCCATCTTCAATTTGATCGACAGTTTCGCAGATCCGGAACGCCTGGCGCGATCTCGGCGTGATGGTGATCAAGAGCGCTGATCGGTGATGCCATGAGGCTTGATCTTGAACGTCTCGCTGGCATAGCCATGATCGAGCATAAACTCTGCGAGCGCGGCATAAGTGACCGTGTAAATCGGTTTGCCGCGATGATCGGCGAGTTTCAGTCGCTCGTCAGCCATTGGTCCAAATAGACGCCCGAACAAACCTACTTTAAGACGATCTGCTTCGAAATGAGCCTTCAGATTGACTTTGATTTGCGCATAATCGGTTGTGTCCCACAGCGCCCCCGCGATGACGTCCAGCAGGAATTCATTGCAGTTTTGGTATCGATCATCAAAGGGAGATGCGATCAGCGAATAGCTCGGATCATGAAGCGCCTGATACCGGCCATCCGCCATCATTGTTAAAATTCGGCGTTGCAATTCAGGTTTCGGGATGATCACCGCCAAGTCATCCACCGCTGATGCCCCAACGAATTCATACGGAAAGTCGGTCTCCAGATAGGATTGTGTTTTGGGCAGGCTTTCACCATCACCGTGAAACAAATTATGCCCAACATAGCCCCGCAGCAGACCACCGTTTTCGGTTTGGATGGCTTGATAGACCCAGAACCCGCCATGGGTGTATTCAATGCCGTCGGGAAGTTTGTCCCGGGTACGTCCAGTGCGAAAGACGATGGCGACGCGCGCGCCTTTTTCACCCAGCGTTTTCTCGATCGTTTTCGAAAATGCTGCCGCCTCTTCGGGGGTGTAGCGTTGTGAGAACACGGTCTTAGAAGAGCCGCTATCGGCTGTACTGATAGGGGCGAGCAAAACGAGGCTTGCCCCGATCAGTGCTGTTTTGATCCACGGCCTCATTTTGGATCAGCTTTGTGAATTGGGTTGGCTGGGGAAGACTGGGCCATATCGGGCAAGGGCTGCGCGATTACCACCGCGTCATCAACTTTGAGCGGTGTGTTGGCGACATCCCAGAGGTCTGCGGAAATTTCAGTTGCGGTTTCGCCGCCGGCTTCCGCTAAAGCGCCAAGCCCGGCGAGCGGAACCGCGACAGCGCCCAAGGCGACTTGCGTGCCCGACGCAGCGAGACGCGCTGAAGCATCAGCGGAGTCTAAAGTCGCATCGGACATGTTCTGGAAACTGTCAGCCATTGCGATCGGGCTCGCAAAGACGGCCAAAAGAACAAGGATTTGGGATTTGTGCATAACTTCCTCCTTAGAAGTGAGCGCTTACATACATATCTGTGGTTAGTGATGCAAGTGAATGTTCACTACATAATTGTAACCTTCCATAAAAGACGGATCCGTGAGGTTGAAATTTGCCCCAAAAAAGACTTGGTTGGGCAATATCCGGGCGATCATGTTCAGCTTGGCTTCAGATCAAAAGGTTTAAAGAAAATCGCATGAAACCAATGATTTCCTCCCTATGCGCCCTCGCGGCCATGATGGTGCTGACCGCACCAGCCGCAAGCGCGCTGACCTGCGCCGAACAAGCCGCAGATCTGCAAAACCGCCAGATCAAGGCGCAACAAATCGCCGACGCCCGTATCGCCCTGGTCGATGAGGTCGAAGCGGCGGGGGATGCCTGGGAAAATGCCGAAGCCATGCGCAATTTCAGTCGGGATCAAGCCGCGGAAGCCGACGCAACAAAAGTGGCCTATGATACGCTGAAAGCGGATCTGATGTTGAAAGAGCAGTCGCTTCAGACGCTGGTCGTTTCCCTGAACCAGGACGTCGCCGCTTACAATAGGCGGTGCGTCAAAGACTAGATTAATCGCGCAGCGTCGCGATCACGGGTACGTGGTCTGACGGCTTTTCCAGGCCGCGCGCCTTGCGGTAGATTTCGACACTTTCCAACCGGTCAGCGGCTTGCGGGCTGAGCAGATGATGGTCAATCCGGATGCCATGATCCTTTTGCCAGGCGCCGCCTTGATAATCCCAGAACGTGTATTCATGGCCGCGATTATCCGTCGCTTCAAACGCTTCGGTCAGGCCGAGATGCTTCAGGCGACGGAACGCCGCCCGACTGGTCGGTAGCGCCAGGGCGTCATCGACCCAGACCGTCTCTTCCCAGCAATCCTCGCCGCGCGGAATGATGTTGTAATCGCCGCATAGCACGATTGGTTCTTCGGCCTGCATCAGATGGGTGGCATGGGTTTTCAGATGGCCCATCCAGTCGAGCTTGTAATCATATTTGGGCCCGGGCGCCGGATTGCCATTTGGCAGATATAGCCCGCCGACGCGGACCGGATTGTCTGAAAGGACAAGCGCTTCGATATAGCGGGCCTGTTCGTCCGCCTCATTGCCGGGCAGACCGCGGACGACATCTTCGAGCGGGAAGCGCGACAGCATGGCGACACCATTATAACTCTTCTGGCCATGCGCCTCGACATTATAGCCGAGCTCTTCAATCTCCATATAGGGGAAGGCGTCGGTCTCGCATTTGATCTCTTGCAAACAGATGACGTCGCAATCGATGGCCTTGAGGACCTCGATCACGGTGGGCAGGCGGGCTTTGATGGAATTGACGTTCCAGGTCGCGATTTTCATGGCGTCTGTTTAGCGCGCTTTGCGCTAGACACCAGACCCGATTTTGCGGCTTGACATGAAACTGAATGGTTTCCTATATAAGGAAACTGAAAGGTTTCATGACATGACAGAGCAACTGGTTTTTCGCGCCATCGCCGATCCGACCCGGCGCAGCATCATGACCATGCTGTCCTCCGGGGAGCGGTCCTTGAACGAGATTTCCGCACATTATGAGATGACGCGTCCGGCGGTGACCAAGCATCTCAAAATCCTGCAGGAAGGCGGCCTGATCCGAGTCCGCGCGCGGGGGCGGGAGCGATTGCATGCCTTGCAACCCGAAGCTCTGAAAACCGTATCCGACTGGGTGAGCTTCTTCAGCCAGTTCTGGGATGAGAAATTGGCAGATCTAAAACAAATTGTGGAGGCAGAGGATGACTGATCCGGTGATGGTGAAAACAATCTATTTGAAGGCGAGTTTGGACAAGGTCTGGCGGCACCTGGTCGACAAGGAGCTTCTCGCGCGATGGTTTCACGAGGTCGATCGCGACCTGTCAGACAAAGTCGCGTTTCAGTATCTGAGCTTTCATTATGACAAGGCGGATCGCAAGCTGATGTGGGGCGACGTGCTTGAATTCGATCCCCCGCGAAAGCTGGTGCATACGTTTACGCATGAATGGCTTAAAGGCGTTATCACAACGGTGACCTGGGATCTGTTAGAACTGGATGGCGGAACGCAGCTGACCATGACTCATGAAGGCATTCCTACGTTCGGCGAGCTGAGCGATCATGACAAAGGCTGGGACGAACACTTCCTGCGTCTGCGGATGATGTTGAGCTAGGTGCTCGCGGGCAGGAATCGAAATCGTCTCTGTTCGCCATAGGCCCAGATGCGGCTGTCTTCGAGCGTGCCGAGGCCGATATTGTGAATGGCTTTCCAGCGGCCCTGGCGGTCCTTGCGGCTGGACAGGATGCCAATATGAGGCAGCGTTCCACCCACCCGGCACGTGAGCAGGTCGCCCGGTTGCCAGTCTGATGCGGGCAATGCGTGGCCATGTCGTTCAAGCCAGGTCTCGACATTCGGCACGCGGCGATGGTCGATATTGCGATCCGTCCGGGTCAGACCCCAACGCTTTGGGTAGGCGGCAAAATTCGCGGCCATGTCCTGGTGCACATGTTGCTGGAAATCGAAGTCAAAGGCGTCGCGATAGGCGCGGATAATGACATCGATACAGACGCCACTTTCCCGGGGGACGTCGCCGCCAGGATAATCCAGGGCGACATAGGCGCCATCATAAGAGGTCGTTACCCCGATCTGGGTTCGCGCGCTGGTGATCAGATGTGCGGATGAGGTGTCATTGCGCGCGCCAAGACTGGGCAGCAAGGGGAAAGCCAGCAGGCTGTTCAAACAGGCGCGACGGTCGAATTCCATTTCGCGATCTTGACGCGGCAGTGTGGCATGAATGCGGAGGAAGCGCGGCGATCCGGGAGGTCGTTCGACCTAGAACCCGCGAAATTCCGCAAACTCATCCAGACTGGCCCGCTCCGTATAGAGCTCGTTCACAGGATTATCGGTATCCGGGATGCCAACGGCAATGCCGCACCAGACCATTTCATGCTCACCCAGCTTGAGATGCGCCTTCAGAGTCGGGCGCAAGATGCCCCAGCATTCCTGCATGCAGGTGCCCCAGCCGCGTTCCTCGGCGAGCAGACACAGGGTCTGCATGAACATGCCGGCATGCCCCCATTGACCATGGCCGACGCGGTCATCCATGACGATGAACAAGGCAAGCGGGGCATCGAAGAATCGGTAATTGCGGGCGAACCAGACCATTCGGCCGGCGCGATCCTCACGCGGAATGCCAATCTTGCCATACATGGCTTCACCGACGGCGCGACGCCGCGCATTCTGAACATCGGTAATGTGTTCGGGATAAATCGGATAATCGGTCGGTTCGCCCTGCGGATTGGAGAGCAGTTTTTCGGCTGCCAGATTCTCGACCGCGAGCTTGTCGTCGCCCGCCAGAGCAATCACCCGCCAAGGCTGCAGATTGCCGCCGGATGGCGCGCGCTGAGCATCTTTCAGCCAGGCTTCAACCTGGTCGCGCGGCAGCTCAGTGGGTAGAAACGCCCGTGTGGAAATTCGCTTCTTGACGGCGGTGCTGACATCCATGGACTGCTCCCTCAAACCTTCCATGGTCGAACCTAGCGCTCAAGGCGCTGAGGGCTAGGGGTGTCCTTAGGAGAATGATCAAGTTTGAAAGGATAGACGCGCGACTATTTCACGGGCAGCGGTATCGGCGTCTGTGTGTTCGGTATCGATGCGCAGATCCGGCGGTGGCATGGCGGCGACACAGGCTTCAAACTGGTGGAAATTGGCGCGCAGCAATTCGACATCGCGCAGCTTGCCGAATTTGGCTCTGTCGGCATTTGCGACGCGCGACAGAAGGGCGTCACGCGACAGGTCCAGCTGCACGAAACTGACCGTGCCCCCGGCGTTTTCGACCCGATCCTTAACCTTTGTCGCAAAGTCCGGGCTGACAGATTTCTCGGGTGCGAAAGTAAAGATCAACGAGCGATCATCTTCGATCGCTGCGCTCAGGGTCTCGAGCCAGAACTGCTCGCGCAGGCGAATGAAATTCGCGCTGCCAAATGGGAACACCGCGGCGACGGCATCCACGATGAGATGGTTGTGAAACAGGGGCAGTCCAGTCTGCTCCGCAATGATTCGGGCAATCGTATATTTTCCCGAGGCGGGTGGGCCATAAAGAAACAGAAGATGCATGCGATCAGCCTCGCTCGAACGGTGCCAGCACCGACTTGCCGGCCGCCAGATTGGATGTGGGAATTACCGTAATCGATCGAAACATGGGACCTCACTTATCTGCATATTAAGGGAAACATGACATGGTGGCGGCAATCACTCTGCAAGGCAAGGGACGCCCTATTCCGGGGTCAAAGAAACGATATGGCGGTTCGTCGAGGCATCAAAGCAGTCATGCTTGCCTGCACAATATTGGGCTTGTCTGCGTGCGGCGGGGGTCGGGCGAATGTTGACCCGGCCATGTTCGATGCGGAAGTCCAGCGCCTGGCCGAGTCCGGTGATATGTATGGCGAAGTCTTTCTGGCGCTGAAAACGCGGCGACCAGCGCTGTACAATGATTTTCGTCGAATTGCCCAGCGGGAATTCAATAATGGCCGCAGCGCCCGCGAGGCCAGCCGCGTGGCGGGTTTGCGCATGCGGGAAAAATTCCTGAACGAGATCCTGGAACTGTCAAAAGTCGCCAGCGATGAGACCGTCGACGAAATGATCGACGTGATGATCGAGACCTATCAGCATCTCGGCGAAAAGAACCCGAATGACTGTTCGCGCAATATTGAAGGCCTGCCACCGGAAAAGGTCGAAGATTTGCCGCGCGAATTGCGTCAGCGTGAAACCGAGCTTGTGATCAAATTGCTGAGCGCCCGTCAAACTGCGGCCAATCGTCGGGCGGCATCGCGCGGGGAAGTGATCAATTGGATGGTTAACCTGTCCAGGCTGGAACCCTCCGTCGGTCGGATGCTGGAACTGGTCAACAAGGAAGGCCGGAGCAAGGCAGAGAATAAGGATCTCTGTGACGGGATGATCACCACCTATAAACGCCTGAGCTACAAGAAGAGCCAGGATCGCGGCATTCTGTTTCGCGGCATCGCCCTGATGGCCCTGCAGGACCGGCTGCATGTCCGGAACACAACGGAGCCTGAGGAAACGTCCTGAGGCGTTTCCATTGCTTTCAGAAATCGATTTCGCTTCCTGATCCAACTTGCTAAGCTTGGCTGAGCTATGGAGGGATGCGCATGTCCGATGCACCTGAACACTCATCGCCGAAGGCTGAAAAACAGCCGGAACCTCATGCGCATTCACATGCGGGGGACGCGCTCAATCAACTCAGCACGCTGAAAGCCTATGCGCATTCCCCGATCATCTATTGGTGGCCGATCTGGATGCTGGGACTTTTGTTCGGCTTCATTTCCATGTTCATGCCGAGCGGCAATGCGGAAGCGCTGGATACGGTCAGCACCGCGGCGCGGGTTCAGGGACAGACTTTTGTCTTCGTTCTGATCTTTGTCATTTTCTCGACAACGGTGAAGCTGCGCGGTGCAAATTCGGTTATTCTCGGACTGATCCTGGCGATTGGCATTATCCTGCTGATCATGGGCAACCTGTTCGGCCCGATCGCCGCGTTTATTGGCGGACTGGAAATTTATATGAGCCCGTCCTTTTACTGGTTCGTCGGGATCACGGTCTTCCTGATGTGGGCGATCATGGTGTTTGGGTTCGATAAGGTGAAATATTATGAGATTGCGCCCGGACAGGTGCGCGAACGGGTCTATTGGGGCAGCGGTGATCGCGCCGAGAGCGGCGCCAATGCGCGCTGTCGCTATCTCAAGGATGATTTCCTGCGCCACCGCATGCTGGGTGGCAATCTGCTGGGCGATATCGAGATCACGCTGGGCGATGGCGAGATTTGGTACCTTCACAATGTCCTGTTCGCAAAGTCGCGCGCGGACCGCATCAATGAGCTGATTGTGACTCGCCCGGTCGACTAGGCATGGCGCTGGGATGGATTTGCGGCGTATAGCCATGCGCCAGCGCCTGACAGGTAATGTGCGGCGTCAGGCGCACCGATTGGGCTGGCAATGAAACGGGCGAGCTGTAGCCGGAAAAACTCCAGGCAAAGGCCTGACCCTGCCATTTCAGATAAGCGGTCGCGCCCGTGGTGAACATGGCGCCATCTGGCAGGGTCGCTGTTTCGACTTGCTCGCGCTCTGACTTGCCTTTCAGCACCGCCTGGATCTCGCCGGCTATGGCATCGCTGAGATCGCTGGCCTTCGGGCGATAACGGAATACGCCGGACCGCACCAGCGCTTCCCGAAAGCGCTTGGCGTCCGGATAGCGGCATTCATAACAGGGGCGATGACCGGCAGCCAGCGAGGTCGCTTCATCAAGGAAGAAGAGTTCGGTATACTTCCCCTCGCTCATCAAAGTTCGGCGGCGATTCTTGAACTCCAGGACGCACGTGATCCATTGCCGGGTTTTCCAATGCGTCGGCTTTAGCGTCTTGTGTTCGGTGTGAAAGCACCCGCCGCGATTGCCGAACATCAGTCCACGTTCAGGCACCGCATGAATCAAGCCAAAAGGGTCAACGCGGTTCTGTAGGGGCATGGATCAGCTCTCCTCACCGCCGAACCGCTCTGTCCACTCGGCCACCATAGCGTCTTCTATCTTCTGGAACAGGACCGGCGGCGCCTGAATGGGCATGCCATGGGGTAGGGCGTCGAGCAGACCTTCATCGTCAGGTTTTGGCCATTTGCGATTGCCCTCTGGAATGCCCAGCGTGTCGAGTATTGTCTTCGCCGTATTCGGGATCAAAGGCTGGGCAATGATGGCGAACAGGACCACGAGATTCAGCCCAGTCCGGACACCAATGGCCGCCGCATCGACATCATTCTTGAATTTCACCCATGGCTCTGCCCGGGTCAGATACTCATTTCCGGCCGCCCAGAGCGCCCGTGTTTCTGCCGCGGCTTTGCGAAACTCCATGGCTTCATAATGCTCGGAAATTCGTGTCAGACCAGCTTTGAACTCCTCATTCATCCAGGCTTCGTCTTCGCTTGGCGTACCCGTGGCCGGGACGACGCCGTCAAACTTGGAGACCGTATATTTGGTGATGCGATTGACGAAATTGCCGAGGACATTGGCGAGGTCGGAATTGATTGAGGCCTGGAAGCCTTCCCAGGTGAACGCGGCATCAGACCCTTCCGGTGCATTCGCCATCAGATACCAGCGCCAATAATCCGCCGGCAAAAGCTCCAGCGCCTGGTCCATGAACACGCCGCGTTTCTGGCTGGTCGAGAATTTGCCGCCATACCAGGTCACCCAGTTGAAGGCTTTCAGCTTGTCGACCGTCTTCCAGTCCTGCTGCGAGCCAAAGATGGTGACCGGGAAAGAGACGGTGTGGAAGGCGACATTATCCTTGCCCATGAATTGGACGTATTCGACATCGGCGGCGCCATGCTCCGTGCGCCACCAGGCTTTCGCGTCATTGCCGGTGGCTGTGGCCCATTCTTCCGTCGCTGCGATATACTCGATCGGCGCATCGAACCAGACATAATAGACCTTGTCCTCGAAGCCGGGACGGATCGAGCCGTCAGGCAAGGTGACCGGGACGCCCCAGCTGAGATCGCGGGTAATGGCGCGGTCGCGCAAGCCTTCATCCAGCCATTTCAGGGCAATGGAACGGGCTAGTTGCGGCCAATCGGTCGAAGCGTCGACCCAGTCGCGAATTTTGTCCTGCATCTTCGACTGCAACAGGAACAGGTGAGCTGTGTCGCGGATCTCGATATTGGTGCCACCCGAGACGGCAGAATAGGGGTTGATCAGGTCGACCGGATCGAGCAATCGCCCGCAATTGTCACACTGGTCCCCGCGCGCCTTATCGTAGTCGCAATGCGGACAGGTGCCTTCGACATATCGGTCCGGCAGGAAGCGGCCATCATCGACACTATAGACTTGTTGCGACACGCGTTCCTCGATCAAGCCATTGGCCTCCAGGGCATAGGCAAACCCCTGGGTGAGGGCCTTGTTTTCTTCGCTTGAGGAGCGTCCGAACCAGTCATAAGAGAGCGAAAATCCGTCGCCTGCTGCGCGTTGGATCTCATGCTGCTCATCGCAATAGTCCTGGACGCTCATATCCGCGGCCTGCGCCGCCAGTTCGGCCGGCGTGCCATGCTCATCCGTGGCACAGATGTACAGCACGTCATGCCCGGACAGGCGTTGGAAGCGGGCATATACGTCCGCCGGGAGCATGGACCCGGCCAGGTTCCCCAGATGCTTGATGCCATTGATGTAAGGCAGCGCGGAGGTGATCAGGATGCGGCGTTTACTCAAGTTTTATCTTCCCGTACAAAGCTTTACCCTGCGTCAGATGTGAATCAGCCACAGAAGCTGAACACGTCTTATCGCGAGATGGGATAAAAGGAACATCCTTAAGGAGGGAAGAATGCCAAAAATTGCAGGAGTCAACGGGCTGGGCGTCGTCTTGGGCGCGGTCGCAATGTTTTTCGTTGGGTTCATCTGGTACGGATTAGTGTTCACCGAGCCGTGGATGGCCGCAAATGGCCTGTTCTTCGCCGATGAGGCGAAGGAAACCATGCAATGGCTGACCGCAAATGGGTTGCAAACGGTCTCCACTGATGCCGGGCCTGACCCAATGACCATGCTAATGGGCTTTGTCCTGTCACTGGTGCTGAGTTTCGGACTTGGCTGGCATATGAAGCAGAAGGGTATTTCGAAACTGGGCACTGCTGCCATGTTTGGCTTATGGATGAGCCTGCTGATCGGCGTGCCGCTCATGGCCTATGACACGGTCTACACGCCGTATGGCTCATTAATGGGACTGTTCGTGGATGGCAGCCATACCGTCGTCACGTTCGTGGCGGCCTGTGCCGTCTTGTCCTTCTTCGACTGAGGCGCTGACGCAAAAAAGCCCCCGGCTCGATTTCGAGTCCGGGGGCAGTTGGCTGCTCGGTTGGGAGGAAACAGAGCAATTCAGGAGGTTTGCTACGGCCTAGCCGATTTCAGGCGCCCAGGCAGACAAACGGATTTCAACTTTACGATCCTTGGGCGCGGTGTACCGCGCCGGCGTGATGGCTTCGATTTCGGCGGTGAGGGCGGCGCCGCTCAATTGCCGCTGGTCCAGCGCGGCAACAACGGTATCGAGCCGCGCCTCTGCGAGTTTTTCAGCCTGCCCGTGGGAGGGCGCATCGGCGGCAATCGCCTCGATGGAGACCGGCCCGATAATGCAGTTTGCGAGTTTCTGTTCGGCTTCGGCCAGCATGGCCTCGGAGGCATTGGTCAGCGCGGTCTGACCGGCTGGAAAATAGACCTGCAAGGTCTGCGCGGTGCAGGTCGAGCTGGCGGGTGCCGTATATTTCGCGGTTGGCGGAGCGGGCAGCGGCTGCGCGCTGACAATGGCGGCGGATGCGGCGAAGAATGCGGCGGTGAAGATGGTCTTGATCATGGGTCAGCTCCCGACTTGCTTGAGCTGAGGTAACGCCCGGGCGGCGGCGAAATCATGCCCGGATCGGGATGAAATGTGGCAACTGCATGATCTTGTCATGACGCCTTGCGCTTTGCGGGTGACCATTATAAAGGAGCCGCCAGTGCCCCTATAGCTCAGCTGGTAGAGCAATTGATTTGTAATCAATAGGTCCGCGGTTCGAGTCCGTGTGGGGGCACCATTTCCTGGCATCGGTCAGGCCACAAATGGGACCATTGAATTAGCAAAAGTATTTTATCGGACAGCTTGGCAGCTTTTACGGATTAAAGCTGGCCGCAGGTACAATACTTGGGCCGCATAAAAAAGATCTTTGCTCATGTGCACCTTGAAAATCGTCTTTATGTGTAGCTGCCGGGACTAGTCCTGCCAATAGGCTTGCTCGGCCCAGGGTTCGCGATCTTCTTCGCCGCCAAAGGTATCAACGTCATTTACAGCATCTTGTGTGGGAATGGCGATACTTTCGCCGCGCGGAAAAGCTTGAATTGCTGCCAGCAGATTTCTGACGAGGTCGGGGTTGCTGTCGGCTATGTTGCGCGTTTCCAGCGGATCCTGCTCTATCTCAAACAACTCCACCTTATCATTTACTTGCAGTAGTTTGAACGGATAGCGATAGATTGCGGTTGAGTCTGCGAGCACGTCGATGCGCGTAATATAGTCTTTGGCTGGTGCTGGCCGATTGGTTTTCAATGCTGCGAAAAGATCGCGCCCATCAAAAGTCGTGTCGTCAGCAGCGCCCGCGAGCGTCATCAGTGTTGGAACCACATCTTGCACGGTCGTCATGTAATTATAGGAATTGGGGGCTAGCTCACTCGGCCAATACATAAAAGACGGGACGCGCACACCACCTTCGTAGACTGAGCCCTTTCCTTTTCGAAACGGACGATTGTCTGAACCGCCATTGCTCAAATTGTAGCGTGTAAACTCGATCATCGCCTTATTAGTTTCGACGCCGAGATGCGACTCGACCAAATTCGTAAAAAAGGGATCCGGAATAAACCGGGCGGGGTTGTCTACGATCAAGCCACCATTATCGCTCATAAACCAGATCAATGTTTCATCGGCGATATCGTTTGCGACCAGCGCGGCATGAATTTCACCGATTGCGGTATCAAGCTCACTGACCATGGCCGCGTGCACGCGGCGATTTTGATTGCCAATTTTCCGATAGGCCTGAATGGTCTCTTCTGGTGCTTCATTGGGCAAGTGCGGCGCGCCAAAAGAGACGAACATAAAGAGTGGACGTTCTCGGTCTCGACTTTCAATCTGAGCAATAGCCTCTTCGGCTAAGAGATGGGTCGTGTAACCTTCCTCACGGACAGTCCTACCGTTGCGTTGCCAGTCGTATCCACCGCCATGGGTTTTATTGAAGAAACTCACACCGCCGGTCACATTTCCATAGAAATAGTCGAACCCGCGTTCATTCGGATGATATGCTAGGTTGCGTGCGCCAAGATGCCATTTTCCAATCAGTGCGGTTTGATATCCGACACCGCGAAGGCGGTCGGCAATCGTGACCTCACTTAAAGGAAGACCTGTTGGATTGTTCTTAGTGATCGGATTGATGATGCCGAGTCGCATTGGGGATTTTCCGGTCATCAGGGCCGCGCGCGTTGGGCTGCAAGAGGGTTGAACATAGAAGCGATTGAGGGTGATCCCCTCGCGCGCAAGCCGATCCATGACGGGGGTTTGGATTTCACTTTGATTGTAACTCACATCCCGCCAGCCAAGATCGTCGGCCATGATAATGATGATATTAGGTTGAGTTTCTGGCGCCGAAACAGCTGCTGTTGCGTCGACCGGTGCGCGGTCCAGATCCGCTTTTATCTCAAGCACAGCGCGTTTTGCCGGCCCAATCTCAATGCGCTCAAGCACGTGTTTGACGCCCCCATAGAGGGTGCCGATCGCTATCAAAACTAGAATGCCATAAGCGATTTTGCGCATTGGCGTCCTCCGGTTTGTTCAAATTGATTTCTTCACTAAGTGCGGCAATACGCGTATTTAAAAGTCCAAAATATGTCAATTGACATAAATTAAATCTCATGTAGCTTTTGCGCAAATGATGCAGCGAACGACTGCAAATCGGTCGCGAATTGGAGGCGAGGCCCAAATGAGTGTCATCAAGATTGAAGACATTGCGCATGTGCGGTTTCGAGCGCCGGATCTTGAGAAAATGCGAGTCTTTTTGACGGAATTCGGCCTGGACGCGCAGGTTCATTTGGATGGTCACCTTTACGCGCGGGCGCGTGATGGATCAGCGTTTAGCCACGTGACCGAGCAAGGAGCGCCCGAATATGTGGGTCTGGGCTTGCGGGCTGAAAGTATTGAAGACTTGGCGCGTCTTGCGGCGTTTGAAGGCGCCGCTCTCGTGGACCTGGAAACCCCGGGTGGCGGAAAGTGCTTACGCTTGCGAGATCCCGATGGCGTCTTGGTCGAAGTCGTTGCGGGTCAGGCCAAATTCGATTTCGAGCCACTTCCATCAGAACCACCTCGAAACTCTGCTGAAAAGCGTCCACGAAGACGTATACCTGTTCGCTTGGACGCCGGGCCGTCGCATGTTTTACGCCTCGGTCACTGTGTTATGAATGTCTCTGATTTCAGAGTGTCCGAACGTTGGTACAAGGATCGCTTCGGCTTTATCACATCAGATGAGATAGAGGCCGCGGAAAACGTATCAATTGGCGCTTTTATGCGGTGTGATCGCGGGGATCAGCCAACAGATCATCATACAATTTTTCTGGCTCAACTGCCGCAAAAACCAGGCTTTATGCATGCGGCTTTTGAGGTTGCAGGGTTCGACGATCTCATGCTGGGGCATGCGCATTTAAAGTCCAAAAAGAGAGACGCGGCGTGGGGCGTTGGGCGTCACATCCTCGGAAGCCAAATCTTCGACTACTGGAACGACCCGTGGGGGCACGAGCTAGAGCATTGGACAGATGGTGACCTATTCACCGCCGAGGATGGGTCGAACAAAGCCTCGGTTGATGACCTGTTGTCTGTCCAGTGGGGCATGCAAAATCCGATCTTTTCGGGGGCGCTCGCGCCGAGCCCGGGTGTGTTGCGGTTCATGCTTGCCCTTATCACCCGGATAAAGCGCTGGTTTCAGCGCAAACAACCAAAGCAAAAACATAGCTGAGACAAAGCGCAAACGCGTGTCGGGAGGACTAGGAATGCCGATAAATATTGCCAGATTCCAATACAAGGACCGGGTTCAGTGGGGCGTCGTTTCGGAATATGGGGTGACACCGATTCCTGGCGATTACGCGACCACTGGAGACTTGATCGTAAGCCTTTCTCTGGAGGCATTGAAACAAGTCGGGGGCGATGCTGTCGCGCTGCATGAGATTAAGCTGTTGAGCCCGGTCACGCGGAACCAGCAATTTGTCTGCCAAGGCGCCAATTATCGCCAACATATGATCGAGTCGGGCGTCGATCCGGATACAAAACACTTCAATATGATTTTCACGAAAGCGCGGAGTTGTATTGTTCCGGCGGATAGTCAAGTGGTGATCCCTGACCATGTACAATTGTTCGATTACGAAATCGAACTCGGACTTGTTCTTCGCAAGCCCATTACGGGCAAAATTGATATCACCGAAGCGGAGTTACCCAACTATGTCGCCGGTTTGGTTGTGGTGAACGATTATTCTGCGCGCGATGTTCAGCTTTCTCAGACCCAATTCTACAAAGGCAAAAGCTATCGAACGTTTGGACCGGTTGGTCCTTGGCTTTGTTTATTGGAAGCGGAAGACTTTGCCTATTTGAATGAGTTACAGCTGACGCTTTGCGTGAATGATGAAGTGCGCCAGGATGATAGCACGAAGAACCTTGTCTACGATCCGGTTGAAACGCTTAACGAGCTCTCTGGTGTTCAGGACTTTGCCGGCGGCGATCTGATCGCGACGGGAACACCGGCCGGGTGCGCCTTGTCTATTCCTTCGCCGGAAAAACAAAAAGCGGCGGCGCATCTCTCGCCCGCAGAGCGATGGAAGCTGTTTATGCAAATGCAGCTCGAGCGCCCGCAGTACTTAAAGCCCGGTCAAGTTGTAACGTCCCACATTCGATCAAATGACGGGGTCATTGATCTCGGCATTCAAAAGAATCTGGTCGTCAAAGACAGCAATCTGAGCATCTAAAATGAGCTCTATTTCTTATCGAAATTATGAGGACCTGCCGTGATGACGATCCTACTTTATGTGCTGATCGCCGCGACACTTGTTGCTTTGGTTTTGTACGCCATCGAAAAGTCGCGGCGCCGCACCTATCCGGTGACTGGAGGGCTGCATGAATCGATCTCGCTCCCCCATACGCATTCGGTAGAGCTGTACAGCAACAGTTTTTCTCATTGCTCTCGCAAGGCACGATTTGTGGTCGCTGAGCTCGGATTAGAGGTCAAACATCATTCGATCGATTTAATCGAGACAGGTTGGTATCAAACCATCAGCAAAGAATATTTGAAGGTCAATCGGGCCGGTCTCGTGCCGACTTTGGTTCACAATGGCCACCCGGTTTATGAATCTGATGATATCCTCGCTTATGCGCAAACGATTGCGCGCGCGGACGCCCCGCAACTGGTACCTCACGACCCCGCTTTGAAAGCCAAAATGGATGAATGGTTGTCTTTTTGCGCAATCGTGAGCGCGGATATTTTTGGCGGAATGAAAGAGCGTGCGGGGGCCTGTATTCCAGGCTTGTCTTTTGTGATGTTCATGGCGGCCATCCGTTACATCCCGCTGCGAAACATTATCCCCGGCTTTCTCTATCATTCCAATAAAAAGAGTCCGATCTTGTTCTCGTCTTTCAAGATATTCGGCATTCGCGGGATGGCGAAGCAAAAGCGCGTGCGCGAGATGATGCATACAAGCCGCGATCACATGATGACGCATCTGCAAACGCTAAACCGCACGCTTGAACTGAACGGCAATTCCTGGATCCTGGGCGAAACGTTTAGCCTGGCCGATATCACGATTGGCTGCATGCTGCTTCGACTAGAAGAGACCGGATGGCTTCACTGGTTTGAGCGCTCGGGCGATATTCAAAACGTCATCGACTATTATGCGCGTATTAAGGCGAGACCCGCTTGGGCTGAGGCAATCACCGCGCGGGCGCATCCAATCGTCGAACAAGCCAAAATGGATCTCATTCAAATTCGGTCCAATGATCCCGCCCTTAGCGAGCTCATTTATGGTCCAGTCGCCTCAATCAAAATTTCTGAGAAGGAGGCGGCCTAATGGTGATGCTCAAAGACGAAGATATTCAGACAAAAGAAGTCTTGTCTTGGAAAGGCCTGCACCTCTTCCATCACCCTGGCTCGAGTTGCTCGCAAAAGACAAAGATCTTTCTGCGTATAAAGGGCGTTCCATGGACCCCTCATATCGTGAACCTGATCAAAAAAGAGCAAATGAAACCGCACTTTTTGGGCATCAATCCGAGAGGGCTTGTGCCGGTGCTGGTGCACGATGGTAAAGTGATCATCGAAAGCAATGATATTCTCGAATATCTCGAGGCTGAGTTTCCGAACCCGACCCTAATCCCGCCCGAATATGCTGGCCGAGTGTCTGAACTGCTGAAGGCCGAAGACGATCTTCATCATGATATTCGCGCGCTCACAATGCGGTTTGTATTCCCGACTTTCATGGTGAAAAGGCCCGAAAAAGACATCGAAGTCTATGAGGCTTCGGGATCAGGAACGGTAGAAGGTGTTCCAGATCTAAATCGTCACAAAGAGGCAACGTTCTGGCGTGACCTAAATACGCATGATGGTATACCAGATACGCGCGCTAAGCTCGCCTTTGAACGCTTCAGAGCGGCTTTGGATGAGTATGAGACTAAACTGAGCAAGCAACAGCATTTGGCCGGCGACACCCTCAGCGTCGTCGATATTGCATGGTACATTTATGCGCGTCGGCTTATCAGCGCTGGATACCCCCTGGCGAACTTGCATCCGAAAGTCGGCGATTGGTTTGACCGCATGCATGCAAATCCCGATTTTCGAAAGGAAGTTCCAGAGGGCGGCATTCCAGGGGCCATTACGAGCATGCTTCACCTATCCCAGAAGCTGCGCGGGACCACCTTGCAAAAGGTCGTCGCCCGCACGCCCATGCCTGCTTGATGCTGGCTAAAAGTTTGAGAGTGAGAATATGACAGAGGTTAGTGGAAAGACGGTTTGGATTACAGGTGCTTCGTCGGGAATTGGGCGGGCGATGGCCCGTGAGTTTTCCGACAATGGCGCATCGATTATCCTGTCAGGCCGCCGAGTCGAAGCCTTGGCCACGCTCGCAAACGAGCTGAGCACGCCTGCTCTGATAATTCCTTTTGAGACCACGGACTTCGACAACCTGGAGGCAAGAGTATCCGACGCCTGGGCGTGGAATAAGCGGGTGGATATTCTTATCAATAATGCGGGTGTCGGACAGAGGAGCCTGGCGATAGATACGGATCCGGAAGTCTATAAAGATCTCATCAATGTCGATCTCCTGGCGCCAATCTGGCTGACCCAACTGCAACTCAGAAGAATGGCGGATGCGGGCGGAGGTCATATCGTTGGTATCAGCTCGGTGACGGGTCGCCTGGGGTCGCCAATGCGGACCGGATATTGCGCTGCGAAACACGGATTGATTGGCTATATGGAAGCGCTGCGCGCTGAAGTGTGCTTACACCACAATATTCAGGTAACAAGCATTCTTCCCGGATCCATAGCCACCGACGTTGCACGCAATGCGTTGACCGCAGATGGTTCGAACCGTGGGCGTTCTGATGTGAATATTGATGAAGGTGACGATCCAGGCGATTGCGCAAAGGCTATCCTTGCGGCCGTAAAAGACAATGTTCCCGAATTGATTTTTGCCAAAGGCGTTGAGCTTGAATACGCCAAATTGCGCCATGCAGATCCCGATAAATATTTTGAGATGGCCGCCCAAATGGGAGCTGAAATCGCTGCGCAGGGCGTCCCAGATATCGTTCGCCACGAATAGGCTACTTATTGCTCTTTTAATTTAAATCGAATGTCGTTGCGCAGCTCGCGAACCCAGGGTTCGCGAAGAATTGTCGCCAGGCTGCGGGCTGCCTTAGGTGTGCGCACCATCCGGCGACATTTTTAAAAAGTGTCGCAAATTCATTGCCCTATGGGCGAACAGTAGACGTCGAACAATTAAAAAATGACATTCGTCATAATTGTATTGACTCTTTTATGTCACATGGCATATTTAAGTCATGAGCGAGCAACTAATCCTTGAAAAAGACCTCACGCGTTTTGAACGTCGCAAAGCCTCAACGCGCGCGAAGATTATTGAAGCCGCTGAGCGATTGATGCGAGATCGTGGTGGCGATGCTGTCACCATCCAGGACATTACCGATGCGGCCGATGTGGGGCACGGGACTTTCTATCTGCATTTCAAGAACAAGTGGGACGTACTCCGCCCGTTGATCGCCCGTCTCTCCGAACAAGTTCATGAGAAAGTTGATCAGGCTGCGCGTGGGACGACTGATCCGGCGCTACGCCAAGCTTTAGGATTGAGACTGCTTCTCCGCGCTATCGTCGCAGACCCACTTTGGAGTTGGTACGCGCGTTCGGGAATGGCATTCAGCCGGATGGTTTCCGAGATGGGTGAGCCGCCAACAAAGGACATGACCCGCGGGACTGCAAGTGGGCGCTACAGCATCATCGATTTGCCGGTAACACTGAGTTTTATCAACGGTGCCGTGACCGGAATGATCAGATCGATCAGTGATAAAAACGATGTCGATGAACCGATCGATCATACGGTTGAGTTGATCCTAAGAGTCTTGGGCGTTGGCCCAGACGAGGCCGCAAGGATCGTTCGAGAACCCCTGGAGATTCACTAAGGAAAGACCGCGGATCACCCCGCGGTGAAACGGAGGAAGTACTATAACCAAAGCCATGACAAACACTGAGCACGCGCATGCCGAGCTCATCAAAGAGGCGCAAAAGCTTGTACCGCTTTTGAAAGAAAAAGCGCGCGAAGCCGAGGAAGCCCGACGTCCGCTGGATGAAGTTATCAAAGCGATCGAAGACAGTGGTCTATTCTCTTTATTGGTCCCCAAATGCTATGGTGGACATGAGGCTGACCTGGACACATTCTTCGAAGTCATCCTGGAGATGTCTCGTGCGGATGCTGCAATGGGATGGCTGGCGGCCTTCTATATGGAACATGCGTTCTGGTTCTGCGGGTTCTCCGAAGATTTCCAGAAAGAAGTATTTGCAAAGAAGAATTATGTCTTGGCACCGGCCACTCTGAACATGGGTGGCGGAGCTGCTGAGGAAGTCGAAGGGGGTTATCGCCTCACCGGCCAATGGGGGTGGGGCACCGGGATTGTGCACGCTGATTGGGTGCTCGTGGGCGCGATGAAAAGTGATGAACAGGGTAACATGCTCCCGCTGTTCTTTGCGCTTCCCCGAGACGAAGTCGAGACGGTTGATACCTGGTTTGTCACCGGAATGTGTGCGACCGGATCGCTCGACATCAAGATTGTCGACAAATTTGTTCCCGCCTATCGCGCGATCTCGATGTTTGAGTTGACCGAGGCGACGAGCGCCAGCCAGTTGCACGAGGGTCCACTATACAAAACACCGCTTGTCCCGATTTTGGGCTTCGCATCTGCGCTTTCTGCCTTGGGTGCTGCGCAGGGTGCACTGGAAGCCTATCAAACACAGACCAAGGCGAAGATCGCTGCGAAGATCGCTCGAGCCGGAGGTACAATTAAGGACGAGGGTAAGCCGTCCGTCGTAGCCAAAGCAGCGCTCGATATCGAAGCAGCGGAATTGATGCTCCGAGATGTGCTTTACGACGTCATGGAACAACGGATTGGGGCCTCACGGGAAACGCGTGGCGCTTGGATTACGCGAATGGCCCACGCTGTATTTATGTGCCGCCGCGCCGTCCAAGACATCATGTCAGTAACCGGTGCAAGCGGCGCCTCTTTGGACAGCCCAATCCAAAAAGCACTGCGTGATATTTCCACGGGGTCGAACCATATCATTTTCGATCGCGAAGCACGCTATGCCGATTACGGGCGTACGCTGCTGGAGCAACCAATCGAAAGTATGTTGGTTTAATTCATGTCTGAGCCAAGAATTCCATTACTCCCACTCGAGGAGGCGGCGAAAGCCGCCGTCTCGGTTGGGATTCCAGAACCGAGTGCGGCGGCGAATATTTATCGAACCTTGTTGCACCATCCGCCGCTAGCAAAGCGCGTCAATGAGATCGTTGGTACGCTGATGATCGATAGCGAGTTTGATGATCGCTTGCGTGAGTTGATCATTATGCGCATCGGATGGTCTCACAAGGGCGCATACGAATGGACCCATCATTGGCGCATCGCGCTTGAGAATGGGGTCGAGGAACGCGATCTCCTCGCCGTGCGTGACTGGACCGCACATGATCACTGGACGCCGGAACAGAGTGCGGTTTTGAACGCCACTGACGAGATGCTCGAACATGGCAGCATCTCAGCCACAACCTGGGCGAAATGCGCGAAGCTCTTCCCGTCCACCCGTGTCCAATTGGAACTCGTTTCCACCATCGGCAATTGGAAGATGATGTCTGAAATCATCACCAGTCTTCAGATGCCCCTCGAAGATGGTTTTGCGCCATGGCCTCCGAACGGAGAGGCCCCCGCTTAGGGTCATAACAACATTCACCTCTAGGAGGGTGCTATGCAAAAAAATGCCTCACTAACTCTGGAAAAAGTGTCAGAAACATCTGACTTAAGGCGAACATTTGGGTGTTTCCCGAGCGGTGTGGCCGCCGTTTGTGCGATCGCACCAGACGCGCCGGTGGGACTGATCGTGAGTTCCTTCACATCGGTATCAATCGACCCGCCCCTGGTCTCGATTTGTATAATGCGCGACTCGCGCCGTTGGAAGCGCCTGCGCGTTTCAGACCGGCTGGGCGTGAGCTTTCTAGGTAATGGCCAGGAGCAAGTGTGTCGTCGTTTTACAGGTCCACCAGAGAATGGATTTGAAGGGCTTGAGATTGAGCAAACAAATGAAGGGGCCGTCTTTTTGTCTGATGCGACGGCGCTGTTAGATTGCTCTGTCTATGAAGAGGTTGATGCCGGCGACCATACGATCGTTTTGCTCAAGATTGAAGCGTTGCAAGCTCGACCAACTCGTTCGCCTCTCGTGTTCCATAATTCAAAGTTTCATGAACTGGCACCTCAGGTTGCGTCTTGAGGGATGGATAAGCAAGGGCGGTGACGCGCCTATGTTCAGAGGGATTAACCGATGACGTTCATACGATCAGCGCATCTCCCCTCGTTCTTGTTTATAGCCTTGCTGGCGGCGGTGGTCTTCGGGCCAGACCCAATCGCGAGCGAGGTTTTTGAGCGGTACGTCCTGAGCTCAAAAGTCAACGCCATTGTCCCGATCAGTACCTGGTTACTCGTTTATTTGGTCGCCAACGTTGCTTCGGTTCGATTTGTCAGAAATCACAGCGCCGCGAGGTGGAGCCTGGCTTGCTTCGCGGGGTCTCATATTGTGGTGGGGGGGATAACAATACTTGGTGGCGCTGCTGATTTTGATTGGCTTATCACACTAGTTGTTTTGCTAAGCTGGGCGTTCGTCATCGTCGCGATCTATAGACATCGATCAGAGATCAACACATCGCTGGCATATGGCTTTTGGGCGATCACCATGATCATCCTCTGTTTTGCCGGGATGAAGTTTGAAGTCCACGATCTGTTTGTTTGGAGCAACGCTTACGCAACGTTTGGTGGCATTTAGCTTCGCTCAGTTGTTCGTCGGGCTTCTGTTGCCAATTCCCAAAGGTCTGAGACGCGCGACGCGTGCTCTCTAATGAATGTATCTGTTGTTGGGTCAACGTCGAATATCCGACGACATTCATGCTCGACGCCAAATACAAAGGTCGCAGCGCCAATCATGATGTAATAATCATGCGCGTCGCGAAACATCCCAGAATACTCTGATACCCAGCTAAATCGTCCTTTGGTCACGTGATCGACAATGTAGGACATCCGCCAGGTATCGCGGCCGCCTTCGCTCATCATCAGACGATTAAATTCGGGTGTTTCAGCGCTGAACCTTATCAACGCTGCCATGAGCGCCCGGTTGCCAGCTTTCTTGTCTAAATCCTGTATGGTTGTCGAGAGTGGATCGATGTGAGCACCGAAACGATCCATGATCTCATCAACCATCGACTTCCAGAGTTCTTCTTTACCGTCGAAATGGTACGCAACAGCGCCGCGCTGCACGCCCGCTTGTACTTCCAGCGCCCGAATGGAAACGCCGTCATACCCAAACGAAGAGAACATCTGGATAGCGGTCTTCAAAATTGTGTTCTTCGTCTGCTCTGCACGCTTTTGAGGGGCGCGAGTTGACGGCGATTGGAGTGTATCAGATGCGTTTTTCATGTTTCCTGACATATTTGGCGCACCTAATTATATCAAGCGGCGTGAACATTTCCTTATCTGCATTTATCCAAATGGCTGAGGATCCATGCTTGGCTGCGTGAATCCTCAGCACAATTCATCAGACTAGAAACTCTTTCGTATCGTTGCACCATAGGTTCGCGGTTCCTCGATGAAGGTCAGTCGTGCTCCGAGCGGACCGAGCCCGCGGAACGGGACACCAAGAGAAATTGACCGTGTTCGCTCATCCGAGAGGTTGAGGCCCCAAAGCTCGAATGTCAGGCTTTGATCTGGAGAAACAAATCCAATACGGGCGTCATACTTCGTATTGCTGGGTTGCACATCAAAGGCTGCAGGCGCTCCCGAAGATGGGTCAGATGGTTGTGTAGAAGTGCGTCGATCCGATTCATAACGAAGACCACCGGTCGCAAAGAGCGACCAGCCATCATTGGATAATTGCCGCTCATAGGTCGCGCCTAGAACGCCTGTGAGTTCAGGCGCATTGGTAAGAGAGGCGCCGCACAGATTGTTTACTTGCGCAACAATCCCTGCAGACGAGTCTGCGGCTAAACCGTCCGCACAATCATCGGGATATTTTGCATCGGCATATGTAATTGCTGTCGAGATGGATAGGTCATCTGTCAGGCCAGCGTCGAGTTCGAATTCAATGCCTGTGCTTTCAGCCTTAGGTACGTTGAATGTGCTAAAATTAATTCCGGTGAACTCCAAGAGTTGGAAGTCTTCGATATCCATATGGAAGAGCGCGATGTTCGCGCGCGCACGTCCATTAAAAAGTTTGGATTTTACGCCGAGCTCAAACGAGTCGACTTTTTCAGAATCAAAGCTCGGATCATTGCCGAGTACTGCGGCTGTTGCATCCAGATTAAGTCCGCCTGATTTGAAGCCGTGAGTGAACGCTGCATAGGTGTTCACGTTTTCATTCAGCTCATATCCAAGTTTCACCGTATACACGAGCTCGTCATCGTCGAAGTCTTGTGAATACGTAGCAGGGGTTGGGAGGAGACCTGCAGCTCCACTCCCGGGGAGGTCAGCGGGAGAGAAGTACGGGAAGCAAACCAAACCAACCGCGATAGGCAGTTGCGCATCGAAGGGTGGGTTTGCGAACAAGGGATTTGTGATCGTGTTGAAGCATGCACTCTCATTGAGCGGGCTCTCACTGGATCGTAAGAACGACCCGGTTTTAGACTCTTCCACGTAACGCGCACCAACCGTCAGCTCCAGCTTATCGGTTAGGCTGATTATGTTGTGTGTGAAAACGGAAAGCGACTCTGATTCTTGGGTATAATCATTGGAACCGAAGTTGCCGCCCGCATCAACGCCATTTGAGAAGATTAGGAGCGGATTAGGTCCGAGCGAGGTGCCGATCATCGGGTTGGCGACGAGAGAGGCGCCGATGTACTGAAGATAATCCGAGCCACCCGTGAAGAATGCTGTTCTTTCAATTGTCTCATCCGAGTAAAAGCCGCCGACAAGCCAGTCCAGCCGATCATCAAAGGCTGTGCCCTGTAGACGGAGCTCATGAGTCGTCGACTCGATATCGTAAGACTGATCGACGGAAAAAACGTCCAGCGCGACAAAGTCGGCATCATTGAAGGAATTAGCCGAGTACTCCCGATAGGCGGGAAGGTATGTAAGCTCGCCAAAACCGAGATCCCATTTGAGCTCCGCTGAGTAACCAATCTGGTCGCCGTCTGTGGAGAAATTACCGCCATTATAGATCTTGTCTTCGACCGCGCTCTCGCCGACGGCGCTGACGCCACCATTGGCGGGCAGGCCAACGAATTCGAATGCAGTGCCTGGAAATCCAGCCACAATTCCGGGTGTCGCCAGCGGTGTTTCTTGGATCACGAATCCACCACAGCATTGCTCATCGATATCAGAATAATCGACGATCAGTCTGATGCTTAGATCTTCGTGACCTTCCCACAAGAGCTGTCCGCGAATGGAGGATTGATTCCGATCATGGCTTTCCACTCCCGCGTTTGTGCTATCAACAAATGCATCGCGATCCTGACTCGAAACGGACAGCCGTAAGCCCAGGCTATCTTCGACGATCGGGACATTGATCGCGCCTTGGAGGCTAACAAAGTTGTAGTTTCCGTAGCTGGCATTCCCAAATGCTTCGAACGCGCTGGTGTTTGGCTGCTTGGTGCGAATGTTGATCGCGCCTGCGGATGTATTGCGTCCGAACAGAGTGCCCTGTGGACCACGCAGCACTTCGATTTGCTCGATATCAAAGAGATTGTTTACTGCTTGCGCCGGGCGCGACAGATAAACGCCGTCAATGAACACACCCACCGCGCTTTCGAATCCTGCATTGCTGCCGGTGGTTCCAACGCCGCGGATTCGGAACACCGTAGAATCGGCTTGAGATGCTGTCGAAGACTTAAAGCTAGAAGATGCGCGCTCCAGTTGACGGGCATCCAATACGCCTTTGCGGTCCAGTTGTTCGGAGCTGACCGTTGTGACCGCGATTGGTACTTCTTGAATGTCAGTTGCGCGACGCGTTGCTGTCACCGTAACGGTATCCAAGGTTGTTTCTTCGGCTGTTTCATCATCGACTTGTGCGTTGACGGGCGTGGCAAATGATAACGCGCCAATTGAGCACGTTGCCGCGAGTAGAAATCTGTTGAGTGACATTGGTTTCCTCCTAGACCCGCCGCGATCACAGTGCGTGCGGGGTTTCCTCCCATGGGTTTTTCACTTCTTTGCGAGTGTGACCCAAGGCGTATTTAATAATCTAATATATGTCAATTGACATATTTAATGATTTATATAGGCGTCATGTGACGCACTAAACGATATGGGGTCGTGGATCGTGCGCTCAGAGCTCGAGATTTCTCAGTCTGCTGCAGCGGAATTGGGAGAAAAACAGGACCAAAAGAAATGACACGCAAATCGCTGGATGAACTTTTCAAGTGGCGCTACGCCACAAAAAAAATGGATCCCAACAAATCGGTTCCACAAGAGAAAGTGGACGCGATCGTTGAAGCTGTTCGAATGGCACCAACGTCAAGCGGGGTTCAACCCTTTGAACTGATCGTCATCACAAATTCCGATGTGCGAGCAAAAATTCAGGCCGCCGCCAAGGGACAAACTCAAATTATCGACGGCTCGCATCTATTAGTCTTCGCCGCCTGGGACAATTATACGGAGGCCCGTATTGATGATGTTGCAACTCTGAACATCGAAGCGCGTGGGGAGTCACCGCTGATTGAGATGCACTATGGCATGGTGAAGTCCATGTTCCTGCCCCAAACCGCCGAAGCTAATCACGCGCATGCAGCGAAACAGGCCTATATCGCCTTGGGGTTTGCATTGATTGCAGCCGCCGACCTCGATGTAGATTGCACGCCGATGGAAGGATTTGATCCACAGGCCGTGGATCAAATTCTGGGTCTAGGTGACCGGGGTTTAAAATCAGTTGCCTTAATGCCTCTTGGGTATCGCGATGTGGAAGGCGATTGGCTTCTGCAAATGAAAAAAGTGCGAAAGTCACGCGAAGCGCTCGTCACGGTCATTGACTAAGTTGCGCAATCCGCAACCAATAAAACCAAAATGGTTGAATTGGTTGCGGATTGGTCTTAATGCAATGACACGGATCGATCGTCAGCGCACAGGGAGGCGGACTTGAACGTAATCGCACCATTTAAAGAGGCCGACACACTGTCGGGAATTCCTTCCCAGATGAAGGCTTGGGTGCTCAATGATCCGGGTGAATTGGAGCTGATAAGCAAACCAGTGCCTACGCCAGGTGCAGCAGAAGTGCTCATTCAGATTGACGCGTGTGCGATATGCGCCACCGATTTCGATATCATCGAAAATGGACCGCCGGCGCAAATCAATGGTCGGCTCCCGTTCAACCAAGGCTATACGCCGGGGCATGAATACATGGGTACGATTGTTGCCCTTGGCCCGGACGTCGATGAGGTCGCAATTGGTGACCGCGTGGCGGTTGAGGTGCATGCGGGATGCGGCCGCTGTAAGAAGTGTCGACAGGGCATGTACACGTCCTGCACCAATTATGGGAAAAACTACCTCGGAGCGAACAAAGGCCACCGCGCGAATGGTTTCACGACCGATGGTGGCTACGCTCAATATGCGGTCAATCATATCAATACGCTTATCCGCGTGCCCGATAAAATGGGCGATGCTGAAGCCGCACTCGCAGTAACCGCAGGAACTTCCATGTATGGGTTCACGGAACTAGGTGGGCTTGTCGCGGGTGAGAGCGTTGTCGTTATCGGCCCGGGGGCTATTGGATTGCTCGCTGTCGCTGTGGCGAAAGCTCTCGGCGCGGCGCCCGTGGTGCTTATCGGAACCCGCGACAATCGTCTCGAAATTGGCCGGCAACTTGGCGCCGACCGCGTCATTAACGTCAAAACCGAAGATGCCATCGCCGTTGTGCGCCAAATGACGGACGGCCTGGGCGCAGACTATGTCATGGATTGCGCAGGTGTGAATGCGTCAATCAATCAGTCAATTCACATGACCACGCGAGGCGGGAAGATCTATCTCGCTGCGTTTCCACATGGGTTAGCGGAAGTCGATCTCGCGCATGCCGTGATGAACAATATTTATCTCTATGGAATTCGCGGCGAGGGGAAGAGCGCTGTGAAGCGCGCGATGGCTCTGATGGCTGCCAAACGCTTCGATGCCACGCTCATTCATAGCCACACATTTGGACTAGATGATCTTCCCACTGCGATCTCCCACGCCAAGAACCGGGTCGATGACGCCATCAAAGTCGTCGTTCGGCCGCAGGATTGAAACCATGCCACACAAGGTCGTCGAAATCGCACCGCCAGGTCCTGCAGGAGATCCATTTCGGGATTGGCCCGAAGAGCTTCGTCGGGAGTTTGAAGAAAACCAGTTTAGTGGCGCCGTCGGCAATCAGCTAGTGTCAGAAGCTGACAATTGCCGCGTCTGGCATCTCCATTTACCGCCAGGTGGGTGGCTAACATTTCACCGCCATGTGCTCGACTATTTCTGGACGACAACAACAGAAGGGGTCGCACGAGGTTTCTATCAGGACGGGCGCATCGTCGACGTTCATCATTTCCCCGGCGAAACGCGTCATTTCAAACATGGGGAAGGCGACTACTTTGTACATGGGATAAAAAATGTTGGCGAGACCGACTTGGTCTTTGTCACCGTAGAATTTCTACCCGGCGACAATCCTGCAATCGATATCCCGGACGAATATCGTTTGAAGACTCCAGAAAATATGAGCGGATCGTGACGGGGGGTGCTGCAAATAGCTTAATTGGGCCGATTGAGCGTGCCGAAATTCCTGTGCTTGGCGATAGCCGCGTTTTTCCAGTTGGACGCATTTGGTGCGTTGGCAGAAACTTCGCAGATCATGCGAGAGAGATGGGGCATGATCCTGATCGAGACCCGCCGTTTTTCTTCGCCAAACCCGCAGATGCGGTTGTTGCTGGAGACCGAGATTTACGGTTTCCGTCTGCAACGGAAAACCTCCATCATGAGGTTGAACTTGCAGTGGCGATCGGAAGCCATGGGCAGGATATCGAGGTAAGCGAAGCGCGAAGATTAGTGTTCGGATACGCCGTGGCCTTGGATATGACACGCCGAGACTTGCAAGATGAAGCGAAGCGATTGTCGCGGCCTTGGGCGATGGCCAAAGGCTTCGATCAGTCTTGTCCGATCAGCGCGATACGGCCGGCGATAGACGGGCACTTGATCTCAGAAGGTAACATCGAATTGCGTGTGAACGAAGCTCTGCGGCAATCCGGTGATCTGAACCAACTCATTTGGTCGATCGATGAATGCCTGAGCATCTTGTCTCAATATGTGGCGCTTCGCCCAGGCGATTTGCTGCTAACCGGCACGCCGGCCGGGGTTGGACCAGTCCAGCCAGGCGATCATCTTCAGGCGCAGATCGAGAATGTTGGAGCGCTGACAGTTCACTACGAGAAAAACGCGAACAGCGACTGCGGTCAACAGGAGCAAACATGATGATTTCAGAGATGAAAGCTCACGAGCCATCCGTTGTCGATCTTGCTTATCAGGCGCGCGTTTCTGGTTCTGAGTCTCTGCTCAACGGTTTAACGGCCGACGCGCAAGCTGGCCTTACCAGTTACTCACTCGAGCGAATTGTTGGGTATGGGGTCGACTACGCGGACGCTGTCGAATTTCGAGCCATGGTTCTGTCGGGTTGGGAATGGCAAGCCGCGGCAATGCTACTTGCTGAGCGCTGTCTTGCCGATGATTGGAAAACCTGCGCGACCAAGATGACACAGTGTTATCGAGCGGCGGCATTGATGCGCATCGGCCAAACGCTAATGGTCGAAGACAAGCTGGAACGATCTGAAGTGTATGCGCGCGCTACAGACTTGTTTGAAAGCGCCGCCACGCTATCAGGCAAATGCGAGCACCTTCAAATAAGTACACCAAATGGGATGGTAGGTGCGTGGCTATATCCTTCGAGCGAACGCTCAATCGGTTCAGTGATTGTGCATGGTGGCATTGAAGGCTGGGCTCAAGATTTCTCTCAAATGGGCGAAGCGCTGGCGACTCGCCGCATAGACACGCTAATGCTGGACGGGCCCGGACAGGGAGAAACCCGCTTTTTGCACGGTCATTACCTTGGGACAGAATGGCGGGCGACTTACCGCACGGTGATCGACTTTCTAGAAGCGCGGGCGCCGATGCGACCTATCGGGTTTGTTGGGAACAGCATGGGCGGCAGCATTGCCATGGCGGTGACCAATGAAGACCCGCGGATCAGCGCTTGTGTGAATGTGAGCGGTCCTTTTGCGCCTTGGCTCGCACCGCAAGACAGTCCTGTTTTCCACAAAATGACGACCATGGCGAATGCGTCTTCGATTGAAGAAACGCTTGGTGTGTTTTCGACCATTAAGCCAGTGGAGCCCGGCCCTAATGACGATTATCGCTTTTTGCTCTTGCAGGGTCAGGAAGACCAGCAAATCCCCGATGAAGTTGCGGCGATCTGTTGGGAGCAAGCCCCCACGCCGAACAAGGAAATGATCAACTTCTCGGATGGCGACCACTGCATTTATCGACATGCCACAGATCGTGACATGGTGATCGCTGATTGGATTCACGCGCAATTTGCGGAGGGGGTCGCATGAGCTGGCTTGATCTCAGAGAGGGCACTTCAAATGGCGATCGTTGATGCTCAAATCCATCTTTGGACGGGTGACACAGCGCCGCCGCATCATTGGCGAAATCCATATCGGATTGAAGATGCCGTTGCCGACATGCAAACGGCTGGTGTCGATGCGGCGATCAATCATCCGCCATTTTGGGATAAAGACTGCGATTCTTATGCTGCCGAAGCGGCCCGTACGCACCCGGACAAATTCGCAACGCTTGGGTGGTTTCCGTTTGACGAGCATGCCAATCCCGAAACGCTGCACGCTTGGTTGGAAAAACCTGGTATGCTGGGCTTGCGCTTCATAATTGCTGTCCCCCAAATTGACGCGGCAATCCGAGCGGGTCAGCTCGATTGGCTTTGGTCGATGGCCAATGATCGGGAAATCCCGATGGGGCTTTTCGCGATGCCGGCGCAATTGGATCTGGTTGGGGCTCTCGCGGATCGCTTCCCCAAAATGCGGATCTTACTCGATCACATGTCCGTGCCACATGATCGTAAAATTCCATCAGCGATCGAACACTTTGACGCGCTTGCGGAACTCTCCCGATACGCAAATATCGCCATCAAGGCGAGCGCGGTGCCGAGCATGGCGACTGACGCATTCCCGTTTGTCAGTACTCATAACAGCCTCAAAAAACTGTTCGACGCCTTCGGTGCGCAGCGTCTCTTTTGGGGGAGCGACTATACCCGACTTAAGTGCGATTGGCGTGACTGTGTGGTGCTCTTCACGGAGCAATTACCCTGGCTGAAAGGCCGCGATCTCGACCTCGTCATGGGGGAAGCGGTTTGCAACTGGACGGGGTGGAACCGGTGATCGGCATGGTCTCGAAACAACAAGCATTTTCGAAGCTTTCCATAAAAACGGAGGGATGACTCCATGACGAATGCGATTGATGTTTTAGTGGTGGGCGCGGGTCCGACGGGATCGGTGCTCGCGATCGATCTAGCTCGGCGCGGTCTCAAAGTCCGTATTATTGAGAAAAATGCCCATAGTTTTCCAGGCTCGCGGGCGAAAGGTTTGCAGCCGCGGACTCTCGAGTTGTTGCACGACTTGGGTGCGATTGATGCCATTCTTGAAGCGGGCGGTTTGTACCCGTTGATGGGAGTCCATCAGGGCGACGAAATTGTTCCACGGTTGATGTATAATAATATCGATCAGAGCGATGACGCGCCATTTCCAAATACATGTCTGATCGCGCAGTATCAGACGGATGCCATTCTTCATCGAAGGCTCACGGAGCTGGGTATAGACGTTGAGTTCAACACCGAACTAATCGCGTTTGAACAAGACGCTAATACCGTTACAGCCACGCTTCGTAAGGCTGGATCGACAGAAACCGTTCTCTGTAAATACATGGTCGGCGCCGATGGAGGCGCGAGTACGGTTCGAGAAACGCTCGGGGTGCCATTTCCAGGGAAGACCGACGAATCTGACCGAATGATTATCGTCGACAGCTTGGTTGATGGCCTATCACGAGAGTATTGGCACGCTTGGATGAGCGAGAACAATCGGTTCACGGTGGCCTGCCCGTTGCCAGGCGGTGATGTGTTTCAATGGATGATCCAACTCCAAGAGGGCGAAGAACCTGATCTGAGTGAAGCGGCACTAAATGAGCGCATTCAGCGCAACACGAAACCGAGTGAGTTGCGTATACATGACATCTCATGGACTACCGTTTTCCGACCAAATATCCGACTGGCTGAAGACTACCGGATCGGGCGTATTCTCCTCGCGGGAGACGCCGCGCATGTGCATACCCCGATGGGCGCACAGGGGCTCAATACGGGCGTACAAGACGCCTATAATTTGGGATGGAAACTTCACCAAGTGATCAGCGGTGCGCCCAACGCATTGCTGGATACATACGAGGCTGAGCGCCAACCTCTTGCCGCTGCCGTTCTTGAAATGTCGACCAAGAAATATGAGGCGGCGGCGCGTAGCGACCCTGAAACACTTGAGCGGGGAAAAGACGAGCAGCAACTTTTGATAACCTATCGCGCCGGTCCACTTGGGCGCGGGAACCGTCCCGGTACATCGAGGTTGCAAATAGGGGACCGGGCTCCTGATGCAAAGCTGGAGGATCACGAAGGACAACCGACATCCTTGTTTGAATTACTCAAAGGACCGCAGTTTTCGATTATTGGTTACGGCGAGAAAGCGGCGCGAAAAGTTGCTTTGCTGAAGTGGCCGAAAAGAGGCGCGCAACTCAAACGAATAGTGGTGGCTAAACAAGTTCCCGATATAATTGGCCTTGTAGCATGTTCGGATGCGAACGGATCCCTAAGGACGATCTACGGACTTAAAGAAAATACGATATGTCTCATACGCCCTGATGGGTATATCGGGCTCATCGCTGAAGCGGACAGTCTTGAGACTCTCCGAGCTGATCTTGCACCCTTCTTACCACAAACCGAGCCGGTAGACGCATGACACAGGGTCGTCTGAGCTCGGGGCGCTTGACCGCGTTCGTTTCGCCTGAGGCGCCATTCAGCGCATTCTTGATGACGGTGGTGGTGTTCGTTCCGCCATTCTACGCGGGCACCGTCGGATTGGGATTGAGTACGGTGGGATTAATCTACGGTCTGACCAAGCTCTGGGACGTCGTGACTGATCCTGTCTTTGGGATTGTCTCGGATCGACTGCGCACACCTTGGGGGCGGCGAATGCCTTGGCTGGTATTGTCGGTACCTCTGCTGTGCCTCTGCACATATATGACTTTCGTTCCAAGTAAGTCGGTGGGCGGTGCCTACTTCACGATTTGGATGTTGCTGCTCTACATCGGGTGGACCATTGGATCAGTATCTCATGTGTCTTGGGCAGCGGAGTTGTCGACCGAGTATCATGAACGCTCGAGGATATCCGCTTACAAACAGGCCGCAGCGCAGATCGGTGGATTGAGTCTGATCTTGATTGTTGCCGTATTCGAAAACGTCACTGAAGCGGATGAACGCGGACGAATGGCGCTCATCGCGCTCGTCCTTATGATCGCTCTGCCGGTGACGGTGTTCGCCGCGACTCGTGCTGTGAAGGAACCTCCAATCCCCAAAATCGACCAGGCTGAGACACGATCGCTTCGGACACTGCCCGTTCTTTTGAAGAATAAACCGCTGCGTTTGCTTTTACTCGCGACGCTGTTGATTGGCATTGCGGCGGGAAGCTCGGCGGGGATGTTGCTCTTTTATGTGGAGCGAGTGCTTAAACTTGGGCCATGGGCGGCTTTTGCGATAGGTCCGACACTTCTATCGGGCCTATTATTCTTGCCTGTTTGCGCTTGGCTTAGTCGTCGGCTCGGAAAGCATCGAACGCTGTGCTACGTGTTGTTCTATCATCTATTTGCGAGCTTATTGTTTTTAGTTATCCCGCCCGGGAATCTATTACTCACGTGTGGCGCATTCTTATTGTTGGGCGCGAACCAAGCCGTCGGAGTTTTTATTCCACGCGCGATCATGGCAGATGTGGCGGATATCGAAACCGCAGAATCAGGTGTTCAACAAACAGGATTGTACATGTCGCTCCTGCAGACAGCGAGCAAGATCGCGGCGGCACTTGCAATTGGGTTGAGCTATCCGGTTCTCAGCCTGGTCGGATTTGACCCGTCACCTGAGGCAGTGAACACGGAGCAAGCTTTGTTGGGGCTGAGGATTATGATTGTGGCGTTTCCGGGTATCGCGTTCATCCTCATCATCCTGACGATGTGGAACTTCCCATTGAACGAGGCTGCACAGCTAAAGTTGCGCGACCAAGTCGATCGTCAAACCGCAACCGGGAGTTAGTCCGATTTGTTTTGGTTGCTCTTAATGGCGATAGCGATGAGCGTGGCTGAAACCATAATGAGTGCAGAAACCATGGCGAGACGCGCCGGAATAGACTGACCCGGAAAGGTCAGCCTAGTTGCGTCGGAGGCATATCTAGAGTCTACGGCAAATCCCAAAATATCGCTTATCAAAATCGCGCCTGCGCCAATGAGCAATGAGGCAAAAACAAAGACCACTATTATTGTCTTCATCTTAGTCGCTCTCTGTGCCGCCGTTCTAATCAAGTGCAGTTATGCGTGCTTGAAGTGCTTCACGTTGTGCCTTGGACAACTGATCCAAAGGCGGGACCAAATTCGCAAATACTGGGTCGCCAAGTCGGCGCGCAACTTCCGCCTTAATAGCGGGTACCAATGGAATACCCGCAAACGCTTCGCGAACACTAACGGCGCGAGACAGCGCATCCTCATCACCGTCGTGAAAGGCTCGCGCACAGTCTTCGAAATTGAGGTTCGCAGTCGCTGATATGCATCCTGCAAACGCGCCGCTGCGTGCATGTAAAAGCGTGGCTTCATTTGAAGGGAAGACTTTCAAGTCGGGCGAGACGTCAGTTATTGTGCGGGCATAATCAAGATCCCCCGACGAGTCTTTTAAGCCGGCAATCCTATTACCGTAAGAGCCTGTCAGAGCCTCGACGATCTCTGGCGAATACGCGATGCCGCTCAGCGCAGGAAAATTATAAAGATAAATTGGCAATTCGCGCTTCTCAGTGGCTCGGACCACCGCACCCACGTATCGGGTCAATCCTTCTGGCGTGATAGGTTTGTAATAAAATGGCGGAAGTAAAAGCGCGCCTGCAAATCCAAAATCTGCAGCTGAACATGACAGGGCAATCGTGTCCTGCAGGTTCGCCGCGCCCGTTCCCACCATAATCCGGTGCATCGGCAGTCCCCCGGTGGCGACGGCCTGCATCAAAGCGAGTCTTTGCTGCCGCGAAAAAGATGTGGCTTCTCCTGTGGTCCCTAAGAGATTAATGCCATCGCACCCATGGGTCAGCAGGTGCGCCATTCGGGCAATGAGGCGACCAGTGTCAGGTTCAAAATTGTGATCTATGGGTGTGATGACAGCCGCGATCACGCCTTTCAGAGAAGGGCTCATGTTCAAGATTCCAGTCTTAGGATTGCATTTGGCGTATCCTGCCCAAGTGCAATTAATTGCAGCTCCGGCTGGCAGACGAATGAAAGCAGATTTAAAGTTCGTGGGCGCGGTCTAAGCGTTAGAACGTGCGTTGATCGGACAATTCTGATCGAATCGTCTTCAAATGGTCGAGCATGGCTTGCATGGCCGACTGCCCATTTCGGCTTTCGATGGCATTGATGATGCGCTCGTGTTCGTCGAAAGAGTGATAATCCGTCGTCGGACCATTGGCGTCCGTCTCCAGGTCTCCCCAGACGACATATCGCCTGACATCGTTCAGCATGCGTTGGATTTCGACCAGTAATCCGTTGCCCGTCGATTCGGCGATGAGATTGTGAAACTGCCAATCTAAATGCGCGTAATTCTCCCAAGTCTGCGAAGTGCGCATCTCGCGAAGGAGCCTTTTCATCTCTTCGATTTGCGCTGGTGTTGCGTTGAGCGCGGCCAGTCGCGCAAGTTCCGGCTCGATTGCATAGCGCGCTTGCATCGCAGCGAGCGGACTTGTCGTTGCGGCAATGTTTTCTTGGTCGGAGAGTTGTAAGAGTGTCTTGGTGACAAATGTACCGCGACCAACAAACCTTTGAATCAAACCTTCGTCTTCCAAGACCGCTAAAGCCTTGCGGATTTCTGCGCGCGTCACACAAAATTTTGCCGCGAGTTCTCTTTCGGCGGGGAGTTTTTGGTGCGGCGTGAACTGCATATCCTTGAGCCATTGCCGAAGCGTGGCAAGAAAGTGCATCGTCTGATCCATAGTTTCCATATCCTACAAACCTATCAGGGCCTGATCGTTGGACAAGTATATCTCCCGACCCTTTAAAAAAGACAAAATCGCTAACCTTATCGGTCGAGCGATAAGCAGTTTTCAACCACGCAAGTATGGGTTCCGCGTGCGAGCGGTCTAGGGATTGGCGATCCAATTTCAACTCCAAAGATCCCGGTATAACCATATTGGTTGAAATGGTTATACCGGGATCTTTGCGACATTCAATCGAAAAGCAGGTGAATTGCCCCAGTTTCTGAATTGCTTATGCGGGCATCTCCTACGCCGAGAGTTTCGGGTGGTGATCGGCGATGAATAGGTATCGCGAAATTTATCTTACGTCCGCTAAATTGTTGAGTTTGAAATGCACCATTGATTGTAGAAATCGCATAATAAGCGAGCGATCCGCATACAATTGAGTTTCAACGAAATGAGCGCTGTCTGGCAAATTTTCTGGTACATTTTGGTACAGAGAAATTTGGTTTAGCTCGAGATCTAGAGACCGCACCTCATTGAAAATATTGAATTATATATCTTGGTTCGATGTCGTGTGGGGGCACCATTTCCTGGCTGATTGGGGATTATTACTTGGTGGGTTTTGGCCCGGATAGCGTTGTCCGCTAATTGGTCATCCGAACGGCACCTTCGAACGCAATGCGGCCTCGGTCCATTTCGCTCCGGTTATCGCCACGGCCGGTCACGGGATCGAATCTAAGGTTGTCGGCGTGACCGACCGCAACCCAGATGTCAGCGCGATGCTCGGCTAGAAATGTCAATTGAAGCCCCGTATCCGCGCGTCGCTTCGCCTCGAAAGTGGAATAGCTTTCAGGCGGGCAGAAACGGCCCTCAAATTGTGCGTTCTGAGCCTCTTGAAAGGCTTTGACCGCAGCGCTCGCTCCAACTCTCGAAAACGAGCTTGTCGGCGTTTGGGTCATAAGCATTTCATTGCCTTGTCCAGGCAGCCGAGTGCTGGGAGCCCTGCTGGGCGTTTTGGCAACCCGTTCTCCATTTGGGCCAAACGCTAAAATCGCAAGCGGATCGGCCGATCCTTGTATTTCCAGGTCGACCGTCAAAGGATCACATCTGCGGCCAGATACCGGAATTCTGAACATTTGGACGTCCTGAGACCCGTCCAGATATCCTTTGATGACGCCGTCCTGATTGACATACTGAGCCAGTTTCGCCTCTCGCAAACTATCATTCCTGTCGTCGAAGAGGTGCTCTTGATCGGGGTTGATGTAAGCCGGTGACGTGAACTCCGCGCCATAGAAATCCAGGTCTTCCATCATTCGACGGCCAACATGACGGTAGCCAAACTCATTTGGATGGAACAGACCGGTATTGGTGACCGCCATACCGCGTTGGGTGGCCGCGCCTTGTTGTGGCGAGCGGTACCAGGTGAAGCCGTCGCGGTCTGCGGTCTTGTTCGTTAGATAAGTGCCTTTGTCCCGGTTTGATTCGGTGTAGGCGCGATACTTTTCAGCGAATTCGAAGCGATCATACTGACCGTATCCACAAATGCCATGGTGCGCCGGTTGATCGCCCTGATCGATCAAAGACCAACGGATATCAACACCGTTTGTGTCATTGTCGGTGTTGATGGCGTCAACGGCGTTACTCATCTTGAGTTCCAGTGGCCCCATAATTTCGCGGGTCGCCTGTTGAAACTCATGCGGGTCAAAGTCGAGATCGACATTGATGGCGCCGGCTGATCGGTTTCCAAAGACCACTGGATTGTATTCATGCCACTCGCGATGCAGGATGGGATCCTCGTATTTGTCAATTTTCACATCGCAATAATAGAGCGCGGGGCTGGCGCGTCGTTTCAGCAGATTCGGGGACATGTCCGTTCGCGTCGACGCTGAAAAATCTGGGTATCCGATCAAAGAAACGGTACCCTCAAATCGTTTAGGTCCAAGCTCAGTGTGTAGCGCCTCGTTGACGTCGGCATACGCCCTGGGCAGGCCGTTCAACCCGACTTGACTGTCTTTGTTGTCCTTATCCCAGGCCACCCACAAGAGGCCGCCAAATTCCGCTTCATCCCATTTGCCATTCTCGAAATAGGTCAGCATATTACGGATATTTCCATCAAGCTCCGCGGAATCAAAGTTCCAGGCGGCGAGGAAGATTTCAATCACCTGTGCGAAGCCGGCATCGTTGCCGCCAACAGAGAGGTAGACATGATCGACTTGCCTGTCGCCGATCATTTCGGACAGCTCGGCAATCTGAGGTTTCAGGCCCGGCGCGCCATCATGTTCTGGGATGAAGTCACCCATGCTGCCATCGAATTTTAGCTCATAAACACCGCGATACGGCCCTAACACGCCAGCCGTCATTGTCGCGCCGGAGGCAGCGAGATTGACATAGGTTACAGAGCTTTTTGGGTCATGATGTTCGAGGTGGAGCGCCAATTGCGAAGACCCGGTGGCGGATGAGCGATGGGCGTGATGATGGTCCATCAATATGCGATAGTCGCTATTGGCCGGCTGACCCTTGTCATAGAAACGTTTCTTGATCTCGCTCCAATCTGGCATGGTGATATCGGCTCTGTATCGTACATCGTCCCAATTGGTGAAAAGGATAGGGTAGTCTTTGCCCTCATACGTTCCCTTTTTGGCGAAGATATCGGCATAGGCGTAGACCGTCTTACGAGTCATCGGGATCTTGGTGCCAGGGTCAGCCCATTGCGCGAAGAAAGGCACCTGTTGGATATAATGCTTTGTCCAGTCGACCGTCTTGAACACATTGTCCGCGCCCCAACCGGAAAAATGCTCCATGAGCTGCGGTCGATAATTGGTTTCGGGGGCTCCCTCGCCAGCGCCATAGCTGTCACCTAAATTGACGATCAGATGATCAATCACCTCGATCTGTCGTGTGACCGTGCGCGTCTCATCGCCATAGCTCATATCGAGCTGGATCGGGTGGTGCCCTTCGGTCAGACAGATATCGACAGAACTTACGTCATTCGCGGGCAAGTTTTTGCCGTCTACGATGAATGTGAACTCTGCGGGATTGGGTCGATCCGGAAAGTTGAGGGACGGGCACTGATTTGCCGCTCGGGCGTCGCGCAGGGAAGACGCGACCCGACGCCAATCGGCCACTTTGGTTCCGGCTGTTGTCAGGCTGACCCGAAATTGCGCTTCACACGTTCCATCGGCTTGACGTTTACACGCGCAGGCATCGCTGGCCTGGTTCGAGTAGCTTCGCAGATTGGTGACATAGGCGCGCGTATTTGGCAGGTCGATAATGCCGTTTCCGATCTTGCCGCCTTTGCCATCATCATAGAGCGCGCGATCATTGCCATAGCGCTTTGCCATGCTCCAATCGAAGCCGGGATACCAATTCCATGCGAGTTCCGGCTCCAGGCCCGCGCAACGTTCTGCTTTCGCCTCGGCTTCAAGGCGCGCCAGGTCTTGCTGCACGCGATCAGGCAACCGCGTTCCATTGGGGACAGGTGATACGGTCCGATCTTGCGTCACGGTTTCCGTCTTGGATGGCAGGATTTGTGCGGCTGCCGGCAAAACACCGAAGAGACAGCTCACCATGCTGATGGCGGCGATAAGAGGCTGGTTCAACGAGATCATTGTCTTTCCTTTTGGCTTTGCGAGGCTGCGCGCGTGTCGTTCACGGGGTGACTTGAAGGGCCGAAGGATCGACGCCGTCGGCGATCAGACCGCCTTCGATTCCGCACTTCACGATCGTCTCAAAATAGCGATCCATATCCTTGCCGGTCCCATCCAGTTGCACGAGATAAGGGCCCAGTAAGACCGTCCGCCCCGCATAGCCTTGAGGCGTTTTTCGAATGGGATATCCGAACGGACCTGGCATCAGCATGACGTCCTTGAGTTGTTCGTTGGAATATATATCGGCCATGCCGCTAACGCCGACCGTGCCGGATGAAATGTAGATCGAGACATTTTCTTTGGACGCACCGTATTCCGCGCTCGTTGGATCCAGTGTGTCATCAACTGAAGTGTAGGTGATCCGCGCCATCTCGGCCGTGCTCGGCCATTCGCCGCGACTTAAATCACTGATGATTCCCCAAGTCTCCATAGGCGGCGGCAAGAGGCTCGCCGCATCCTCGCAAGGACCATAATCCCAAGATACATCAATGATCGACGACCCGAGGCTCGATCCTGTTTGCAGCGCATAAGCACGGCGCGATTGATCGAGCTGAGCCAGCTGATCGCGCGCATCTGAAACGTTGGCAGCCTCAATCGGGCCCGAAGGCGGTGCTGCGATAGCGGTCGCTTCTTCAGTCACCGCGACGGACGCCGCGTCCAAAGACGTCGAGGGGCTTTCTATTGGCTCCGCGACGCTGGGCGTCGTCGCCGGGTCGCCACCGCCGCAGGCCGCGAGCAACAGGCCGAGAAGCCAAATTGGTCCTAAAAGGGCGCTCTTTATGAAGCGTGGTCGTTGCATATTTCTCTCCTCATAGCGCCCAGCCAGATGTGGCTGTGGCTGCACCGGTCGTGAGATGTGTGGTCCCCCCACCCAGCTCTTTTGACCTGATCCGGATCAGTGTCCTTTGCGGTAAATTTGCGGGCCTACCTGAAGGCGGAACATGGCGCCGACTTGTACATCACACCGACCAGGAAGGTCGCGGCGAGCGCCGATTTGACATCGGGTTGACTATACGCCTGACACAGCTTGGTTTGGTTTTGAGAGGTCACGGCGATGAGGGCCGCGGACAAACCACCTTCTATGATGTTGATATACTGTTTGCACTGTCGATCTTGCGTCGCCTCCGCGTCCCTTCTCAGTCTGAGAATGACCTCGCTTTTGTCAGCAAGTTTTAGCGCGTCGACGACGTCATCCATCGCCGGACATGCCGCTGGCATGCCGCCTGTGTTTGGGATAGGCGGAGCCCCTTGCGCCAGCGCGGCAGGTGAGACGGCCAAGGCCGACAGCGCGGCTGAGAGTGCAGCGATTTTCAGTTTTTTCATCAGTTAGTCTCCATTTTAGGGTGTACACGTGTTCCACTTTTTGCCGCATGTCAGACGGCACGATGTGTCAGAGGCGCTCGCGACGCCGCCAGCTTGCTTTGTCTCCAGACAGACTTTTGCGTCACATGAGCAGTCACAACTTCCCCCCGGATCTCTAATGGAGCAGGCCGTAGCTGCACCAGGCGCGGGACCCGATCCTGATCCCGATCCAGGGGCATTGTTTCCGGGGGAATTGTCGCCGGGCGACTGGGCGCCGTCCTTGCCGCCATCATAGGCCACGTTTATCGCCTGCGGCAGACCCAGGCGTGCCAGTCTCACATTCTGATAGTCTTTGAGCGCTTGACTCTCTTCACCGGCTTCAAAAGCGCCCGTTTGTGAGGCGAGGCCGGGCAGTAGGGCTGGAAATGCAACGCTATTCTCGACCTTGTAGGTCAGTCGCTTTCCGTCCTTGCAGGGATCGAAGGGCTTACCTGACATTGCGTGGGTGGTGAGTTGAGCCGCGCTGTAGGCGCAGACATTTAGCTCAACTTCATAGATCAGCGCCTCTGGGTCATTTTGAGTGATCTCCATCTCGGAGGGCTTATCTGGGTCTTGCAATCCGAGCTTTTCCCCAAACCCATAGACCGCTTGGACATTGAAGGTTCCGATATCACCGGTGCCGAAATAATCCTGCCGCGCGATGAAACCGAGTTCCGGTCCATCAACTTTGTCTGTCGATGTCTCGAGACTGAAGACGAGTTGCCCGACTCCATCCGCATCTCTCAAATTCTCGCTTATCGGCAGCCGCGTATCCCCGTTCAGGATCGCGCGCGCGTCGGCATTGAATACGGACTGGGTCCCGTTTGGGGTCAGCGGTCCATCGGCGCGACTTAGTCTGGGTGGACGCGCTTCTCGCAGATTGCGGTTGGCGTCAGATCGTGGGCCAGGGGCTTGCTCTGTATTGCCGGTTGGGTCGGGGACGTCTTCACCTTCAACATGCGCGGAATCGACGCCCACGGTCAGGCGATAGGTCGCGGCTTCTGCCTTCTTCGCGACGTCCGCACCGCCCGAAAGATCGTCAGGGACGTCCGCCAAGATGATACGGATCATCTGGCGTGCTTTTTTCTGCGCGATGTCAAAAGGTGGTACATGAAAGGTCCTGACCTTTTTTCCCGCCAGGCTGGGCAGCACCTTTCCTGTATCGCCCTGGGCAGGATTGAGGAGACAGGGAAACGTCCCTCTGACGGCTCGCAGTTTTGCGCGCTCATAACAGGAATAATTCAACCGCCCCGCCTGTTCGATGCGCGCCATGCCCATATAAATGCGATCTGGATCGCCATCCTTGCTGGTTACAAAGAGCTCTAATTCGGGATGCTTCTGGGCAATCTCCGGCTCGATCACAATTTCAAAGCAGCCGCCAGCGAAGGGTGTGAAATCCGTTTCTGCGAAGCGTTCCTTTACGCTGTTGCTGATCGAGATGGTCGGGCACCCTCCGAATGAGGCTCTCAGCCATTTTGGAGTTTTTATGTTACCGGCTGTTCGGAACTCCCCCCACTCGGCATATTCCGTCAGAAACTGTGCGAAGACCAGACCCAAGACAGGGCCTTCCGTTTTGACCTTTGACTTAGACTTCAGAAAGGCATCGAGATTTGGATAAATGTTGAGCGTGTCTTCGGTGCGGGTGAACCGTCTATACAAGTCATGGATCTGACCCGGCCGGTCCAAATACCGCTCCATGATGTGATAGAAAAACCCGCTGGTAAAATAGCTCATTCGCTTCTGCATCACCGCGTCGACGGAATTGATCAATCGACGACCTTTGCTATTCGTAGCGGCAGCCGCAAGCGTTTTGGACGAACCCTCATTCAATTGCAGAGGGAGATTGTACGGGCGCATCATGAACATTCGCCGGGAATGTTCGTCCTTGAACCCTTTGACGCCCGACTGGGACAAATAGCTGCGCTGCTTGGCTTCAAGCGATCCGCCGGTTCCGAAGTTTTCAAATACGATGCGAAGGCCGATCGCGTCTGCGAGACCTTCGCGAATAGTTTTTATTGCATCGCCTTCATCGAGTTCACGCCGGACATAAGGCATGAAGTTCAACTGATAGACATGGGCCAGTTCATGCGGGATGACCATCTTGCCGATCGGGTGCGACATGACTTTCACATAGCCACTTCCAACCGTGAGGATATTCGACTGCTCTGCGTCTTGGTTATTGGTAATGAATGCGACGTTCTCGCGGCGTGCGTCACAGACAATCAGGTTGACCCAGCCGCCCAGGGCAGTGCCCGCCGGATCGTATTTCGGAACGATGTTGAACAAGCTTCTATTGCTTTTAAAACCGTTTCGAATGGCCCAAGCTGTGGCGTCGGTCGCAAGTGAAATCAGCTCATTCAAATTCGATCTGGAGAAGCCTGAACAATAGGTTGAAGAAAGGTTTGTCCCGTTCGGATTGGGATATGTGTGCAGTCCAAGATGACTTTCGTACGACGGCGCTAAGAGCGCCAGTTCCGTAGCTGTCCGTACAGTGCGATGCCGATCCGTTCCGAAAAGATAGCTCAATCGACCATCGTCGAAATTTTTTAAAAGGACGCGCCAGGCATTGTCTTCCATGTCATCAGGTTCTGGCCCGGTTTGCGCGGCGGCCATCGGCATCATCAACCCGATAAAGAGTACCAAAAGCGCGATAGCGGCTTTCATCATCATGGCTGAGTCCAATATATCAGGATCTGCTCAAGGCGCTCGATCAACGCGGATTGCTCCGGCGTGGGCGCCCCGTGGTCCAGCAGTTGGACCAAGCCGAACAGCCACTCATACGTCACATTGGCGGGTAGCCGGCCGAGCAGGTCCGAAGGGATCTCGCTTTCGGGGGCTGTTGCAAGCCAATCGAAATCTGGATCCGTCGCAGACATTAAGATCTGTTCCAAACAGTGATGCGGCACACAGTTTTCGGGTTGGGCGTCTTCGAACCGATCAGCCTCTGCAGCGGCCTCCATGATTTCGACCATGCGTTCCAAGATGATGTCCGGCATCAACGCCATCTCTTCCCATTCATGCGCGGAACTCGGGGATAGAGCGCTGAGCAGCGCGACACATACGACGAAGGAACGGATAAACCACATGGACTTATTCCATCGGGAACCCTGGCATGGTCGGCATATTTGGCATGCCCCCCATGCACTGCATCAGCGAAGCGCCCATGCTCATGGAGCCGGCGAGGATCGCAGGATTGTTCATAAGCGCAGTATCCGCTTCCTCACGAGACAGGCCGCGTTGGGCCGCGACTTCGGCGAATGCATCCTCGGCGCCGCGATGTTCCGCTTCCCTGATATCAACAATCAATTCGAAGTCGTCTGGGCCAAACTGAGACTCCATTTTGTTGACCATGCATTCGCAAAGCGATTCATCTTCATTTTCAGCGACACAGATTGCCTGCATCCGCTCGCTTGGAGTGCCAAGCAAGGCTGAGGATCGGGCGGTTGGGCCTTGCGTGCATTGCTCGCCCATATCCATGGTCTGAACGAACATCATCCCGGCAGCTTGATGATCGGATTGCGGCAGACTTTGAGTCAGTCGCAGGTGTTCGCTGGTCGATAGACCAGAGCCGCCGGTTCCCATGAGGGCCCAAGCGAGGGCGATATTCTCAGATTCTGCAGATGCGACCACACGGGTCTCAAATTCGTCTTGATAGCAGGCACAATATTGGTCGGTATTCCCATCTGCCGTACACGCATCCGAGACAATCCGGCGGGCGGTTGTGAGCGCCCCTTCATCCGGTTGCGCGATAGGCTGAGCACGATCTGTCAGTACCTCGGCAACCCCAGGCTCAAATCCCGCTGAAAGACGAACCTCCTCGTCTGCCCCGGGTCGGTCATCTGCCCACGTCATTGCACTGCAATACATGGCATCCGTCTCTTCATGCGGGCCCATCTTGGCGCGGGCGTCAGCTTGTAATTGGTCAAAGGCCTCTGCGCTGATCCCCATTGCGCGACCGCGCATTTCACTCAGCTCCGCAGAGCTCATCGCGTCGCCATCGCTATAGTCTGAAAAGGATCTGAAATAGGCTTCAAACTCCCGGTCAGAGACATGCCGCATTTTTCGGTTCGCATCGCAGCTACAAAAACGGTTATCGCCCGTCGATGTGGTGCAGGCGGCGACATAGGATACGAGGCTCGGCGTCGCCGCCGGCAGGGGAAATTCCGCTGGGGCCACGCCCTCGATGACGCATCCCTCTTCATAGTCTTCGATATTTTCAGGTCGCCCCCCCAGGACGTCGTAAGCTTCCATAGTGACCATCGCGGTCATCGGATCGCTCATAATTGCTTCGAAGGATTCCAGGTATGCGTTCGGCAGTGCAAGCGCGAAAAGATAACCCTGATCAATCACGGCCTTGGCAGCGCTGTTTGGAGACACGCGATTGAAGGTCGCGATCCGAGATCCGACACAGGCGCAATCTATGTTTGGTCGATCAAGGCTCTCGCAAGCGGCTTTTGAAGATTGCGCGTGGGCGGGCGCGACCCCTAACGATACCGCCCAGCCAAAAGCTGCCATCAGGGAAATCAAAAGTATGCGCATGCGGTGCCTCCATTTATTCGTCGAAGGCTAGGCGGCGTCCAAACGGCGCGCATACGTCATTTGACGCATGTCGCCAAAAAAACTTCAGGCAAAGTCACAGCGATCCAAAGAGAGGGGAGAGATCTCATGCTTAAGCCAAGTTTATCCGCTGCAATCGCGGCTCTGCTTGTCGCCTGCGGCGGCCCAACGATGGGCGATACGTCATCGGCGTCAAACGCGACAAAATCAGACTGTCCGCCTGTGCAGAAAGGAAATGGTCTGATGGTCGGTTCGCGCTTTGACTATGATGACCTCGCTGAGATGAACACCTGGCGAGAGACAATGTTCGCACGTAGCTGTGCCGGGGTGCTCGGTGATTTGATCCCGGATTTGCCCGCTGGCCATGGTGTGGTGCCGGATACGCGGCCCTATATCATGAATGATCGCCAGGTTTATCTGTCCTACGCGCCGCTTCCTGATCCGCTTTATTTTGATGAGATGGCCAATGTGCCGCCTGACATTGATCGTATCAATTTTGAGATCGTTCAGTTCTCGGAAGAAGAAATGACCAAGCTCCAAACCTGGCTGGATCAGAATTCAGATGATTTCCTATCCGGGCGCGTAGCGGATCATGATGTCTATCTGCTGGGCGGGTTCGCAACGCTGCGTCCCGGAAAAGGGGATCGGCTTGCGACCTCATTGCATTTCTTTGTTGGTGACAACACAGTCGTCCGGATCAGCCACAAAAGCTTGTTCACGCAAACGCCGGGGCTGCAAATTTCACCGATTGTCGAATCCTATATTCAGGATATTACGGAAAGAGCCAAGCGCGCCGGATATTGAGGGATTTCGTCAAACAGGATGCAGGATAGAGATGTGTTGGCGCGGCTAGCTGCTGCAGAGGTTTTGAGTGGCCTCTACGAAGCGATTGCTGATCATACCCAATTTGATGGTTTTCTGACAGCAATGGATGGCTTCATAGAGGCCGATCCGGAAGGTATCGAGACTGGAAATGCCGATTGGAAACGAATGTTTCGCGAGCACTTTGAACGCGCGGGACAATTTCTCGATCTCGGCAAAAGTGAAGATCTCGAAACACCAATCGTCTACCTCGAAAGACAAGTCGTTCCAGCCGCCACCGTTAATCGAAACTTGGATATTGTCGCGTCCAACCAGCTTTTCGTCGGGTTGCTGGGCGATGCTGTCAAATCCCTGTCAGGATTGTTTTCAAGTCCAAATGATGAGCGGCGATTGTCGGACCTCTTGCGATCGAACACACCGGCTCCTCCGGTTCTGATTTCCTTATCGGTCGAGTCCTCCAACGCCCCGATTTTCGTAGTGGCATCGATGAGCAACCATTTGCAACTCCAATCTGAACTTGGGCCGCTCATCACGATAAAAGTCGCCAAAGCCACTTGGAACCCTGAGCTCAGTCCTTTGCTCGAAACGGCTTATGGATTGACCGGGGCAGAAATCGAAATTCTGGAAGGCTTGATCGAATATGGGGCCCTGTCAGATGTCGCAGAAAAGCGGGGGCGCTCCATCAGAACGGTCAGAACACAGCTGACCCATATTTTCGGTAAGCTCGGGATTTCGAGCCAGACAGAGTTGGCTTTGTTTCTGGCAACGCTGACCCAGTTGATGACGAAAGAACGGCGTCCGTCCGAGATATCCGCAGACTGGTCGACCCTTGAGAAAGGAGAGCTCTCTCGCCACACAATCGAAACAAAAGGCCATCGGCTCAGCTATATCAAATATGGTGATCCTTCCGGCGAACCTATTCTGTTAATCCATTCCACGACGCCTCCCGAGATGACGCCCGAGTTCAGGATTGCTTGCAGACAGGCGGGGCTTTTGATGATCGGGTGTCACAAACCTGGTGCGGCAGGCGGAACGGTGCGAAGCCAAAAAGACGGCCCCAACGAAATGGCGTCTCACTACGCCGCTGTCCTTGATGTAGAGCGTGTAGACTCTGCAATTGTTGCAGGGCATTGCTCGGGGGGGCTGTACGCTTTGGCCGCAGCAGAACACCTTGGACGTCGTGCAAAGGGGGTATTGCTCTTAGATACCGGCGTGCCCATTCGATCGCGCAAAGACCTGATGCGATTACCAAAATCGATGCGGCGCACCTTCATTCCTGCACGCTACATGCCAGAAATTCTACTCGTGCCGCACCGGATTTTCGCAGCGAATTTCAAGCGATCGGCCGCGGGTGAAGCGCATGTCGTCGATTACTTTTTTCAGGACAGTCCGATCGACCAGGAGCTGACGCGCATTGACCGAAAATACTATGAAGTCACGCGCCAGATTATTGAATACTCGTTTTCAGACGTCGATCGCTTAGTTGCCGATGTCTGTCGATGGGCGCGCGATTGGTCCGACGCGCTGGCATTACGCGAAAAAGTACCATGCGCGTTTGTCCACGGCGACGCGAACACAATGTTTCGCGTCGAAGAAATAGAGAGCATCGCGGGCGACCGTGATGACTATGCCGTATTTGTTTCGCCGGAAATGGGGCAACTCCACGTGTATCAGGATCCAAGTGCTTTTCTGGCCGCTGCAAACTGGCTGGCCGGTCGTGAACTCAATAATGTCTAATCGGTCACGCCGATGCTTCACACCCTAGTTTCGTCGATGTGTCACGGGCGACCTCGCCACGGGATGATCCGTTATTCAGTGCAGAAGTCGAATTGCAGGGCAAAGCCGCCAAGCACCTTGCGAATGTCTTTGCTGCGCTCAGACGTCACCTGAACAATCGTACCGCGTTTCTCATCCATCGTCACACGCACGCGCGCGGTCGGATCAACGTCGGAAATCTTAGAACAGGCCACGCGCTCAATGGCCATCGACCGGAGTGCCGGTTTGTAGATTTTACCGACGGCCGTCACGGGGAGTTGGTCCATCAGCTCCAGATAAACGGGGGCCGCTGCGCGCTCAGGGATTCTGGACTTCGCCCAAGACCTTAAATCGTCCGCCGAGATATCGGTATCAGGATGAAGTTGAACATAGGCCGCGGGCAACTCACCGGCATACTCGTCGGGCTGGCCAATCGCGGCTGCGGCTGCAACGGCTGGATGCGATTCCAGAGTGTTCTCGATCATACACGGATCAATATTATGACCACCACGAATGATGACATCCTTGGCGCGACCGGTGAGCCAGAAATACCCGTCTTTGTCGCGTCGTCCCAGGTCGCCAGTATTCAACCATCCATCTGATGTCAGCCCGGTCTCTTCCGTTAAATAATAGCCGGGGAAAACGCTCGGTCCGCGAAGGATGATCGTTCCGATTTCGTCGGTCTCGCAGAGACGCTGTACTTCACCAGACTGATCCAGATGAGCCGCATGCATTTCGAGATGGGGCAACCGCAAGCCAATCGATCCCACGCGCTTCTCGCCTCCGAGCGGATTGATCGCGGCGACGACCGTGCTTTCGGTCAACCCATATCCCTCCAGCAATTCAACGCCTGAATACGCCACGAAGTTGCGGAAAAGGTCTGGAGATATCGGGGCAGCGCCGACGGCTGCAAATCGGAAGGATGAGATATCCAATCCGTCTTTTGGCACGGACATGAGTGCAGCATAAATTGTTGGGACGGCAGACATCGAAACAACTTCGTGGCGCGCGATGAGTTTCCAGATGTTCGGGATCACACCTGGTCCGCGAAAGCCAAACGGGCCAACCATCAACTGAGACGCACCGGCCAGAAACGCGCTCAGGCCTGAAATGATAACGGCATTGACGTGGAATAGCGGCAAACCGGTCAGGATGACCTCACCTGGTTCAAACGGGGTGATTTGCGCGATCGCCCACGCATTGAACACCTCATTCTCATGCGAATGCGGTGCAAGTTTCGGGACGCCTGTGGTCCCGCCTGTGTGAAATAGTGATGCGATACTGTCCGCTTTAATTTCCCGATCGAACGTTAACCCCGACTCAGGTTCAGCATCACGTTCATCCTGAAAGCGCAAAATCGGCTTACCGCCGGGTGTTTTCAGCGGCAGCCTTGTCGGTGGCATGCCGAAATAGGGGGCCGGATCAACGAAGAGCAGGGTTGTTACATGATCGAGTTGATCGGCCACCGCAACCATCGGGTCCCAGAGATTCAAACCTGGCATAGGCGGCGTTGAGACGATGATTTTGGACTGTGCTGCCGAGAGAAGTTTTCGGATCGTGCCAGGCTCAAGAAAAGGATTTATCGCGTTGACGATTCCGGTCGTCTCAGCGCCCCAGATGATCTCATGAGTCTCCGGGAAGTTTGGCAGAATGTATGAAACGACATCTTCCGGGCCGACATCCAGTGAATGAAACAGGTTCGCCGTTTGGGTGATCCGTTGCAATAACTCACTGTACGTTATGAGGTGCGGGGTGTCTTCAACAGAGCCCGTTGGTAAAAATTGTAGCGCTGGAAGATCACCGTGCTGCAGCGCCGATCGCTTGATCGCATCATAGGTGTTGACATCGGAGCATTGCTCCCGCCAGGGGGTTTGCTCCATTTCTTCGATGTCTTTGATGGTTTCAATCAATCCGTGTTTCGTCACATCGGTCTCCATTCGCCAGTTAAAAAAATGGCCGGCGACACGCGCCGGCCAAGTACGGAGGAGCAACGCCGAAGACGTCTGCACCTGTCCCGCTAGGGATTAAAAGGACTTGGTGAGCTCAACTCCGTAAGTCCGCGGTGCGCCAACCACGCATCGCTGTGGGGTTTGCAAGTTCGCCGTGCCGTTCAGTGATCCGCCAAAAGGCTGATCGAAGAATGTGGTGCAGTATCCTTCTTCCGTCAGATTTTTGCCCCAGAGCGACAGCCGCCAATTGTCATCGTCTGCCGCAAGCCCGATGCGCGCATTGAAAAGGGTGTAGGCTTTCTGAATCGACTGCGGGTTATTATTGGTGTTTCCGCCAAGGTTTTGCTCGCCGATATATTGCAGCTCAGCACGCAGGAAATAACCGGTGTCTTTGAAGCCGAGGCTATCCGACCAGTCGGCCACAAGCGAGCCTTGCACGTCTGGTGAGAAATGCGCCTCGCCGCCGGTCAGATCCTGCACCGGCCCTCCGGGCAAGGGTGAGGCATTCTCATAGTCGAGGAACTCAGAATCCAGCAGAGAAAGGCCGCCATTGATGGTCAGTTGATCGAGCGGCGCCCAGATAATGTCCGCCTCGACCCCTTGCTGGCGGAGCTCGCCCACGTTGCGTGTAATGAACGAAATACCGTCAAATGCGCGATCCTGATAGTCTTGCAGCTCTATCCGGTAAGCTGTGACATTGGCTTGAAGCGTGTTGTTGAAGAACTGGCTCTTGATCCCCAGTTCGAGATTGTCAGATGTCTCGGCTTGAAAAACGCGCTGGTTGGGCGCGAGGGCAGGGAACGTGCCTTGCGTGTTGAAGCCGCCGCCTTTGTATCCCGTCGAATAGGTGGCGAACAACATCACATCATCAATCGGGAACCAGCTCGCATTTGCAAAATAGGTCACCTGGCTGTCATCAAGCGTTGTGGCGGGGAGGGTCTCATTGTCGCGCACCGCCAAGGCGATGACGAAGGGATTGTTCACGACGTTCGAGAATGTGCCATCCTTCTTCTCGTCAGAGTAACGCAGGCCTGCTGTGAACGCCCATTCCTCGTTCGGGCGCCATGTGCCTTGTCCGAAGACTGCGAAGCTCTGCAAGTCTTGCGAAAAGTCGCCTTCTGATGCGTCCATCTGCTGCCCGGCGGCACAGGCCTGGCCGGCGCCCAAACCGGCGAGACCGGCGACAACAGGAATACAGAATTGAGCGCCAAGATCGAAGTCCTCTGCAATGTCGTAAGTCTCGTCATAGTAGAAGGCACCGACAACATATTCGAACGCGCGTCCGGTCGGTGACAGGAGCTGGATTTCCTGACTGAATGTCGTGTTCTCATAGGTCTGTTTGCGCGGGAAGAGTTGCGCTGGAAGCCTCAATGCGCTGCCAAACGTGTCGGCTTCCCAGTCGCGCGCGGATGTTATCGACCGAAGCATGTGTCCGGACGCAAACTCATAGTCGGCATGCAACGAGACGCCCCATTGCTGATCATCAGAAAAGTCTCGGTGATCCTGATAGATGTCATGATCGAAGGGGTCGGCTGCGGCTGCCAGAAACTGATCGCGGGCATCGGCGCCGAACAAGGCTCCGAGCGTTGCCCCAAAGGCGGGCGTTGGGATCGTATCGGGCAGCAATTCAACGGTCTGCCCACCAAAGCTGATCTCGGAATAGTCGGCAGCCACTTTGACAGAAAGCTGGTCAGTCACATTGAACAAGACTTTGCCGCGCAGGTTCAAATCATCGCGTGCGCCGAATTCTTCTCCGTTTAGGAGGTTGGTCCCATAGCCGCCACGCTCCGAGTATTGGCCGGCAAGACGGATTGCAACGGTATCGGAAAGGACGCCATTGAAAACAGCGCTGCCATTATAGGCGTCAAAGCTGCCTGCGCCGGCGGTGATGCGACCGCTATTTCCATCAAGCGACGGGTCTTTGGTGCGAATGTTGAGCGCGCCTGCCGCCGTGTTCCGTCCAAACAGAGTGCCTTGTGGGCCCCGCAAGACCTCGACCGTTTCAACGTCCAGCAGATTGCCCAGGATTGAGCCTGGGCGCGGGTAATAGACCTCGTCGATAAAGACGCCGACGGATGGCTCGATTCCAGCATTTCCCGGCGCGCCGACGCCGCGAATCTGTATGCGGGCATTTGTGAGCTGGCTCGAACTCGGAAGCATAAAATTCGGAGAGTAGAGGGCGATATCCTGCAGGGTTTGCGCCCCGGACTCCTCGAGGAATTCACCCGAGTAAGCCGATATCGAAATTGGCACATCTTGTACGTTCTGCTCGCGCTTTTGCGCGGTCACCGTAACGGTTCCAAGGCGCGCTTCGCTATCATCATCGCCGCCCTGGTCTTGTGCGTTCGCAGCTGTGTTTGATATTCCGACGAGCGCAAATGCCGCCACTGTGATCTTCAGCGTCACTTTTTTCATCTTTTATTTCCTCCCTATTATTGTGATCCAAAGGATCTACATTCTCGCGGCTCGTCGGCATTGCGCCTGGAACGGCGAAACCCTGAAACAAGGACCGCGATTGTCTTGACGCGGTAGCGAGGGGGGCGTTTTAAGAATACCAACTAGTTGGCAATTGAATGGCTCGGAGCAAAACTGTGGTAAAACCGAAACCCAGACTCGAACCGGGAATTTCCGAAGAAGTCATCGGAGCGCTGCGGGCGCATGGCAAACGACGCACCTACCAGAAAGGCCAATTGATTGTGACGGCGGGTGACGACTTCGAGGAACTGTTCATCATCGAAGAGGGCAAGTTTTCCTATTCCAGTATCGATCGGCACGGCAATGCTTCCGTCTACGGTTACAAGGAAGCTGGCTCCATTTGGGGACTGGCAGGTTCCCTCATGTGCACGCCGGCATCTTTCTTCTTCGAAGCGGTGGAGGAAAGCGTTGCGATATGCGTCAGCCATGATGAGCTTTGGCGATTGATCGACAGCGAGCCCATCATCAGGCGCGGCATTATTTACAGGCTTGGCTGGGCCGTTTTCGAAGCGACATCTTTCGGACATCAGGAGCGCACCCTGCCGCTCAAAAAACGTCTCGCCAATTTTCTGCTTAAGAACGCGGATGAATCCGGAACACTGGAATTGCCGCAATCGGTTTTGGCGCGGAATCTTGGTGTTTCAAGATTTGCGGCCGGTACGCAGCTTCAAAACCTCAAGAAACTGTCACTCGTTGAGATTGAGTATGGGCGCGTGCGCGTGCTCAATAGAGACCAATTGAGAGCCTTCGCGGCGCCCGACTAATCATTCTCACGAACTGCCATCTGGCTGGCAGTTGGCGACGCGATGGACATGCATAAGTGTGTGTGGGAGATCGAAAAAATGCGGAAATTGATACGTCTCTGCCTATTGGCTCCATTGGTTTTCTTTGGTTTGGCAAGAGCAGATGCGGAGGCGCCTAAATTGGAAGACCGGCTTCAGATATCAGATCAGATCGCCAGGTATTCTCAGCTTTGGGATCGCAAGGACGCAGAAGGGTTTTCAGAACTGTTCACCGACGATGGTGTTCTGGAATGGCACTTTGCCGACGCATCCGACCAGCCGCCATCTCTGACGGGCCGAGATAATATTCTTCAATATGCGCGCAAGGCGCACGCGGGCAGGCTAGCCGGTCGCCAATCCCGGCATCACTTCTCCGGGCTCGTGTTTGAACGTCTTACCGACGAGACGGCGTTCACGGAACACATGTTCATGGTGACGCACGTGCTGCCAGATGACCCCCCGATTGTCAGGTCGACCGGTATTTATCAGATCGAGTGGCGTAAGACGGATAGAGGATGGCTAATGTCTCATCGAAAACTGTTTGTCGATCGGCGCGCAGACTGAATCACGCCCAGCTTAAAGTCTGGACGTTCACTTTGATGCCTGGATCAGGCTTTTTCGGGAGCGCCAAACCCGTTGAAGTGCTTTGAAAGCGCCGCGGCCGGTTCTGGCTTGGCGGCTAATAGCAAGATGGAGATCCAAACCATTTTGGTATGCGCTATCGTTTGCGCCATGCTCAGGTTTCCACCCGCCCAACTGCCCATCGTCGACAGGATGGACAGTCCAAGCTGCTCCCCCAGGGCGATTGCATCGACGCCGTCGCGAAGCTCGCCCGCCGCCTTAGCGCGCACCGTCATTTCGGTGACGATGCGAACAATATTGCTATGCCCGTCCTCGCGGGCCTCCGGATGATCGGAAATCATGATTTCCCAGAAAATACCTCGATGGTACTCTTCGTCGGCTTCATAGAATTTTTGGGTCTTATCCAGCGTGTGGATCATCTCGCTCAACACCCATTCGGCCCCGTCAGACTGAAAGTCCTGAAACAGCACGGCGTTCACGCGATCGAGCAGCGCAATCAATAAACCGGTTTTGGACCCGTAGAGATTGTAGGGACTTCTCAAGGCGACTTGAGCCTCTTCGGCCAGGCGTCGCATGGTCAGACGCGCCGCGCCATCGGATCGAATAATCCGTTCCGCCGCGCGTTCAATCTTATCCCGCGTCTCCGATTTGCGGTTCTCAAAAGACATATCACCTCATAATTTTTATAACGTGTTGCATAAAATGGAAAAGAGGATTATAACGCGTTATATAAAATTGCTCTGATGCTTAGACTAATGACTACAGCCACCATGGCAAACCCACATGAAGCTCTTGGCAACACGGGACTCCGAACATGTTGAAAAAACTTGCCGCTCTATTGCTGATCGCCCCCTTTCCATTGGCCCATGGTGAAACTGCAGTGAGCGGGATCGAGCTGCGTCCGAGTCTCGGCGACGCGCCCGGCGCGGTATTCCAGGGCTGGCTCTCACCGCACCAGCAAGCGGGTGAAGAGGAGGATGTTCCTCGGCTCACCCCGAAACAGTTCAAGTCAACCACGCCGTCCACCGATCGCGCTGATCGACCCTCGCGCGGGCATGGCACGCTGACGTTCAATCGCGATTTCAGCAAGGCCTACGCCCATGTCAAACTCGAAGGCGTAAAGCTGGACGAGATCAATATGTTCCACATTCATTGTGGTCGGCCTGGCCAACTCGGTCCGATCATCGTTGATTTCGGGATGGGTCGTGATCTCATCGAAGAGTTTGCCGATGGCGAAGTGTTCTTCGAAATTGATAATCACGATATTGTTGCGGTCACCGAACACGGACACGGTCTGGTCGGGGCCCTTACGGCGGGCTGCCCTATCGTTCCGTCCATTCCGAACGATAAAGTGAAAACGATTGCGGGCATGGCCAATATCGCGTTCCAGCGCGAGCTTTACTTCAATCTGCACACGACAAGCCAAACCTATTTCGGCGATGTGCGCGGGCAGTTGCACCTGGTATCGGCGGACTGATGTCGGTTTTCCCGGATCCTGCTTACCTGTCCTGGATGACCTTGATCGGGTGGTCCTGGTCGGCTGCAGCTTACTATTTGATGTTTGCGCAGCGCGGACGCGCCATTCTGGCGAACCCTTCAATGATTTTGCTCGCGGCAATCTTACTCTTTGGCAGCCTGCGACATGTTCTAGGCGAGATGGAGGCGCTGAGCATTTTGGCCAATGGGATCACCCCATTGGATGGGCAGTTTGGTTATGGAATCCCGGAGACGATCGCATTCGCTGAGGCGTTGGGGGAAGAGGGACGCGACGCTTATGCGGTGTTTCAGCTTGGTGCTGATGCGCTCGCACCCCCCGCCTTTGTTTGCTTCCTGATGGCGGTGTATCGATCAACCGTCCAGTCTGCTCTCGTGCAGCGCGGCCTGACAGTCTTGGCATTCACATATTTCACGTCGGTGCTGATCGCCAATACGTTCATGCCGGTAATCATGCAAAATTTCCCGAACGCTGAAACCGGTTTGCTGCCTCTCTATTATCAACTCATCCCGAAACTCGATCTCATCAAATATCTGACGCACGGCGTTGCCTGGCTTGTCATTTTCGGCGCGTGGGCCTGGCAGGTTCTTCGATGGTCGCAACGTCGCTTCTCTCAGCCCGCATCATGATCAGCCTCAACTGAAAGACCCTAAAGATGATCGGTTCATATCCCACGCGTTTCAGTGTCATCGCTTCGGCCTTTATCGTCTGCGCGGTGGCGCTGAGCCCTGAAGCAAGTGCCTCCTACGCTCTGGAAGATTGGAATATGGAAGCACGTCGCAACATGCCGCTGGTGATGAAGCTGTGGCTCGGCGCAATGTTGATCACCAACCTGGCGGCAGTCTTTTTTGTCAGCAAGCACGTCGCCGCGCGATGGGTGCTCGGGGCTTGGCTCTTTAGTCATGCCTGGATCGCGATTTTGGAAGGAACGGGCGCTTATACGGTCCAAGGCGGCTTGGTCTCACTCGGCCACATCATTGTCTGGGCCCCGGCAATCTATGCCCTTTATCGCTATCGCAGCGAGATCAAACTTCCATCCGCATACGGAATTTGGACCAGCCTGATGCTCTTTTTCTATGGCGTTTCGCTCATCTTCGATGTCCGAGACGCGTTTATCTGGCTCTCAGCCAACTTGTTTTAACAGGAGGACTTCTCATGAATCTGTTTCGATACCCGCTTAAGAGCGATTGGGCATTTTACCTGCTCGTCTTTGGTTATTTGTATACGCTGGGCCGCATGACACTGGCTCTATGGTTTGGGGATGGCGTGAATATCTTCGCCACCTATAGCGATGCGGTTGCGCCACCAGATGTCTTGCTCGACGCCAATAAGGTTTACTGGTCGAAGTCACTCTACCTGTTCAGCACGCTGTTTCTTATGGCCCTAAATGTGGATATTCGTGCTTCTGTCGGCACCGCAGCCATCCTATGGTCGGGATCCTTGATTTTGATCTTCGGTGCCTTTTCGTCCGCCATGGGCGCGGCGCTTGCTCTTGGATTGATCGCCGTGGCGCTTCAAATCCGACGTGGCGCGTTTTTCGCGGATCGGCGAGAAGCTTGATGTTTGCGGATCTGAATTGGTTTTATTAGACGGAGAGAAAGAATGATCTTCGCGAAAATCGGCGCAATCTCTTATGCTCTTTGGTCGATCTTACACATTGCGGTTGGTCTGGATCGACTTATCGCGCGCGCAGATGCCGGACTGTTGGGCGAAGCCTTGGGACGGCTTGCGCAAGGCCACTGGACACTGATTTGGGTCGGCGTTCTCGGGCTTGGATTGTCCTGGTACAATTGGCGAAACAACGCCGTTGCATACTGGCTGTCCGCGTTTGTCATTTCCGTTGAAGATATTGGATTTCTCTTATTCCCGGTCTGGCAGGGCGGTTTTGGCCTGCCTGCCGCCGCGATTGGGCCTGTCCTTTGGATTGTCGGGTTGGTCTTTACGACGATCGCGTATCTGACGCGAGAACCAAAGCATGCGGTATCCCTGGATCAAAATTGAAGGGAAGAGACCAAGCTTGGGATTAAGCGCGCCAGAGAAAGGTCGGGCCCGGTAAGTCGCGACCATCATCGTGCCCGACTTCGGCGGCGATCAGGGCGTTGAGTTTGCCGTTTAAAGACAGCACCAAATCATCTGAGGCATCTCCCATCACCGCCAGGTTCTTGGTTTCTCCAGGATCTGATTTCAGGTCGAACAGCTCCAGGTCGTTGCGGCTTTTCAATGTGTCTATCGATGTCGGTGTATGATGTTCGCGCGGTGAGAAATAGCGGGCGAATTTGTAGTCATCGGTGACAATGCCCCGCATGAATCCGCGCGGCGAAAGGTCAGGCATCCATCCGGCATCAGCCTGACGCTCAAAGTCATCATCTGTTTCCCGCGCGCGCCGTTTCTCAAAATTCGCGCGCGCAAACTCCGTATCGATATGGTGACCAACGCTATAGGTAATCAGCGCACCATCGCCTGATTGACTGCGCGGGGTTGCGGTCGTTCCGAGATATTCAGAGACATCCGATCCGCGCATGGCCGTGTAGCGATGTTTGACCGCTTGCTTGTCTGCGCCGACCAGGCCCAGCATGGTCGGCGTAAAGTCCAGGGCTGAGACGATGCCAGGATTGGTATTCTGCGTTCGGGCATCGGGATGAGAGACCACGAACGGGACGCCGATATTCTCACGGTACATCCAAGAGCCTTTTTGGCGAAGGCCATGCACGCCGCCCATTTCGCCGTGATCTGAAACAAGTACAATAATCGTTCGATCGGCTTGGCCGGTGGCGTCCAGCGCGTTCAAGACGGTGCCGATATGCTGATCGACATCGCGAATGCAATTATAATAATACTGACTGAAACGGACCCAGGCCTCGACATTGTCGTGTGGCATTTCGCCATAAAAATAGTCCATGTAGCGATCATAATCTGACTGTGCCGGCATTTGTCCCGGATAGGCAGACGATCGAAAATTACGCGGCGTGTCATTCCAGTTTTCAAACTGGTAAAGCGGGTCATCGGGGTGCGCGAGCACTGGACCGGGAAAGACATTCTGAACACGTGTTTCAGCCTGGCGTCCGGTGGCGTCAAAGTACATGATATCATGCGGGTTTACAAAGCTGACCGTTAGCGCCCAGGGCTGGCCGAGATCGCTGGATTTTCCCGTAAGCCAGCGGGCGGCGTCTTCGGCGATCCTGCCATCATACTTCCAACCCGCTTGTTCATCTATGAACTCCGGCCCCCAGCCATAATCTGAAAACCCGTACTCTTCGAGCGCATCCTCGCGCTGCGGGGAGTGTTGCCAGGCTGCCTCTTTGGGCAGCTCGTGCAGATGCCATTTTCCTTTATAGGCAGTATAAAAGCCGGCATCGCGAAGCATATGCCCGAGGGTCGGGATAGCGGGATTGAGTGGCCGCCCGACAAGCGGCACGTTTGTATTGTCCTGAACGCGTGTGTGTTGCACATGCTGACCTGTCCAGATGACCGAACGGGACGGTGTGCAAAGCGGACTGGTGACGTTCATGTTGCTGAAGCTGGTGCCGCGATCCGCAATTCGAAAATGGTGTGGCAAATCCAGACCGCTTGGCAGCGTGTCCCACGGGCGCTCCTGGTCGACCATTATGATCAGCAGGTTCAAATCTTTTCGCAACTTTGGAACAGCCGCATCATGGTTGACGCCGCGCGTTCCAGGCGCCTCTTTGGTGAACCACTTCCAACCAAAACCAGCTGCGCCAGCCATAGCAACGCCTCCCATCAGGCCCCTGCGAGTCACCCGGAGCATCCGCTAGGTTTCTTTCTTGTTTTGAATATGATCGTTCATCAACGCATGAATCAAAACCGCGATGAGACGCGCGTGCTCGGCCTTATACTCTGCCGAGAACACGTCGGCGCCATAGGCGGCTGAAAGCGTGTTGGAGTCGATAAATGGAAAGTTTGCAGCACCAAAAATGATCGGCATGATCTGAGCGGCAATTCGCGCATTCTCCTTGCGCTCGTCATGCACCGAGATCACTTGGATGAAATTCGTAGCGAGTTCGTGAAGCGGTATCAGATAGGTTTCTTCCAGCCATTCAGCGCGCGCGCCGCCTTGCCGGGTTTCATCAATGACAATTTTAACCAGTGCGGGGTTCCGCGCGCTGAACTCTACCAGCGCATGCGCAAAGTTCGTCATGACGTCGCCGTGGGCCTGTAGCGAAAGTTCCTGCTCAAATCGCTGCGTTTCCTCCTGCAATAAATCGAAGGCCTGGGACACGGCTTCAATCCAAAGCTGATGTTTCGACGCGAAGTGATAGTGGACCAGCGGCCGGGCGACATTGGCGGCAATAGCGATCTTGTCGATGCTTGCGCCAACAAATCCAAGCCGCGCAAATTCCTTTAGTGCAGCGGCTTTTATTTCGGCGCGACCATGCGTTCGCTCCAGCTTCGGGCGACCGCGTTTGCGCTTGGCTGAGGGTGTTTCAGATTTTGCCATATTGAGCAGGTTGACCAAATAATTATAACGATTAGTATAATAAAAAAACGAGCGGCACAAGCCTAAAAAAAACGGAGCATCGATGCACGTTCTTCAAACGATGACTGAGGCGAAAAACGAACCGTCTGAAGTGCTTGGTGCACCCAATAATATCCCTCCCGGAAACCAGAAAAGAGACATTCAAAAATGAAATACGAAGCGGACTATTTGGTGATCGGCAGCGGCGCCACTGGGATGGCGTTTGTCGATACGCTCCTCGATGAAACGGACGCGACTGTAATCATGATCGATGATCGCGCCGTTCCGGGCGGGCATTGGAATGAGGCGTATCCTTACGTTCGCCTGCATCAACCCGCTTCGACGTATGGTGTGAACTCGAAAGACCTAGGCGCGCGGCGCATAGACACAAAGGGCACCAATGCCGGGTTCGAAGAATTGTCTTCGGGCGTGGAGATCACCCGTTACTATCACGCCCTGATGGAGGAGAAGTTTATCCCGTCCGGGCGTGTCATGTTTCTACCGCTTACCCGTTACACTGAAAAAGGCGAACTGGTTTCCAGACTGACCGGCGAGACGCACGACTTCAAAGTCTTGAAGAAAACGGTCTTTGCGAATTATGTCACCACCGCCATTCCGGCGCTCAGCAAACGGAAGTTTGATGTGGCGGAAGATGTGACTTGCATTATTCCGAATGACTTGCCGCACCATGCGCCGGATCATAAAAACTACTGTGTGATTGGCGCCGGAAAAACGGGAACGGATTCCGTCAATTGGTTGCTGGAGCGCGGTGTGAACCCTGAGCGAATTTCGTGGGTCATTTCACGGGACGCCTGGTTCCTTAATCGAGAAAGTTTTCAGGTCGAGGACCGTTTTTACGACAGCACGATTGGCGGGCAGTCCAAATCGATTGAGATCTATGCGACCTCAAAATCCGTTCGAGAAATCGAAGAACGCATGGAAGCCGAAAAGCTATGGATGCGCATTGATCCCAATATCTGGCCGAGTATGTTCCATGCGGCGATCGTGAGCGAACGCGAGATTGAGCAGCTTAGAACCGTAAAGAACATCATCCGAATGGGGCGCGTTTCGAAGGTGAACGCGGAGGCGATGGAGATGACGGATGGGACCGTCTCGATGGACCCGGATACGCTTTACATTGATTGCACGACGAGCGGATTGGGAAAGTATATCGGCGTTCGACAACCGGTCTTTCAGCCGGGTGAAGTCCATTTGCAAGTGGTGCGACAGTTCCAGCCCTGTTTCAGCGCCGCGATCTTGGCCTTTATCGAAGCCCACATCCCGGAGGGTGAGAAGAACAATTATGCCCGTCCCACGCCAGCGACCGATGTCGTGACGGACGCGCTGCTCGTTTTCGCAGATGCCCTTCAGAACACATTTATGTGGACACAAAATGCCGACCTGACCGCCTGGCGCAATCGGAGCCGCCTCGACAAATATTCGCAGCTGGCCGCGAGCGCCGACAAGACCGATCCGAAAGTGATCGAAATCATGACCCGGGTTATGACGCACGCCTTTCCGGCGGTGGAGAACCTTCAGCGTCTGGCGATGGATCAATCCGTCGCTGCTGAATAGAGGGAGGGATGTACAAGGCTATGAACAGCACGGAAAAATTGGTTTTCATCACAGGCGCCGGGAGTGGAATTGGTCGCGCGACCGCCGTCAAATTCGCTTCACTTGGCTGGACGGTCGGGGCGGTCGACATTGTTAAACCCGGGCTCAGTTCTCTGGAAACGCAATTGGGGCGCGGTCACTATTTCTCGGTGCTGGATGTCAGAGCGCCTGAGGTGGTCGCGCGTGCATTAAAGGCGTTCTGTTCCGGTTCGAACGGCAAGCTCGACTTATTGGTCAACAATGCCGGGGTCATGGAAGCCGGCAACTTCGAAGACATTGATCTGGCGGCACACAAGCGCTTGATCGAGATCAATGTCGCAGGCGCGACGCACTGCGCTCACGGAGCATTTCCCTATTTGCGCGCCGCCAAAGGTGTGCTGGTCAATGTCGGGTCGTCCTCGTCAGCGCACGGGGTGCCAAGCATCGCGAGCTATTCGGCGTCTAAATATTTCATTCGCGGTTTGACCGAGGCGCTCAGCATAGAGTGGGCGCGGCACGGTGTGCACGTCTGCGAAGTGCTTCCAGGATTGGTTCAAACGCCACTCGCCACAAGCGTCGCGACAGGTCCGCTCGCGAACGCGGTTCTCGATCTTTCGCCTGAAGATGTAGCGGAGGCGATCGTGGACGCGGCGCACCAGCGGCTTGACCACCACATCATCGTCGACCAGCCCGAAGGGATTGCGCGCAGAAACATGCTCGCATCGCTTTCGCGCGAAGATCGTCACAGCCTCATCGCACAGGCGATGGGCTTTGCAGCCGACGCATAAGGTGCTCTGAAGATGACAATGACAAATGAAACGATTCAGGAAGGTCTCTGCTCATCGCAACGCCACACCTCTTTCTATCTGAGCAGTGGAACACCCGGCAACATCCCGGTAATTTTCTGTCACGGTTGGCCTGAACTATCTTTGTCATGGCGCCACCAGTTGCCAAGCCTGGCCGCGCTTGGCTTTCAAGCTATCGCACCGGACATGCGCGGCTATGGCCGGTCCTCTCAACACCCGGCGATCGAGGATTATGCGGTACCCGAAATTGAAGCGGACATGATTGAACTGCTTGATCACATTGGTGCCGAGAAGGCGATTTGGGTCGGACACGATTGGGGCACGCCGATTGTCTGGTCGATTGCCCAGCATCATCCGGATAGGTGTCACGGCGTTGCGGGCATTTGTGTTCCATACCTGCCAAATGGCTTCACGCTTCCCGAACTGGTGCGCGGCGTTGATCGCGAGATTTATCCTGAGGACCAGTTCCCATTAGGGCAATGGGATTATTGGCAATTTCATCGCGATGCGCCTGACAAGTGTCGCCGCGGGTTTGAAGGCAACCTGGACAATACGTTTCGCGCCCTGTTTCGATCTGGACAAAGCGACAGCAAATCCAGTCCTTCCATAACCGCTATGATCCGGATGATGGGCGGCTGGTTCGGGCCCGACGGCGCGGCCGCACCCGATATGCCAATCGACACGGGCGTTATACATCCATCCGACCTTGCAGCATATGTTGCCGCTTATGAGCGGACCGGGTTTTCAGGACCGAATAGCTGGTATCGTAACGATCAGCGAAACACCGAACACGCGCGGCTGGCAAAGACGCGCAATCTTGAAATGCCGACTCTGTTCGTCCATGCTGCGAATGACGGCATTTGCGAAACCATTAACAGCTCTCTGGCATCGCCGATGCGGGCACATTGCCAGAACTTGACGGAAGTCACGATCGAGAGCGGCCATTGGGTGGCGCAAGAAAAACCGGATGCGCTAAACGTTGCCCTGGCAGACTGGATCTCATCTCAGTTTCCAGAATTCGCGCGCATTGTCGGATCGGGCTAACTGAATTGTTCGCACCTTCGCCAATTAAGGCGCAATGTCGACAACGATCTTGCCAAGCCCGCTGGCCTCATAGGTCACCACGTCACCCGGCTGTAAAAAATGACCTGATCGGCGTTCGTTCTCGATGAATGCATCAATGGCGAAGTTCAAAAGATCTTGTCCGCTCAAAGGCCCGCCCCGGAGCGCATAAGCAATCACGATCTCGATATAATCATGCCGCTGAGGGGGCGTGAAAATAACGCCTTCTGACGTACCAGACATCAACGTCATGTCCCGTTCAATGCGTGCATTCGGAGCGAGCTTGTAGAATCCGTCTTGATAAGAGAAACGGGGGCGTTCCATATCGCCAAGCACTTTCTCTGTCAGAGCCCGGAAATCCAGGATCATTTCACCGCCTCTCGCATCCTGTCGCGCTTCGCCGTTGAGGTAAGTCATCATTCGCGTATCGGCGATGAATCTGGACCAATCCGTTGGGATGACCAGGAATGGTCCCGTCGGAAAGAAACCTTTACCGCTTTTCGCATCGCTGAATCCATATCCGGAATCAAGATTGTCGGGGTCGGCCAGTTTTAAGAGTTTAATGCGATCAGTGAAGTCGGCGCACAGGAAGACGCCTTTCACCGCGGCGTCAAAATCCTCGACCGACGCGACCGGTCGATCGAACCGCATGCAGAGCTCAATTTCATAGTCGAGCAATCCCCCCGCCG
>JBCBBC010000013.1:0-79503 GCA_038532145.1 Pseudomonadota bacterium | reverse complement strand
CACATGGGTAAACGCGCAGCCACGAAACGCCAGAAAGCACAAGCCGCCTTCGACGCTTCGAACTTTTTTGAACAAGGAGCTGCCCGTGAAACACAACTCTATGCCATTCCAGGAGGTGGAAAGGACTGGCATCCCGACGATGTGGATGACCCCAAACGCGCGACCCCTGCGCATGGATCACGCAATCAGCGCTATCAGAAAACGGTCAAACCAAGATCCGAAAATCAGGCCCGTCTGCTGGAGGCGTTGGACGACAAATCCCTCGTCTGCGCGCTCGGACCGGCCGGCACGGGCAAGACCTATCTCGCGATCTGCAAGGCCGTCGAAGCGCTACAAAAGGGCAATGTAGCCCGTATTATCCTATCGCGCCCGGCCGTCGAAGCTGGCGAACAGATCGGGTTCCTGCCAGGCGCAATGGAAGACAAGCTCGCCCCCTATTTGCGTCCTCTTTACGACGCACTGTCCGATCGGCTCAGCCCGCAACAGCTCAAGCATATGATGGCCGAAGGGCTGATTGAGATCGCCCCGATCGGGTTCATGCGGGGCCGGACCTTAAACAATGCCTTTGTGGTTATCGATGAGGCGCAGAATTGCACGTATACGCAGATCAAGATGCTGCTGACCCGGCTTGGCTGGCACTCGACCATGGTGGTGACCGGCGACCCCGCCCAGAGCGACCTTTTGCCGGAATTGTCAGGTCTCGGTAAAGCCGCAGAGCGCCTGGAAAAACTGTCCGGTGCCGCGGTCATTCGTCTGCAAGGCCAGGATGTGGTGCGCCATCCGCTGGTCGCTGAAATGCTGGACGTCTTGTAGCAAGCCCATGGAAGAGACCCCGATCATCGTCGAACTCAGTGCTGTCCGAGCGGTCAATGCCGATGATATGACCTGCCGCGCGGGTGTGTTGAGTTTGACAGATGTCGGGATAGATGACGGCATCGCTCGAGCGCGAATTGTCACCTTCAATGTGTTTAGCGGCGACTATTATGGCAGCGTGCCAATCCTGCGCCTGGCGACCGCCTATGATCGGGGACATGGCGTCTGTCTGTCCCAGGTTATGGCTGGAAGGACATGCGCCGCGCGAATAGGCGAGACCGCGATTGTGTCCCCCTTTTCGGAACGGCTGCTGGAAAATGAGAAAGAGATTGCGCTGAACGCGTTTCTGCTGGCCAAGGCGGCTTAGGTTCGGGCGCTGTCGCCAAATGGTCTATCCAAATGAGGCCCCGCGCGACTTTTAGCGAACTGGTCAGCGCCTCGAAACTTGTTAGACTGCGGCATGGTGTCTGTTCAAAGTCCCAACATGCCTGCGGCAACCCGGATTCAGTTTTGGCAGATCGCGCCGATCCTGAAATCGGTCGCAGATCAGGTGGATGTCGATTCCTTGCTGCGCGAGACGGGTCTTCCGTCCAGCCTGGCCCGCATGGCACCTGAGGCAGAACTGCCTTTACAGACTTATTTTCGAATTCAGCGCGAGATTGCTCGCAGCCTGAATGATCTCACGCTGCATCTGTCTTCACGAAAGCTCATCTATCAGACCGGCGATTTTGTGCTCGAACAAATGAAGCGTGCGCGCACATTGCGCGAGGCGGTAGAGTGCCTGTGCGAGTATTTCAACATGATGCATGGCGATACCTATAATGCCACACAACATCGCGGCGATGTTCTGGCCTTGATCGTTGACGACACGAATTTCCCCTACACGCTGAAGCAGGATGAAGTGTTTACACGCTTCGTCGGAGATTGCGTGCTGATCAAGGTGCATTGCCTGCTCGATAGCCTAACGCATGGGGTCGCAACAAAGGCCTTGCAGCGTGTCGCGGTGCGTCGTTCACGAACAGAGCCCGGCGGCGATCAGAATACATTCTGGAATGTGCCCGTCACCTATGGTCGACCGGTTTATGAACTGATCTATGATTTTGATCTCGCCTGCCAGACCATCCAGGCGCCGAACAATGTCGACTTGTCCACCGATGGAATCTTCGCCCGCGTGATCGGGCATATCGAGACCCTGGAACAGAGCCGTGACGGCCGATCGATCGTCGCGCGGACACGTGAACTGATCGAAGATGGCCATATCTATCAGGACGGCGTTGCCGCCCGCCTGGGGATCAGCGTCGCAACGCTCCGGCGGCGGTTGAGTGAAGAAGAGACGAGCTTCCGGACCTTGCTGCATCAGGTTCGGTTCGAGGAAGCCAAGGCCATGCTGGAACGTGGCCGGTCGGTGAACCAAGTCTCGGAACAACTCGATTATTCCGACATTCGCGCCTTCAATCGCGCGTTCAAGAAGTGGGCCGGCCAGACCCCCGCTGCCTTCGCCAAGACTATGCGCACGTCCGAGCACTGAGCGAAAATGTTCACAATGGATGACGCTTAGTGTCGTCGCCCCGGCGCCAGAACCCCGTATTCTGCTGAATAGATAAAAAGTATATTCAGGAGGAAATTATGGTCTACTCAGCCCGCGGACTCGCGCAAACCGGACTCGTTTCAGCGTTGGCGATTGGCATTGTACCGCTCCACGCTTCTGCGCAAACTGAGTCATCGGACACAGAACAGGTCCGCACATTTGAAACTGTTACGGTCACCGCGCGACGTCAGGAAGAAACCCTGTTCACGGTTCCGGGTCAGGTGTCTGCGTTTGATGCCGACACGCTGGTTCAGGATCTCGCCGCCGAGAATATTGGCGCCTTGCAAGGCACCGTTCCAAACCTGAATCTTGTCCAGGGACGGGGCTCTTCGTCTTCTGCCAATATCTATATTCGCGGCATTGGCCAGCCAGATGCGCTGGCAACGTTCGACCCGGCGGTCGGGGTTTATGTCGATGATGTCTACATCTCCCGGATTCGCGGCGCCCTGTTCGATGTTTATGATGTCGAGAGGATCGAGGTCCTGCGCGGACCCCAAGGGACGCTCTATGGCAAGAACACAAATGGCGGTGCGCTGAAAATCGTCTCGAAAAAGCCAGGCGATGAATTCGAAGCCTTCGGACGCCTGTCATATGGGTCCTACAATGCGATCGAGGCGGCCGGTTCGATTTCCGGACCCTTGATCGAGGATTTACTGGGCGGCGGGTTCTCGCTGTATCGTGGCAGCCGCGATGGATATGTCGAAGATCCGAATGGTGACTTCGAATACAATGACAAGGACACCTGGGCGGCCCGCGGGACCCTGGTCTGGACGCCGACCGATCCACTCGAAGTGGTGATCAATGCCGACTATACCGAGGAGTCTCCCGCCCTCACGGTGGGTCAGCCACAAAGCCTGTTATTCGCGGTCGATCTTGCACCGCCTACGCCGGCCCAAACCATTGTCCCGCTCTTCATCCCGAGCGGCGACGAGTTCGACTATGAAACATCAACCAGCCTGACGCGCGCGGGTGGCACCGATCTCGAAAACTCGAACGAGCTGACCCATGCTGGTATCGGCATCACGGCGAGCTATGACCTGAATGAGAACTGGACACTGAAATCCATCACCGCCCATCGCGATCTTGAATATGACGACTTTATCGACATTGATGCGACGCCACTGGAACTGGGTGATGTCTTCGTCGGGGTCGAGCAGGACCAGACGAGCCAGGAATTCCAGCTGCTCTATGATGGCGATGGTGCGATCAGCGGCGTCGGCGGCGTGTTCTGGTTGAACGAGAATGTCTCGTCCTTCCAGCAAGCCTACGCCGATGACTTCCTGCTATTTGGCGGTTTCCCACTCGCCTTCACGCGGGACATTGAAGACAATCTCAATCTGCATTCCTATGCCGCTTTCGGGAACCTGGTCTATGACGTCAATGACCGGCTCTCTGTCACCGGCGGATTGCGGTATACGTACGAGCTGAAAACCTATCAGCGCGCCACCTCAACAACCTTGGTGCCGACGCCCTTCTCCTTCGGCGTTAGTGAAAGCTGGGAAGATGTGTCCCCTCTGGTCAGCGTCGACTATCAGTTCGACGATGATCTGTTCGGATATGCCAAGGTTGCCAAAGGTTTCAAATCCGGCGGCTTTAATGGCCGCGCCAACGCCCCCGGCGATGAGACGCCATATGATCCGGAAATTGTCTGGTCGTACGAAGCCGGTTTCCGCAAGGCTCTGAACAATGGACGGGTCAATCTGTCCGGCGCGGTCTTCTACAATGATTATCAGGACTTCCAGGCGCGCGTCTCGGTGGCCCGTGGTCCCGGCGAGTTTGACTTCCCCGTCTTCAATGCGGGCGAGCTTGAGATTTATGGCGCGGAGCTGGAATTTCAGGCCCTGATTGGCGAAGGTCTGACCCTCGATGCCCAGATTGGCTATCTTGATGCCGAGTATGGCAAATTCCTGGATCAGAATGCACCCACCGGAGATCGCGCAGATACGGATGAACCCGCCTTCGCGCCAGACTGGACCGCGCGGTTTGGCGCCACTTATGATTTCGACCTTGCGGACAGTGGTACGCTGACCTTCGGCGCGGATGCCAATTATCGCGGCGAGCACGCGCTTGCCGTCGACCAGCAAGTGCCGGAAGTGTTCCAGGACGCGTATTGGCTCGCCAATGCCCGTATCGTTTGGAGCGATCCGTCAGACTCATGGACGGTTGGCCTATATGGCAAGAACCTGACCGATGAAGTCTACAAAACGGACTTCCAGGAATTTTCCTCCGTGGGCGGCATTCGGACAGCCTATTTCGGCGCTCCGCAAACGGTTCAGTTACAGATCACGAAGCGCTACTAATCCTCTCGCGCTTCGGCCCCGGCTGATCCCGTTTCCTCCCATCAGTCGGGGCCCATAACCGGACATCGCCTCGTGCCAGAAGACATTCATTTCAAATCCCGGGATGGCCTGTCCCTCTTCGCCAAATCCTATGGTGATCCGACCGCGGCCCTGACCGTATTATGCATGCATGGGCTGACCCGGAATCACAAGGATTTCGAGCCGTTGATTGATGGTCTGACAGGCCCGCATCGTTACATCGCTGTCGATGTCAGGGGACGTGGACGCTCGCAACACGATCCGGATCCGGCCCGTTACGCACCACCGGTCTATGCGGACGACATGGCTGTTCTGCTCGACACGCTCAAGATTGAGAAAGCCGCCTTGATCGGCACCTCCATGGGCGGCCTTATGGCGATGATCATGATGCACACCATGCCAGAACGGTTGCTCGGAACCGTGCTCAATGATGTCGGGCCCGTGGTCGATCCCGCCGGCCTCGCCCGGATCGCAGGCTATGTCGGCGAGGTTGAGGCCTTGCCCGACTGGGACGCTGCCACCCAGGCCTCGGCCGAGGCACAGAGGGACGTGTTTCCCGATTTCGGTCCGGAGGATTGGCAGGCCTTTGCAAGCCGCACCTATCGCGAAAACGATACCGGGACAGTCATCCTCGATTATGATCCGGCTATTTCACGCGCCATTGCCGATACCAAACCTACATTGAAGACGCGGTTCGCGATGTGGCGACTCTTCGCTAAAATGAAGAAACGACCGCTTCTGGTGACGCGCGGTGAACGATCCGATGTGCTGCATCCATCGACCGCCGCGCGCATGATGAAACGGCACCGGACCGCGAAACTGGTCACGATCCCAGGTGTTGGGCATGCGCCGCTCTTGAATGAACCTGAAGCGATAACGGCGATCGAGACCTTTCTCAGCCAGATCGCCGCATCGCACACCTGATTTGTTTTAAAGTCGCCTGGACGCCCGATTCTATTCGGCGCCAATATCCTCCGACAGGACGGTCATATTGAGGGCGTAGCTGGTCTCGCCATCATCCACGTCTTTATAGACGACAGCGAGAAATTCCGCGCCGAGATAGACTTCGACAGAATCATCGGTCTCTTTGCGCGCAATCAGGCGCAGGCCCGGATTGAGTTTTTCTTTCAGGTACGCCTCGAGACGTAAGACTTCTTCGCGGCCCATGGCTCACTCCTAAACTTTGCAGATCAGGACATAGCGAGATGCGCGCCGTGTGCAAACCGGCATTGGCGCGAATTCAACAGTCTTTGCAGTTCTATCTGTCACTTAAATCTGAACCGTAAGGCGATCATCACGGGGATTGGCGAGCCACCAAAGCCGCGCGACGCCCCACCAGATCAGTTCCACAACGATCCGCGCGATCAGGGTCATGATAATCCCGAAAATCGAGGATTCATTGATAAAGACCCGCGTTACGGCCACGCCCTGTTCACCAATGTCGGGATTGCGAACCCAATTCAGATTGGCGAGATAATTGGCGAAATCATTGACGCTGTTAAAAGCGCTGGGAACGAACATGACGCCCAGAAAGATCAGAACCAGGACCATGAAAAAGGTCGCGACAATCTTTGATGACGCATTCGAGAGCGACCGAAACAATACCCACATCTGACTCATCCCTTATGGCTCTTATTCTCAGACCATACCGGGAGGATGGTTTTGCGTAAAATGCAAATTACTTATTCGCCGCTCCAGTTCGGCTTGCGTTTTTCGGCAAATGCGCGTGGACCCTCAATAAAATCAGGGCCTTTGAACAGACGGCCAACAGCATCATACTTCTGCGAAAAGGCCTCCTGGAAGTTTGCCGTATCGAGGCCTTTCATCGCAACTTCCTTAGTTGTGCGCACCGAAGCGGGCGAGCATTCCGTGATCATCCCGGCCCAGCGCATGGCCGAATCCATAAGCTCGGTCTGGGGTACGACTTCATTGACGAAGCCGAGCGCCTCGCCCTCTTCCGCCATGACGTGACGGCCCGTCAGCATCATGCCCATGGCGCGTTTGAGACCGATCTGACGCGGCAGTCGATGTAATCCGCCCGCCAAAGCTGCCAGACCCACTTTCGGCTCCGGCAGAGCAAAACGGGCATTGTCGGACGCAATGATCAAGTCACAGGCCAACGCGATCTCGAAGCCGCCGCCCATAGCCACACCATTGACCGCCGCGATGACCGGTTTGAACAGATCATAGCGATTGGTCAGGCCGCCAAAACCGCTCGGCACCGGGAACATTTCGCCGCCTTCGGCCTGATAGCGCAGATCATTGCCAGCACTGAACGCGCGGTCTCCAGCACCTGTAATAATCGCCACCCAAAGATCCTTGTCCGCGGCAAACTTATCAAACACTTCGCCCAAGTCGCGATTGGCCGGCGGGTGCAGCGCATTCATCTTTTCAGGCCGGTTAATTTCGACAATCAGAATATTGCCGTCGATTTTCGTGTTCACAAACGCGCTTTCAATCATAATACGCTCCCGATCTGTCTGATTTCGCGCTAGGCTATGTGTTGGATAAACCGAATCAAGGATGACGTGGCGACATGTCTGACAAGAGCGCACTCGATTTGTCGTCCATTGACCCACCGATCTGGCGGATCATGGTGGAAGATGTGGTCTATGGTCCCTACACAATGGGCCAGATGCGGTCCTTTGCGGAGGAAGGACGGCTCCTGGAATCGTCGCAAGTGGCCTATGATGATGGCGGCGCCTTCCTGAACGCACGAATGCATCCGGAGCTTTGTGATCTATTTCTGGCATCGCCGCCTAGTCCCAAGGCAGAATTCGCGCCGGAGCCGGCAAATTATCTGGTGTCCGTTCAGACGGATGCGGATGGTCGCCGTGCCGTCATATCCCTGCTCAATGAGATCGGACGGTTTTCAGAACTGATGCCTGGCTGTTTCATCCTGCACACAACGCAAGCCGTCGTGGATCTACGGTCGCAAGTGTCGACATTGCTCGCGGAACGAGGTCGCTGTGTGATCGTCAATGCTACGACCGGACAACTGGCCTGGATGGGCCTGACCCCCGACGCCAATACGCATGCCAAACTGATCTGGAAGCGCGACCCCTAGGCGGCGATCTCAACCTCTTCTGGCGGCATGGCGGTAATCCCGCGAATCATGTCGGCCGCTTTTTCGGCAATCATGATGGTCGGCGCGTTTGTATTGCCGCCAATCAGGGTTGGCATGACGGAGGCATCGACCACCCGCAAGCCTTCGACGCCGCGAACTTTCAGCTCTCCATCCACCGGGGCATCGTCCTGTATACCCATGGCGACCGTCCCGACCGGGTGATAGATGGTCTCGCCATAGGTGCGGATGAACGTATCGATCTCTTCATCTGATTTCACGTTTGCACCGGGAAAGGCTTCTTCGCCGCGCAAGGGGTTCAGCGCTTTCTGGCCGGCAATCTCGCGCATCATTCTGACCGATTCCCGCATCGTGATGCGGTCACCTTCGGTGGCGAGATAATGGGGGTCGATGGCCGGATGCTCAAAGGGATCTGGGCTGGTCAACATCACCGTACCACGGCTTTCCGGACGCAACTGACAGGAATGTATGGTGAAGCCATCGCGCTTGTAATCGTAATTGCCATGATCTCGCATCATCGCATTGACCAGATGTAATTGGATGTCTGGACGGTCGAGCCCTTCGCGGGTCTTCAGAAACGCGCCTGCCTGCAAAAAATTGTCGGCACCAGGCCCCGTTTTGGACATCAGATATTTGATCCCGACGGCGAGCTTTTTCAGGCCTGCCTGTTTGGAATAGGCGGACGCCTTTTCTGTCATCTCGTGGATGACGGTGACGTCCAGGTGGTCCTGCAAATTGGCACCGACATTCTTGCTGTCAAATACGCAGGTGACGCCATGTTGACGTAATTTGTCTGCAGGACCGATGCCGGAGAGTTGTAGGATTTGCGGCGACTGGACCGCGCCGGCGCACAGGATGACTTCCTGCGAAGCCTGGATCAGTTCAGGTTCGGCACCGGGCTTCGCGACCGTCTCGACCCCATGAACTTTGCCGCCATGGAAGACGACTTTCGACACCAGCGCCGTCGACAGGATGGTCAGATTGGTCCGCTCTTTCTCAATCGGTCGTAAATAGGCAAAGGAGGCGCTCCAGCGCTCGCCGTCATGAATGGTACGCTGGTAGGGACCAAAACCCTCCTGCTGAGCGCCATTAAAATCGGGCGTTGCCGGATGACCGGCCTGCTGGCCAGCTTGCACGAACATATCATACAGGGTGTCCTGCATCGGGCTCTCGCTCACCCGCAACGGGCCATCGCCGCCATGAAATGCGTTGGCACCGCCTTCATAGCCTTCAGATTTACGGAAATAGGGCAGAACATCCGCATAGCCCCATCCGGTCAGGCCGGTCTGGCGCCATTGATCATAGTCACGCGCATGACCACGAATATAGATCATGCCATTGATAGAGGACGACCCGCCCCAACCGCGGCCCCGCGGCCACCAGAGTTTGCGATTGCCCATGTGTCTCTGTGGCGTCGTCCAGAAGCCCCAATTGTGAGGATTTTCCTGCTTGATCAGGCCGCCTACGCCCGCCGGCATCCGAATCAGGAGCGATTTGTCCTTTTTGCCCGCCTCGATCAGGCAAACGGTCACATTCGGGTCTTCACTTAATCGGTTTGCCAGAACACAGCCGGCACTTCCCGCGCCTACAATGATGTAATCAAACCCTTTTTTTTGACCCATTGCGACGTCCTTTGATCTTTAGCGCCATTCGGCGTTTCTGTGAGCTTTTTGCGTAATATCAACCATTTGTGAACGCGTCATACGTATTGTCAATCTTAACAAAACCTATGTGGGGCGGCGTCAAATTGGGAGCGGTTATGAGTGCAGCACTCGCAAGACCCGCAAATGACCAGCTTAATGGTCGGGCGAAACCGGATCGTCGACGTCACTATCGTGTGTCGTTGAAATTGAACGGGCGTTTTCTTCACGAAGGCGCCGATCATACTTTTCTGACTCAGAATATTTCGTGTGGCGGCGCCTGTGTCGAGGCGGCGGCAGTCCCGCAACTGGGATCACGTGTGGTCTGCTATTTTGATGATCTCGGCCGGGTCTCAGGTGAAGTCATTCGCGCCACAGAAGGCGGGTTCGCGGTCGAGTTCCAGACCCCCCAGCACAAGAAGGACAAATTGGCTGACCGGCTCGTTTGGCTGCTCAATCACAAGAAATATGAGCTCAAGGATGAGCGCACCTCGCCCCGCAAGGACACGGTTGGTCCGGCCCTGATCACCCGCGCCAATGGCACCAAATTGCAGTGTCGCGTGATCGATATCTCCCTTTCCGGCGCCGCGTTCGAATTTGACGGCCCGGTGCCTATCGTGGGTGAGAATGTTCGCGTCGGAACGCTGGAAGGCGAAGTGGTGCGCGCTGTATCCGGCGAGTTCGCCATTCGATTTCTGCACAAGAAGAACCCGACCTCACCGCGCTCTTGAACTTGAAGTCAATGGGGCTTGAAGTCACTGACGTCTGACTCCATTTAGGATGAACCGCCGAACGGAGGACTGGCCTGTGGACCAGACAATGGAACATAATCCCGACATTGGCGCCCCGCCTCCAGTCTGGACCCGATTGCGCTTCGAAGCCCGGGCCGCCGCCGCAGATGAACCGACCATGGCAAGCTACATCGATGCTGCCATTCTCAGTCATGATACAATTTGCCAGGCCCTCGCCTTCCATCTCGCGGAGAAACTTGCAGGCCCGGAAATGGGTGCTCAGCAAGTGCGCCAGGTGATTGCTAATGCCTATGATCGCGATCACGCCCTGGTCGAAGCGGCGGAAGCCGACATGCAAGCGACCCTGGAGCGCGATCCCGCCTGCCGCGGAATGTTGCAGCCCTTCCTGTTCTTCAAAGGCTTTCTGGCCCTGCAAACGCACCGTATCGCCAACCATCTCTGGAAACAGGGTCGCGAGACTTTGGCGTTTCACTATCAATCGCGCGCCAGTGAACTTTTCGCCGTCGACATTCACCCCGCTGCAAAGATTGGCCAAGGCGTGATGCTGGATCATGCGACCGACATCACCATTGGTGAGACGGCCGTGATTGGCGACAATTGCTCCCTCTTGCACGGCGTCACGCTGGGCGGAACCGGTAAGGAAATTGGCGACCGCCACCCCAAGATCGGCGATGGCGTTCTGCTATCAGTGGGCGCCAAGGTCCTGGGTAATATTCGGGTTGGTGATCAGGCCAAGATTGCCGCTGGCTCTGTCGTTTTGAAAGACGTGCCGGCACAGTGCACGGTCGCTGGGGTTCCAGCCAAGCAGGTCGGTGGACCGTGCTGCGAACCGGCGCTGAACATGGACCAGGCCATTCCAGAAGACGTCAAATAGCTAAAGCTGATTGCCTTTGATCTTGTTGCAGCGCGCATGCGCCAGCTGTAGGTTTTCAATCTCATCCCCACCACCTTTGGAACGCGGGATTATGTGATCAATCGTCGCTCGATATTTGGCCCAAACTTTTGCATGCGTGGCTTCAAATCGATTGCGGTACATCGGCTCGCCGCAAAGGGCGCAGCGGCCTTCCTGTATTGTCCACAATCGCTCAAACGCAGCGTCGGTGCGGACGAAAAATGGCTGACTCATTTCGGATCGAATGGGGTCGAATAATCCGTAAAAAAGACAAGCGACACCACAAAGCAGATCAACGAACCGACCAAAAGCGTGCTCCCCATCAGCGGTGAAATATAGCCATGCAGTCCCGCCGCTTCATGAAGTCCATAAATAAACCCAGTGAGATTGATCAGGAAAACAAAAAAACCAATACCGTTCGCAGGACCAATCCGAAAGCGAGCTCTGCTGTATTCTTTGCGGTACAGATAGAATCGGTTTCGCCTCGGCATTAGAAACTCCCGACCCCATCCCACCCGCGCCGGGCGCAGGCTGCGATCACAGTGTTGCGCAACAGGCACGCAATGGTCATCGGACCGACTCCACCCGGGACAGGCGTAATCGATCCTGCCACCGCCGCGCAGCTCTCATAATCCGCATCGCCGACCAGCCTGGTCTTGCCTTCTCCCTTTTCCGGAGCCAGGACACGGTTGATCCCGACATCGATGACGCAGGCGCCGGGTTTCAACCAATCGCCTTTGACCATTTCCGGGCGGCCAACCGCCGGCACGACAATGTCTGCTTCGCGGCAAAGCGCTGGCAGGTCTGCTGTGCGAGAATGCGCGATCGAAATGGTGCAATTCTCGGCCAGGAAGAGCAATGCTGCCGGCTTTCCGACCAAAATCGAGCGTCCGATCACAACCACATGTTTTCCGGATAGATTCTCGCCGAGCGCACTTTTCGCCAGGATGACGCATCCGGTCGGCGTACAGGGACGCAGGCCCAGCTTGCCGAGGCTGAGCCGACCGGCGCTGGCTTCGGTCAGGCCATCCACATCCTTGGCTGGATCGATTTGCTCAATTGCGGACGCCTCATCCAGTCCGTTTGGCAGAGGCAATTGCAACAGAATGCCATCGACTTCGGGGTCCGCATTCAGATCCGCGATCAGAGTTTCAACTTCAGCCTGTGTTGCGGTCTCAGGCAATTGGTGATGCAGAGACCGCATGCCTACTTCTTCAGTCAACCGGACCTTACTGCGCACGTAAACTTGGCTGGCTGGGTCCTCCCCGACCAAAACCACCGCCAATGTTGGCTGCGAGGGCAAGGTTTGCACGGCGCTCTTCACCTTCGCGCGAACTCCGGCTGCGACCTCTTTTCCCGAAATGACTTGAGCTGTCATGACCCATCCGCTCCCATGCTCAACGCCCTCGCCTTAGAGCGCCGGATGAGATTCGTCACCCTCCGAGCGGAGAATTCTCAGAAGGGAATGGCGACGATCGCACGTGGGATCAGCCAGTCCCGCAGGAATGGAATGGCCAGGGCGATGATCAGGATGGACAGATCCAGGTTTCCGAGGGGTGGAATCACACGCCGGATCGGTCGGGCAACCGGTTCGATAATTGAGTACAGAAAGCTGTAAATCGAACGAACGGTTTGGTTGCGATTGTCCACCACCCCACCCACCATCAGCCATCCGAGGATGACATAGACCAGCAGGCCAATGAAAAAGATCGTCAGAACAGGCGACAGAAAATAGTTATGCAACGCCCAAAGTAGGTCTCTCAACGCTCAGACTCCGTGATTGTTTCCTGTCACCTAGGGTGGTTCCGGCTTGCCCGCAAGCGTTCCGCTACTCTGTGTTGCGAAAGCGCTTCGATTGGGCCCCGACCATGGCCCGGCCAAGTGGCTCCGGTAACAAGCGACTCAAGGTCGCCAGCCCCTTGTTGACGGCGCCCGGGACGATGACGGGATGACCGCGCTCACACGCGGCGATCCCGGCTTCCACGACCGGCGCCGCTTCCATCCACATCCAGTCCGGCATTTCATTGGTTTTCTCACGCGTTCCATTGACGTCATGAAACTCAGACCAGGTGAAGCCCGGACAAAGCGCGGTGCAATGAACGTCGCCATATCCCGCTGCCTCCGCCTCGGCATTGATGCTTTCGGAGAATTTGATCAGGCCAGATTTGACACTGGCATACAACGTATGGCCGTTCGATCCGGGCGTATAACCGGCCAAAGATGCGACATTTACGATACGACCAAATCCGCGTTCCGCCATTCCGGGCAGCACTTTATGCGTCAATTCAATCGGTGCCGTGTAAAGCACGCGAAGAAACGCCGCCTGATCCTTCCATTTGGTGTTAAAGAAGGTCCCCGGCAGGCCATAGCCGGCATTATTGACCACGCCATCAACATGCCGGCCGGCTTCCTTAATCTCTTTCAGGATCGTGTCGACGCTATTGGCGCGGGACAGGTCTTGTGAGATCACAATAGTCGCAATTTGATACTTCTCTTCCAGGTCGCGGGCCAGTTTTTCGAGTCGGTCCGCGCGCCGCGCCGTCAAAGCGATATCCCAACCCAGGGCTGCATATTGTTTGGCGAATTCCTCGCCGATTCCCGCCGACGCGCCGGTGATTAACATAAGTTTGCGATCAGCCATGTTCGCTTTCCCTTGCATCCAGAGTTTCGATAGATCGTTTCAGGTTGGCTCTTGCCGGGGCTTCCCATTGTTCGTGGAAGACCTCCGAGAAGTATACTCGATCCCGATTCAGAAAGCCTTTGAGGATCCCGTTTCGGGCCTGCACATAGATAGGCTCCGGAACAAAAGCATATTCATGCCGGATCTGCTTCTCATAACGATCAAAGACCCGGTCCGAGGTGGCCAGGATAGACAGATCAATATCCAGAAAGAGCTCCATATCGGCCTGGTCCGCCAGCGACAATCCATCTGGGATCAAATGCTGCTTAGTGGCACGAATAATCGCATCTGCGCGTAATCTCGACGCGTCAGGCAGGCCCGATGGCGCCATGTCTTGCAATAGATCCGCGCTCTTGTCCTCATTGTCGCCTGCCTGAGGATTATAGATGGCGTCATGCCAGTAGAGCGCCCAAAGCGTCGCAATCGGGTCGTTGAGACGGTCAACCATGGTCTGATAGTGGCCCAGCAAGGCTTCGATATGATCCCAGGTATGATAATGGCGCTGAGGTTCGCCATAACGCCGCTTCAGCTCATCGATCAAAGACGGAGATGGCGCGCACATGCGATCAACCGTCCGCTTTTCGCCAGACGCGAACCTTGGTCAGGAAAGCGAGTTTCAGCCGTTCTGGTGTCAACCCGACCGCCGCCATATGCGGATCAAAGGCCCAGTTGAGATAGCCTTTATAGTAAGGCTCGTGAAAGCCTTCCGGAAAGTATTCGAGAAACCCGTCAACGCCCGGATTATCACCGAATTGAAGACTGTCCGCGATGATGAAGGTTCCGCCGGGTTTCAGAACCCGCGCCGCCTCCGCCAGGACTTGCGGGCGGACGCGCGGCGGCAATTCGTGGAACAGATAGATCGAGATGAGATGGTCAAAACTCGCATCTTCGAATGGCAGGTCTTCTGCGGCACCCTCCACCACATCGACATGTGGCCATCGCCGAACGTTCTTGCGCGCGGCTTCTGCATACGGAGGTGAGAGATCAAGGCCGGTCAGCCCGAGTTTCGGCGCGGCGCTCATCACCTGACGCATAAAGCGCCCGGTTCCGCAGGCTAAATCCAATACCTGGACCTGGCGTTGATCCTGTCCCTGAATTTCGGCGATCAATTCTGCCAGCGCGAGGCGCCGCATGGCATCCGCGGCACCGGTGAACAGCGCTTCGACCTGGTGGTCATAGATTTCGGCGCTGTCATCACTCAGCCAACCATCGGTCTGATAGTGAAAGTTCTGACGATAATAGGCCGGAAACCGCTCTGGATCGGCTGCGTCGCTGTCGCGAACTTCCGTCCCGTCGCGTGCGAGTCGGCGGCGATCCACATCAGAGACGTCTTTCAGGAAGCTTTGCGCCCGACGCACGGCTTTTGGAAAATCGCGCAATCTGAGCTCACGTTGAACCGGATCTGGATACAGTCCAGCTTCAATATTCGCGCGGTCCTGTCGAAACAGCTCAAAATAGGCTTTTCGCAGAGCTTTCAGATCGGGTTTATTTTGCGGCTTGAACACCGGCTCGCCGGGACGATTAAATCCAGCTGATCGACGGCGCGCGAGGGCATACTGCCCGCCATACCAGGCCGACCGGAGCCCTTGCGCCGCCGTGTATCTGGCCCGACCGGCCGTTTTTCGGACGTTTCTCATCAATCCCATATCGACAAGATGGGCTCACTTGGCCTTATCGTCCAGAGCCGAAGCGTCGCGGTCTTCAGGTTCCATTCAGCTAGTCTCAGGCAGAAATCTTGCAAATAGCGTACAGAATGGGCGGGTGCGTCTTTGAACAAGGGAAATCGCCAAATGATCCGAACCAGTCTTTTTATTGCTGCAACGGCATTCTGCCTCGTTCCGGCGGCGCAAGCCGATCATGAACGGTATGGCAATTCCTATGGCCAGTATCATGGCGCTCAGCCGAGCGCAGCAAGTGCGGCGTGTGAACGTCAAAAAGACAACGATCGTCTGGCTGGCGGCGTGGTTGGCGCTGTTGCAGGCGGTCTGATCGGCGCCGCAATTGGCGGTGAGTTGGAACCCGACAATGGCTATCATCGCTATCGCGGTTACCGAGGATATCGCGGCTATCGTGGATATCGAGGCTATCGCGGGCACCGCCGCGGCTATTATCATGATCGCGGCGATGATGGCGCCGAAATTGCGGGCGCTGTGATTGGTGGCCTGCTCGGCGCAGCTGTTGGCAGCGAGTTGGCAGGTGGGTCCACAAATTGTACGCCGACTTATAATTATGGCGGCACGCCGAGTTATGGACGCGCCACCTATAGCCCCTCTGATATTGGCGGTGTGCATGCCCCGACCCGATCGCCGACGGGCCCAGCGTGGGAACGTCCAGGCGTTCAGCAATCACAGCCCGTAAGCGCGACAGCACCCGCCTATCCCAGCGAACCAGCCTATCCGAGCACACCAGCGTATCCAGTCGACGAAGATTATGGCCTGGCCGGAGCTCCTGAGGGCCAAAACAGCTTTGGCGAGTGCACGACTGTGCGCCGCGAAACCCGGCTTCCGGATGGCACAATTATTCGCGAACCGGTCGAAGTCTGCCAGACTGAAGACGGTCGCTGGCAGATGCCACGAGAGGTTCCGGAGTCATAAACCGCACCTGGTTTTGCGATCAAAATCACCAATAGGGGAAGTTCCGCACTTCCCCTCTTTTTTCGCTCGGCGTATGACGGCCATATGACCGAATATTTCAAACCCATATCGTTCCGGCAATGGAACTCGGAAAAATCGGCGTTTGCAGACGCATTGGGCCGATCGTTCCGGGAAACCGGGTTCGCTGTGATCAGCGATCATCCTATCTCGCAGGTGGTCATCGATCGCGCTGTTTCAGCATCGAAAGTCTTTTTCGACCTGCCTGCAGATGTGAAAGAAAAATACCATGACGCAGCCGGTGGCCGCCAGCGGGGATACACACCCTTCGCGACCGAGAACGCCAAAGGCGCCGCCGCGGCCGATCTCAAAGAATTTTGGCATACCGGACGCGCCCTGCCTGCTGGCAGCCCCTACCGCGCGACGATGAAAGACACGCCGGATGTGCCAGAAGTCGCTGAGTTCGACGCGGCAACGCGCGACTTCTATGAGTCCATGGACGCGTTCGGGGCGCAGCTCTTACGGGCCGTGGCCATGCATCTCGGGCTGCCAGAAACCTGGTTCGACGATAAAGTGCAGAACGGCAATTCCATCCTACGCCTGCTGCACTATCCGCCACAAAAAAATCCACCGCCCAAAGGCACGGTCCGCGCCGGCGCGCATGAGGACATTAATGTGATCACGCTGCTGCTGGGCGCCGAAGAGGCTGGGCTGCAAGCGCTGCATCGATCTGGCGACTGGTTGGACGTGAACCCGCCTTCCGGCTCATTGGTGATCAATTGCGGAGATATGCTGCAGCGCCTGACCGGCGGCATCTTGCCGTCGACAACGCATCGGGTGCTCAACCCGTCGCCGGAAAGGTCCCGTTTCCCGCGCTATTCGACGCCGTTCTTCCTGCATTTCAATCAGGATGTGCTGATTGAGGCCCTGCCGCAATGTCTGGCGGAAGGTGGCGAGGCGGAACCGCCGATTACCGCGCAAAACTATCTGATGGAGCGGTTGCGCGAAATCGGTCTGGTCAAGACTTAGCGACGTTTAGGCCTGATCTCTCAACAAGGCATCCACTTGTTCGCGCCGAGGCAGACTCGGCTGTGCACCGGCCCTGGTGACAGCAAGTGCTGCCGCCGCTGATGCGAAACGCAATGCCTCTTCCGGCCGCTCGCCTTCGGCAAGGGCCACTGCGAGCGCGCCGCAAAACGTGTCACCGGCGCCTGTCGTGTCGACGGGATCAACTGCAAAAGCAGGAACGCGCGCAATTTCTCGGCCCTGTTTGTACAAAACGGCACCCGCACCGCCCAGCGTCAGAGCCACCATTCCGCCCTCATGATGCAGCTTATCGCCATAGAAGTCCGCCTCCACCTCATTGACGATGAGCAGGTCTGCGCGATCGATCAATTCGCGCGGCACGATCAAGGCCGGCGCAAGATTGATAGCCAGTAATGCCCCGGTCTCAGCAGCGACATCGGCCGCGGCCACAATAGCGGTCAGCGGCACTTCCAGCTGGCATAGAATAACATCGCATTTCGGCAATCCAGCCACATCAGCCTCACCGACGCGCACATTGGCCCCGCTGGCCACGGTGATCTGATTTTCGCCATCGGGGGAGACCGCAATCAGGGCCACCCCGGTTGCCGTGCCGATCTCGCTCATTACATTGCCAACATCGACGCCATCCTTGCGCAACAAAGTCAGGGCTGGCTCGGCCAACGTATCGTCCCCGACACAGCCAACCATATGTACGTCCGCGCCCAGGCGCCGCGCCGCCAGGGCCTGATTGGCCCCTTTGCCACCCGGATGTTGCGCGAAATGCGCGCCGGTAACGGTCTCGCCAGCCGTCGGCAGGGGCGCGCCACTGGCCACGAGGTCGAGATTGATCGAGCCGACAATGCCAATGGTCACGCTCATTCATACCCTCCCAGTTGCGTGCACAAGCGCTCGAACACCGCCTCATCATCGGCCTCTTGATACCAGAGCACAGGCCCATCCTCCTCAAAATGCGGGATCGTACGTCCGAATTGATCACCTTGTTCGGTCACGACTTCAACCCGCGCCCGGCGACCGGAAAACAGCTCGGGGCGGCTCACGGCCAAGACCGTGCTCGGGTCATGCAGCGGCGCATCACGCTCCCCGTTGGCCGAGAATTCCAATTTGCAGGACGCGTCGAGCAGGTCAGCAGCCACCTTGGCCTGTTCGGTCTTCACGGCCCGCACGGCTTTTAGCCGCTGTTTCGTGGTGCGGATTCCGTGCGTCACATCCAGGCTGAGACAGCGCACCGGAACGCCCGCATTGAATACGATTGCCGCGGCATGCGGGTCTGCAAACACATTGAACTCGGCATAGGGCGTGATATTGCCGCCCTCCGTGTCAGCGCCGCCCATGACAACAATTTCCGCAAGGCCTTCCGAAATAGTCGGTTGCATGGTGAGGGCGAGCGCCACATTGGTCATCGGTCCGGTGACAATCAGTGTGAGCGGTGCCTGACGCGCGGCACGGCAAGAACGAATGATCATGTTCACGGCATGCGCGCGCGACAAAGGCTGCCTTGGCGGTGGAAATGGCAAATCGCCAAGCCCCGTGCTGCCATGAAAGTCTTCAGCCGTAACGGGATCCCGTAAGAGCGGTCGCGGCGCACCCGCGCAGACCGGGACAGCGCAGCCGGCGAGGTCACGAATAATCCTCGCATTGATCGCCGTTTGTGGCCCTTTCACATTACCGGCAACCGTGGTGAGCGCCACCACGTCCAAGTCGTGTGCCCCAAAAGCGGCTAACAGGGCTACGGCATCATCCAGTCCCGGATCGCAATCAATTAAAACGCAGTTCATCGTGTCGGTTTGCGGCCTCGAATTCGGGTTTGCAAGTCTTGAAACCCATCAATCCTTCGCTAAACCGAGGGGGAACCAAATTCAGCAGGAGCGATTCATGAGCGGAACCACGCGCATCGTAGATTATGAGCAAGACGGTCAAACCTATGAGGGCTTCCTTGCGATGCCGGAAGGGAATCCGAAGGGTGTTGTGCTGGTTGCGCACGCCTGGGGCGGTCAGTCTGAATTTGAACAGGATAAAGCCAAGCTGCTCGCCAGTTGGGGCTATGCCGGGTTTGCCGCCGACGTTTATGGCAAGGGCAAGCGTGGCGAGACGAATGAAGAGTGCGAAGCGCTAATGACCCCGCTCGCAACCAATCGCGGCGAGTTGCAGTCGCGACTCGCCTTTGCGTTGGATGTCGCCAAACGCGAGTCCGGCAGCGACAAGGCCGCGGCCATCGGCTTCTGTTTTGGTGGGCTGAGCGTGCTCGATATGGCCCGAAAGAACATGGCTGTGGCGGGCGTTGTCAGCTTTCATGGCCTGTTCGGTGCCCCGGACAACACTGACGAAACGATCGGACCGAAAGTGCTGGCGCTACATGGCTGGGAAGATCCGATGGCGACGCCTGACGATGTCATGGATTTCTCGAAGGAGATGACCAAGGCGAAAGCGGACTGGCAATTGCACGCCTATGGCGCGACCATGCACGCTTTCACCAATCCCGCCGCCAATAATCCAGATTTTGGCACCGTTTATGATGCGGGTGCGGATCGCCGTAGTTTTGCCGCCTGTCAGGACTTCCTGACCGAGGTGCTCGGCTAGGTGGGAGGGGGTCCCCTCGATTTGACACGTCGCGGTCTTCTCGCCGCGGCGCCTGTCGCTGCAATAGGCCTAACCAGCTGCGTCGCGCCGTCCGATCCGCAAGACATGCTGCGCCCATTGATCAACGGCCCCGCGCAAGCCCGGGCGCCGGCCGCGGGTCTCATCGTGATGAAGAATAATCTCGTCATCGCACAAGCAGCGCTCGGCGACGCCGCAATCGACCAACGCGCCTTTACCACGCGAACCGCCCTACGCGCGGCCTCTGTTTCAAAACTGGTCGTGGCCCTCACAGCTGAAAAACTGCACCACGATGGCGTCATCGATCTCGACAAGGGCGTGCGCACCATATTGCCCTTCTTCCCATCCGATACACCAGCCGGATCTGCCGGACCGTCCTTGCGGGCGCTGCTCAGCCATACAGGCGGCATGAAGGATCCAGAAGTCTACTGGATAGCGCATCCCGGCGAGATTGAATCGCTGCTGACGCGTGAGGCCTTTCGCGGCAATACTGATTTCGAATATTGCAATCTCGCCTATGGCGTTGTGGCGACGGCGTTGGAAGCGGCGACTGAACGGCGCTTCGACTGGCTTGCCCGAGATTTTGTGCTGAAACCGATGGGGCTGGATGCTGGCTTCAACTGGTCGGGGGTCAGTGCCGACAAGAAACAGAATGGCGCGACCTTGTACCGCGAAGCGGTGCGCGGTTGGCTACCCCAGACGGATGATGCCGAAACGCTAAATGCGACTGATCCACTGGTCCTGAAAGACCAGGGCGCAGACCTGCGGACTTATGTGCCGGGAACAAATGGCACTTTGTTTTCGCCGCAAGGCGGATTGCGGGCCAATCTGATGGATCTTGCGACCATAGCGGCGCGCTTGAAATATGCCCCCGAACTCACCCGCCAGGTCTGGCGCCTGAATGTGACAGAAGCCAATGGAGTTCATGATGAACGCTATTTCACGAGGTTTGGCACAGGCGTGCAAATTCATCCCGCAGACGAAAGCCTTTGGCCGGGGTACGAACTCTGGGGTCATCCCGGCGAAGCCTATGGGCTTTATTCCGGCGCCTGGTATGTGCCTGAACTCGAGATCAGTTTCGCCTATGCTGTCACAGGCACGCCAGAGACACCCCCAGCACGCAGCGCCCGGCACCCGGCGCTGAACACGTTCACCGAGATATTGATGGATGCCGTGATCGCGGCTTACGAGGCCAGCCCCGCCAGCAGATAAAGCCCGGTTGCCGCAATGCCGCCGACCAAAGCATAGGGCAGCTGTGTCCGCACATGCTCCATGTGATCGCAACCTGACGCCAGAGACGCGATAATCGTGGTGTCCGAGATGGGCGAACAATGGTCGCCAAACACACCACCGCCCATGACCGCCGCAACCGCAAGCGGCAATGGCACGCCGGCGCCCAGCGCCAAGGGCACGGCGACAGGTATGATGATCCCGTACGTCCCCCAGCTGGTGCCTGCGGTAAATGAGGTGACCGCGGCGGCCAGAAAGAGGATGGCCGGGATGACGCCAGGTGCCGGAAAACTGGAGGCGATGCTGGCAATGAATTCCCGCATACCAACCGCGTTCAGACTGGCACCGAGCACCAGAGCCAGATAGATCATCGTCACAGCCGGCAAGAGATCGCCCATCCCTTTGAAACCAATCTCGACCAGTTCGCCCTCGGCGCGTTTCGAATGCGCCAGACAGAGAAAGGCCGCCGCTGTGGCCAGGATGACCGACCACAGAATCGCCTGCGAGCCTGAGCCCTGACGAATATCGCCATTGCCAGTCCAGATCATGAACCCGATCGTTCCCCCAATCATGATGATGAGCGGGATCGCCATATAAAGCGCTTTCGAAGCCGGTGCGGGCGATTCATTGAACGGACCCGATGCCGCAATGCTGACCCCGGATCCACCTTGTTCGACCGCGGCGAGTGGACCGAACGTGCGGTTTGACAACACGGTGGCAAAGACCAGCGCGAGGGCAATCCAGGCGTAGAAATTCAATCCGATGGTTGCCATCAGCACGCCAGTCGCGCCATCGACACCATTCTCGTTCAGCAGGCCGAGCAGATAAGCGCCCCAACCATTGAACAGGATCAGTACGCTGACAGGGGCGCAGGTCGAGTCGATAATGAAGGCTAGCCGCTCCCGCGAAATCTTCAACTTGTCGAACAATGGCCGCCCGAGAATGCCCGTGGTCAGCAGACTGATATTGGTCTCGACGAAGATCAAAACACCGCAAATTGCAGTCACCAGACTCGCCCGTCGCGGCGTTGACGCAAATCCAGAGGATTGCAGCCGTTCCACCATCGCGCTGATGCCACCAGATTTCTGCATATAGACGATCAGCGCGCCAATGATCAGACAGAATAAGAGAACGCGCGTATTATAGGGGCTGTCGAAAACGCTGACGGCCCGGTCAATGCTGCCCAGAGCGCCCATGAACGGGTTGAACCCGGCAATAATCGTTTCGCTCAGCCAGATCGCGATACCGAGGGCCCAGAACACGTTTCGGGTCCAGACTGCGACAATGATTGCCAGCAAAGGCGGCGTGATGGTTAGCCATTCCATAGCGTCAGTTCAGCACGTTCGGGGACAAGAGGGGTGACTCCCGCCCCTCTTCCGCGGCCTTGACCAATCGCATCATGTTGCCGCCCCAGATCTTGGCCACATCATCGCGGGTATATCCCGCATCAAGCAGATCACGCGTGATTTTTTGCAACATGGACACGTCGCTCATGCCGTCGACACCGCCGCCGCCATCCCAGTCGCCACTGATGCCGACATGATCCGGACCGATCAGGTCAAGCACGTGATAGGTATGTTCCATGAATTTCTCATAGGTCGAGCGCGGGGCTGGAAATTCCGCGTTGAGCTCTTGCCGAGCGGCAAACCAGGCCGCCTGCGTTGCTTCATCCATTTCGGCTGGGTTCGACCCATATTCCTCATTAAGCACCTCAAGTGCCGTTTGCCGTTCAGGCGACGGCACCAACTGTTCGAGATAGCCCCCGAATATGTTCATCTGAATGACACCGCCATTCTCGGCCAGCTCGAGCAAGAGGTCATCGCCAATATTGCGCGGATGATCATAAATGGCCGTAGCGCCTGTGTGCGACAGGATAATGGGCGTTGTCGACAAGGCCATCATATCGCGAACGACCGTATCAGCCGCATGACTGCCATCGAGCAGCAGACCCAATCGATTGGCTTCGCGCACCAATTCCTCACCGAGCGGGCTTAGGCCGTCATAGGGCTGATTGATATCCGTGGCACTGTCAGCGAATTGATTGGTGGCAAAGTGCACCGGTGCAATCATGCGCAGGCCACCAATATAGAAGTGCTCGAGTAACGAAACATCGGTCCCAAGCGGATAAGAATTCTCCATGCTCTGAAACACAACTTTCTTGCCGTCCGCGAGGATCCCCGGCACATCATCCGCCGAGAACGCCAGCGCAACCTCGTCATGATATTTCGCAGCGAATTCCCGGATAGCGGTCTGGCGCATGAGCCCATGCGTGCGCGCCGCGGCATAGCTGGCTTCATCCATTGGTCCCTGGCGTGTGAAAATCACCCAGAACCCGCCATCCAGTCCGCCTTCATTCATTCGTGGCAGGTCGACATGGGTGCCATCTTCCTCAAAACTGCCGCGCGCCGTGAACAAATAGTCCGGCGTATGGAACAAAGCGGGCGTATCGAGATGGCTGTCAAACACAGCAATCGACTGATGGAAGGCATCGACGCCTGAATTGCCGGAAATAGCTGCGGCTTTGGGAGGCTGCTGCGCCGTCACGATACTGCCAGCCTCCGGCATTTGCGGCGCGCATGCAGTGAGACCCACTATGATCGCGACTCCAAGCCCAGATCGGATCATGATCGAACTCCTTATTTTCTACCATCTGACCTAAAGGAGCCGTGGCTCAAGGCAAGTCTGTCAGCTGCGGGACATCCCAAACAACCTCCCGCAAGCCGACAAAGCGCGACATGCGTGCGAGCTCTGCCTCAGTTTTGTTCGCGCGCGCGGGTGTCCATTTCACCTTTGGTTCGCGCCAGAGATTGATAACCCTTAACTGGCCCGCCTTGCGATTGGCTTTGACTTCGATCCGCCCGACAAAGCGATCACCTTCCAAAATCGGATAGACATAATAGCCCCATTTACGCTTTGCCGCTGGGACAAACATCTCATTTGTATAGTCAAACCCGAACAAACGTTTCAATCGGGTCCGATCTCGCGTCGCAGGGTCAAACGGGTTGAGAATCCTGAGACGAGTCGACGGCGCAGGTGCGTCCCGCAGACGAGACTCGATATCGCCGGTCGCCCAGGCCGTCAGGATCCCGCGATCCGAAGTTTCGATTTCGACCGGCACGAGGTCGCCGGCTTGGGAAGCGACCCAAGATTTGGCTTCGGCATTGGAAACGGCGCCCCAAAAGCGCTGAATATCGCCTTCGCTGCCATAGGTCAGGCGGTCCAGCGCGTTACGACACAGCCAGTCGACTTGCACCTCGTCAGACGGAACATGCGACAGATGATGGTCAGGGATGACCCGCTCGCTCAAGTCATAGAATTTGGTGAAGTTCTCGCGATGCGAGGTCGAAAGCTCGCCCGCATACCACATGTAATCGAGTGCCAGCTTATGAGGAGGCCGTGCCCACATTTCCTTTTTGCCTTCGACTTTGGTGTCGAACGCCTTGGTACAAAGCGGGCCTTCGGCGCGAATTCGGTCCTTGATGGAATTGCGACCGTCCGCGTCAAGCATGCCGCGATGCCATTCCCATTTGCGCACTTTGGTTTCCAGCCGGCGGAACTGGCGCTACCAATAGGGATAAAATTCCATGGGCAGAACCGAGGCGTCATGCGTGAAGTGCTCGAACACTTTGCGATGCTTAGCCAAGTGCCGATTCAGCATCGGCTCGCGATAATTCTGATTGCGACTCCACAGGATGTGATGGTGCGCGCGTGCGACGACCTGAATCGTGTCGAGCTGAACGAAGCCTAATTGCTTGATCAGGGCATCGAGGTCGAGCTTGCCCGTGGGCGTCTCGGCAAGGCCCTGCCCATGCAGCCAGAGACGCCGGGCATCGCGATTTGAAATTCGAAGTGAAGCGCGCTCGGTCACAATTATTCGGCAGCCGGGCACCCAGCACCCGTCTCGTCGATGGTCTTACGAACCCAGTCAAAGGCTTGTGTCAGGATCGTTCGATAAGTTTGATTGTCGTAGGCGACGTCAGAATGGCCCAGCGCAGTATAGAAAGAACGCCCGTCGCCCGGGCAGCCGACCCAGATCACGGGATGATCGGCCGGCGTGTCTCCCATCGCCCAGGTGGCGAGGTTCTGTACGTCGGAACCGATTGGCTTGAAATCTGTCTCATGGATACCGACGAGTGGGCGCAAGCCATAATCCTTCGGGTGCGAGTCGAAGAAATACCATTCATCATCATGTTCCCAGACGTCCGGAGCGCCAGTCATGATGACATGATCGCTGTCCAGAGTTTCCACGCGAACGACGTGAAAGTGCGGCGTTAGCGGATGACCTGTAAATGTCGGGCCGATCAAGGAATCGGCATACCAGGCCCAATCTTCATGCGTATTGTCGCCCGACCCATGCAGGCCGATCCAGGCGCCGCCAGCTTCCAGCCAGGTCTGAAAGGCGGCTTCCTGGTCAGGGCTCAATGTATCGCCAGTTGCATTGTTGAAGACGATGACGTCGAACCGCGCCAGGTCCGTCTCATTGAACACAGCGGCGTTGACCGTAGTGAATATTCCAAAGCCTTTCTCACGTGACAGCTCAACGAAAAACTTGTCGCCCCCGGCGATGCCCTCATTATGGCGCCAGCCATTCGTCTTGGAAAAAACCAGGATGGCGGGCTGTTGCATCCATTTGGTAATGTCTGGAGGAATGGCGTCATAGACGACCGGTGTCTCGATTTCGACGGCCGCCGGTGGATCTGCTACGTCAGGTTCATCCTGCGCTTCACCATTGGTGCAAGCGGCGGCGATCAGTGCGCTGGCCAGAATTGCGCTATTGGTCCTGTTCGAAATCGCGTGTGTCATTCATCCTCCCCTTTTTGGTTTCGGATCGCGCGCCATTTTGCCAGGCGTTCTGCGATCGGACCTTCTCTACCGTGCCCTTTTGGTTGGTAGAATTCTACCCGTTTCATCTCATCGGGGAAATAATCCTGCCCGGAAAAGCTGCCCTCCTGATCATGATCATAGGCATAGCCATCACCATAGCCCTGCTCTTTCATCATTTTGGTCGGCGCATTAAGAATGTGTTTGGGCGGCATCAATGAGCCGGTTTCCCGCGCCGCTGCCCGCGCCCGTTTCAATCCGACATAGGATGCATTCGATTTCGGCGCCGTCGCGAGATGCACCACGGCATGCGCCATGGGGATCAGGCCTTCCGGTTCGCCCAAGCGTTCAAAGGCTCGGGCGGCTTCGCCCGCCACCATCATCGCCGTTGGGTCCGCAAGGCCAATATCCTCGCTCGCCATGACAACGAGTCGGCGGGCGATGAAGAGCGGATCCTCGCCGCCTTCCAGCATCCGCGCAAACCAGTAGAGCGCTGCATCCGGATCTGACCCACGAACCGATTTGTGTAGCGCCGAAATGAGATTGTAATGCTCGTCTCGATTCTTGTCATAAGCGGGTGCGCGTTTCTGGAGCGCGGTCGAAAGCTGGTCCAGAGTCAGCTCATCATCCGGCCTGCCGAGCGTGAAGGCCTGCTCTGCCAAATTAAGCAGATAACGGCCGTCACCATCGGCCATATCGATCAAGGCGTCACGCGCCCTGGCCTCCAGAGGCAGCGGCCGACCAATCTCGGTCTCAGCGCGAGTTAGCAAGGTTTTCGACGCGGTTTCATCCAGCCTCTGCAAGACCAGAACCGCGCAGCGCGAGAGTAAGGCCCCGTTCAACTCAAAGCTTGGATTCTCTGTTGTCGCCCCCACCAGGGTTACCGTGCCCGCTTCGACATAAGGTAGAAAGCCATCCTGCTGCGTCCGGTTGAAACGATGAATCTCATCGACGAACAGCAAGGTTCCGCGCCCCATATCCCGCCTTTGCTGGGCCGCTTCGAAAACGGCTCGGAGATCTTTGACGCCGGAGAAAATTGCCGAAATGGCTTCGAAGTGTAGTTCGGTTTCCTCCGCTAATAGGCGCGCAATCGTGGTTTTGCCGACGCCTGGCGGGCCCCAGAGGATAACCGATGACAACTGCCCTGTGGCAAGCATCCGCCCCAGCGCGCCTTCTGCCCCCAGCAAATGATCCTGACCGACCACCTCCTGCAATTTCTGCGGCCGCAACTTGTCGGCCAAAGGCCGCGGCGCGTCGTCAGACAGTCCTGATGCTGCAAACAAATCACTCATTCCATCTGCCATATAGGGGTCGTCCGTGTTTGATAAGTTTTCACTTGTCATGATTGGTTCGGCATGACAAGAACATAAGAAGAACAAATAACGGAGGGACTGATGGCAACTTTGACGCTCTTCACCAACCCAATGTCACGCGGGCGGATTGCGCGCTGGATGCTGGAAGAAGTCGGCGCGACCTATGACACGATCTATCTGTCCTATGGCGATACGATGAAAGGCGATGCCTATCTGGCCTTGAACCCCATGGGCAAGGTCCCGGCGATCAAACATGGCCGCGCGATCATCACCGAATGCGCTGCGATTTGTGCCTATCTCGCCGACGCGTTTCCCGAGGCCGGGCTAGCACCGCCGCTTGATCAACGCGGTGACTATTATCGTTGGTTGTTCTTTGGCGCAGGGCCGGTCGAGAGCGCGACCACCAACAAGATGTTGCAGGTCTCGACGGAAGGCCACCAACAAATGGCTGGCTATGGGGATTTCGATACGACACTGCAGACTCTGACCCAGGCGGTGTCTCAAACGCCTTTTATTTGTGGAGAGACGTTTACGGCCGCTGATGTCTATCTCGGATCGCAAATTGGTTGGGGCTTGCAATTCGGGACCATTCCCGTGAGCCCGGAGCTCGAGGCCTATCGGGACCGCGTCTATGCCCGGCCGGCGCATGCCCGCGCAAATGCTTTAGATGATTCTGCCATGGCAGAGCATGGTCCGACCATTCCGAACGATGCATAGACGGGTTGACCGGCGTAGAACGTTTAGATCGTCACCGAACCACTAATCTTGCGGCCATTGCGCTCAATTTCGATATCCCAGCGACCGGGATCACGATCCAGAGCGCGGTTGAGGTCCTCGATCGTCTCGATGCTCTGTCCATCAATCGATGTGATAATGTCGCGCGGCTGCACGATGCGCATGCGATACGCACGGCGCGACATGCGGGTGACCAGAACGCCACTGGCAAAGGAGTCGGAGTAGCCAATCTCTTCCGCCAGGCGAGGCGATAGTTCGACCACCTCAACCCCAGCGAATGGATGGCGGCCATCGAGCAGAATGCGCTCAGCTTCACTGGCACCCGGCGGCGGCGCGAGACGCGCATTGATGATCTGTTCGGAGCCGCCGCGCAGGACGTTCAGAGCGACATCTTCACCGGGTGACTTTGTCGCCGCCAGAAATTTGAGGCCGCGCTCATCAAACACTTCGCGGTCATCAATGGTAAGGACCAGATCACCACGGCGTAGACCTGCCAGATCTGCTGGACCATCTTCATAGACTTCAGACACGATCACGCCGAGTGGGCGGTCGAGCCCCTGGGCCTTCGCAATGTCGAACGTCACGGACTGCCCTTTCAGACCCAACCACGGGCGCACGATCGTGCCTTCGTTCACGGCTGCGTCGACCACGCGCTTGACCATTTCAGACGGGATCGCAAAACCAATGCCGTTCGAGCCACCGGAACGCGAGAAGATGGCGGTATTGATGCCAACGAGGTCGCCGCGCGTATTGACGAGCGCGCCGCCAGAATTGCCTGGGTTCACCGCGGCATCCGTCTGCAGGAAGAACGCATAATCCGACACCCCGACATCTGTGCGCGCCGTGGCTGAGATGATGCCGGTCGTTACGGTCTGCCCCACCCCAAATGGATTGCCGACGGCAAGCACGAGGTCACCGACTTCGACCCCGCGTGTGTCGGCATAGCCGAGTTTGGGAAGGGGGGCTCCATCTGTATCAATGCGCAAGACTGCCAGATCCGTGCGTTCATCCGCGAGGATTAGTTCCGCTGGATACTCTCGCCGATCGGAGAGGACGATAATGATTTCATCGGCGCCCTCGATGACGTGATTGTTTGTCACGATGACCCCATCCTGGCCCATGATCACGCCAGACCCGAGTGAGTTTTGGACACTTCGGCTGTCTGACCCGCCTTGCTGGCGGCCATACATGCGTTCACGCATGCTGAGCCGTCTTTGAACGGTTTTCTTGGTATATATGTTGACCACCGCCGGAGAGACTTGTTTCACCAGCGGGGCATAGCTGAGTTCGATTTCGGCCTGCGTTTCCGGGACCGCTTTTTCCCAGAAGCCCTGCGCGGAAGCGGAGCCATAGAGTGGGCTCATAATCACCAGCACCAGTGCTACCAGCACCAGCACAATGCCGACCAGAACCTTAGAGACGTGCTTTGTCATTGTGTCAGAGTAGATCATAAATATGGCTCTATTCCGGCGCACCGGCGGAAGCAATTGGGCACAGATGACATTTCAGTTAGATGACTGATTTAGCGAGATATATTGCTGCTATTCAGCCTGTCTCGCCGCTAACTCCTCCAGGTTTCGTGCATGATCTTCGCGACTGATCCTGTAAAATGAGATCGCGACGAGCATAAGCATCCATACCGTCAGCAGGGTCGTGGCATAGCCCCAGCCGAGGGAAGCAACAGATTCAGAACTGGCCTCTTCAGCCGGTGTGCCTGGCACAATTGAGGCTGCAGCAAGGATGAGTGAAGCCGTCAGCACTCCAATACCCTGAGACAATTTCCGGATGAAAGTAATGCCCGCGAAAAACGTGCCTTCGGACCGACGTCCGGTCTTCAGTTCGCTTTCCTCGACGATATCCGTAACCATGGATGCGGCCAGCATCTGATAGGCAATAATCAAGGCCACGTCGAAGACGGTTATGAACAGGATGATGTAAAATAGTTCCGGCGTTCCGTTCTCTGGAAGCAGGCCGAGCAAACGGGCGAAAACTGGGGCCGGCGCCAGAGTAAATGCCAACAGCCCAATGGTGATCGCCGCTCGTTTTTTGCCCCAGATACGTCCAGCGACAGGCGCCACAGCCAGAGCCATTCCGGTCGAAAGAAAAACGGCTAGCGTAAGAAGTCCCATCTGGTCGGCAGTAAAGTTCCAAAAGAAACTATTCAGATAGAAATTCAGAGAGGCCGATATGCCCGTCGCGAGCAAGCCGAAGAGTGTAGCGATGAATAGCGCGCGAAAGGAAGGATTCGAGAGCGTTTCCCAGATCTCAGCGAATATTTTGGTAATGGTCAGATCGCGCTCAGCAGGCGGCTTCATCAGATACGGAATACGACTATGGGTTCCGAGGGCCGTGATCGCGATGGCTGTGAAAATCGCCGATGCGCCGACCAGGCCGTAAATGCTCCAGCCGGGCATGTGCAAAAAGCCCTGTGGATCGCCTTCGCTCGGCACCAGAAACACGGTGAACAACATGACCTGAACGGTCAGGCCACCCACCCATGCAAAGAAGTACCGATAGGACATCAGCATGGTTCGGACATCATAATCCTGAGACAGTTCTGCAGCGAGGCTCAGACTCGGAACTTCGAAGAGCGTGTACCCCACCCTCACGAATATTGTCAGGGCCAACAGCCACGCGAAAAGAGGCACACCTTCCATGCCTGTCGGGGGGTTCCAGACAAAGAAATAGGCAATGGCGACGGGGATGGCGGCAGTGTAGAGAAACGGATGCCGCCGCCCCAGTCCTGATCGCAGATTATCGGACCAATAGCCGATTATCGGGTCGGAAACAGCGTCTATGATCAGAGCAATCCAGATTGCTCCGGCCACCCACCAACCTGGCAGGCCCAGCACTTGTGAATAGAAAATCAAGAGCGCATAATCGAAACCATTATTCTTGATCCCGCCCGCTGCGCCCCCGACGCCATAGGCAATCCGGGTGGCATGGCCGAGCTTGTCTCGCGACGCAGTGGTTTCAGTCATAGGTTCTCCTTGCGAAGCCGCGGATCGCGCTTCTGTATCACCGCACACGCGTAATCATTTCTACAGGCTATTCAACCACATCCGAGGCCTGGCGACCACGCTCCAGTGCTGCAAGGTTGGCTTCGTGATCGGCACGCGAGATCTGATAGCGAAACAGAAATGCAATTGCAGTGGCCCAGAGCGCGAACAGGCCAAGCGCATACCCCGCACCCAACATACTGAGCGTCTCGGCTGGGACATCGCCCGGCTGGACATTGCGTGACAACTCCGCCGCAGCGAGAACAATCGACGCCAGAAATAGACCACTGCCCCGCGCCAGTTTGCGCATGAAACTGATCCCCGCAAAATAGATGCCTTCGGAACGGCGACCGGTTTTCAGTTCATTTTCCTCGACAATGTCGGCAATCATCGAGGCCGAAATGATCTGATAGGTGATGATCAAAGCGACATCGATGACGGTCACGCTCAAGATAATGTTGAACAAGAGATCGGTGCCATTTGGCGGCATTACGCCAAACAGTCTCAACAAAACGGGCATCGGCGCGACGGAAAACGCAATTGCACCGACAATGATGGCGCCCCGTTTCTTGCCAAGTCGCTTGGAAACCAGGGGCGCAAGCACCAGCGCGATCGCGGCCGATGCGAATACGGAAACCGTCAAGAGTCCTGTCTGAGCCGGTGTAAACTCCCAGTAATACCCATTAATATAATAGTTCAGTGAGGCTGCCACACCTGCTGCCATGAAGCCGAAAAGCGCGGCCAGGAACAATCCTTGAAACGATTTGCTGGACAGACTTTCACCAATTTCCCGAAACACGCGACCCAAAGTTATTTTGCCCGTATCAGGCGGTTTGCGCAGACTAGGGATCTGCCGGTGAGTGCCCAACGCGCATAGCAGCATTGAAACGACAATCGCCGCGGCCGCGAGATTGCCATAGCTGCGATAGCCATCGACATTGAGAAAACCATTTCCATAGGTGTCGGTCTCAACCAGGAGGAATGTCAGTGTATAGGCCGCAATCGCAACACCGCCGGTCCAGCCAAAGACATAACGGAAGGACAGGAACGAAGTCCGCTCGTCATAGTCATCTGTCAGTTCCGCGACCAGGGCGCTGCTCGGGACCTCGTAAAACGTGTAACTAATCCGAACGACAATTGTGATCATCAACAGATAAGGAAACAGCGCATTGCCGGTCAGACCCTCCGGCGGATTCCATGCCAGGACATAGGATATGGCGACCGGAATGATCGCGACATACATGAAGGGGTGCCGCCGCCCCCATCGGGTTTTCAAATTGTCTGACCAATACCCCACCACAGGATCGCTGATGCCATCAACGAACATCGCGATCATCAGCGTGGCGCCGACCAGAGCTGAATCCACGCCCAGCACCTGACTATAATAGAAAAGTAGGAAATACTCGAAGCCGTTATTCTTGATGCCATTCGCAGCCGCGCCAGAGCCGTAGGCGAGCTTGGTCCAGATGCCAGCTTTGCGCGCAGCAGCGTCGGCCATATGTCCTCCTTGTTGGTGTGGCGGGCGTCTTGGGTGGCCCGCTCACACGTCGTTTGGGCGGATTACAGCCCGAGCACCATCTTCGACATAATATTGCGCTGGATTTCGTTTGAACCCGCATAAATCGATGTCTTCCGATAGTTGAAATAGCTGGGCGCCACCGGCGCAGCATAGTCCGGCGTGGCGAGATCGCTATTGGCGCCCGCGCGCGCAACTGCGAATGTGTCCTGTACGAAGGGCGCGGCATAGCCGCCAACCGCCTCAAGCGAGAGCTCCGTGATCGCCTGCTGCGCTTCGGACCCGGCACATTTCAGCATCGAACTTTCAGGCCCGACTGCCTGGCCCGCTGAAAGGGCCGAGAAGATCCGCAACTCGGTTGCATTCAGCGCTTCAATCTTCATTTCCATCGCGGCGAGTTTGCGCTGGAAATCGGGATCCTTGAGCAGCGGCTCACCGCCTGATTGTTCGAGGCCGGCCAATTTTTTGGTCTTTGCCAGCGCATTTTTCAGACCCGGCGCATAGGCGTTGCCGCGTTCGAATTGCAGCAGATATTTTGCGTAGGTCCAGCCCTTATTCTCCTCACCGATCAGCGCCTCATCAATCTTGACGCGCACATCCTCGAAAAAGACCTGATTGATTTCCTGCTGATTGTCTGTCGGGCCATCCAACGTCGGCAAGGACGACACGGTAATGCCTGGCAGATCCATCGGGAAGATCAGAAAACTGATTCCCTCTTGAGGTTTGCCTTCTTTAGACGTGCGCACGAGGCAGAAAATCCAGTCGGCCCATTGCGCTTGTGTTGTCCAGATTTTCGAACCGTTGAGAACGTATTCGTCTCCATCACGCACGGCGCTCATCTGCAGGGATGCAAGGTCTGATCCCGAGCCAGGCTCGGAATAGCCCTGGCACCACCAGATCTCTGACCGTTTGATCTTTGGCAGATGCTCCGCCTTCTGAGCGTCATTACCGAACGCCATGATAACCGGCGCCACCATGGATTTGCCCATTGGTGACATTTGCGGTGTGCCGGCCGCAGCGAGTTCCATATTGACGATGTAACGCTCGCTGGCGCTGAGGCCCGGGCCGCCGAATTCCTCCGGCCAATTCAATACAAACCAGCCCTTCTCATCCAGCTTGCGCTGCCATTCCAGCATACCATCCTTGTCGAGATAACCGTTCTTCGACATGGCGTTGCGGGCTTTCAGCTCGGCCGAGTAATTGTCAGCGATCCAGGTTCGAACGTCCTTTTGGAAGGCGAGTTCTTCGGAAGTGAAAGAAAGATCCATCATGGTCTCCTATTCGACGATATCAAACATTTCAATTTTCGGAGCACCGGCGAGGCAAGCCCCAAGGCCAGGTTGTGCGGCCTTGAAATAGTCCGTTTGCCCGTGCGCCCTCAACGCGTCGCCTGACGCATACTGTTCCATAAATATGTAGGTGGTTTCAGAACCTTTGGCCTTATAGAGCTGATAAGTGAGACATCCTGGCTCATTCGCTTTCACCTTGGCCATCAGGTCTTTCGCGACGGCTTCAAAATCGCCTTGCTTTCCATCCTGGATTTCCAGCGTTGCAACAACCCCAATCATGGCGGGCTCCTCATCCTCGAGTTTCGTTTGAACAAGACACTATGAGGCTGACAGCGAACCACAAGCCCTCCCGCCGGGAAAGGCTACAGGATGCGGTCCATCAAGAAGTTGAAAATCAGGCTTTTGCCGGACGCCATAACGGACCGACAAACAGCATCAGAACAATGATGTTGAACAAGGCATTCGATCCATGACCAGAGGTGATCGAGCCAGCGCTATCGAGCACGAACCAGGCGATAAAGCCGGTGAGGACGGCGCGCCGAATGGCTTCCGGAGCGGCATCATAGGCTTTGCCAGACAACATCCAGATCAATGCCCCCCAACCGAACAGAAACCCGCCCGCCAGCGCCCCGACAAACCGCGTATCCGGGTGGTTATAGGTCTGCGCCCCGTCTATCGGCCAGGCGAGTAAATCAGCCGAGAATCGAATCGGTTCAACCGTTGTATCCATGGTGCCGAGAAAAAAGATCGGGCCAAACAGCATCACCAGGACGGCCGATACTTTTAGATATGTCTTATGTGTCTTGATGGAAAACATATTTGGGTTCCTTTTTCCCAAAATTGTAGCGGTCGCTACATTCATAAAGGAGACTCCCATAAACTCAACACGCCCGATCCTCGGACCGGGCGCGCCAGATTGTCTCAAGGCTGTACTGCGATCAACGGCGCTGTTTCAGCACCATCTGAAAAATGTCGTCCATGGCAGAGCCATCGCGATCCGCATCGAACAGTGCGCCGAGCATGCCGAGGCCGTTTGATGATGCCGGCTGTTGCTGACGTCTGCCGCCAAGCAACCCTCCCAACAAGCCGCCCAAGCCGCCGCTTTGCTGTTGCGGTTGCGCCGTGCTGCCCAAAAGACCTGCCAGTTGCGAGAGCGTATCCGGCTCTTCGCTCTTCTTGGCCAAAGACCCCATCACCATGGTTGCGACCACGGGCAACATCTGCTTGAGCAAGTCGTCACCAAGTCCGGTTTTTTCCGAGGCGCGACTGGCCACCGCACGGCTGACATCTTTGGAACCGAGCAGGTGCCCTAGAATGCCATTGCCATCGTCCCGTGCTTCGGTCTGATTGAGCAGGCTCGGATCATCCAGATAGCGACTATGCGCGCCTTTGTTCAACGCTTCCAACAAGGCCTCGGCGCCCCCTGGCTTGCTGGCATTTGATTTCAGTCCAGCGGCCAAAGCCGGAATCAGAGCTGCCATGGCCTGTTGAGTCATGTCTTCGCTGAGTCCGAATTGCTGTCCCAATTGTTGCTGTGCTGGTTGTGCTTTCGCCCCGGTCAGCAAGTCCAGTAATCCTGCCATTGAGTTCCCCTTTTATTGCAGGTCTTTTGTGTATCGCGTGGATCCTCGCTCAACAAGCGACGGCGTTCAGTTCGACCGCTTCCAGTGCTTCATCCAGGACCGTGATGTCAGCGCCTGGTTTCGGCCCTTTCTCACTCAGCGTCCTGCGCCATTGCCGCGCCCCAGGCATGCCGTTGAAGAGGCCCAACATATGCCGGGTCATCGATGAAAGACGCACACCCTCGGCAAGACGAGCCTGGATATACGGCCGGTAATCGCGGACCGCGTCGAATTGACTCTTGATCGCCACGCCACTCTCAAAAAGTGTGTGATCCACCGCGCCCAGCAAAGCCGGCGTCTGATAAGCTGCGCGCCCAAGCATCACGCCATCAAACACACGAAGATGATCCGTACAGGCGTCCAGCGTATTGATGCCGCCATTCAGGATGATCTTCAAATCGCGTCGTTCATCCTTGAGCGACGCCACAAGATCATAATTCAATGGCGGGATCTCACGATTTTCCTTGGGACTCAGTCCTTTTAGCCAGGCTTTTCGAGCATGCACTGTGAATACGCACCCGCCCGCATCGACAACTGTATCGACGAATCGGAACAGAGTCTCGCGTTCCGGGTCCTCATCAATCGCGATCCGACACTTTACTGTAACCGGGATCGACACGGCGGCCTGCATCGCGCGCACACATGTCGCGACCGTTTCGGGCTCGCGCATGAGGCACGCGCCAAATGCCCCTGACTGCACGCGATCCGAAGGACACCCGCAATTGATATTGACCTCATCATAGCCAAACGCTTCAGCGATCCGCGCCGCCTCCGCCATCTTTTCTGGTTCATTGCCGCCAAGCTGCAGAACGACAGGGTGCTCCTCGTCCGCAAAGCCGATCAACCGGTCTCGATCTCCGTGAATAACCGCGTCGGCGGTGACCATTTCGGTCCATAATAGAGCCCGCCTCGAAAGCACGCGATGGAAGGCCCGACAATGGCGGTCCGTCCAGTCCATCATGGGCGCGACTGAAAACGTATAGTCTAGATCCATCGACATAAAATCTCGTCTCGGTTTTACGGCCTTCGCCCAGAATTCCTCGAATCCAATTCCCAGGGCTTCGGCCTTATACGCGCGCGACCTTCAATTTGAAGCCCGATGCTGTCGGAGCAGGTTCTACCGTTGCAATCGGCACCTTGGATAAGATTGGACTCAAACACCGCACCTGACTAGCGTGCACGGAAATAAAGGATCAGCCATGCCCCTCGACGTTTGGTACATTTACCTGGCAACCGTACTTGCCCTTATGAGCACGCCGGGGCCCAGCCACCTGCTCATGCTTTCCAATAGTGGGGCTCACGGATTCGGTAGAAGCCTCGCCACCGCCGCTGGAGACCTGACTGCCAATATGCTGCAGATGCTTGCGGCAGGTCTTGGCCTGGCGGCTTTAATAACGACTTCAGGCATGGCCCTGTCCGTCATCAAATGGGTAGGCGTCGTATACTTGATCTGGCTCGGACTCCGAATGATCCGAAACGCATCCGATAACGCGTCATCGGGCGGAGCGGCTTCTCAAACTGCGTCGCTCAACGGGCTCTGGCTTCAAGGCTTCATTACATCGGCAGCAAACCCAAAAGCCATTGTGTTTTTCGCGGCCCTGTTTCCGCAATTCATTTCCTCCGAATTGGCCTTTTGGCCGCAATTCCTCATACTTTCCGCAACCTATCTCGTTTTGGATGGAACTTTCTTGACGGCTTATGGGCTGGGTGCGAGCTGGATTGCCAAGCGTTTCCGAGGCAAGGCGCGCAAGTGGATCGATCGAACAGGCGGCGGATTTATGATCGCGGCTGCGCTCCTGCTGAGCACCAAGTCGATCGTCCAGCGGACGTGATCTTGTCGCAACGCGAAGCGATACAGCACAGCAACCACCTTACCATCCGCCTTTAAGATGCGCCCTTCAGCCGTCGGTCTCGTCGCTCGATATGACCTGACGCCCGACAGCAAATTGTGCAAGTGCACAAAAAACAAGCAACCCGAATAAAGACTCATCTGGCCCGCATGATTTGCATAGACGTTGAGGGCTCGGTTTGGTTTCTGGCATCGTGACGAAGACGTCACAGGTGAGTCTCACATCCGCCGATGGATGGAGTTCCCCACACGTAGAGCGCGGTGACGCGCTGCAAGTGGGTTTCAGAAATTCTGCTTGCGCAACAGCGCGGGCTCCATCGGAGATTGAGATGACTATGAAGACGAATTTACACAACCTATTTGGCCGCCGTTCCTTTATCGCAGCGACGTTAAGCGCCAGCGCAATGATTGTAGCCGCCTGCGGTGGCGGCTCTGGCCCGACCGAGACCACCACCACAACAACGACCGAAAGCGCCCCCATTGTCATTCCCATGGAAGGGCTTGAGAAAACCGACCTTAAATTCGGATTCATCAAGCTGACCGACATGGCACCATTGGCGATCGCGTATGAGAAAGGATATTTCGAGGAGGAAGGCCTGTTTGTGACGCTTGAACCGCAAGCGAACTGGAAAGTGCTGCTTGACCGGGTCATTGATGGCGAACTCGATGGCGCGCACATGCTGGCCGGACAACCCCTGGCCGCGACGATCGGATTTGGCACAGAGGCGCATATCGTGACGCCTTTCTCAATGGATCTGAACGGCAATGGAATCACCGTATCCAATGAAGTCTGGGAAGCCATGAAGCCAGGCATTCCGAAAATGGACGATGGCCGCCCGGTTCATCCGATTGGAGCTGAATATTTGAAGCCGGTCGTTGAACAGTACGCGGCAGAAGGCAAGCCATTCAATATGGGCATGGTCTTCCCGGTTTCGACGCACAATTATGAGCTGCGTTACTGGCTGGCCGCGGGCGGGATTCATCCCGGCTATTACGCCCCTGATGATGTTTCAGGACAAATCCAGGCTGAAGCGCTGCTATCAGTCACGCCGCCACCGCAAATGCCCGCGACGCTCGAAGCGGGCACGATTTACGGCTATTGCGTCGGTGAACCCTGGAACCAGCAAGCCGTATTCAAAGGCATCGGTGTGCCGGTCATCACCGATTACGAAATCTGGAAAGACAATCCGGAGAAAGTATTCGGCATCAACGCGTCGTTCGCCGAAGAGAATCCGAACACGACGAAAGCTCTGACTCGGGCCCTGATCCGAGCGGCGATCTGGCTAGACGAGAATGATAATGCCAATCGTCCTGAAGCTGTCGAGATCCTGGCCCGTTCAGAATATGTCGGCGCCGATTATGAGGTGATCGCCAACTCAATGACGGGCACGTTCGAGTATGAGAAGGGCGACAAGCGCGATGTGCCGGACTTTAACGTCTTCTTCCGTTACAACGCGACCTATCCTTTCTATTCCGACGCGGTTTGGTACCTCACGCAGATGCGTCGCTGGGGTCAAATTCCAGATTCGAAGACTGATGCCTGGTATGACGAAGTCGCGCGGAAGGTCTATCGGCCCGACCTCTACCTCGAAGCAGCGCAATCGCTCGTCGATGACGGTTTGGCCGATGCCGCCGATTTCCCATTCGATAGCGACGGCTACAAGGCGCCAACGCCCGCCGAGGATTTCATCGATGGCATTGGCTTCGATGGCCGCGCCCCGAACGCATATCTCGATAGTCTCACCATCGGTTTGAAAACCGGTGATACCGTCCAGGGCGGCGAAGTACTGACCAATTAATTCAATGCGGGTCACGGGCGCCTAAAGCGCAGCGCGTGGCCCGCTTCCCCGATCACGCAATAAGGGAGGCCTGACATGGGCGCCGTTGCAGCGAAACCCGCCGAGATAGAAACACTCGATCCGGCAAAAGAGGCGGATCTCGCCAAAGAGAAACGTAAGGAGAACCTGTTCTCCAGCATCAATAAAGCTTCGAAATTCCTCGATATTTTTGCCCTATCCTGGGTCACACCTATCCTGATGATGGCGGCTGGAGATGACGTCAAACGCAATCTGAAGCTGGTCTGGGAACGCCTTGGCATTCCTCTGCTGGCAATCATCGTTTTCCTGGTCGGATGGGCGCAATTGGCGCCGCAGGTCAAGACTTCGCTGGGCGCGATTCCAGGCCCGGTTCAGGTCTGGGAACAATTTGAAGTGCTCAATCTCGACCACCAGCAGGAGATGCAGAAGGCGGACGCCTTTTACGATCGCCAGGACGCCCGCAACGCAGCTCTGGTGGAAGCCGGACGCGGCGATGAAGTGGTTGATCGTGCGTATACCGGCAAACGCACCTTCTATCAGCAAATCTGGACCAGCCTGCTAACCGTGGCATTCGGCTTTTTCCTCGCCGTCGCCATCGGCGCCCTGATCGGAATCATGATGGGCATGTCGAAGGCATTTAATTCCGCGGTGAACCCGCTAATCCAGATCTTCAAACCGGTCTCACCCCTCGCCTGGCTGCCCATCGTGACCATGGTCGTATCAGCCTCGATCGCGACCGGCAGCGGGATCTCGAAATCCTTTCTGACGTCGGCCATCACGGTGACGCTTTGCTCGATCTGGCCAACCCTGATCAACACAGCACTCGGTGTATCTTCCGTCGACAAGGACCTGGTCAATGTTGGCAAAGTGTTGAAGCTGAAGGCCCACACCAAGATCACCAAACTTGTTTTACCATCGGCGTTACCGCTTATCTTTACCGGAATGCGCCTGTCTCTAGGGGTCGGCTGGATGGTGCTGATCGCTGCGGAGATGCTGGCTCAGAACCCCGGGCTCGGAAAGTTCGTCTGGGATGAATTCCAGAACGGATCGTCCAACTCGCTTGCCAAGATCATGGTGGCGGTGCTGGTGATCGGGATTATCGGCTTCCTGCTCGATCGCGTCATGTACGCCTTGCAGACCATGTTCACCCATACCGCGCACCGCTAAATCAGGGAGGCTAGAATGGCGATCTTAGAGCTAAAGAATGTCTCGAAAGGCTTTGGCGACGGGCTAGAGCGGATGGACGTCCTGAGAGACATTGATCTCAGCGTTGAAGACGGAGAATTCCTCGCAATTGTCGGGTTTTCCGGATCAGGCAAATCAACCCTCATTAATTTGATGGCCGGTCTCGAATTCCCGGACAGGGGGAGCGTGACGGCGCTGGGCGAACCCGTGGTTGGCCCGGCGCCCGAGCGCGCACTCTGTTTCCAGTCCTATTCTCTGATGCCGTGGATGACCGTGCAGCAAAATGTGCAGCTGGCGGTCGATGCGGTGTTCGAAAAGGAGAGCCGTAAGGCGCGCAAAGCTCGAACGCAGAAATATGTTGATATGGTTAGCCTCAGCCACGCCGTGGACCGGCGTCCAGCCGAATTGTCCGGCGGCATGCGTCAGCGGGTGGCTGTCGCGCGCTCATTGGCAATGGACCCGAAAATCCTTTTGCTGGACGAGCCATTGTCGGCGCTCGATGCGCTAACCCGGGCCAATTTACAGGATGAGATCACGGACATCTGGTCACGGGATCGCAAGACGGTTGTTCTGATCACCAATGATGTCGACGAAGCCATTCTGTTGGCCGACCGGATCATTCCGCTAAATCCAGGTCCGAATGCGACGCTTGGACCCTCATTCAAAGTTGATCTGCCCCGCCCGCGCGATCGCACCCAAATGAACCATGATGAGGAATTCAAACGCCTGCGCCGTGACGTGACCGCCTATCTTATGGATGTTGGCATTGCCAAAAAGAAGGAAGAGGTCGATCCACCGCTGCCGGATGTGGTGCCGATTTCGCTCGGCCAGCCTAAGGCCTATCGTGACGCCACCAAGACGAGCGGTGTGAATGAAGACCGGTTCCTCGAATACTCGGATGTGTCCAAAGTCTATCCAACACCGAAAGGTCCGCTCACGGTTGTCGAAGGCTTCGACATCAAAATCAAAAAAGGTGAGTTTGTTTCGATCATTGGCCATTCCGGTTGCGGAAAGTCTACCGTCCTGACAATGACGGCAGGCCTCAACGAGATTTCCCGCGGGGGCGTCATTCTCGACAATCGCGAAGTCGCGGCGGCGGGACCTGATCGTGCCGTCGTGTTCCAGGCCCCGTCCTTGTTTCCCTGGCTGACCGCCAAGGAAAATGTCGCGATGGGCGTGCATCGGGTCTACCCAAACGCGACCCGGGAGGAGCGAGAGCAGATTGTCGAATACTATCTGCACAAGGTTGGTCTTGGCGACGCCATGAATAAGGCCGCGATGGACCTTTCCGGCGGCATGAAACAACGCGTCGGCATTGCGCGCGCGTTTGCCCTATCGCCAAAACTCCTGCTTCTGGATGAGCCATTTGGCATGCTCGATAGTCTGACCCGCTGGGAACTTCAGGAAGTACTGATGGAGGTCTGGCAACGGACGAAAGTCACCGCAGCCTGTGTAACGCACGATGTGGATGAAGCGATCCTCCTCGCCGATCGAGTCATCATGATGACCAACGGTCCGAATGCCAGGATCGGCAAGGTCATGAAAGTCGACATTCCTCGACCTCGATCCCGGAAGGCGTTACTCGAGCATCCGGACTATTATCGCTATCGGGAAGAGGTGCTGCAATTCCTCGAAGACTATGAAGGCGGCGCAAACCCACCCCCTGCTGAAGACGTCGATCCTGAACTGGAAGCCGTTGTCGAACAGGCGCTCGCCACCGCGGAGGAGGCTGCCTGATGACAGCCAAAAGGGAAAAACTGGTGGTAATCGGCAATGGCATGGCGCCTGGTCGGGTGCTCGAAACCATCCATGAACTGGCCCCAGACAAGTTCGATGTCACCATCTTCAACGCCGAACCACGGGTGAACTATAATCGCATCATGCTATCCCCCGTTCTGTCGGGTGAGCAACAATTCGAAGAGATCATCATCCACGATGATGCCTGGTATGCAGATCGCGGGATCACGCTCCACAAGGGGCATAAAGTTGTCGAAATTGATCGCGACGCGAAATCGGTCACTTCGGAGCCTGGTGAATTGGTCACCTATGACAAACTGTTGATCGCGACAGGGTCCAATCCATTCATTATACCGATCCCTGGGCATGATTTGCCGGGCGTGCTCGCGTATCGCGACCTCGACGACGTGAACAAGATGCTGGACGTCGCCAAATCTGGCGGGCGGGCCGTCATTATCGGCGGCGGGCTGCTGGGACTTGAAGCCGCCGCAGGATTATTGGCCCAAGGGATGAACGTCACGGTTCTCCACCTGATGCCAACGCTGATGGAACGGCAGCTAGATCCCGCCGCCGGCTATCTGCTAGAAAAGGAATTGTCCTGTCGCGGAATCGACATTCGAACCGAAGCCAACACCAAGCAAATCCTCGGCAAGAAAAAGGTGGAAGGCGTGCAGCTGGACGATGGGACCGAAATCGCTTGCGATATGGTTGTGATGGCGGTCGGCATTCGCCCCAACGCGGCCATCGCGGCGAATGCCGGCTTAGAGACCGGGCGCGGGATCAAAGTTGATGCCACCATGCGCACGTCAGATCCTGATATTTTCTCCGTTGGCGAGTGTGTCGAGTTTGAGGGCCATTGCTATGGCCTCGTAGCACCGCTTTATGAGCAGGCACGGATTGCCGGCGCTGTCCTTTGCGGGGACTTGGACCAAGCGTTCGTTCACTCTGAAACGTCGACCAAACTAAAGGTCACCGGAGTCGACTTGTTTTCGGCGGGCGATTTCGCAGACGGGGAAGATCGCGAAGAGATCATTTTTCGCGATGCCTCTCGTGGAGTCTATAAGCGCCTTATCCTTGAGGGCGACAAACTGATTGGCGCCGTTCTCTATGGAGACACAGCCGACGGAGCCTGGTTCTTTTCCAAGATCAAGGACGCAGAACCAATAGACCCCGAGGCTCGCGATACGCTGATCTTCGGGCCAAGTTTCGCGGGCGGCACCCCCCTGGACCCTATGGAGGCCGTTGCAGCCTTGCCGGATGAGGCAGAGATTTGCGGCTGTAACGGCGTATCTAAAGGCAGGATCCTCTCTGCGATCGAAGCAGACGGTCTGACAGATCTCGACGGGGTGCGCGCTTGCACCAAGGCGTCTTCCTCTTGCGGTACTTGCACGGGCCTCGTTGAGAACCTGCTCGCCTTCAAGCTGGGTGACGCATTCGAAAAGAATGCGGTAAAGACCATGTGCGGCTGTACCGATCTCGGGCATAGCGATGTCCGGCGCCTAATCGTCTCGCGCAAGCTGAAGTCCATTCCAGCTGTGATGCAGGAATTGGGTTGGAAGACCTCCTGCGGCTGCGCCAAATGCCGCCCGGCGCTCAACTATTATTTGCTGGCCGCCTGGCCCGGCGAGTACAAAGACGACAATCAATCTCGCTTCATCAATGAACGGGTGCATGCCAACATTCAGAAGGACGGCACCTATTCTGTCGTCCCACGCGCGTGGGGCGGCATGACAAATGCAGATGAGTTGCGCGCACTCGCGGATGTCATCGACAAGTTCGAGATTCCCACCGTCAAATATACCGGCGGTCAGCGCATCGACATGCTCGGCGTGAAGAAAGAGGACCTACCGGCGGTCTGGGCCGATCTCAACAAAGCCGGCATGGTATCCGGTCACGCTTATGGCAAATCATTGCGCACCGTGAAAACCTGTGTCGGCTCGGAATGGTGCCGGTTCGGCACTCAGGACTCAACGGGACTAGGTATCAAGCTCGAAAAGATGATGTGGGGCAGCTGGACGCCACACAAGGTCAAGCTTGCCGTCTCGGGATGTCCGCGAAACTGTGCCGAGGCAACCTGCAAAGATATTGGTGTGGTCTGCGTGGATAGCGGTTATGAAATCCATATTGGCGGCGCTGCAGGTATGGAAGTGCGTGGTACCGATATTCTCTGCAAAGTCGAAACCGAGGACGAGGCACTGGAATACTGCGCCGCCATTCTGCAGCTATACCGCGAGCAGGGTCATTATCTCGAACGCATCTATAAATGGGAAGCACGTGTTGGTCTGGACAAGATCCAGGCTCAAGTGGTTGCGGATAATGACAATCGTCTAGCCTTGTATGAGCGCTTTCTATTCGCTCAGAAATTCTCTCAAAACGATCCCTGGGCCGAACGAGCATCCGGCGGTGTTGATGCACACGAGTTCAAGGCCCTGGTGCCCGCGGAGTAAGGATCATGGACGGCATGCACCCTATCGAGAACTGGCTGAACATCTGCGGTCTGGAGGACATTCCGGTTCGCGGCGCCCGACGGTTTAACACCACCACGGGCGAGATCGCGATCTTCCGAACCAGCACCGAAGAGGTCTATGCTATCGACAATCGGTGTCCGCACAAGAATGGACCGCTTTCGGAAGGCATCGTTCACGATCATGGCGTGACCTGCCCGCTGCACAACTGGGTAATCGATCTGCAATCCGGACAAGCTCGAGGCGCCGACGCAGGGTGTGTGAAGACCTATCCCGCAAAAGTCAGTGACGGGCGCGTGATGGTGAAACTGGCCCTTTAGACTGATGCCCTTCGATCCCCGCGCAAACGGCGAGACTGCCACAACCTGTCCCTATTGCGGGGTGGGGTGCGGCGTTCTCGTCAAACCATCCGGCGATGGCACGCATGCGGATGTTCGGGGCGATCCAAATCACCCATCAAATTTCGGCCGCCTCTGCTCCAAGGGCGCGGCGCTCGGCGAAACGTTGAGCCTGGACGATCGCATTCTGTTTCCATCCGTGGACGGCGCCCGCGCCAGCTGGGACGAGGCCATTGAAAAAGTAGCCCGTGGGTTCATGAAGACGATTGCGGAACATGGCCCGGACAGTGTTGCTTTCTATGTCTCGGGCCAGATCCTGACCGAGGACTACTACGTCGCCAACAAGCTGATGAAGGGATTCATTGGCAGTTCCAATATCGACACCAACTCACGGCTCTGCATGGCGTCTTCCGTTGTCGGTCACAAACGCGCGTTTGGAACGGACACGGTGCCAGGTTGCTATGAAGACCTCGATCAGGCTGATCTTATTGTCATGGTCGGGAGCAACCTCGCCTGGTGTCATCCTGTACTGCATCAACGCGTGCTCGAAGCAAAAGCCTCTCGAGGGACGCGTCTTGTGGTGATCGATCCGCGGCAGACTGCAACCACTGAAGCAGCCGACCTGCACCTCCCTATTAAACCGGGCGCGGACGTCGCGCTGTTCAATTGGTTGTTTTGGAAGCTGTCACAATCCTCGGCCTTGGATGAGACGTTTGTGGGCAAACACACAAATGGTCTATCCGAGGCCCTGATCGCGGCGTGCGAAATATCCGACCCGCTTTGCGGTGACCTGACGGGCCTCACTGAAACAGACCTGAACACCTTTTTCGAGTTCGTTCGAGATACCGACAAGACGGTGACCGTCTACTCACAGGGCGTGAACCAATCGTCCGCCGGGTCCGACAAAGTCAATGCCATTCTCAACACGCACCTATTGACCGGGCGCATCGGGAAACCCGGTGCCGGCCCCTTCTCAATCACAGGCCAACCAAATGCCATGGGTGGCCGCGAAGTAGGCGGCCTCGCCAACCAGCTGGCGGCACACATGGATCATTCCGCAGCGGATCTCGATCGCGTTGCAGGATTCTGGCACGCCCCGAACATGACCCAGGGCCCGGGTCTGAAAGCGATCGATATGTTTGATGCCGTTCATGACGGTCGGATAAAAGCAATCTGGATCATGGCGACAAACCCTGTTGTCTCGATGCCACAAGCGAACAAAGTCAAAACAGCCTTAGCGAAATGCCCGCTTGTGGTCGTTTCTGATGTCGCGCGCGATTCGGATACGGTGAAGGTGGCCGACATTGTATTGCCCGCCACGACTTGGGGCGAAAAAACAGGGACCGTGACGAATTCCGAGCGACGTATTTCCCGGCAACGAAGTTTCCTGAACGCGCCCGGTGACACGCGCCATGACTGGCAGGCGCTTTGCGCTGTGGCATCGGCAATGCGGTTCGACGGTTTCGCCTTTGCGTCCCCGCATGAAATCTATCGCGAACATGCGGCGCTATCCGGACTGGAGAATCAAGATGCCCGCGATTTTGACATCAGCGCGCATACTGACATTTCGCAGACTGCTTACGATGCGCTGGCGCCATTTCAATGGCCGCTTCCGACGGCGCGCGAAATACCTGGTCAGAACGTGAGCGGTCAGCATCGCTTTTTCCAGGACGGAAAGTTCTACACACCCGACCGCAAGGCGCGATTCATTGCAGTCGAGTTTCGCCCGGCGAAGGTTCAACCTGATCGGGATTACCCGCTTATTCTGAACACGGGTCGAGTCCGTGACCATTGGCATACAATGACTCGAACCGGAAAGACGGGACGATTATCGAGTCATCTGGCAGAACCCTATGTTGAAATGAACCCGGCGACCGCCGCAAGCCTCCATTTCACTGATGCCGATCTGGTCAGACTAACAAGTCGAACCGGAACGGCTGTCATGCGACTCGTCATCACAGATCGTGTTCAACGCGGCGACATTTTCGCGCCTATGCACTGGACTGAACGGTTCAGTTCCGAGGGGCGTATCGATGCCCTGGTTGGTGCCGCGCATGATCCGATCTCCGGCCAGCAGGAAAGCAAATTCACACCAGTGCGCGTGGAGTCTCTATCGCCCGACTGGTTCGGGTTCGGGGTATTCCGAGACGAACCCACACCCGAGCAGCTTTCGGAACTGGCATATTGGTGCCTGGCGCGCACCGATGGCGGGTGGCGTCTTGAATATGCCGGTTTCGGCACATGCAGCGCGCAGGTTGAAAGTCTTCTTGGAAATGCCCCGGACAGTTATCTTAGCCTCCCGGGTGGCGGCATTCGCGCCGCATCCTTCAAAGATGACCATTTAGACGCGGCTGTAATCGTATCGACGTGCGGCCCGGTTGAGGCCGACAGAACGTATCTCGCAAGCCTTCTGTCTGCGGCATTGGACATGGACACTCGAGCCAGCCTGTTAGCGGGGCGCTCAGCTCAGGGGAACAGCGCCGGACCCATTGTCTGCTCATGCGAAGGGGTCGGCCGCTATACATTGATTGATGCGATCGATGGCGGAGCGATGTCAGTTTCTGCTCTTGGCGCCTACACCAAAGCCGGCACCAATTGTGGATCCTGTCAGCCGGAACTCAAAAAACTGATTTCTGAACACAAGATCAAGCATGCGACGTGCGTGAATGAGGAGTCGGTATGATGCCTGGAAAACTCACCCTGATCGGATGTGGCCCAGGCGCCGCTGACTTGCTGACCTTCAGAGCTGCAAATCGAATCGCAACCGCGGATCTGGTTCTATATGATCGCTTGATCGATCCAGAAATTCTGACCTTTGTGAGCGCAGCTGCAGAAACCGGTTATGTCGGCAAACGCTGCGGCGATGGCGGTCGTCAACAGACTGATATCAATATGCGCATCCGCGACGCCTTGCGCTCTGGTCGAAACGTCGCGCGGCTAAAATCAGGCGACCCCATGATTTTTGGACGCGCAGTAGAAGAGTTGGCCATAGCCGCAGAGCTGGACGCGGACATTGAACTGGTTCCGGGCGTCACCGCGGCGCTGGCGGCGGCGTCTGATGCCCAAATCGGGTTAACCCAGCGGGCCGAAATTCAGTCTTTCACCATGACCACGGCGCGGACTGCGAAAGACCTGTCTGTTCCCGATTGGAGCAAACTCGCCCAGCCAGGATCTTGTATGGGATTCTATATGGGCGTCGCGCAGGCTTGGCGGATTCAATCGGCGCTGATGTCGTGCGGTGTTCCGGGCGCGGCGCCGGCAGACTGGGTCGAACGCGCGGGACAAGCCGAGATGCGGTCTATCACTACCCGCCTCGATCGGCTATCGCTGGACGCGAAGACACATAGCATTCAGAACCCGGCCGTCTTGCTGGTCCGATATCCCTATAGCTTGGCTGCAGCAAATTCCGAGCTGGATTCAGTCGTTCAGCGGACCTTGGTCTAACTCGCCAGCGTAACGGCTTGACCTTTGTCTGCTTCACTCAGGCGAGGCGCACTCGCCCGAATACCGAAGCCTGAAAGATAGCCACTGATATTCTCTGGATCGAAAATCCGGCCATCGATGAAGCGATCGGGCGCGAAGGCGATCGGAGCCGAGGCATCCGTCATCACCCAGGCCGAGCTATGCGCGCCTTCAACTTTTTCATTGCGGTTAGGACACGCCACACCGAGTTCCGAAGCGACTTTGCGATAGAAAGTCGGCTGGAATGCCGCGCGGGCAGCCGCATCAATATCCAGATTGGCTGGTGCATGTCCCCATCGGATCATCTGAGCCAGGATCCACTTGGCATGGCTGAGCCATGGAAAGTTAGCGGCATAACGATGGAAAACGTTAAAGTCGGGCATATCCTCTCGCAGGGTTCCCCCCGACTGACGGTTCTTTCCGGTCATTGAGCCGACCAGTTCGTCGAAAGGCACATTCACGTATTGTGGATCTGACATGATTTGCGCTGCGGTGACGCGATTGCTGGGGCGATCCGTCCAGGCCGAGGCTTCCAGCATGGCACCAATCAGCGCCGCATGAGATTCGGTGTGCGTCATTGCCCAATCCTGCCGCACAGCGAGCACCTTTTCTGGGCTGGATGACCAAATCTCGGCCGATGTTATGAGTGTGCGCCCAATGCCAGATACGACCGCCACATTATTCCACGGTTCGCCGACACAGTAGCCGTCAATCTGACCAAGGGACAGCGCATCAATCATTTGCTCTGGGGAAATCACGACCAGTTCGACATCTTCGTCCGGATCCACGCCACCAGCAGCCAACCAGTAACGAAGTTCGTAAGTATGCATGGAATGCGGATAGACATGCGCGAAGGTCAGCCGCGGTTCATCTGCAGCCGCGCGCTGCGCGATCAAGGGCTTCAGGGCAGCCGCCGAAAGCGGACGCCGTAGAAGGATTTCAGGCGCCGTTTGCTCCATTGCGGCATACAGGGCCCGAGACACCGTGATCGCATTTCCGTTGAGATTCATCGTGAAGGCGGTTGTGAATTGATTTGGAAACGGTCCGAGCCCAGCCGCAGACGCCACCACCATGGGGGACAACATATGCGCAGCATCAATCACCCCCATACCCAGCGCATCACGCATCGGCGCCCAAGCCTCAAAACGTTGCAAGGTCACATCGAGACCGTGCGCTTCAAAGGCACCTCGCTCTTTCGCAACCGCCAACGGGACGCAATCGCTCAAATGAGCAAATCCAATTTTCAGCGGTGTCTTTTTCATCAGTCGACCGTCTTCTTATCCGTGCCGATCAAATCGAAGATCGCGATCACGCTCTCCGCCACTTCCTTGATCGGTTTGCTTTGTTGCTGTGACATGTCCCGCATGGCGCTGAAGGCCTGATCTTCGGTCATTTGTTGTCGTTCCATCAACAGGCCCTTTGCGCGCTCGATAACTTTCCGCGCGGCCAGATCATCCTTTGTTTTCTTGAGTTCTGAGCGAAGACCATCCATCACCTTGAACCGGGTCATTGCCGTATCGATCAACGGTCGCACGCGATTGGGTTTCAGCCCGTCAATGACATAGGCGCTGACGCCTGCTTCAATGGCGTCCTGCATGAAAGCGGATCCCTCTTCCTCGACAAACATAACGATCGGCTTGGGATTGCTTTGCGCGACCTGGCGCAAGCTTTCGATTGTGTCGCGGTCCGGCGACTGGCAATCCATAATGATAACATCGGGTTGTAACCGCGCGATCAGGTCGAGCAAAGGCCGGCCGTGAATCTGCGTCGCCAGGGTAACGACCGCATTCTCGGCGAGGCCTTCTTCAACCATTCTCGCACGCTCGGCATCATCATCGACCAGCAAGACGCGAAGTGGCAGAACCGCGCTTGTGGCAGTTCTGCCTGACGGTTCGCACACGCTAGAAGGCGTAGTCGATCTGGAACCAGAGTTTTTGAGTGTCGGTGGCAAACTCATCAGCATTGTAGTCCGCATACTTCAGCGTTAGGCCCAGCTTTTTCCACTTTGCCGTTGCCAGCAAATTGATTTCCGACCCGTAGTCTACGCCACCGGTTTCTGCCGAGAAATCGTGATAAACTGCTAGGAATCTCGTTCCCTTGAAGGGTCCTACATTCCCGGGCGCATAACCAGCTTTAACGTACAGATCTTCAACTCCAGTGATCGGAGTGGCTAGAAATTTGTCAGCCCAACCCTGAAATTTGTGCAAGGTGGCCAATGGCGTTTGAAAGGCCCGCTCATCATCGCCCCCCAATACCTCATACCCAACGCCTGCGGAAAAGCCGTTTTGAGCATATGTGCCCTCCGCCAGGACGTAATCGGCGCTGTAATCAAACGGACTGGACCCATAATCCGTCTGTTGCGCGTACGAGGCGATGTAAGTCAGTTTCCCTTCGCCGAGTTTTTGTGCGCCATTGAGCCGTGCGCCAATGGTTTGGGACGAGAAAATTCCGCCTGCATTGTCAATATCCAGCAAATAGGCAAAGCCCGTCACCTTTCCGATCGGTGAAGGATGACTGGCATTGAAGATCACCGTGTCACCTTCCCAAACCCCAACCGGAGAATCATCCCCAAAAATACGATTGATCTGATTGATGTAGCTGACATCAATGGCGAGTTCGCCAAGCGATGTATTTTGCACCCGCAATCCGTCGAATGTCTGTTCATTCTGGCGCCAGCCGACATTTCCGACAAATCGGGAATCATCAAGGATGATGCGCTGACGGCCAAGCGTAAGTTTTGTATCCGGAATGGAGCTATTGGTCAGCTGTAATCGATTGAGCTCGGTCACGTTCGGGTCGGCCACGACCGGAAACGTCGTTTTGCCGTTAATAGTGGAGTTAAAGTCATCGACGATGTCTTCGATGTGATCAAATTCGATCAGGAATTTGGTATCGGCAATCTCACCTGTTTCGAATCCAGCGCGGAATCGATAAGTCAGCGCATCTGCAGTTTCTGCAAAGCCGTCCTGGTCAACGGTTTCATAGCGTAGACGGGCATTGAAAATCGGTTTGATGGCTTCGATCGCAGCATCGAGGTCGCTTTTCGGTTTTTCTTCATCCGCAGTGGCACTTGTGACGGAACTGAGGACGGCGAACAGAGCTGTTGCAGCCCAGGTTTTGGGTTTCATGGAGGTCATGGCTTGTCTCTTTTGGATTTCGATTAAAGGGCCAAGCTACTGGAAAGACTCTCAGCGCATGCCGCCGCGAGCGGGGCACCGCATAGCCTCCATCATCGAAACGAGCATCCAACATCGGATGCGACCGAGCAGGCTTTGACGAAAGCAACATGGCCGCAAATCGGATTGCGGTCATCCCGCGCCATAGCCCAAGCCGCCACGAAAATGATTTTCGTGGAATATTGATCAGAACCATGATCAATTTGCTCAAGAAATGTGCATGTGCACAGCATGCGTCTAAGCAAGAGGTCGTACCGAAATGCAAAACCCGGATGACACAGCCCGACCTGACATACCTTGTGTCATTCTGGCTGGCGGACAGTCGCGACGGTTTGGCTCTAACAAGGCGTTAGCGCGCGTTCGGGGGGCGCGGTTGGTTGATCTCATGATTCAGCGCCTGGCAGCGCAGACCACTGGGCCGATTGCCGTGAACGCACCGGATGATGGCCCGCTCTCATTGGCCCTACATCCGATTCTGCCCGACCTCATTCAAGAGGATATCGGTCCGTTGGCCGGACTCCATGCCGCGCTCAGCTGGGCCGAAGCTCTTGGCCGTGAGACCGTGATTACAAGTCCGGTCGATACACCGAACTTGCCCGATGATTATGTTGAGCAATTGCTTGCGGCCACGTCTCCCGCAGTCGCGACATGCAAGGGTCGTATCCATGCTTTGCATGGGATCTGGCCTGTTTCTCTGAAACCGGATCTCGAGGTGCACATTTCAACTGGAACACGAGCTGCACGTCACTGGGCGTCTGCGTGCGGAGCGCAGAATTGCGAATACGCAACACTGTCATCGCGAGACCCGTTTTTCAACGTGAATACGCAAGACGATCTGTCCAGATTGCTCGAGTCTTAAGCGACAATTCGTCTTCGCAACGCTTGAACTTTCGCACAATGAGACACATTTGTCTCATTGTGCTGTGAGGACCCTATGTTTGCAGACAAGAAACTCTCGTTGACCAACATCGTTCGAGCGTTCTGGTTGCAAGTCAGCGTGACTTGGACGCTCACTCTGCTTGAAACGCTCATTTTGGTGACGCTGCCCTTGCTCATCGGCCAGTCGATTGATGGATTTCTCAACGATACGTGGGGTCCCTTTTTGTGGCTGGCTTCTGCGATGTCGATCCTGTTACTGACCAGCGTGAGCAGGCGGCTTTATGATACACGAGCATATGGGCGAATGCGCGTCGAACTGGGCGCAGCTGTCGCCGCTAAAGCCGAGATGGGACAGGTGTCAACGACCAATGCGCGCCTGAATATGAGTCGCGAACTGATCGGCTTTCTAGAAACAGAAGCCCCAATTGTGATCATGGCCTTGCTGCAAGTAAGTGTATCTCTCGTGATCTTGTTCTCATTTCATGGCCTTCTGGCAGCGACCGCCGGAGGCGCGACCCTGGCAGCCTTGATAATTTATGGCCTATCGAGCAGACGATTCTTCCGATTGAACGGCGATCTGAACGCGCAATCCGAACAGCAGGTTGCGGTGCTCGAAACGAGGCTCAAGGATGCTATCGGCGCACATCTTTTGGCACTGCGACGGCACGAAATTCGTTTGTCGGACACGGAAGCGATCGTCTATGGACTGATCTTTGCCGTGCTTTTATCGATGCTTGGCACCAATCTCTGGTTTGCAGCGACGCAACTGGCGGCAACACCGGGCCAAGTCTTCTCGATCGTGACCTATTCCTATGAGTTTATCGAGTCCGCTGTGATGCTGCCTGCGACGTTGCAAAGCTTGACGCGGATCTCCGAGATCACTCAGCGCATTAATCGACTATCAGAATCATCATCGCAAGAAGAAGTTTCTTGAGCATGGTTTCTGTAGCGAGACATTGAATGTCAGCCAAAAAGCCCGCTTTTTCAGCGGGCATCGCAAAAGCGCCGCTCGCCAAAATATATAGGCACATGCAAAGTTTTTGATAATGACTTGCAATTGCATATCTATGCGTATACCCAGAATCTTGCGATTGAGATTTATTCTCAAAAAGGAACAGGAGAACCGCTAATGTGTTTGCCGCTCGATGATACTGCAATGATATGCTGGCTGAAAACGCAAGTGCGCGTGATTGAGGCCTGGCGCGAGGAACTTGCATCGCGCCCAGAGATCGATATCCCCGCCATTACGCGGCTCGAAACACACTATCAGTGGCTGAGTTTTGAAGTCACGCGTCTTGAAGATCCCACCTCTCGGCAGGCTGCTTGAGTCTCCTTATAGCTTGCCCACTTCGGCTGCAGCCCCCAACAACATGCGTTTCCTTCCGTTCGTTGGGGCTGCAGCCTTTTTTTCTTAAGTCGCCGCGATCGCCCGAATACGGTCGAGCTGCATCGCTGACTCGGACCCCGCGCGGGCCAGACTCAGCGTCGTCTCATCTGCAATGGATGGATGGCCGGTGCCGAAGGGCGGCGCAGGATTATACTCCAGTATGAGCTCGATCACCTTGGCCATGTCTTCGCCGGCAAGTTGTCCCGCCACGGTAAGGCCGATATCCACACCCGCCGTCACCCCGCCGCCGGTACAGCGATTGCGGTCAATCACGACGCGATCGTGCACCGGTGTAGCGCCGAAAGCTTCCAATGTATCGATCACCGCCCAGTGGCTGGCGGCTCTGTAACCTTTGAGCAAACCAGCCTTGCCCAGCAGCAAAGATCCGGTGCAGACCGCGACCACCCAGGTCGCCGTCTCGCCCTGGCGGGCCAGAAACTCCATCGTTGCGACGTCTTCAAGTGTATCAATTGCCGGCGTGCCGCCGCCCGGCACCAGAATTACATCCGGATTGGCTGACGCCGTCTCGAAGGTCGCATCTGCCATGATGGCCGCACCCGAATCGGTCGGATTTGCGCCCTCAATCTTGGCAACAATTTCAGTGGTCGTGCCGGGAACCTGTGACAAAGGCTGAAGCGCCCCGATTAGATCAAGCGTGGTGAAGCCGGGATAGACGAGAGATTGAATCAGCATGGTGTGCTCCGTTTTCTTGTAATTTCGTACCGTTTCGTACATATTTAGGGAAGCGTCAAGAATTAAATGCGAAACGGTACAGAATGACTGAGTCTCCCCGCAAACGCGGTCGCCCTGCGTCCATCGACACGCAATCCGCCATGCATGCTGTCGTCGAACTTTTTCGCGACAAGGGATATGCCGCTGTTTCTCTGGATGATTTGTCCGAGACGACGGGGCTCAGTCGCCCCAGCCTGTATCGGGCGTTTGGCAATAAACTATCAATGTATGTCAGCGCAATGAACGCGTTCGGTCAGGATGCGGCGGAGCTGGCCTTGCCAAAGCTAGAAGCCGAGGGCGACCTGGAAGCCGCGTTGACGAATTTCTTCGATGCCATGCTTGGCATCTATTACCGCGACAGCGATGTGGCACCGGGCTGCCTGATCTTTGGTACGGCCCCGGCGCATGTCGATGAGGCAGAAATCAAGGCCCGCCTCAATTTTGGCATCGATCAGGTCGATTCGCGTATGCGCCAGCGAATGGAGAAGGCCTTCCCCAACTGTGAATCTTCCCGCATTGAGACGGCGGCCCGTATGGCGTCGAACACGCTGATTGCGTTCTCTGCGCGCGCCAAGGCAGGCGCCACTCAACAAGACTTGAGTGAGATTGGCGCTGAAAGCGCGCAAACGATCGGGCTGTTATTGCGGTCTGCCTAAGGCGACAGACGATAGCCGCCCGCTTCCGTCAACAGCAGCCGGGCATTGCCCGGATCCGGTTCGATCTTTTGGCGCAACCGGTAAATATGGGTTTCCAGTGTGTGCGTGGTCACCGCTGCATTATAACCCCAGACTTCCGAGAGCAGCTCTTCCCGCGCCACCGGCTTTCCGCCGGCGCGATAGAGGTACTTGAGAATATTCGTTTCTTTCTCGGTCAGTCTGATCTTGCGATCGTCTTCCTTGACCAGCAGTTTCATGCTTGGACGAAACTCATAGGGTCCGACATCGAAGGTCGCATCTTCACTTTGCTCAAAACTGCGCAAATGCGCGCGAACGCGCGCCAGTAGGACTGAAAACTTGAACGGCTTGGTAACATAATCATTGGCGCCGCTATCGAGGCCGAGAATGGTGTCAGCATCGCTGTCCTGTCCGGTCAGCATGATGATCGGCGCGCGAACGCCGCGGGTCCGCATCACCTTGCAAGCCTCACGTCCGTCCATGCCGGGCATGTCTACATCGAGCAGAATCAGATCTGTGCGTTCAGTCTCTGCGATCTTCACGCCTTGCGCGGCGTCGGAGGCTTGCAGCACCGTGAAGCCTTCATATAGATCCAATTGTTCCGCGAGCGCCTCGCGCAGCTCATTATCATCGTCCACGAGCAGGATGGTTTTGGTCACAGCCATGACTTTCTCCCTTGTCTTGTGGCCACCAAATAGTCAATGAAGCCAAACACTTCATTACACGCTTCTTCAGCGGATGTCACAAAAAGGAGAGCAGCGCGTGACTGAAATTTTATTTACTGCCACCGCGCGCGGAAAGTTCTCAGGCAATGGCTTAACTTGCAGGTGCGCGCTCGGTCGGAGCGGGGTTATCGGCGCTGCCCAGAAACGCGAGGGCGATGGCACGAGCCCCCTCGGCAAATGGCGCATGAAGCGCGTCTTTTACCGACCAGATCGCACCTCGCGGCCAGAGACCACCCTGCCGGTCGTCCCGATAACCCCGCAGGACGGCTGGTGCGACGCGCCCGACCATCCGCTCTACAACCGGCCGGTACGTCTACCGTTTGAAGCGAGCCACGAGAAGCTGTGGCGCGACGATCATGTCTATGATCTGATCGTTGAACTGTCGCACAATGATGACCCGGTAGAGCCAGATCGCGGAAGCGCTGTCTTCTTTCACTTGTCACACGATGATTTTCGATCGACGGAAGGCTGCGTCGCGATCCCACTCGATTACATGCGCGCGGTTTTAAAGACGGCAACGCTGGAAAGCTACATCCAGATTCTGTACTAGATGAACGCCAACCCATTGGCTTGAACACATTCCGGCCACACGAATCAAGGAAACCTTAATCCGGCCGGGGCGGGCTCTGTAAGGAGGCTGCTAATGTTTCAGCTGACTGAGTATGCGCCTGAACGCCCCGAACTGGGATCGTTTTATCTTGTCACGCAAACCGGCGAACATGGGCCCTATGAGACCTATGACGACGCCGTCGACGCGGCCGAACACCCACAGCCTGATATGATAGGCTTCAATCCGCGGCGCGGATATTTCGTGGTCGACCGGTCAGACCCGGACCTGAATTAAGCGATTTCTGACATAAATTGCTGCAGCTTCATGACCGAAGGGACTGCGTTATCGCGGAGCCGTTTCATGATGGCGAGTTTCTCGACATCGCTTTCCTCAACGCTCGCAACAAGCTGCGAATAGCCGTCGAGGCGGTTCTCGACCAGCCATTGGCGCAAATCCTTCTCCTGTGACCAGGTATACTGATTCATCATGAAGGCGTTTTGCATGCGGACCCAGTCTGTCGCGTGATTGGGCAGCGGCACAACCTGGCAAAGACGATTCTTTTCTTCCTCAGCGTCGCGCGTGAGCTCAACATGAGCGATAAAGGCGGCGCTAAAGACAGGTTGGACCGTTCGTACCGTCTGCAATCGAATGGTGTCCCCCTGGAACACGTCCGTTTCTTCCATGTTTGCGACGGCGGCGGCTGAACAGTCGACAAACAACGTATTCGCATCGTTCGGCATCGTGCCTTGCTCAAAAGTGATCTGGTCCGTTTCAATGCGTTGGATACGCCCCATGCGAATGACATTTTTTACGCGCTGAAGCTCGGTCAATTCAGGATCAGATATGGTCGCGCCATGGAACATGGTTGGCTCAAGATCCGGATCGATGCGTGTGAAGATGCCCGCGGATTCGAGGCGCAGGAACAGATCGTCAATCGAATCTGCCGCAGCAATGGCTTCCATCTGCGCCGCTTGCGCCCCCATGGTCGCTTCGAAGAATTGCGCGTCCGGCTGCGTCGTCTCGCGGCGCATCAGCCAGGCTTCACGCGGGCGCACCCAATGGATCTGATCAGGATCGACATGATTTTCCAGCAGCCAGACAATCGCATCGATGCCGGTCTTGCCGCCGCCAACGACGACATAGCGCGATGGTTGCTCCATGATCGACGGAAGATCGTTCAATGGCATCAGTTTGACGCCCTCCCCGATCTCGAAATTCGGTGAGTGGGTCGAGGGCACCGTGGTTTTCAACCAGGTCGCATCGACAATCTTCTTGCGCACCGTCACCGCATAGGTCTTGTCCGAGGTCAGCGCGCTGATCTTGCCATCGCCTTCATACTTACACATGGGCAGATAGGTGACCCGCCCCGAAGGCAAGAATTGATAGCGCATCACTTCATCGAAATAGGCCATGATTTCGGGGCCGGTGGCGAGGTCCTGCAACCCTTTGTTCAGCCCAATCGTATCGACAATCCCTTTCGACAGTTCTTTCGAGCTGACGCCATAATAGGCTGACGGCTGGTGCAGAGTAACAAAAGGATAAGCATCGTTCCAGTGTCCGCCGGGCTTTTGGTGCATATCCACGATCAGGACAGTCTTGTCGCTTTCCGTGAGAATGATGTCGGCGAAGGCCATACCCATGGCGCCAGCGCCCACGACCAGATAATCAACTTCAATCGATTCCGGGTTCATCGTTCCTCTCCCAGGTTCAGGTTGCTCTTGATAACAGTGTTATGGCCTGTTAATAACAGTGTTATATCAAGTCAAGTGAAATGCGTTCATGACCTCAACTAAAGCGAAAATCCTAATAGCGGCCTCAGACATTTTCGCTGAGAACGGCGCCGGCGGCCTCAGCGTTCGAGCGATTTCCGGGCGTGCGGGATTGTCGACGATTGGCATCTATAATCACTTTAACGGCAAACAAGGCATTCTCGACGCTCTGTACATTGAAGGGTTTGAACTCGTGATGGCTGCGATCGATTTCGACCCTGAGGTGATGTCGCCGCGGGCCGCCGTCTTGCAGGGACTGTCTAATTATATCGATCTCGCCGCGCAATATCGTGGACATTATCGATTGATATTCGGTCGCGGTGATCCAGCGTACAAGCCCTCATCCACTGCCATCGCGGTCGGTGAAGAGGCCTTCAATCGCCTCACCGATATGGTCGCGCGCGTTCTCCCTGACGCCCTTTCTAGGCGGCGAAAACGCGAAGCCGCCCTCCAACTCTGGGCGCTCGCGCATGGTTATGTCAGCCTGCAGGATCACGAAGCCACGGACCTGATCCCAATGACCGCGTGGCGCGATCTGACCATGAGCGCAGTAACCACGCATCTCGATGCGGTGATTGAGAAGTTCTCCGATTAAGTGTCGCGGACGCCAAACAACGCTGTCCCGACCCTGATATGTGTCGCACCGAGGCGGGCCGCGAGCGCATAATCATTGCTCATGCCCATGCTGACCACCGCGAGATTATTCCGGTCCGCAAGACGCTTCAGAAGCGCAAAATGCGGCGCCGCGGGTTCGCTCGCCGGTGGAATAGACATCAATCCGGTAACCTGCCCAGGATAGGTTTCGCGCGCCTGCCGCAAGAGACTTTCGAGGTCTCCGACACGCACGCCCCCCTTTTGTGGCTCATCACCCGTATTCACCTGAACGAGCAAATCTGGTGGCGCGACCCCTGTCTTCTCAACCGCCTTGATCAGGGCTTTCAGCAATTTCTCGCGATCCAACGTCTCGATCACGTGGAACAAGCTCACCGCCTCTTCAGCCTTGTTGGTTTGCAGGGGCCCTATCAGACGCAACTGCAAATCCGGCCGTTCCAATTTGCCATCCGCCCATCGCGCGCCGGCTTCCTGCACCCGGTTCTCGCCGAACACACGCTGTCCCGCTGCCAGCGCCGCGCCGATTCGTTCGTCAGGCTGGCGCTTCGATGCGGCAACCAGACAAACATCTGAACCGATCTCGGAAAGGATGCGATTTCGGGCTTCGCGGATCGACGTGGGCTGTGTATCTACGCTCATCATGAGGTTGAAACACCAAGCTGCCTCCGCCCGCAAGTGGCACGCCGCAATCCGGCAGGTCGAAGGGCATTTTCCGGCGCATCTGCCAGCGCTCTTATTCCTGACCGATCCAAATCGTATTCACGATCCAATACCAATCATAAAGCAGTTGCCAAACGGAAGCGGCGTTGTCTATCGGCATTTCGGTGCCGCAGATCGGTGGCTTGTCGCGAAGCGCTTGAAACGCCTCTGCCAGCGACAGAACCTCTATTTCATCATCTCCGCCGACCCGCATCTTGCAATGCGCGTTAGGGCTGACGCGGTGCATTGGCCAGAGCGCCTATTATCTGAATCTCTACGCTGGCGCGGTCGCTTCGCTTTCCAGACATCGAGCGCGCACAGCCGGAGCGCGATCAAACGCGCCGAGCGTGCCGGTATAGACGGCATTTTGTTCTCGACGATTTTTCCATCTAGCAGCAGGAGCGCTGGTCCCCCTCTTGGGCCCATCCGTTTTCGCCAGATAAGCTTGACCCAAAAAACCCCGATTTATGCGCTAGGAGGCATCAATGCGCACCACGCCCGGATGATTTCAGCTTTTGGTGGTTTAGCAACAGTATCAGGCGTGGTGGACAGCTCTATCGTCGACGAGCGATCTCAGCCTCGAGAGTATCGCGAAAAACGTTCATTCTTTGGCTGAAACGCTCCAGTCGCAGCTTTGTACTTTCCAGAAAAATGAACGTGACAAAAAACTGACGGCTGAAACTCGCATTTCCACAAATCTAGGAAATGGAGCGCGCAGGGTCAATCAGCAAACCGGGCGAAGCTTCGCTCAAATTGGCGGCCACAAATGGGTGTCTCATGATGTGCTGATCCCACCGCAACCCGGCATTGAACTGAAGCTGCCGCTGCTCTTCCTGAATATGGTTGCTATAGACCGCGAGTGCCGTTCGAAACTCACTCGAAAGAAGATCAAGATAGGGATCGCGGCGGTTGAGCTGTGGTAGAGTTTCTATCGATAGGGACGGCGAGAAATCGCCCGTAAGGTCGGTCAGGGCGAGATTGATCGCGTTACGCGCCGACGCGCTATTGTCGCACGCGCTCAACGCCTGGCGTGCGCGGTCGCGGTCCGGACGTCCCTGATCGATGCGCTCCGTCATGCTTTGGATCACGGTTGCGTTGAGCTCCAGTTCTGAAGAAACTCGCTCCAACATTTCGGTCAACGCCGCCTGATTGCGTTGATGAGCATTCCAATTGTCGAACTGCAACGCAACAAAAACACCCGCGAAAACGAGCGCCAGTTCGATGAAAACAAGCCCCCAATCCCGGTCCTTCATTCCTCATGCCAATCGTCTGACAATCATCGTCTGAGCTCAGGCAATCCCTAACTGACGGCGCGCACCGCGTCGGCAACAGATTCAACAGCGCCATCCATCAGCTTCGCATCAGTGGCTTCCGCCATCACCCGAATGAGCGGCTCGGTGCCGGATTTTCGAATGACAAGTCGTCCTTTCTTGCCGAGCTTTTTCTCTGCGGCAGCAATGGCGTCCTGGACAGACTCTTCTTCCAGGGGCGCGCCAGACTTGTACCGGACATTGACGAGTTTTTGCGGGACGGGATCAAACACGTGCGCGATTTCTGACAATGGTTTATCCTTTTCCACCATGACAGCCAGCACTTGGAGAGCCGCCATCAAGCCGTCCCCCGTGGTTGAATAGTCGGACATTACAATATGTCCCGACTGCTCTCCGCCCAAATTGAATCCGCCTTGGCGCATGCGCTCAACCACATAGCGATCTCCAACTTTGGTCCGCTCCAGGCTGAGTCCGATCCCTTCCAAATGCTTTTCCAGGCCGAGATTAGACATGACCGTGGTGACAACGCCTGGCTGTGCCAACCGATCGCGGGCCTTCCAGTGCGCAGCGATCAAGCCGATCAGCTGGTCACCATCAACTTCATCGCCCTTTTCATCAATGATGATGCAACGATCCGCATCACCATCGAGTGCAATCCCAATATCGGCACGATACGTTTGGACCGCCTCCTTCAGCGCGTCGGTATCGGTCGATCCGACTTCCTGATTTATGTTGAAGCCGTCTGGGTTCACACCGATCTTGAACACTTCAGCACCCAATTCGTAGAGCGCGGAAGGGGCGACTTTATAAGCTGCACCATTGGCACAATCGATACACACGCGCAGACCCTTCAGGTTCATGCCGCGTGGAAAACTCGCTTTGACAATTTCGACATAACGCGCTTGAGCGTCATCGATCCGGACGGTTCGTCCCAGATCGCGTGACGCAGCGAGCTTGTCGTCCAGAGCCCTATCCATTCGGCTTTCAATTTCCAGCTCGATCTCATCGGAGAGCTTGTACCCATTTGGGCCGAAAAGCTTAATACCGTTATCTTCATAACCATTGTGACTGGCCGAGATCATCACCCCCAAATCTGCCCGCAAGGAGCGGGTCATCATCGCAACCCCCGGAGTCGGGAGCGGTCCAAACAAGGTCACATCCATCCCAACAGCGGTAAATCCGGCGACGAGCGCGGGCTCAATCATGTAGCCCGAAAGCCTTGTATCTTTGCCGATTACGACGCTGTGCCGGCGCTGACTGGTGGTGCGAAAGTACTTTCCTGCCGCCATTCCCAGCCGCATTGCGATCTCCGGAGTCATCGGATGTGTGTTCGCAGTGCCACGGATTCCGTCTGTTCCGAAGTATTTACGGTCCATAATGCGCTAATTCCTTGCTTCAAGCATTGTCGCGGGTTTTTACTCTTTCTGCAGGCGCCATGCCACATGATGAGTGTAAAATCCAAGGCGGTTTTCAGACTTTATTGGCACACCATCTGCACGGTGATAGGCGTTGGGGATAAAAGAGGAACGCAAAATGCGTATTAAATCGATTTTGGCGGGCAGTATGCTCGCACTCACACTCGCGGGATGCGCCACAGGCCTTCCATCAGATATGACCGTCGCAGAATTCTGCGCAAACCCGGATAACGCAGCAGAAGAAGTCTGTCGTTTGAAAGTCGAAATTGACGGCAATGCGACGGCGCTTGCTGAAACCAATATGAGCCTTCGTGATGCACGCCAGATGGCTGACAGCGCCATGACCGCGGCAAATTCGGCACAGGCCTCGGCAAGGGCCGCTCAAAGCCGGGCAGATGAAGCTTACTCTCTCGCCACCCACCTGTCCGAAAAGGATCTGGATTGCCAGACCACGACGGTTCAGCAATCAAATATCGGGACGTGCGAGCCAGGCTATACCGTTATGGGGTGTGTTCAGACACGCTACACGCATCGCGCTGGTGGCCTATCCTTCCTCCGCGAGCTGAACAATGAGCAGTGCCGTTTCAACAGTCAGGTCCTGGAAATGCATGTACGATGCTGCCGCGCCGCGACCGAAGACGACACAATGGCGAGTGGTTCATAGCCCACCGCAAATTAAACTAAGCACAGAATCCGCAAGGGGACCCTGGGTGGGTCCCCTTGTTTTCATGGGCGCTTAATATCTTCGACACATTCGGAAATACGAATTGCAATGACGGAAAAGATCGGCTGAGGTTAAGGGTGCCCGGGACGTTAGAACTTGGTTTGGAGTAAAGTAGATGTGCGGAATTATCGGCATTCTCAGTCGCCAGGGATCGGCGGCAGATCGAGCCATGGAGGCTTTGCGCCGACTGGAGTATCGCGGCTATGACAGTGCCGGCATTGCAACGCTGGACGACGGAAAGCTCGATCGCCGCCGCGCGGCTGGAAAACTCTCGAACTTGCAGTCTCTGTTGATAGAAACCCCGATTGCTGGCTCGGTCGGCATTGGTCACACAAGATGGGCTACGCATGGGGCCGCGAACACACAAAACGCGCACCCACATGTCTCAGGCCCAGTCGCGTTGGTGCACAATGGAATTATTGAGAATTTCAGACATCTGCGCACGCGCCTGGAAAAAGCTGGCCATATTTTCGAAACGGAAACTGACACGGAAACGATTGCGCATTTGATTTCTTCCCACTTGAACGGCGGGGCAGATCCGGTTTCGGCGGTCAGGTCCTCGCTGTCGGATCTTGAAGGCGCATTTGCGCTCAGCATTCTGTTCGAAGGGCATGATGACTTGTTGATCGGCGCCCGCAAAGGTTCACCATTGGTGATTGGCGTTGGCGACGATGAAATGTTTCTCGGTTCGGATGCTCTGGCCGTTGCGCCGTTTACGAACCGTGTCATCTATCTCGAAGAGGGTGACTGGTGCGTGCTCCACCATGATGCTTATGCGATTTACGACGAATCCGGTACGGAAGTTTCGCGTCCGCAATCACTCGTTCAGGCCGCCGGCGCTGCTGTGGAGAAAGGCAATTATCGCCACTTCATGCAGAAAGAGATATTTGAGCAACCCGACAGCACGGCGCGTACGATTGGCGCCTATGTGAACGCGCTTGAACAAACGATTAAGTTACCGGGTGATGAAGCCGCAATCGACTGGGCCAATGTCACACACATTCACATGGTCGCCTGTGGCACAGCGTATTACGCGACTTGCGTAGCCGAATACTGGTTTGAGCAAATTGCCGGTGTGCCTGTCAAAACAGACATTGCTTCAGAGTTTCGATACCGTAAGCCGGCGCTGCCGAAAACGGGCGGCCTGGCGCTCTTTGTCAGCCAATCGGGCGAGACCGCTGATACGCTGGCGGCCTTGCGATATTGCAAGCATGCCGGTCTGAAGACCGCCGCAGTCGTCAACGTGCCAACCTCCACGATCGCGCGAGAAGTCGATCTGGTTCTGCCCACGCTGGCTGGGCCTGAAATTGGCGTGGCATCCACTAAAGCCTTCACCGCACAACTCTGCGCACTGGCCGCGGCGGTGATTGCCGCCGCAAAGGTCAGGGGGACGATTGAACGCGACCAGGAAGTCGAACTCGTGAATGCCCTCAGCGGCATCCCGCGTCTGATTTCCGAGAGTTTCGCGCTGGATGCCCCGATCGCTGAATTGGCTAGGACTCTGTCAAAGGCCCGAGACGTGATTTATCTCGGCCGCGGCGTGCACTATCCGATCGCGCTCGAAGGCGCCCTGAAACTGAAGGAAATCAGCTATATTCACGCCGAAGGCTATGCCAGCGGCGAACTCAAGCATGGTCCCATAGCCCTAATTGACGAAGAGACGCCGGTGGTATTCGTCGCGCCGCATGATGATCTTTTTGACAAGTCACTGTCGAATTTGCAGGAAGTCGCCGCGCGCCGCGGTAAGGTGCTCTTGATCAGCGATAAAGCCGGATTGCAGGATGCGGGTGAGACGCCGGAGAATGGTGTTGAGCTGCCAACATGTCATCCGTTCGTGGCGCCGATACTGTACGCGTTGCCCGTTCAAATGCTCGCTTATCATATTGCAGTCGAGAAAGGGACGGATGTGGACCAGCCACGCAATTTGGCGAAGTCCGTTACAGTCGAATAAGTCAACTGGTTGCGAGGAAAATCGACCCGGTCTGCAGGGGAAACAGACCGGGCGTTATCTCATACTCATACAATCGTTCCGAACAGTCCAAGTGTCAGAACCGCACCGGCAACAGCCAGTGGGAATGAGAGCGCTGAGGCGATGAAGCTGACACGAGCTTCGGCGGGGGAGGAAACACGCATGGGATTTATCCTTCTTAGCGTTATGAGCTGCGACCATTCGCTGCCCATAAGCTCGATATAAGATCCCAAAAATAAAATTCAATGAACGATTTGAAAATTATTCAGCGTTCAATAACTCACGCGATGTGATAGGAACGCTTAACCCGGCCAGGATGATGTCCATGACACCTTCCAGTTCGCGTTCCAGTTTTGGCAGCGTAAGTCGCGACCAGAGCTGTGGATAGCGGAACTTCATCGTGGCTGATTGCATCATTTCGGCGATAAAGTGAGGGTTTTCCATCGGTGCGAAATCGCCTTCAGAGATACCCTGTTCGAGGATTTGCACGAGATAGACGCGTTCTTGCGCCATTTCCTCATTGGCAAATGTCGGGCGTTCGCTTGAGAGAACCTCGGCGACTTCCAGAACCTTGGCGTCTTTGTCGAGTTTTTCAAACGTGGTTGTCATCGCGTTGCGATGAAAGCGGCGCATTTTCTCGATCGCGGTGCCCTTGCCCCTAACCAGAGCGGCATTCTGGGCATTTATTTCCATATTGAGTTTCCGCGCCATGGCCTCTGCAATGTCTATCTTTGAGGCAAAGAATCGATAGATGTTGCCGGCGGACATCCCGCAATCGCGGGCTATTTCAGCCATTGTCGTCTTGGCGTAGCCATAGTGCATGATACGCTCCATAGCGGCATGGAGGATCTGTTCGCGGGTATCGAGCTTTTCGTTCATGAGCTGTAGAATAATGGAAAAGTGTGAATGATCAACAAATTGTTCAATTTCACATACAGTAGAAAGACTTTGGTGTGACTGAATTCACGCGAATTGGCGTTCTTGGCGCGGGTGCCTGGGGCACTGCATTGGCGGCTTCGCTATACAATAAGACCGCAAATGGCACTGATTCCATTCCTGTTTGGGCGCTCGAAGCAGAGGTCGCAGACGCGTTGACGGCGGGAAACGGCAATCCCGCCTACCTTTCAGGTGTTGCTTTACCGAGAATGCAAGCCAGTACGGACATTGCCATTCTTGATGGGTGCGATGCGGTGCTCGCCGTCGTTCCGGCGCAGTTTGCCCGCACGATGTTGTCGCAGCTTGCCCCACATCTCGGCGAAGGCACGCCGGTGTTACTTTGCGCGAAGGGGATCGAGCGCAACTCCCTCAGTTTCATGACCGATGTGCTGCGCGATACCATCCCACATGCTGTACCGGCGGTCCTTTCCGGACCGAGTTTCGCGGCAGATGTTTCCCGCGGCCTGCCCACGGCGGTCACCCTGGCCTGCGAGAACGAATCGCTGGGACAGCACTTGATGCAAGCAATCGGACAACCCGCGTTCCGCCCGTATTGGACCGATGACCTGATCGGGGCCGAAGTTGGCGGCGCGGTCAAGAATGTTTTGGCGATTGCTTGCGGCATCGTCGAAGGGCTTGAATTGGGCAAATCTGCCCATGCCGCACTGATCGCCCGAGGGTTCGCCGAAATGACCCGTCTTGGTGTGGCGCTTGGCGGACGACGCGAAACACTGGCAGGTCTTTGCGGCCTGGGAGACCTCGTTCTGACCTGTTCCTCCCCGCAATCAAGAAACATGAGTTTCGGGCTCGCATTAGGGCAGGGACGAAATGCAGAAGACATCCTGGCCGAGCGAAATGCGGTCACCGAAGGTCACGCGACGGCCCCTGCCCTGATTTCCCTGGCTCAAAAATTGGGGATTGAAATGCCGATTTGTGAGGCGGTAAATGCGGTCCTGACAGAAAATGTAACCGTGACGGATGCGATGACGACACTGCTCGCACGCCCTTATAAAGGAGAATAGGATGCCGCTTTTCCTGATCAATTCACGTGACAAGGCAGGCGCGCAAGAGCTGCGTTTGGCCAATCGGCAGAGCCATCTGGAATGGGCCGGCGAATATCGGCACAAGATCGCGATGGCGGGTCCGGTGCTCTCCGATGATGGCGAGACCATGATTGGGTCCACATTCGTCATCGAGTTTGAATCGCTGGAGGACGCACGAGACTGGGCGGCGGACGACCCTTATGCCAAGGCCGGCGTGTTCGACCGCACCGAGATCATCCCATTCATCTGGCTCATCGGCGACGGTCCGGCCATCAATGGCTGATCCAGGCAAGCCTTTCTGGGAAACCAAACGCCTGGAAAACCTGTCGAAAGAAGAATGGGAATCGCTATGTGACGGGTGCGCAAAATGCTGCCTGATCAAGCTTGAGGATGAAGATACAGGCGAGATCGCGCTCACGCGTCTGCATTGCAAACTGCTCGATGCCGAAACCTGTCGCTGCGGCGACTATCCTGATCGCAAACAGCACGTGCCTGATTGCGTGATCCTGACCCCGAAGGATGTTTCAGAGCTGCGATGGATGCCGGCATCCTGTTCCTATCGATTGATCCATGAGGGCAAACCGCTGCCCGAGTGGCATCATTTGCGCAGCGGCGACCCGGATCTCGTTCACCAGCGCGGGGCCTCAATCATGGGTCGAACGTTGAGCGAAGAAACCCTGTTCGACCCAGATGATGCCGAGCAAATCGAAGAATGGATTGTCGACTGGGATGGCAATGAGCCCTGAGCCTTATGGCCCCTCGATCTCATAGCCCTTGTCGCGCAGCATTGTGACAACACTGTCCGGCCCGGCAAGATGCCCGGCGCCGACTGCGATAAAGATGGATCCGGGCTCATCCAGCATGGCTTCAATCTGGGGCACCCAGGCCTTGTTTCGCGTCACCAAAAGCGCCTGATATGCCGCATCCGTAAACCCATATCCATCGGGATTGGCGACGAGATTGGCAATCCCATCAATGTCGCCATCGGCCCATTCATCGACAAGCAGGTCCAGCATTTGCGGTGACTCATCCAGCAGGAGTGCCGTCTCGTAGAGCATGCTGATCTGTTCCTCTTCAGGCAACAGATCGAACGCGTCGGTCTGCTGTGAGATCTGTTCCAGATACCCAAACGATTTATCTGCCGCGATCGCTTCAGCTTCGATCACACTTTCAACGCCTGAATTGGGGTCATAGCCATCATTCACCAGCTTCATCACGCCGAGATTTACCGAAGCCATCCAAGGTTCAAACGTGTTCATTGCATCAATCGGAACGCCAATGGAATCGAAGGCAGCGCTGATAACGGCTTCGTCCTCGTCGCCCAGCACATCTTTCAGGGTACGGCCGTCATCAAACATGCCGCGCTGCAGAAAGTCTGTCGCAATGGCACGTTGAGCTTCCGGGCTTTTCATATCGACTTCAAAAACGATTGTGTCTGCAGCGGCGATGGCCTGATCGAGCGTATCCGACCGCCATTCCAGCTCCGGGCGCAAAAGGTGCACCGTGCCGAACATATGGATTGTCGTGTCATCGTCAGACAAGGTCCACATCGCCGGCGAGCCCGGTCCCACAGAGGCGCGGGCCTTTTCTAGGGCCTCATTGAACCCGTCAAGCAAGTCGTCTTTTGATGGCCGTTCCGGAGATACCGTCGCCGTGGTTTTCGACTTCGTCGCCCCAGACGTTTCTGTTGTGTTGACGCTATTGGACTCCCCGTTTCCGCAACTTGATACAACCAGACAGGTGGCGAGAATGGTGGCGCTGACGCCCAAACGAAGCTTTTTCATGACAAGTCCTTCATGTTCTGTACCTATCTGCCTATAAGTCGCGTCTCTTGCAAAGGGATTACGCGCAGACTGCAGATTGCATCCAGATACGGCTTGGCGTAAGAGGCTCGTAAACGCACCTATAGCTCAGCTGGATAGAGCGCTGCCCTCCGAAGGCAATGGGAGCGTCAAGAAAAAGTATGAAGGAACAAGGTTTTAATCGAGCGAAAAGAGCATTAGTCTCCTATTAGTCTCATCACGCACCCGTAGCTCAGCTGGATAGAGTGTCGGCCTCCGAAGCCGAAGGTCACAGGTTCGAATCCTGTCGGGTGCGCCATTCCTTGAAACGTTCCTGTCCCGTTCCCATCTCCCTACGTAAGCGAAAACTCGCAAAGAAGGATTTGAAATGAAATGGTATTGGACTTGGGAAGGTAAGTGTTTCGGATATCGCAAAGGCGATGATCTTTGGACACACGATGGAAAACACATCGGTCAGTTTCACGGTGACGAAGTGTACGGAACTGATGGAAGATATCTCGGTGAAGAGAAATCAGATAAGTTCCTCATTACCCATCAAGGAAAATCCAACTGGAGGAAACATGCGTTTTCGCCAAGAGGAAGAGTAACTGGCTATGTGGCGTATGCGGACTATACGGGCTACGCGATGTACGCCGGATACGAAGACTTTCCCGATCCAAAGAGTTTCTAGGTTATTAGATCGGGGTGTTCATAGACGTTCCCGATAACCTCGGAACATTCTGGATTACCCCACTCAAGCGCGTTGGTCATATCCCCTGATTGGTACCACCCATTATTCCAGACTACCTGGTAGATGCGCTCGACAGTACCACTCATATATCTATCATCGTCGATTACTTCGGACACTGGTTTGCGCCATTTAAGGACATCACCTTCGTAGATTTCAGTACCATTTTTATCTTTGATACCTGTGTAGGGTACCAATACGATCTCTCGACCATGCACCTTCTCATACTTCATCATTGAATTGGGAATAAGTAGGTTGCCGTCCATATCGATAGACCGGTGTCGATCAACCCATTCTCCTAAAGTTTTGTCCCAAGCTTTGAACTTGAATTTTCTCATACACTTTCATCCTAACACTGACGAAACATTTGTCGAACAGTGCCTGTGGATAAGTCCCTGTTTCTAGACTCATTTTAGTCTCAGGAATCTGATTCATTGGTGAGCACCCCTCAAACTGTAATAAACACTGGGGTCTAGCTCTGCCTCTTTTGGGCAGTTGCTACTTGGTGATTTTTAGTGCGTTGTTTTTATTGAGACATTTGATGCCTCCGAAGGCAGAGGTCAGAGGTTCGAATCCTCTTAGGTGCGCCAAAAGCAACTGATCGAAAAGCAACTGGTCTAAATCGGCCAAGCCGACGCCTGTCAGAAAGCAACCCAAACTGTTCTTTGGGTTCAAATTCCACGTTCAAACGTGGCAGCGTCTGTCACTTATCAGCGAGTTCGGCCGCCACCGGTGCGAGTCCTGTAGCTTCGATTTGCTCGATTTTATCCGTGGACGACAGGTAATCTATCAATGCCCTGGCACCTTCAACATTGTCTGCGTTCACGGTAATTCCTGCCGAAAATGTTGTCACTTTTTGCAACTCATCCGGAATTGGCCCAACATAGGAAACCCCGTCGATCGGGAGAATCTCGCTGATCTGCTGGAATCCAATCTCCACGTCGCCGCGGGCAACGACCGCAGCAACCCGCTCACTGACAATGCGTTCGCTTTTACTCTGAATCTCATCCCAAATCCTCATTTGCGGGAAAAGGACGGTCGAGAGATAGGTACCGCTGGCACTGGCCGAATAGCCGATTGATACGGCGTCCCGGAGCACCTGCACAAAGGCATCAACATCATCGATATCGGGAATATCCGCGCCCGCTCGCACTGCCATACCAATTCTTGAGCGCGCCAGATCCACATGTGATGATGGATCCACAAAACCCGCTTCCGTAAGATTGCCGAGCCCGGTGACAGACAAGATGACAATATCGGTGTGTTCCCCGCGCAGAAGACGTTCCGGAATCGAATCCGGCGCACCGCCAGATGAGGCGCCATATTCAGTTTCCAAAGTATACCCCGTTTCAACTTCGAATTGCGGCCCTAAAATTCTGTATGCGGCGGTGAATCCGCCGGAACTCAATACCTGAATGGTCCCGTTTTCGAGGGTCTCATGCGAGTCGACCGCGCTCCTGTCATTTGCCGAATGCACGCACCCCGCAATCCACAGCGCGGTTGAGATGACAGCAAACTTGAAACATATCCTGCAACGCATCGATTTCTCCCGTTTTGGTGGAGTCTTATCGAAAACGACTGGGCCACCCTATCTGGCAAATGACCTATTTCGGGATTAGGCGTGTTGATTCCGTCATTCGAGCCGTAAAAATGCACCAGATTTGACTGCAGTCTCTTGGCGAACGTCGGTAGATTCTGCATCGTCGGAACGGAACTGCCAAAAGGGCAATCCGACGGGAGGAAATATGCGGTGGTTCATCGCATGCATGATGGCGCTGAGCGCAGGCCTCTTAAAGGTGCAAGCGCAAGACATAGGTGCTGAGCACACTGTTCAGGACAAAGTCGCCATAATTGTGCCGGCGGCACCGGGTGGCGGCTATGACCGCACGGCCCAAGCTCTCAAGCGTGCGCTTCTTGCAGAGCAATTGGTCAGAGAAGTCGAGATCAGCCATTCACCCGGCGCGGGCGGCTTGATCGGGCTCGCTCAATTCATCGAGACTGATCTTGAGCCGTCAGAGACTCTATTGATCGCGGGCCGTACAACGCTCGGCGCGACTCTACACAATCGATCCAATGTTTTCCTGAGCGACGCCGTACCTATCGCCCGACTGGTTTCGCCCACCATTGCCATCATCGTGCCCTCGGAATCTCGCTTGCAATCATTCGGGGACGTCGCTGAAATCATCGATCAGGATGCCAGCCTCATTACCTGGTATGGCGGCTCGAGTGGCAGTATTGATGAGATCATCGTTCGCGCCGTGTCGAGTGCCTACGCTTCTGCAGGCAAACAGGCGGCCTACAACGCTATTCCCGGTGGCGGCGACAAAATCATTGAGCAACTTGAACGCGGTGACTTAACCGTCGCCGTCAGCAGTTTCGAAGAGGTCGCAGAGGCCGTAGCGTCCGGAAGGGTTCGGATTCTGGCTATTTCCGCGCCGCAAGGAGATGAAGCCAATTTTGGACCCACGCTGTCGGAACTCGGAGTGGACGTACAGGCCAGTGATTGGCGCGGTGCATTTGCCCATCCCGACGCCTCAGCAGCAGAGCGCGCGGACCTGGTCTCCATGTTCGACACGCTCGTTGCGTCACCAAGCTGGTCTGAGGAATTGAGGACGAATTTCTGGGCAAACGCCTATCTCCCGCAAGCGCAATTCGTTCAACTCTTACAAGAGGACTGGGCCATCGTTCAGGAACAAGCCGAGCTTACGCAGACAGATGGCGCGCAGTCGGCGCTGGCGCGAACGATCCTGGACCGCCGACAACGCGCCATGCGTTTGGCCATCATAGCCATTTTCGGACTGATCGGCGCCTTCATCGCGTTTCTCTGGCTGTATCGTCGCCAAAGAAAACACTGGCATGAAACGTTCGACGAATTTACCGAAGAAACACGCTTGATGCAGGACAGGCTTGATAAAAGTCACGGCGATATGGCCGCACATATCGATGGCGAATTTCAAAAGTGGAGTCTGACCGATGCCGAAAACGAGATCGGCTGGATGCTGCTAAAGGGCCTGTCATTCAAGGAAATTGCAATTGCGCGCGGCCGCAGCGAGCGGACGGTTCGACAACAGGCCCAGTCCATCTATGCCAAGTCCAAATTGCAGAGCCGGTCAGACCTCGCGGCTCACTTTCTAGAGGATTTCGTATTCGGCGCCGCTGACGCGCACGACGCCTAGGCGGCTGCTGATAGACCGGCGATTTTTCCAAACACAGCGCCCGACATCAAGCCAGATCCGCCAGGATAGTTGCCATAAAAGATCCCACCAATCACCTCCCCCGCTGCGTATAGTCCGTTGATAGGCGCAAGATCCACATCCATGACCTGGCCAGCATTGGTAATCCGTAGACCGCCAAAGGTAAAAGTAATGCCGCACGTAATCGCATAAGCTTCAAACGGCGGTTCATCCAGACGATTCGCCCAATTGGTTTTGTTGAGACCCAATCCGACGGTTGCGCGACCATCCTTTATGTTCGGGTTGAACGCATTGGTATCATCGACTGCGGCATTATAGGATTGGAGCGTCTGTAGAGCCGCGTCTGCGTCGACGTCTTCCAGTTTCTGGACCAGGTCTTCCAGTGTTTGCGCCGTCACCTTAGTCACCTGTTTGATCCGATATTCGTCCCGCAAAAGATGGGCGACCTTCTGGTCAAAGATCTGCCAGGCAAACTGGCCAGGCTGGGCCAATACTTCGCGTCCGTACTTGGCATAGGTGTAATTACGGAAATCCGCGCCCTCATCGACGAAGCGCTGTCCCAAGCCATTGATCAGGACACCAAACGGATAGCTATGCTTTTGAAATCCGTCGCCGACCGAAAGCTCTCCGAACTCGGGCGCATTTCGTTCCCATCCTACTGCATGACATCCCGACCAGTTGCCATAGGGCATTGCCCCGGCATCAAGCGCCATTTTTAAGCCATCGCCCGTTGAGAATCGTGTGCCTCTCACTTTAGCCAAGTCCCAGCTCGGCCCAAGATAACGGGTGCGCCATTCGGTATTGGCCTGAAACCCACCGGTCGCAATGATGACTGCTTCGCCCAGCAGGTCCTCACTTTTACCTTCACTTTTGAGCTTCACACCAATCACCCCGGAATCATTGACCAAAAGCGAAACTGCGCGTGTTCCAAAGCGGATTTTGATTCCGGCCTTTTCGGCAACCGCTTGCCACCCTTCATAAAGCCCCTCACCACCCCCCCAGGCTTCGACTGTCAAACCGCCCCAAAACTTGAACTTGCCATCGACCTGGAAGGCTTGCCGTCCCCAGATTGGCGCAAACTTGATTCCGCAATCCTTCATCCATCGCATAGTTTCTCTTGAGCGCGTCACCAAGAGCTCGCAAAGGTCCGGGTCAGTTCGGTAATCCGTCACCCGCCCCATATCATCGAAGAAATCTGCTTCGGTGTAACTGCCAAAGTCGGTCCGATCGATTTCCTGATCCGTGAGGTCGGGCATGATCGCCCTCAGATCATCGACGCCGTCGTAAACGCATCGAATAGCACCGGCGGTAAATCTGGTGTTGCCGCCTGCTTCGTCTTCTGGCGCGCGTTCGATCATTGTAACCTTCGCGCCGTTTTGCCTTGCCGACACAGCCGCAGCAAAAGCGGCGTTTCCTGCCCCCAGAACGATGACATGTTTATTCATAGACGAGACTAATCCTGTATTGCGGTCTCAACGGTTTCTTCCAAAACCGATGGACTATTCCGATTGAAGATTGAGGTCAGGATGGAAATCGCGGCGACGGCGAGGAAGATCACAGCGAGTGGCCGCGTCACCAGGATGGAAAAATCACCGCCCGATATCGAGAGCGCACGCCGGAACTCCTGTTCCAGAAGCGGGCCGAGAAGGATTCCCAGCAAGACGGGGGCAACAGGGAAATCGAACTTTCGAAGAATAAAAGCCAGCGCCCCCAACGCATAGATGATTGCGACATCACCAAGGCTGCCTTTAAGGCTGTAGGCCCCGATTGTTGAAAACACCAAGACCGCGGAAAAAATCACCTTTGGCGGGAGGCTCAAGAGGCGCGCCCAGAGCCCCACAAGTGGCAAGTTCAGGACAACGAGCAGGATGTTGGTAATATATAGGCTAGCAATCAGGGCCCAAACCAGATTTCCACTGTTCTCAAACAAAAGCGGCCCGGGTTGCAGACCGTACATTTGGAACGCCACGAGCATGACGGCGGTGGTTGCCGAACCCGGTATACCAAGCGCGAGAAGCGGCACCATGCTGCCACCGGCTGCGGCATTGTTCGACGCTTCCGGAGCGGCCACACCTTCTACAACGCCTTGCCCAAACTTCTCCGGATGTTTTGAAAAGCGCTTCTCTGTGCCATAGGCCATGAACGAAGCGAGCGTGCCGCCAGACCCTGGCAAAACGCCAACGAAGAATCCAATAATTGTGCCGCGCACCCAGGCGATGCTGGAGCGAACCCATTCAGGTTTTCGCATTCCAAACTTGCTGCCGCCCCGCGAGAGTTGGGTTGCATCATCCTGCGAGGCGCCTGATGCAACCCAAAACGCTTCGCCAACCGCGAAAAGGCCTATGGCGGCAAGGACGATATTGATTCCCGAATAAAGCTGCGGAATCCCGAAAGTCATGCGGGCTTCGCCTGTCTGTAGGTCGATCCCGATGAGACCAATGCCGACCCCCAAAAATGTCGCGAAAACGGCTTTCGTGAGAGAGCCGCTTCCAACCGATGCCACCAGCACCAAAGCGAGGAGCATTAACGCAAAATATTCTGGCGGCCCAAAATTAAGCGCTAACTCGACCAAAGTGGGCGCCAGCATCATGAGCATAAAAGTCGCGAAAGTGCCGCCGATAAATGAGCCCACAATGGCCGCGGTCAATGCAGATCCTGATCGCCCCTGCTTTGAAAGAGGATACCCATCGAACGTAGTCACAGCGGCCGACGCGCTGCCGGGCGTATTCACCAGGATCGCGGTCGTTGCTCCGCCATAGAGGGCGCCATAATAGATGCCGCCAAACATGATAAAAGCGGAAACCGGATCCAGCCCGAACGTGAGCGGAAGTAAAAGAGAAATTGCGACGGCAGGCCCTAGTCCGGGCAAAATACCAACGGCTGTCCCGAGCACGACTCCGATTAATCCGAACATCAGATTCTCTGGCGTCAGAGCTGTCGCGAAACCGGTGATAAGATTATCAAACATGATTAATCGCTCCTGCTCTTATGGGACGTTCACGCTGAGCAGGCGCTCGAAGATGACGTAAATGGCACCCGTCATGCTGACGGCAACAAACCCATCACGAAAATAGTTTCCACGCTCGATCATCTGGGAAACCCCAAATATATAGAGCGGTGTCGCGATAATGAATCCCACCAGACCAAGCGCCACGATATAGCTCAGGGCCAGTGCTGCGATGATAGCAAAAGACCGCCAGTTGGGACCGTCATCCTGGCCTTTATCCAATCGTTCGGATGCCTCACCTGCCAATCTGGATCTGAGCGTTGGCGCAACAATTAGAATCCCCGAAACGAGCAGGCCAAGAAACACAATACGTGGGAAGAATTGCGGACCGATAGCCGAAGCATCGCTGCTCTTCCCGACACCCATTGCCGTAAGCGTTTGGGCGGTTCGCTCCCGATTCGACATCATGAAGCTTGCAAACTCATCGCCAACCAGAAAACTGTCCTGCCAATTATTCCGTGTGAGGGTGTCCTGCCAAACAGACGAGGCTCTGGCACGGGTAACCACGTCGATGAAGTAAGCTTGTTGTGCGTCCGATAATCCGGGTGGCGCAACGACGCCTCGCCAGTTTTGGAACGTCACATCGACTCCGCTTTCGACGAATGTCGGCAAATCATCATTCACCACCCGTGTCGGTGAGGACACTGCCAGCAAGCGCACACGGCCCGACTCAGCGATACTGGAAATCTCACCATACCCCGTGATCGCCGCGGTGACTTGCTCTCCCATTAAAGCGGCATTCGCCTCACCCCCTCCTGTAAATGCCACATAGTTCACATCAGAAGGCGATATACCGAGCGCTTGAGCCACTTGAACAATAAAAATTTGATCCGATCCGCCGGCAGACCCGCCTGCCCAACTGATACTTCGCGGATCAGTTTGAAAGTCTGCAAGCAGATCTTCGATTGTCTGATAGGGCGAGTTTTGCGCCACAGCAATCACTTGAAATTCGCCGGTCAAACGCGCGATCGGTGTGACTTGATCCAGAGAATACTTGCTTTGATGCATAAGTGCCGAGCCAACCATGCCAAAGCCCGTCACCATCAGTTTTTCTGCATCGCCTTCAAATTGTTCGACCACTTCGGCAAGCGCAATCGTGCCACCACCTCCGCCGCGATTAACCACTTCCAGGGAGACTGGAAGCAAATCTTCCTGGATGATCGCGCGCTGTAGGAACCGTGCTGTTTGATCCCATCCGCCGCCAGGATTTGACGGGACGATCAGAGTCGTGGGGCGATCTGGCACCCATTCGGCGTCACTGATTGTCGATTGCGCATAGGACAGTGTCAGCGTCGCGAACCACGCCACAAGCATCATCCCCAAAGATCGCGCCAAGGACGTCACTAAGGGACGCTTTTCCTCATTAGTCGCCATACCGGTCGTTTCCTCCAACAGCCACCATAAACACCCCATTGCGCACACCTATCCGCCAAATGACCCATAGGGGATTAGCTCAATGTATCTCGTTTCCGCCATTTGACGGATTTCAAGCGTCAGATTGCTTTAGAAAGATACGGTCAGGTTGGCGGCGATTTCTCGCTCATGAGGATCGAACAGATCAATCCAACAGAGATCATGCACTCAATGTGCGGGAGGAAAACATGTCTCATCTGATTGGCCGCGCGGCCAAAGGTTTGAAGTTTGAAACAACTCGGTCTGTATCTGCCTTGGTACTTGGGCTGTCTGGTGTTCTTGTCTCAGGGACAGGTCTCGCCCAGGCGCAAGAAGATGTTGTGGCGGTGGATGACGCAGCTCCCGAAGCCGAAGAAACGAAGACACTGGGTGTCGTTAGCGTTACCGGTTCCAACATTCGTCGTAAACAGGATTTCAGCTCACCTTCGCCGGTTCAGACGGTTGATGAGACAGTCATCAAGAATACGGGCGCCGTACGGGTTCAGGATCTGTTCAAAGGGCTCACTGTGAACTCTGGTTCGCAAATCGCGAACCGTCAGAATGCGTTGCAAGGTGTTTCACAATTCTCTCTGCGTGGGCTCGGTATCGGTTCTACCCTGACTTTGGTAAATGGCCGCCGCGCCGGCCTGTCACCCGTCACTGATGCCACCGGCCAGTTGTTTACCGATTCCAATGCCTTCCCGGTCAACATGATCGAGCGAATCGAAGTCCTGACGGACGGCGCGTCCGCCACGTATGGTTCTGAAGCCGTGGCAGGTGTGGTGAATATCATTACGCGCCGCAATTTTGATGGCTTCGAAATTACCGGCGAAGCGCGGACGTCCACCCACGACTCTTTCCAACTAGGTGGCGCATTCGGCCAGACTTTCGATCGCGGATCGTTCAGTGCGTTCGTCAATTACTACACACAAGACGGCAATTTCCGCGGTGATATCGATATCATTTCAGACGCTGATGCGATCAACACAAGTGACCCGGATTTCAATTTTGGTGGTGTCTTCAATTCAGGCACCGGCTCGCCCGGTCGATTTGATCTGGCGATCGATCCAGATGGCGATGGCGTGTTTGAGCGGAGTGGCAACACACTTGCCGATCCAGACTGTGTCGCTGCGGGTGGCATTCTGCGCGGTTCTGCATGTCGATACGATTTCATCGATCAACGCCGGATTATCGCCGAGGAAGATCGCTTCCAGGCCTTCACGCAGTTCGACTATGAGCTGACCGATCGATTGAGCTTTAACAGCGAGTTTAGTTATTCCCGCAATGAAATTCGCGACGCGATTGGTGGAGCGGTCCTGCGGAGAACCACAAATGATGGTGGATTCCTGGTGGGCGCAGATCACCCATTCAACTATTTCACTTCCGATGGCGAAGGCGGCATTACGTATGCTGGGCCGAACGGGTTCGCCGCAGACCCGACGCTGCAAGCCGTCCCCGTCATCTTCCGCGGTCGCCCGCTCGGCTCGGCTTTTGATGGTGATAATGCGGACGATATCGAGACCGTGTTTTCAAACCTTCGCTTCTCGGCGGGTATTGATTACGAGTTGAATGAGAGCTGGAATGTCAGCGCAAATTACACGATCTCCAACAATGAGTATGATCGAGCTCAACCGCGCGACTATGATACGGAAGACTTCCAGGCCGCTCTTGATAGCGGCGCTTGGAACCCATTCGGCACCGCGATCGTTTCGCCAGACCTGGTGGGTCGAGATGGCGTTTCGACAGCTGGCAATTCTGAACAGGATCTGCTCCTCTTTTCAAACACGATTACGGATGTCGGCTCCGTCAGCCAGGAAGTTATGGAACTGACCCTGTCTGGCGAAACCGGACTGGTCCTCGCTGGCGGCCCGGTCGCGGTCGCAATCGGTAGTCAATATCGCGAACTCGCCTTTGAGAACACGCCAGATGGTCGCCGACAATCCGGTGACAATGGTCGAAACGAGGTCGAAGCCGCAATCCCGCTGACAAAGCAAGATGTCTATGCCGTATATGCTGAGGCTTTGTTGCCAATTACAGATCAACTCGAAGCTCAGCTTGCCCTTCGTTTCGAAGACTATGGAGATGCGGGGGGCGACACGATCGATCCAAAAGTCGCTCTGAAATATGATGTGACTGACAATCTCGCCTTGCGGGGCTCGTGGGGAACATCGTTCCAGGCACCCTCGATTCGCCAAGTCTCAGGCGCAGTCGGCAGCGCCGGCATTGTCGATCCCCTCCTCGGCGCAGAAGGCGGTACGTTTAACGTCACGGTATTCACGAGCGGATCTCCGGACTTGACGTCTCAGTCGGCTGAGAACCTGAACCTGGGCGCCATCTGGACGTCCGACAATGGTCTCAATATCAGCTTCGACTATTGGATGTACGATTATCAAGACTTGATCCTCCCGGGCGGTGATCCTCAATCCATCGTGGATGCTGAC
>JBCBBC010000012.1:0-80116 GCA_038532145.1 Pseudomonadota bacterium | reverse complement strand
CTGTCTGGCCGTTCCGGACAAGCCTTTATCCAAGGGAAGATGAGGACAATATAAGAGACGCGGAACCCGGTCGGATTCAGACAGGTGGTTCCCCGTCGCGCTTCGCCCAGGAGCGTATATCAGTCTGGTTGCGCCTGGACTTCGCTTTGGGTCAGGCGCGGACCTGAGCGATTGGCTTACCTCAGGCGAATCCGGGACGCTCGGCATGATCCATTCCTTGTCCGCAGAAGACACGTTTGCGTCGTTTAGAACGGGTCGATTTTGACATTTAAACCCATACATGAGAACCATTCTCAATCAATAACCTTCGATTGCCGCGTCATGCTTTCGGTCGCGCGGCTGGTTTTTGTCGAGAAGGAGCTCGGGACCTATGCCAGCGCAAGATCTCGTCGACATCATCGAGCACGTCAACGATGATCATGGCGAAGAATTACTCAGCATTGCTCAGGTGTTTATTGATGAGCACGCGGAACATGCCAGTCTTCTCGATGTGAATGATCATGGTTTGACCCTCCAAATTGACTCTCCAACCGGGCGTCGTGATCACACATATCCATTCTTCATGACCGGTGAGGCCGAAGACAAAATCCTGTTCCTGGCCTATCAGGCCATGGTGAAACAGCGGAAACTGCCGCCCGGCACGCGAACCCGCTATTTTCGATTTGTGGAGCGTGAAACGCTCAGCCCGAATATGGTTCGGCTAAAATTTGCAACCGATCGATCGCTTCCGGAAAACGAGCCGGGATATGCATTCCTGTTTGGATTGAAAGCGTTGCGACCAAGACAGAAGTCGGATGTCGAATATTCGGAAATGCCGCTGGCCATGCGGGTTTGGTTCCGCGGGATGCTCAGCGTTATGAAACGCCTCAAACCAGCCACCCGTCGTAAATTGCTCGACTCTCTCTACAACAAATCCAAATATTACACGCTTCGCGCAAGTTTTGAGCTGGCAGAAACAGACGACGCTGGGTCGATTGGTTGGGTCGACGTCTTCACCCATGGACGTTCGCCTGGCAGCAATTGGGCGCGCAATTTAAAACCGGGCGATATGGTCAAAAGTACCGCGGAATATCGCGAGAAAACGGAACACATTCATGAAGGCAAAGCGCTGTTAATCGCAGATGAAACAGCGATGCCTGCGCTCGCATCCGTTCTGGAAGTCTGGCGCAACCCCACACCGCCCAGCATTATTCTGATTTCTGATCAAGCGACCGAACAATCCTATATTGATGCGGCGCTCATTCCCGCCGGCGCCAGCGTGCATCGGATTGTTGGACATCCGGATAAGCGCCTCGAAGAAATTGATAAAATCCTGCACGCTCTGAGCGATCTTGAGACCGCCTGGGGCGCCCTTGAGCAGAGCGATTCCAAACATATTCGAGGTTTGTTGCGTACACACCATTCGCTCGATGCGAAACGAAATCGAATCCGCAGTTATTGGAAGCGCGACGCCGTGACGAAAGAGGCTGCCTAGACCGTCAGCATTCGGTTTTGAGCAACCGATTCAGACCGGGCATGCCATCTTGTTCAAAGACCTCTATGGGGACGAGTTTGATCTTGACCAAAGCTCAATCCATCGCCCAATTGGGAGCGCTAACAAATATGCGAGGATTGCGATATGACCGTCAAAACACTGGGCCTTTGGCTGTCGGCGGGATGGGTGCTTGCCGCATGCATGTCCGCACCTGCTCCGATCGATGGGAAACAGACCTCAGCCGACATTGATGCCTGTGCGACCGCTGAGACGATTGGGCAATTCGATCCCAAGAAAGATCTCTTCCTAGCACAATTCGATATCAAGACCGATACGGATGATCTGCATGCGGCCGCCGCAGTCGCCACAATCCTCGCGCATCCCAGGTTCGCATGCGTCGAGTATGCAGCCGTTTCAGGAACCTATGGCACGCAAGGTGGCAAATATGTCGATCCTGAAACGCTGTTCGAGAATGCCTTCGGCAACAATTGGGTTGACGCGCATGAGCGAAAAGCGGCGGCGGCAGCCGAGCTTGCCGCGCGCGCCAGACCGGTGCTGGTGAATGGCGGACATGTTTGGATCATGGAAGGCGGACAGTCGGATGTCAGCGCGGAAACGCTGCGGCAAATCCTGGCCTCAACAGACTCAGACACTGTCGCGAGCCGATTTCATATCGTTCAGCATAGTGACTGGAATGAGCAGGTGACAACGTCCGAAGACTTGGCATTCGTTCAGTCGACGGCCGATTATATAAAAATTCCCGATGGCAATGCGACCGGAAACGGGACGCCCGGATTCCGCACGCCGGACGGATCGGCTTGGCCAGCTTTGCTTGCTGCGGATGATGTCGGCGCGATTTGGTCACAAGCAAAGGAAATGGCGCTGCGTAATAATGGGTCTGCGCGTACAGAAGACGGCATTGCGATTGGCGGCTATGATAATCAGGCGATCGGTGCGGGTGGGCTCGACTTCTCTGATACGTCAGAGATGGCGCATATTTTCGGCTATGACTCGTTGGCTGATGTGGAGGCCTTTGTCGAAACATTTGTCCGATAGCCAGACACCATTTTGACCGCTTGTGGATGAGGGGCTCGGCCTCAAATGCAAGCGCCTCGACGGCGCGTGGTCGGCATTCGTCAGCACAATCTGATAAGCCGGCACGGCTAATCGGACACTCCGTTTCAGATGTTGCGCCCGTAATGCGGAAATCGTTAGCTCAGGACACCCGCAACAACCTTTTCGAGTTGATCGAGGAGCGGCGCGTGCGCATCAGGTGACAATTGCGACAATAGAATATGCATATTGGCGAGGTCTTGCTGCAGAATTGCATTTGCCGTTGCCATCCCGTCCCTGGTCAGGGCCAATAGCTGGGCCCGGCCATCTTCCGGATCACGCGCTTGTTCCATCAAGCCACGGTTTTGCAGCGCCTTAGACGCGGTCGAAATGGTCGTTTTCGGCACCTCCAGGACGTTGGCGAGCGCGCTCGGCCGCGTCGGTCCATTCTCGCGGATATGGCCGAGCATGTGGAAGTAAAGGGGATTGAACGGAAGCCGTCCTTGCGCCGGGCTGCCGGCCCGCCCGGACACCAGAAAGGCGCGGATCAGGGCGTGTACGACAAGCCGCAAGCGTTCAATATTTTCATCTTTGGGGGTTGTTCGTTGAGCCATTTGATCCATTTAGTACGTAGTCCGTATTAATTAAAGGAGCTTTCAATGCGTCTTCCTCTCATAGCTTTCGCCGCGCTCGTCGCAAGTTGCACGTCTGCAATCACCCCGCCCGAAACGCCACCCGCTTATTCGGAGCCGCCGCCTTTGGCTGACGACGGATATGTCACCGTCGTCACCTCCGCCGAGATTCCGATGAGCGTCTCTGACCTGCGCGCCTTTCTGATCGACCGTCCCTTCATCACGTTTCTCGAAGCGACCGAGAGCATCTCTCCACCCGTCTCGGAACAGCCTTTGAGCGGAGAATGGCTGACGCCGGGCGCCGTCCGCCGCTTGCAGCTGGCAGACGGACACTATGTTATCGAACGCGTGCTCGAGAACGAACCGGAGCTATTTTCCTATCAAGCCTGGGTGTTCACCAATGCCGCGGCGCGCGGGGTCAATCATATTTTCGGGGAACAGAGATTTATTGCCCTCAGCCCGGAACAGACGCGGTTTGAGTGGACCTATAATGTCAAACCAAAATCGGCTGTGACGGCCTTCTTCGTCCGCCGTCAGGTTCCGGAATTGACGCAGTTTATGGACGTCGGCACGCAAGCCATGGCAGCCGCGGCGGCGGAGGTAGCAACCCGTGCAGACTAAATCCCTTTATGCGCCCCTGGCCGTCCTGGGGCGGTCAGGGCTGGCGTCGCTTTTCGTATTGGGTGGGATCAACAAAACCCTCAACTTTGGAGACACGCAAGCGCGCATGGTCGAAGCCGGATTGGGACCAGCAGAGATTTTGCTGCCGGCAACCATCCTTCTGGAATTGCTGGGCGGGCTGAGCCTCATCTATGGGCATCGCGCATCGATCTACGCCGCGGGCGCGCTTTGCTTGTTCACGCTTGCGACGAATTTCTGGTTTCACAGGTTTTGGCAATTGGAAGGCGACCTCGCGGCGCTTGAGCTGTCGCTATTCTTCAAGAATGTCGCCATTGCCGGTGCGCTTCTGTTTTACGCCGCCGCGGTTAGGTCAATGCATGCCGATGTCGAACCGGATCAGGTCCCCGTATGAGCGCCGACAAGATCCTCGCGCAGCTCGACCTGGCCGCAACAGAGCCGGGCATCTGGTCTTTAGAAGTGGACCGAACCTTATGCATCGGACCCGCAGGTGCCAAGCATATGAGCGGCGGCGCTTGCACCGCCGCCCTCATTGACGCGGCAGAAAAAATGACGTCGAAGCCCCTCATTCAAGCGGGCATTCAGTTCTTTCAGGCGCCTGCCGCCGGCGACCCGGTCACGATCAAGCGGCTGGGTCACAAACCGGGGCGGTCCGTCGACATCGCAATCGTTCAGATGAGCGTCGGCGACTCCGTCTGTGCGCACATGACCGGAAGCTTTGGCCGTCGAAATGGCGACGACCCGATTCAGTGGACACGACCTCCAGACCTGCCCGGTCCTGGTGATTGTGAGCCGCTTCCTTTCATCCGTGCTGACGCGCATGACCTCCACACGTTTCTGGATGTCCGGATGGCTGGCGCGCCGCAAAATGGTCAGCTCAATTTCTGGGTGCGAGCGCCGCGCGACGGACTGTCTACTCAGGCGAGGTTCTTGGCGCTGATTGCCGATTATCTGCCAGAGGCGCTGCACTTCAATCTTGGGCGTTCCGTTGGCGCGGTCAGCCTCGACAATTGTATCAGTATTTTAGGGGAAGGACCCGCAGAATGGGTGCTTTGCCAAGTCGCGCTCGACGGGATTCGAAATGGCATTTTTCATGGCTCGGTCAAAATATTTGCCGAACACGGAACGTTGCTGGCACGCGGGTCTCAATCGGGACTTGTGCGGCCACGCGTGCCGTAAACGCAGACACGCGCGCGGTGGATTTATCCGCCTCGCCATGTCCTGCGGCCAGCGTTCAAAGTCGAGACTGGGCGGTCTCGAACCATTGAATGACCTGGTTGAGGTGTGCCTGTCCCCATTCCTTCACGAATTTCCGGGTGTGCTCATCACCGGGATTTCGAAGCGCAGTAAGGCGCGTCTCGATAAACTTTGGCGTCAACGGAATGCCGCACTCAACTGTGATGCAGCGCTGCCAATCCTCAAAATTCGACAATTTGATCATCCGTAATTGACCCTCTCCGTGCCTGTGACATACAAGCCCATTTAGTTGTGATGTTATCATATTGCAAATGATATTCATTCGCGATAATCCACGGCGATAGACGTTAAGCGTAAGTCATGAAAACACATCCAATCGTTATTATCGGCGCTGGACCTGCGGGGATCGGTATCGGATCGCTGCTGGCACAGTGTGCACTGCCAGCACTGATCCTCGAGCGGGGACGCATCGGGGAGAGTTTGCTGAGCTGGCCGAAAGAGACCCGGTTTATCTCCCCGTCTTTTACCGGCAACTTTTTCGGAGCGGTGGACCTGAATGCCATCACGCCCGGCAGTTCACCGGCATTTGGATTGCAAACCGAACACCCGACGGGCGAGCAATATGTAAATTATCTCAGGGACCTGGCTGAATTCTACGCACTTGAGGTCGATGAAGGGGTCGAGGTCCTCGACATCACGTTTGACGACCCAGGCAGCATTCTGTTGACCACGACAGAAGGCGAACTCAGGTGCCGCGTCCTGATCTGGGCCGGCGGAGAGTTTCAGTATCAGAAAGCCATTCCCGGTACAGTGCGCGTGAAGGACTCCTACAAATCCATTCCACCCGGCCATCATGTCATTATTGGCGGCGCTGAAAGCGGCATGGAAACGGCCTATCATCTCGTCAAGAATGGATCATCTGTCAGCATTCTCGACCCGTCTGAGCAATGGGCCGATCGGGTCAGCGATTCCAGTTACGGTTTGAGCCCGTATACCTTTGCCCGCGTGCGGTATTTGCAGAAAAGCGGCAAAGCCGAATTCATCGCCGAGCAGGCCAGCCATATTTCGGAACAGGAAGTGCGCACGAAGAGCCGCGTGTTTCGCCTGGAACACCCGGCGATTGATGCCACGGGTTTCGATATCTCGAAAAGCCTCGCGGGTCAGCTTTTTGATTTCTCAAACGGTTATGCGCAGCTCACCGATCATGATGAAAGCACGCTGCACAAGAACGTGTATCTTGTCGGTCCGAACGTCCAGCATGAGAAAGCGATCTTCTGCTTCATCTATAAATACCGTCAACGGTTTGCCGTGATCGTACGCGAAATTCTGGGACGTTGGGGACAGGACCATCCGATGATTGCAGAATACGCGGAGAATGGCTTCCTGCTCGACGACCTGAGTTGTTGTGACGGGGAATGCGTGTGCTGATCAAAGCGCTCGAACGGACCGCGGACTTCATGTCCGGACGCGGGACGGCGATCATCCTGATCGCCGCCATTCTTATCGGGGCGACCATGGGCACGCTTTGGCCAGCGTCGGAAACGCTCTTATCGGGCTTGATCGATTACACGATCTTGCTCCTGGTCTTTCTGCTGCTGTTTGAGGTCCGCCTTCAGAGCCTGCTCTCCAGCTCCAATCGGTGGCAGTTCATCGTCGCCGCGATCGTTGCGAACTTTGTGATCATCCCTGTCCTCGGGTTTGCGATCGCATCTGTTTTCCTGTCTGCGTATCCGTTACTTTTCATTGGACTGGTGGTCTATTTTCTGGCGCCCTGCACAGACTGGTTCCTGGCCTTCACGCGACTGGCAAAAGGCAATACGGCGCTGGGAGCGGCTTTGCTGCCGATCAATATGATCATCCAGCTTCTACTCTATCCGTTCTATCTCCAATGGTTCGGTTTCGGGGCCGTCGGAATTGAAGCCGGAGAGGTTTTTCAAACACTGTGGACGTGGTTTTTGATCCCGCTGGTCCTGGCCGTGAGCGCGCGCTTTATCGCAGAAAAGCTCTTGAGCAAGTCACACTTTGACGTCGTGCTGGCGGTTGTTTCTGTAACCGTGCCGATCCTGCTAGCAGTGCTCGTCTGGCAGATTATGGCGGTCAATATCGGAACACTGACCGCGAATGTCGCCGTGCTTCCGCTCATCTTTGGCGCAATCTTCCTGTTCTTTGTGGCGACCTATTTCCTGAGTGAGCTTATTTCAAAATGGATGCGCCTGTCCTATCAGGACCGGGTCCTGATGACGATGACAACGGCGGCGCGCAACGCTCCAATGATGCTCGTGATCACGATGGTAACGCTGCCGGACCAGCCGGTCATTTATGCAGCGATCATTGTCGGCATGCTGGTGGAGCTGCCGCACTTGATTGCCTTGAAGGGCGTCCTTATGCGTCAGCGCGACAAAGCCACAGATCTCGCTTTGGAGCCGGGCCGCTAGGTTAGGCCCCCGTCCATGACTTTTGAGGCGACGATCTATTGACCGTGTGTAGGCCCAGGCAGGCCGTCAGAGATTGGCGGCCGCCCGTATCATCATATCCAATCCGCGTTGATACATGTTTTGAGCGAATGCGACCGTCTCTGCTTCCGTCATCTGGTCGGGCGTGAATTCTCCACCCCAATGGAGCCGGCTCCGGGTGTCTGACAGAGGCTGCACGGCGAGCGTCGCCTTGTAAGAAGAGAATGGCAGCGGCGCTTCCTCCATATTGGTGATCGAATATGAGTAACTGTATTCACTCTTTGCATCGAGCCGATCGATAATGGTCCCGCCATTTGGAAGCGAAAGCGTTCGGATCGCGCCAACCTGTTCTCCGTCCGAGACGCAGGTTTCCGGAGGCAGACCGGTCCATTTGCTCATATTGCCAAACGTCCCGACCAAATCCCAAAGCGCGTCTACGGGCAGATCAAATTCGTGTTGTACAGAAGCCGTCGCCAATGTGTCCTCCAAATGCGTGCCTGCTCATTCTATGCGGAAGAGAATTTATATTGGATAGGCCCAGCACACACAAAGACCGGTTAGAAACGCGCTTGCGCCCGCAGCATCACAAACAAGGTTGCCCTTCTCCCAGATTTAACAGATGGGCGGCGTTCGAGCTTTCGCCAGACGATCAGGTTGTTTCAGCAAACTGCAGCTGCGCCAGCCGGGCATATAGCCCGCCCTTGGCCACCAGCTGATCGTGGGTGCCTTCTTCGATGACCGCGCCACCATCCATGACAATGATCCGGTTAGCCATACGGACGGTGGACAGGCGGTGGGCGATGACCAGCGTTGTGCGGCCCTCTGCAGCCGTGGATATGGCGCGTTTGACGGCGGCTTCGCTCTCACTGTCCAGGGCACTTGTCGCCTCGTCGAGCAACAGGACAGGCGCATCGCGCACGAGGGCGCGCGCAAGGGCGACGCGCTGGCGCTGACCGCCCGAGAGGCCGCGCCCCTTCTGGCCCAGTTGCGCGCCCAGGCCGCCCCGCGCGCGCAAAAACTCTTCTGCCTCGGCCATATTGGCGGCGTTCAGAAGCGCGGCCTCACTGGCGTCGGGGGCGCCAAAGGCGATATTCTCTCCGGCGGTCCCCGTGAACAGGGCGGACTCTTGAGGGGCATAGGCAAACTGCCCGCGCCAGGCGTTTAAATCCGCGGCTCGGGATGACACACCATCGAGCCGGATCGCACCGGCCTGGGGATCGAACAGTCTCAAGGCGAGGCGAAATACGGTGGATTTGCCCGCGCCGCTCGGCCCAACCAGCGCAACGAACTCGCCCGGCGCCACGTCGAGCGAAAAATCGCGCAAGGCCGCTTGCTCGTCATTATCATAGGCAAATGTCACACCATCGAAGCTTAACGCACCTTGAGCGGGCTGCGTCATCATTTGCGGTGTGGCGGGGCTGGCAATCTCGGGGGTCGCCTCGAGGACCTCAGCGGCGCGGTCAGCCGCGCCCGCTGCGCGCATCACTTCGCCGTAAACCTCACCGAGCATCCCGAAGCCTGACCCAGCATAAAGGGCGTAAAGAACCATCGCGGTCAGGTCCCCGCCGCTCATCGCGTCCATCGCCACCGCCCGTGCGCCAAGCCACAGGACAATCGTTATCCCCCCAAAGGCCAGAATAGAGACCAGCAGCATCATCCACGCGCGCACCGTGTTGCGCTTCAGAGCGGCACGGAACGTTTCCTCAACAGCCTGGGTAAACCGTCGGCGCCGCGTGTCACTCTGGCCATAGGCCTGGACCAATTCGATCGCGTCGAGCGTTTCCGCCGCTTCCGCCCCCGCGTCTGCCAAGGCCGATTGCGCCTGGTTCGACAAGCCCCGGATCATGCGGCCAACAATCATGATGGGACCGATTGCCAGCGGAAGAATGACCAATAAGGCCAAACCCAGCTGCCAGTTGACCAGCATCATCGCGATCAGGGCGCCTATTGTGTTGAGCAGTGTGCGCGTCGCAAGCGAGGCGGATGAGCCAAGGAAATTCTCGATCAGGGAAATGTCTGCCGTCAGCCGCGACACCGCTTCGCCAGACCGCATGGTGCTGTGGAAGCGCGGGCTTAAGACGAGCATGTGGCCGTACAGATCGCGCCGCAAGTCCGCCGCAATACGCTCGCCAAAGCGCGACACGAAATAAAACCGCAAAGCCCCTACCCCGCCCAGCGCCACCGCCGCCACGAACACCAGAATGAAATTGCGGTTGATCGCGGCGATCATACCTTCCGTATCGACATTGCCGGAAAAGCCAGCATCGACGGCCCCCCCAAACAATAAAGGAATCATCAGTGAGATCACGGTCCCGAGAAGGAGGAAAACCAGCGCGGCGGCAACCGTAAGCTTATGTTGCCGCGCATAGGGCCACAGCATGGCCAGCGATCTGACGCTCCGCCCTTTCTCCCTTTCATTGGCAGCAGCTGACGGGGCGGTCGACGCACGGCGGTCAATTTCGATCGTGTTGGTGTCTTGAGCCATTTGGCCGGGCCGCCTTGATTACAGATTGCGCCAGGAGGGCCGCTTTCAGGTAGTTACGATGGATGCGGAAGACCAGCCCCAACACCCTGTCCGCCCGCATGCGCGGACGAAAGCTACGGATTTCGGAGATTAGGGGATCCGCGCCTTCAGGAATTTGATCACTTCGATCAATTTCTGTTTGGTGACGCTATCTTCCGCATCGATCAGGTCTGCGGTCAGGACAGCATGGGCGTGTTTCAACGGCCCATCAGGGTTGCGATGCACATCAGCGATGACGTGTTCGTCAAAGCGGTCGGGTCCCACCAGGTCGCGAATGGCATCGAACCGCGCGGCTTTGCACAGTGCGTCGCCTTCGAATCGGAGACCCATCGCATCGATTCCGCGTTCGGCGAATCTGGTTTTCTCGTCGGTCCGCATCTGCAATCCGCCATCACGATTGCGGAACGGCGTGCTGGCGGGCAATCCCGGTTGAGACGTGACCGGCGCCGTCACCCAGGGATCCAGGGCCAGGGTCAGCGCAAAATTCCCCGTCATGCACATTCCGATGACGCCGATACCGGGTCCGTTGATCCGATCATGAAGCTGCTTTGAAAGAGCTCTCAGCCATTGCGTGATCGGGCCGGGATCGTCATTTGCGAACAAGTGGATTTCGCGACTGATGCAGGCCCTGAAAAAGTTTTGGCCTGGGTCAGCCGGGGTTGGTGTGCTCGAGCGGCCAAACAAATCGGGGGCATAAACCGTGAAATGCGCACTCAGCCAGTTGGCGAGGCGCCAAAACTCATCGGTCATGCCTGGAAGCTCATGCATCAGAATAAGTCCGGGGCCGTCGCCCCGTTCGAATACGGTGTGCGAAATATCCGCGCTTTCAAATGAAAAATGGGCTTCGAATGGAGTGGAATTCGCGTCGCCGAGCTCAATCATGAAAGGTATCCTTGGAAATCGCAGAGTTTGCCCATGGCCAATTCATAACGGTTGCCTCGTCCGCGTCGAGGGCGGATGCTGTCCGCGATTGCGCGCACACGAACCGTAACGCGCGCCGCGGATGGGACGCGATCGCAACTCCCGGCGTCGGTGAGGGTTCGGTGCCAGAGCCGCCCAAGTCACCGGTCTGCATTTTGAGAATTCAAGCATTTGTGTTCAATTGATCACCATACGGATCGGGGAGATGTCGTCATGAAAAGCATAATTGTATCCATCACCGCCATGAGCGCACTGGCGGGCTGTGCCACACTTGCAGAACCAGGCCCAACCGAACGAAACAAGGAAATTGCCCGTCAATTCTATCAGGATCTCTGGTTTTCGAACAATACGGACGCTTATGCGGACTATGTCGCGGACACTTATGTCGTACACGATATCGGACCTGCGAAAGGGGTTACGGAACCCGCGATCACGCAAAAGGAGATCGCAGACGTGTTTCACGGTTTCGGCGACCTCACCGGTGAGATCGATTACCAGATCGCTGAAGGTGACAAAGTTGCGACGCGCTGGTTTGTCAGTCTTGATCCCACAGAGGCCGCTCAGGAAATGGGCATGACGGCGGTGGATGGCGTGGCGATCATCAACGTCTTCCGGTTCAACGATGCGGGCAAGATTGTCGAAATCTGGAACCACAGACATGATGTGGAACTCCCGCGCCCTCAAGAGGACTATCGCGGCGCGGGAGAGTAAACCGGCTTGCTCCGATCTTTGTGAATAACGCCGTCAGTTGAAGGGAGGCTGCCTATGCTGAACACACTATCTCGAACATGGATTCTGGTGACGCTCTTCGTCGCCACCATTCTGATCGGTTATTCCTTTTCATTCGTTCAGACCGCCGCGGGTGGCCCTTTGCTGGATGTGCTGGGATCCGGCGTGGAGGCGAAAGCCCGCCTGGTGGAGATGAATGCCGAACAGAAACAAGCTCATTTTTGGGGAACGGTCCTGAACGATACCGCCTACCCGCTTGCTTATGGGGGACTCTTTGCCGGTCTCATCTGGCGGTTCGCCGGCGACTTGCGACGATGGTTCGTACTCCCCGCACTGGCCGTCATTGTCGTCGATCTGGCTGAAAACACGACACAAGCCATGGCGCTAAGCGGCAATGACTCTCTGATCGGGCTGAAAGACATTCTCACGCCCGCGAAGTTTGGACTGTTCTTTCTTGCAGCCTTTATTGTCTTGGTCAGCATCGGCCTGGCGATTGTCCGGCGCGTCCGAAACCGTCCGCCTGCGGCTTAGGCACATCACAATCGGGCAAGGTAGTTGTCATACCCAGTTGAGGTGGCATACCCGTTTTTACGCCCTGACGGGCTACTTGAAAATGAGGTCAACAATGGCATCTGCGTGCGCGTTTAGTCCCGCATCCGAACCAATGACCTCGCCTGGAAACGCATTCGTGAGGGCGGGTAGCGCCATGGGAAATGACCCGCCATGCGTGATCATGAAGAAGATCGTCCGTGTTGAAACATCCGGGATTGCGCCCTGTGCCTTGGCGTCTTCAATCAGGTCTGAAAGCAAATGGAAGAAGGGCGCAACGAGCTGGTTCTTGATAAACGCGCCGCGGGCATCTGATTTGTCGCCATCAAACACGATGACTCGACTGACTTGAGGCCACCGCGCCGAGGCGATCACAAATGCTTTGATCAGAGCTTTTAGAGCGTCAGCTTTCGATCCACTTTCGAAAGTATTGGCGTCGCTCAAATCCTTCACAAAACACTCGGACAAATGATTCATGGCGGCATTCCAAAGAGACGCCTTCGAGCCGAAATAGTAGCGGGTGAGCCCGACATCCGCCTCGGCTTTAGAAGCGATCTGGCTGAGCGATACACCGTCGAAACCACGATCCGCGAACAGGTCAATGGCCGCGCGCAAAAGCGCGACTTTCAAGTCAGGCCCATCGGTTCCACTTGGCCGGCCGCGCTTGCGTTCAGCGGTGGGTCTGGCGCGATCATTGCGGGTCTGGCTCATGTCAATCGGCTCTGCTTGTTCACGTCTATCCGCATGCCATCGCGGCGATCGGAGTATGGTCATCGTAAAGCTTGTCCATACCAAACGTAAACGCAGCGTCATCAGATCTTTTGGCCGGGATGGGGGAAGAGTATGAGGGAAAGACGATGGGACTTTGCATACGGTTGTCTCGCGCATAATTCTACGAATATGGAATTTATCTTGACATATTCTATGACCAGAGAATAAGTCAAGGGGCAATCGGAGCGTCAGTTATGAAGAAGTGGCTCGTTTTGGGTGGGATCGCAGTTCTGGCCATGGTGGCGATATTCGGAGTCCCCCCGTTCGGTGGCGGTCCAAACGCGGACTATGCAGAAGGCGAACCCGGTTTTAAATCTGAGGTGAGGCGATTGCCAAACGGCATCTATGAAGTCTCGGCTCTGACCCCGATGCCGGGAGTCACGCCCGAAATGGTGCGATGGTGGTTCGCCGACTATATGCAGACATCAGAACATTATCAGCGCTGGTATCCGGGTGCACATATATGGATGGGCTGGGAAAACAAAGTGCCGGGCGAATATGTCGGCGCAAGTCACCTGGTGCATGAATACACTGGCGAGGAGATGCAGAAACTACGCATCCAGTTTGTGCCACCCGAGGAGATTCTGGGGGACGTCACCCTTGGCGCTGATGATGTTGCTGTCTGTGCCAAACCCGGCCTCCTGGAGCAACCAATCAATGGCGGCCAGATGTGCCATATCATCCGCGCGACGGAGGACGGCGCTGAAATGCGCAGCCGCTTTTGGCTCGGCATGGTCGCCAAGCGCGATGGCAATGAGCAGATTGGCTCAATCGAGGGGATTGTTGCGAACACATATCTCGCCCGCAAATTTGGCGTTAGCAGATCCGCCGCAATCGATCTGATGAACCACTGCACGGAAGAGATGCGTATCCTCGCTGGGTTTCTTCCTGAGCTTTACGCGGCGGAGACAAGGGAACAGTAATGACTCCAAGAGTGTGCTTGCTCGTCGGTGCGTGTCTGTCGGGCACAGCGATCCTTAACGCTCCAGAGGCCATGGCACTCTCCGCAACGGATGAGTGGAACACTGCTGCGCGCACGGCTCTGCCAGTACATATCAAAGTCTGGCTTGGCATGATGATGCTGACCAACCTTGCCGCCATCGGTTTTTTGAAAAACCACGTCGCGGCGAGATGGGTGTTTGGCGGATTTATCCTTAGCCATGGATTGGTCATTGTCATGTGGGCGATGGAACACACCGTTCTGGCGGGACAGGTCTCCCTGTTTCACATCATCTTCTGGACGCCCGGCGCGTTTATGCTGCTGCGACGTCGGCGCGAAATTCAGTATCCGTCAGCCTACGCGATATGGACAACACTTTCGCTGATCTTCTATTTCGGATCCATGATGGTGGATGTTCGAGATGCGGCCCGCTTCGCTCAATATGCACTCGCAGGATAATCCAACGGAGGTTTCATGATTTACGCACGTATTGGCGCCGTCGCTTACGCGCTCTGGTCACTCCTGCACGTGGTTCTCGGGGTGACGCGCCTCGCCGACCGCGCTGCAGACGGTGCGTTGGCCGAAGCGACAGGGCGACTGGCGCAAGGACATTGGACCTTGCTCTATTTAGGAGTGTTCGGGCTCATCCTGTCCTGGTTCAACTGGAAGAACAACACAGTGGCGTATTGGGTGGCCGCATTCATCATCTCTGCCGAAGATATTGGCTTCTTGCTGTTTCCGGTTTGGCAGGGCGGCACAGGCTTTCCGGCAGCGATCATTGGTCCTGGCCTTTGGATCGTCGGTCTCGTGTTTACGACGATCGCTTATGTCAGCGCAGAGCGGAGCGCCTGAACAGCGCGATCTCCATTTTCTCCCATTTGCCTTTACCGGCGTTCCGGGGACCACCCGCGGTTCGAATCGAACGAACTCAGGACTCTGTCAAACAGTCCCGGGCACCATCGCTCGCGCGGACCATTGACCCGGATCGAGTTTCGCGACAAAGGCGTTCTGGGGAGTTCGTGCGGATCCCCTTCAGGCATGCGCCCAAGACCGCATCCTAACCCGGAATCGGGAGGATGTCCCTTGCCTGACCATCGCACTCGGTTCCGACAATTTGTGGAACTCATACCATGAAATTCAATAAGATCATCGCAGCCCTTGCGACCGTCTGTCTATCCGCATGCATCTCAGCGAATGACGTTTTTGATATCCGAAGCTCTGACCGACCTGAATATGCACGAACCATCTCACCCGCGGAATTAAGTGCGTTTGTTGAGCAAGGCGGACTCCTGGTCGATGCGAGACTGTCCGAAGACTTTGAGAAAGATCCCGTTCTTATCCCCGGCGCCGTTCGCGTCGATCCCGAGCAGATGAGCTATTGGAGGACCGCCAATCAGACCACGCCTGTGGCGGTCTATTGCGTCAAAGGCAAATGGGTCAGCCAGAAGCAAGCGGCGCACTTATCGAGTCTGGGGTTTGACGCCTATTCTGTGGAAGGCGGACAGGTCGCGTATCAGGCATTCGCAAACACCACCGACTAAATGTCCTGCCCGCTTTGCAGGAGGCAGGGAGACCTGCCTCCTGTGTTGCGTCTGTCGGAGCGAATGCAGGCAGGCTGATGTCAACCGACGCGCCGCTAGGAGCCTACTGTGGCTTTCTCGCGGTCTCTGCGTCGCTGATTCTTGCCTGGGCGTTTGCGCGACCTTTGCTTGGTCTTGGACGTGCCTTCCGGGCGGTTGCGACGCGATCCGCGTTGTGGCGGCTTGCCGGACCGGCGCGATGGGCCTTTCGGTTTGCGCACACGCACATCCGGATCCGGCGTCGGCAGAACCAGGGCGTCACAGCCTGCGGGGGTCGGCAGGACTTCAACCTCAATCCGCGTGATCTTCTCGACCTCGCGAAGATAATAAAGCTCGTCCTCGGCCACCAGAGAGATCGAAACCCCGTCTTTGCCGGCGCGCGCCGTGCGACCGATGCGGTGGACATATTGCTCAGGAACGTTGGGCATCTCGAAATTGATGACATGGGTGATGCCATCAATATCAATCCCGCGCGCCGCAATGTCTGTGGCAATCAAGATCCGGCAATCCCCCGCCTTGAACGCAGCCAGCGCCTTCAGACGTTGCGACTGGGATTTGTTGCCGTGAATGGCCAGCGCCGGATAGCCCTTGGCAATCAGCTTGCGGACCACTTTGTCGGCGCCATGTTTGGTCCGGGTAAAGACCAGGGCGCGATCAATTGCCGGATCATCGAGCAATTTGCCGAGCAATTGCAGCTTGTTATTATTGGCGACGTGGATCACCCCCTGGGTCACACGTTCCGCTGTGGTGCTTTCCGGGGCGACGGAAACGCGCACCGGGTCATCCAGATATTTGCCAGCCATATCCTCGATCAGCTTCGGCATCGTCGCCGAAAAAAGCAGCGTCTGCCGCTCATCCGGCACTTGCGCCATGATTTTGCGAAGATCGTGAATGAAGCCCATGTCGAGCATCTGGTCCGCCTCATCCAGGATCAGGACGTCCAGATCGCGCAGTTGAACCGCCCCCTGATTCATCAGATCCAGCAGCCGGCCTGGCGTCGCAACCAGGACGTGGCAGCCTTTTTCCAGCGCCCGGATCTGGCGATTGATCTTGACCCCGCCAAACACGGTCTGGGTCACACAATCCATATATTTTGAATAGGTCTGGAAGCTCTCGGCAATTTGCCCGGCCAGTTCGCGCGTCGGCGCGAGCACCAGCACATAGGGGCTCTTCGGCTTTCGGTTGCGGCCAAGCTTCAAAAGTTTTTGCAAGGTTGGCAAGGCAAAAGCGGCCGTCTTGCCGGTGCCCGTCTGGGCAATGCCGAGCAAGTCGCGTTCGTCCAGCAAATGCGGAATCGCCTGCAGCTGGATCGGCGTTGGCGTCTCATAGCCTTCGGCGGTTACGGCTTTGAGCACCTGTTTGTGCAAGCCAAGGTCGGTGAATGTCGTCACGCGATATCTTTCTTATATGCGCGCGCAGCCGAATCGTCGTGCCACACGCGTCGGCACCTTGTGGTGCCTGGGAGGGAACGACCCGCGTGAACAAGGGCGTCTACTATGCTGAATGCCTGAAGAACCAAACTCATCCTGGCTCAAATCGAGCCTGGCGCGAGTCACGCTGTCTGGTCCATGCGCCTGTCTTGACGCGATAACGGGCGCCACATGCGCCTGCTTTGCTTAAAGGTCAATGAAGATTTTGCGGTAATCGGTGTTTGCGGCCCTATTCATCATCCTGCATTTTTTGCGCTTCCTTGCGCAAGCGGGCAAACATTTCGGACACGTCTTCATCATCCTCTTCCGCCGACTCGGATTTGGGAGACTCTTCCTGGGACTCCTCGCTGGTCAGGGCTTCCAGGGTGAGCTCGTCCTCTTCATCGATGACGGGTTCGGGGTCGACCACCGGCGGCTCTGGTTCAACCTCTTCCGGCTCTGCCTCAACCATTTCCGGCTTTGGCGCGGCTTTGGCGGCATCATCAAAATGACCGAGAATGGTCTCTGATCCAATCAGGGTCTGGCCCGGCGTTGGAAGGATGGTTACCGAAGCTGGCAGATAGAGATCGCACCAGCCGCCGAGGCGCAGGGTGCCGATATTGCGGCCCAGTCGGACCGCATCGCCTGCCTCGGCATCGACTTCCAGGCGCGGCCCCAGCCCGCCTGTCGCGAACCGCATGCCGACTGCGCGGTCGCCGCTTTGCAGCGATACAAATGCCACAGCCAAGCCCGGGCGGTCCGGCTTCATCGCGGCAAAGGCAGCAGGATCGCCGACTTCGCGGATAATATGATCAATCGCGCCGTCCATCGGAGCGTGGATGCCATTGGTCTGAGTCGGGCCGATGGAGACCCGCACGCGTGTCCATTCGGCGCCTTCCAGCCGCAACTCGTCTGGCGGTGTGGCGCCATTGACCGAAACGACCATGCCATCTGTCGGAGCAACGATCAGACCTTCGGCTTCTGGCGGCGTCCGTTCCGCCGTCCGCGTGGCGAACAGGATCACGACCGCGGCAATGAAACCAAGCCAGAACAGAATACCCAGCACATAGCCGAGCAGGATGCCGACTAGAAGCGCCGCCAGCGCGCCAACATAACCTTCAAGATCAAAGCCACCGCGCAGCCAGGGAAATCTCTCGCGACTGAAATCCTTATCTGCCATCCGACACAGGTCTCCTATTCGGCGGCCATGGCGAGGGCATCCCGTTTGGCCTGACGCGCCCACATATCGGCATATTCGCCCTCAGCTGCCAAGAGGGCGTCATGCGTCCCGCGTTCAACCACCTGGCCAGCATTGAGGACGACGATTTCATCAGCATTCTGAACTGTGGACAGTCGGTGCGCCACCATCAGCGTCGTGCGCCCCTTGGACGCCTCGTCAAGCGCGTCCTGCACCGCGGCTTCCGTGGCGCTGTCGAGAGCGGACGTCGCTTCATCCAGAACCAGAATCGCCGGATCGGCCAGAATCACGCGCGCAATGCCGACGCGCTGCTTCTCGCCGCCTGAGAGTTTTAGGCCGCGTTCGCCGACTCTTGTGTCCCACCCTTCAGGCAGGTTTTCGATGAAATCGAGCAATTGCGCCCGCCGCGCCGCATCCTGCAATTCCTCTTCCGTGGCGTCCGGCTTGGCATAGCCGATATTGGAGCGAATGGTCTCGTTAAACAGGACCACATCCTGCGGCACCAGTCCGAGCGCCTGTCGCAGGCTTTCCTGCGTCAGATCGCGAACATCCTGGCCATCGACCAGAACCCGGCCTTCCAGCACATCATAGAAACGGAAGAGCAGTTTCAGAAGGGTCGACTTGCCGGCGCCGGATGTGCCGACAAAGGCGATTTTCTTTCCGGCCGGCAAATCGAAGCTGACATCCTGGACGCCAACCGCGCGGGCATCATGGGTGAAGCTGACCTGCTCGAACGCGACATCGCCTTTCGGGGCAGACAAATCTTGCGCGTCCGGCTTGTCCGCCACGTCCGGCTTCATGCCCAGAAGACCATAGAGTTTCTCGAGATCGACGGCGCCCTGTTTGATCTCGCGCCAGGCCCAGCCAAGAATATTGAGCGGCGCATAGAGCGACAGGAACAGTCCTTGAACCGCAAATATCCCGCCGACTTCCATCGTGCCTTGTGACACATTCCAGGCAGACAGGATGAGCGCGGCCAGCATCCCCAGTCCCATAATGGTGGCTTGTGTGCCATTCAGAACATACATGCTGCGGACGGCGTCGACATAACGCGAATTATAGGTGTCCATGGCGTCGTTGAACCGGTCGGTTTCGCGGGTTTCTGCGGCAAAGGATTTGACCGTCTCGAAATTGGTCAGAATATCGACGGCCGTCCCACGAAAGCGTGTATCAGCGACATTCATGCGACGCCGCTGACGCACCCGCCATTCCGTAATCAGCACTGTCGAAACGACATAGAGGCCAATCGTACCAATCGCGATCAATGCCAGATAGACGTCATAGGCCAGCGCCAGCGCAAGCGCGGCCAAAACCAGCCGCACCAGAGTTGGCCCGATATTGAAGGCGAGGAATCTGATGAGATAATCAATCGCACCGGCAGCGCGCTCAATCACCCGGTTCAAGGCGCCGGTCCGGCGGGTTTGATGGAAATTCAGGGACAGACTTTGGGCGTGACCAAAGGCGTCGACACAGATCACGCGCTGAGCGTCCTGGCTGACCGGCGAAAACAGCCAGTCCCGCACTTGTGGCATGATCCTGGCCAGGATTTGAACCCCAAGGGCCGCCGCCAGCATGGCGGCTGCCGGTCCGAAACCAGCGACGACCCCATTGCTATCGGCAACCAGGTTATTGATCGCGAGCCCCAACAAGATCGGGGCGAGGACTTCCAGCACGGCGGCGCCCAGCGTCAGCAATATGGCCAGCACCATGATTGGGCGCCATTTACTGAGCTCCGGCCGGGCCAGCAATTTGATGATTCGTCCGATCGAAACGCCAATGCCGCCATCGGCGCTTTCAATCTTATCCGGATCCGCGGTCTGTGTCTCAACGCTCATAGCCCGCCATATGGGGCGGGCTATGGGGTCTGCATAGGGGTATTTATGAAAGAAGCCGCCGACCAGCGGTCAGCGGCTTCGAACTGTTGGTTTGGCCTAGAAGCGTCCGCTCAACGTGATTTTCGCGTTCAGCGGTGCCCCAACGGTCGCCTGATGCGTGCTGTGCGAGGTCGGGAAGTATAGCTCATCCGTGAGGTTCTCGACGTTCAGCTGAATACGAAGATCGTCCGAGATATCGTAATAAGCCGCCGCATCGAAGCGCGTGTAGGATGGCAGCGTCGGGTGCGGGTCAGTATCCCCAATATCGAAATCGGTGATGAAAGACTCATCCTGATACGTTGCCCCCAAGCCAAAGCCGAGCTTGTCGGTGACCTGATATGCGCCCCAGATGGAGAACGTATTTTCCGGCAGCTCGCGCGGGATTTCCGCACCATTGTCGGTTTCGCCATCGAGATAGCTATAGCCGGCCGTCACGAAGAGCTGTTCGGTGACATTGCCTTGCAGCTGCATTTCAAAGCCATCAATTTCCAGTCCACGAACTTCGAAATTCTCGCCTGTGACATCGTCACGGTCGGCGCGAGTCTGCTCGTTCTGGAAATAGGCGGCGGTGAAGCTCATACCGGGTACGAAATCCCATTTCACACCGATTTCCGCGGTTTCAAACACGTCCGGGTCAAATGGGTCTCCGCCGCTAATGGTGGCGAATTGCTCACCTGAGCGCGGCAGGAAGCTCTCACTATAGCTGGCATAGAGAGAAACGTTTTCCTGAGGCTTGAAGATCACGCCAGCGCGTGGCGACACACGATCGTCGGTGCTGGACCGCGGATCGATCGAGACCGTGCCCGTGTCGAACAGGACAGGATCAACCACATCGACGGCAAAGTCGAAGCTGTCAAAACGCAATCCAACAACGATATCGAGATATGGGTTCACTTCGATCTGATCGTTCACATAAGCGGAGAAGACTTCCACTTCAGCTTCTGAGCGGTCGTTCAGGTCAGCTGTGAAATCATTGGTTGTTGCCACGCCATCAAAATTGACACCAGCGCCACCGCGGAAGTTCAGCGGACGTTGAACCAGGAAGAATTCGACATCGTCGGAAGAACCAGACCAGAAAGCGTTGAAACGATCATTGTCGTTGGAGGTATCAATATATTCCGCTCCAGCAACGAAGGTGTGACCTATGGAACCGGTTTCAAATTCACCGATCAGATCACCGGTCAGAGTGAAACTCTGGCGCTGGGTCGTGTCGACATAGCCATCAATGCCAACCCGCGTCGGATCCGCGGCCTGATCGAAGGAAGACGCATAAAAGTTCTGATACAGCTTGTCATAATCGCTGTAGGATGCAGAGACCCGGGCCTTCAGTGTATCATTGAACTGATGCTGAAGAACGCCGCGCAAGAGGTGCGCTTCAAGTTCCGTCGTGTTCAGATCAGCATCACCGAAGACGATGTCTTCAAAAGCTTCAACCGGCTCGCCATTGGCGCCTGTCGGAATACCGCGATCGATGAAACGCTCATGATCGATATACTCGTAAGAGAGATCCAGCGTCGTATTCGGGGACAATGCGATCTTGGCCGTCGGGTTCAGACCAAAGCGGTCGCCATCATAGAAATCCCGATGGTTTTCCAGGCTTTCATACATGGCGTTGATGCGGATCGCAGCGGTGTCGCTGACGGCGAAATTGGTGTCAATCTGGGCGCCGAAGGCCCCGAATGAATCCACACTGGCCTGATAGCCGGTGAATTGCTCGCCCAATTCAGCCTTTTTGGTCACGCGATTGATCAGACCACCCGTGCCGCCACGACCGAAAAGAAGCGCATTCGCGCCGCGCAAGATCTCAACCTGCTCGAGATTATAGAGCGGGCGGTAATACTGAACATCGTCACGGACACCATCGATAAAGAAGTCAGCTGTCGAGCGAACGCCGCGGAAAACAACCGCATCGCGGTGACCTTCGCCTTGCGAGGAATTCACACCGGGGGTGTAGCTGATAATGTCCGAGATGCTGTCAAAACCCTGTTGCAGGATTTGATCTGCCGTGATGATGGACAGACTCTGCGGCACATCGATGATTGGCGTTGGCGCTTTCAGGGCATTGATCTGGTCGGTGTAGAGAAACTGTCCGACGACGACAATTTCATCCTGAACCGAGACTTCGTCTTCGGCATCTGCCCCTTGAGCCGACACAACCGGCGTCGCAAGCAAGGCCGAAACGGCGGCCGCACTCAGGAGTTTTGACATGTTTCGTGTCATGATTTCGAGATCCTTTCATCTTCGATGCGGACCACATAGCTTTTTGAGAATGGTTTGCAATCTCACCCTGCAGTGTAAAAAAGTTTACGAAATAAAGTGTGCTTCCGGGGCCACACTCTGAGATTTGAGGAGTGGTTAACGGCCGCGCGTCGATCCCTGCTACAGGGACCGACCTTTGTTCTGGTTTTTGCAATCAACATCCTTTATGGCTCCAAGGGTTTGAACTCAGAGGGAGGAATGATGGGCGATTTGAAGTCTATTTGTGTGTATTGCGGCTCGTCGAATGACGTGAAGCCAGACTATTTGCAGCTCGCCCAGGATCTTGGGCGAACCCTGGCCCAGCGCAATATTCGCCTGGTCTATGGTGGCGGCGGCGTTGGCCTGATGGGCGCGTGTGCCCGGGCGGCGCATTCGGATGGCGGCGATGTGCTGGGCATCATGCCGCGCTTCCTGCTTCAGAAGGAACGTATCTTCGAAGACGTGCCACACGAAATCGTCGAGGATATGCACACGCGCAAACAGCGCATGTTCGACGAGAGCGACGCCTTTGTCGTCCTGCCGGGCGGTATTGGAACGCTCGAAGAGGCGGTTGAGATGCTCAGCTGGGCGCGTCTTGGCCTGCATGCCAAACCGATGGCTTTCCTTGACGAAGACGGCTTCTGGGCGCCCTTTTTCGAACTCATGGATCACATTATTGATGGCAAGTTCACGCCAGAAGTGTTCCGCGCCGCACTGGTGCATGAATCCACGCCGGAAGCCGCTATTCAGGCGCTATGCGACCGGGTTGTTAAGCTCGGCGACTAGGGCCGCCCCGCCTTTGGCAAGCGCCGCCAACAGGATGTCCAGATCCGACTGCCGTGTCCGGTGATTGGTAATGTTCACACGGATCGCCAGCCGCCCATGCAAACGGGTCGTTGACGGGGCGGCGATCCCTTCCTTCTGAATCCATGCCACCAATCGTTGATTGAGGTCATCGAGTTGCGCTTCCGACCGTCCATCCGGGCAAAACCGAAAGCAGCAAATATTCAGCGAAACCGGCGCCATCAGCTCAAATTGCGCGTGGGCGGAGACCTGTTCCCCAAGATAGGCCGCCTGGTCGCAATTTTTGGCGATGGAGCGCCCAATCTTGTCAGTCCCGTGCTCGAGCAGGTGCGCCCAGACTTTCAGTGCTCTGAACCCGCGCGACAATTCCGGTCCAAAATCGACCGGCCAGGGATTGCCGGCCGCCAGCGCCTCTCCATCCGCGGCGAGATAGTCCGGACGGCTCGCAAAGGCCTTGCGATGCGCATCGCCATCGCGGATCAACACGCAGCCGGCATCATAATTCACATGCATCCATTTGTGAAAATCAAAGGCCAGGGAATCAGCGCGTTCGATCCCCGTAAGTCCCGGGGCAAGGTCCGGATGGGTCATGGCGCAGGCCCCGAACGCGCCATCGACATGAAACCAGAGTTCCTCTCGCGCGGCCAGATCCGCCAGCGCGCCGAGATCATCAATCGCGCCTGTATTCACCGTGCCGACTGTTCCGGCGAGAAAGAAGGGCTGGAACCCATCGGCGCGATCGCGTGCGACCTGGTTCGAAAGGGCCTCAACATCGATCTCATAAGTCTTCGTGACCGGCACGATGCGGAGCGCCCCTGTCCCCAGCCCAATCATGTCGAATGCGCGCGCCAGACAGCTGTGCGCCTGTTCCGAGACATAGCCGACCAGCTTCGCGTCCCCTACGCCCTCGGCGCGGCTTGCGAAATCAAACGCTGAGTCCCGTGCCGTTTTGGCCGCGATGATGGTCGCCATACTGGTCCCGGATACGACCAGGCCAGACGTCGGCGCCGGAAATCCGAACAGGGACTTGCACCAGTCGATCACCTGTCGCTCGACATAGATGGCAATATGATCCCGCCCGCCGCAATTGGCATTCATCGCCGCACCGACAATCTCTGCCAGCAGGTTTCCCGGCGATCCCGCGCCATGGACCCAGCCAAAAAAGCGCGGATGTGTGTTCCCGACCCCATAAGGCAACAGGCGCTCAAGGCGATCCGCCACGGCATCGATCCGCAGGCCAGTTTTAGGCAGCGGCGCCGTCAGCTCCGCTTTCAGATCTTCGGGCGGCGGCGTCCAGACGCGCCCTTCTCGCGCCAGGCGCAATTTCTCGATCGCGGCGTTCAAGACGCGCTGGGTCTGCGCTTCGAAGTCTTGCCAATCAACGGGATCCAGATCGCCTGGATCGGTGGGACCGGTATCAGACATAACTTAAGGCGACGCCTATCCAGCGCCCAGGCGGGACAAGGCGCGGTCCCGCCCCATCAGGACCAGCATGTCGCCCACGCTGGGGCCGCGCTCCATACCGGTCAGCGCTTTGCGCAGGGGCATGAACAGGCCTTTGCCCTTGCGCCCCGTTTCGGCTTTCAGAGCCGTGGTCCAGGCGCTCCAAGTATCGGCAGTGATCGCGCCATCCGGCAACAGACGCGCCGCATCCGCGATGAATTCGGCATCCTCGGCATCGATCACGGGCGTGATCTCGCCAAACGCCACGGGCACGAAGCGCGCGGCATCTTCGACGGTGACGCAGTTTTCGCGTACCAGCGCCCAGAAGGTTTCATCCGCGGCTTGCGGATCAATCACGGTCAAACGGTCCTTCGCCGCGGAGAAGGGCATGGCATGCGTCAGCGCCGCATTCAGATTGTGCAAGTCGGCTTCGTCAAAGCGTGCCGGGGCGCGGCCAATCTTGGCGAAGTCGAACTCGTCCGCGAGCTGATCCAGGGAGTCGCGGATTTCGACATTGTCGCTGGTGCCGAGCTTGCCGAGCAGGGAACAAATGGCGAGTGGCTCGATGCCCTGGCTCCGCAACTCACCCATGCCCAGCGAGCCGAGCCGTTTGGACAGGCTGGCCCCATCGGCCCCGACGAGGAGCGGTGTATGTGCCATTTGCGGTGCGGCGCCGCCAAGCGCCTTGAAAATCTCGATCTGGGCACCTGAATTGGTGACATGATCCTCGCCGCGTACAACGTGTGTGATGCCGGCCTCGATATCATCGACACAGCTCGGCAAGGTATAAAGGTAGGAGCCATCGGCACGGATCAGGACGGGGTCGGACAGGGAGCTGGTCTCGATGGCCTGCTCGCCGCGCACCAGATCAGTCCAGACAATCCGATCGCCACTCAGCTTGAAGCGCCAATGCGGTTTGCGCCCTTCGGCCTCATAGGCCGTCTTTTCCGCGTCTGTCAGGTTCAGGCCGGCACGATTATAGATTGGCGGCTTGCCGCGCGCCCGCTGCAGCTTGCGCTGGCGGTCGAGTTCATCGGCGGTTTCGTAGCAGGCATAGAGCAGACCCATGTCCCGCAACTTGTCAGCCGCCGCATCATATTGCGCGAACCGCTCAGACTGTTTGAATGTGTCGCCCCAGTTCAGGCCGAGCCAGGTCAGGTCATCCTTGATGCCTTGCTCATAGGCAGCGGTGGAGCGTTCAAGATCGGTGTCGTCGATGCGCAGGATGAATGTCCCGCCCTGCCCCTTGGCGAACAGCCAATTGATCAGCGCCGTGCGGACATTGCCGACATGCAGATTTCCCGTCGGAGACGGAGCGAAACGGACAACAGGATTGGTCATGGCCATGCCTTAGTGAATTCGAAGCGCTCCTTCCACACGAAATTGCTAAGAAAGCCAATAGAGAGAATTCAGGCCCTCCTTAATCGCGGATCTAATCGAGCGCGATTTCGCATTGGCGTAGATTCCATTGATATCATAGGTGGGAGGACCAAATCGATTGGTTCGCGTCTCTCCGGGCAACACAATCAGGAACGGCCACGACGTCAGCAGCCACCAACCCGACCATCCAAGGTCATGGCACCTTCGAAGCGATGTACTCCAGAATGGAATTGCTAGCAGAAACCCAATGCACGAGATGATAATGATCAATGGCGTTGCAATATTTGAAAAGACAAGTGTTCGCTCATTCGAAAAATAGAAGCTTGGTCCTCCAACGAACAACAATATTACCCCGAGTAGGCTAATGTACTCCAACCGGGATGCCCGATCTCCCACCGCGCCTACATTGGCAATCGCATGTTTTATGAAAACCCAAGCTGACATGGTCGGTCCGATCACTCCACCTGAGCAAAACCACACGAAATTGCCCTAAATGCCAAGCCATTGCCGTCACAATTGACAGAAACAGTAGAGTCCCCGCACCATCCGTCGCGGGACTGATGGAGATGCTGATGATGAGACGATTATTTTTTGCTGCCGCCGCTGCTGGCCTGGTCGTTTCTGGATGTAGTCCCTCCACCGAGGACTCGACGGCGGCGGAGCCAAACCCGGAAACATCGGAGCCTGAGACAAGCGCTGTTCCGGATGAGCCCGAGGAGACCGCGACGGTTCCTGGCCTATCTGACAGCAATGGTATTGAAACCGTGGGGTATCCGGACGGTTGGGAGGTTCAGCCCTTCTGGTCCGGCGAATATCCGAATGCGTTTTCGGTGACCCAGGAAGGCGTCACGGTCATGGGCCATGAGACGATCACATTTGAGACGTTCCCGCCCATTTATTGCGGTCTGCCCCACAAGGCGACGTACAGTCCGTGGAATGGTGCGCGGCGCGAATCGGATGATCTCGATTTCGTCGCCATGGTTTATCCGACCACGTTCACGATCATGGAGGATGTCAGCGTCGAAGCCTTTGTTGGCGACGGCGTGGAACAACTCGCGCTGAGCGCCGGTGATGAGCTTATTTATAAAAGCTATCTCGCAGAAGGCTTCTTTATCGCCGAGAAGGATGGCATTCAATATGAGCTGAACGAAGGCGAATTGCCGGCCAGCACAGAGTTCCAGCAAGGCCCTGAAGATCAGGAATGGGTTCTGGTTACCTGCGACGATGCGGACGGGACGCGCGCCTGGATCCTGTATCAGGACGCGCTCGGGGTGCCCGGGGTCGAACCGTTTGAATATACCGCCTTCGGAGAGGCTGCAGACCTGCCCTGATCACCTGTCGCTGCGCAAACAATTTCCATGTCGGCCAGAATGGTCTATCTCGCGGGAAGCGGGATAGAGGAGGCCATCCATGAGCGAAGTGATCGACACCCCAAAAGCCGGTTGGCGCATGAAAGTCGCCATATTCGCCCTGTGCGTTTCCATCTTTGCGGTCTTGTGGTTCGCCGTGGCCGCGCTCGGCACCAAATTCGGCTTCTGGCCGTGGCAAGTCGGCCTGGGCCAGATGACGATTGGCGTTGGCCCGGGCATCGCGCTGTTCGCGCTGGGTCTTTCCATCGTGGCGCAAATTATCGCCTTGATCAAAGCGCCGCGAAAGCAGGCCTTTATCCTTGCACTGGGCGCGACCCTGATCGCAGCCTTCTGCATGTTTCGCCTCGCAGGCCTCGGTGCGCAGGCGAGTTCGCTGCCGCCGCTGCACGATATCCAGACCGACTGGTCCGATCCAATCTCATTCAGTGAACCGCTGATGGCGGCTCGCGCCGGCGATGGCGAAACCAATCCTGTGCTCGATGCTCCGACCGTGCCTGACTATGCCGAGGCCCGCTGGCCCGGCACGGCAGGTCGCCTGGTCTCTGAAATCCAGGAAGAGGCCGAAGCCAAGGACGCCGGTAAACGAACGGTCTATCCGACGATGGAGACGATTTATTTCAGTCAAACGCCCGATGAGGTCGCCACCATTGCTGAACGCGTCATGCGCAAGCGTGGCTGGAAAATCGTGACCCCCGCACCGGTTGACGGCAATGCGGTCAGCCAGGTGCAACTGGAAGCGACGGAAACGTCAGGCTGGTTCGGATTCAAGGATGATATTGCGGTCCGCATTCGTCCCGGTGAAGACGCGACGCGCCTTGATATCCGGTCGACCTCGCGCGTCGGCCTGTCCGACCTCGGCGCCAATTCGGCGCGGGTCTACAGTCTGATGGTGGAACTGGAAGACCGCGCCGACGGGCGGCGGGCGCCTTAAGCGTCGACTTTTGTCAGGCGAAACGCGCTCTGAACAACCGGGCGCGCATCGCTCGCGGTGACACGCCCTTCATCAATCAGCTTGAACATATGCCCCAGCAGGCTCAGGCACGCGGCCGGGAATAAGCGTTCCTCAAGCCCGACATACATGATCTTGACCATTTCCGGGATTGAGGTCTGGCCGGCTTTCAGCTGAGCGATGACGCCATCCTCGCGATCCTGACGATGCTGGCGATAGGCCTGGATGAATTCCGCGACGAAGGCCTTGCCCTCGATGGGCGACCCGTGTGTGGGCCAGAGGATGTCAAAGCCGCGGGCTTCGATCTTGTCGAGGCTTTTGAAATAGTCCGACATGTTGCCGTCTGGCGGCGCGACAATCGTCGTGGACCAGCCCATAATGTGATCGCCGGACAGACAGGCATTTTCTTCTTTCAGGGCGAAACAGATATGATTGGACGTGTGGCCCGGCGTTTCGATCGTTTCCAGCGTCCAGCCGGGTCCTTCGAACAGATCACCGTCGCATGTGCATTCATCCGGCGTGAAGCCCGAATCATCTTCGCTGCCCAACTCACCCTTGGCGGTCGGCTCGCCGCAGCCTTTTGCATAGACTTTACAACCAGCCCAATCCGCCAGCGGTTTGGCGAGGGGTGAATGGTCCGAATGGCCATGCGTCACCAGGACATATTTGACCGTCTCGCCCTTCAGTGCCGCTTTCAGGGCGTCAAAATGGGTCTCGTCCATTGGGCCGGGGTCAATGATGGCGACTTCGCCATGTCCGATTATGTAAACGCCGGTACCGACAAAGGTGAACGGTCCAGGATTGTTCGCAATGACGCGGCGGATCAAAGGCGAGACTTGCTCGACTTTTCCGTATTCGAATTCGATTTCACGCACAAAAGGTATAGCCATGGGAGATTTGCTGCTTTGTTTCTTCTTATTTTATCGTGGGCCAATTCGCCTCAATTTCACAAGTCCGGCAATCTACTTACGCTTCGGTGCGAACGCGGCGACGAAGGCCTTGGCCATGCGGCGGGTCGATTTCAGCTTGTCGCCAAGCTTCAAGGCAACCGGAGGCCCCATATCGGTTTTGTTCGCATCGACAATGTAAATCTTGCCGGATGCATTGTCGCGTAGCACGTCAACACCGCCCCATTCCAGACCGATCTGTTCAGCAAATCGTGAGATCACGCGAATTTCATCGTCCGTGTAACAGTTTTCCGGCGTATCCAGCAGCACTTCGGCATTCTCATTGAGAAAACGACGTCCAATGGGTCGGCGCTTGCGAAACACAATGGCGGGCGCGCCGCCACAGATGCAACACCGCAAATCCTCGATCAGGCCGCCAGGAATCTCATTGTCCACCAGGACCTGATAGGTTTTGTCCGCCAGCGGTTCGATCGGCCCTTCGAGCACGCGGCCATCATGACAGGCATTCTTTTCCGATTTTTCGACCATCGTGCCGGTATAGGTCCGTGGGTCGACCGAAAGACTATAACCCGCAGCGCGTTCAAAGGCGGCCGCAACGTTTGACTTGGAAATATCCTTACACCCGAAATTGACCAGTTTGGCGCCCGACTTGGTCACAGGTGGCTTGTGGTCCGTTTCGGTGGAATCGTCGAACTGAAAAACGATGTCCGCGACGCTGGTATCTGAAATCAGCTTAGCGCCTGAGGCGTGCATGACCGGCCAGATAAAGTACCAGGGCCTTGGTTTTTCGGGGTAAAACGCAATGGTGGGGCGTTTATGCCCGGTGATCCGGCGCCAGGACCGCCAGGATTGCGCCAGTGTGTAGAAGGTCAGCCAGGTGAAAATATCATTCACCAATTCGCGCGTGGCCGGGATGCGATGCCCCGTCTTTTTAACGAGCCATTCGCCGTCTTCATACTTAAAGTCTGCCAACCAGTTTCGTGACATACTTTACTCCTCAGCCTTCGCAGCGGCTTTTTCTGCTGTTCGCACGCCTCGTAAAGGCTAGCAACCTCTTTCCGCCTCGGGAAGTGAATAAATGCTCACAAATTTCTCATGAGACGCTTAGAGAAGCGCGCGCAGTGTCGAAAGATCATAGCCAGCGCCCGCCGCCGCATCGACGACCTCATCGCCCATGCCCTGACCGCCATGGGTCAATGCCCATGCGGTGATAGAGCGGGTTCCCGTGCGACAATAAGCCAGTACCGGCGCAGGCGCTTCGGCCAAAGCCGCACTGAACCGTTCGAGAATGTCCGGCGTCGGGGCGCCTGAAAATGGGATCGCCACAAATACCAGTCCTAGTGCTTCCGCCTGTGTCCGAATGGCGCCCATGCGCGGCTGGTCGATGCCACCTTCCCCGTCCGGGCGATTGGCGATGAGGGTTTTATACCCCGCATCCGCGATTGCCTGGACATCTGTTTCATCAATTTGGGGGGCGACTGCAAAACCATCCGTGACTTTGCGAAGATCGAGCATGAACCAACTCCGGTGTATCTGGGCGTTGACTTTCGCCCGTTCGACGTGAACGTAAGAAGTGTTGAGAGGGCTGCCAAGCCCTCTGTGTTGATTCTAGTGCACACGATTTAGGAGCGCCCAACCGGTGTCAGGCCTGCAGCGTATCGTCTCGCGTATTCCTTGGGCATATACGGGGCGGCGACTTCTGATCGCAATTCCGACTTTGCTCGTCATAATTACGGTCGCCTTCTTCATGATGCGCATGGCGCCGGGCGGCCCATTTGATGGCGAGCGCAAACTGAACGCCGCCACGGAGGCCGCGCTGAACGCCAAGTTCGGGCTCGATAAGCCGCTCTGGCAGCAATATACCGATTATCTCTGGGGCGTCCTACAGCTCGATTTCGGGCCCAGCATGAAGACGCTTGGCAAGAGCGTGAATGATTTGATCGCGGATGGCTTGCCGATCAGTCTCGCTGTCGGATTCCTGTCCATCACGCTCGCCATTATAGTTGGTACTGCGATGGGCATTTTCGCGGGCCTGCGCCAGAATACGGCGGGCGACTATTCGGTGATGGGCTTTGCCATGGCCGGGATTTCCATCCCGACGTTTGTCACCGGACCGATCCTGATTCTGATTTTTGCGCTGACCTTTGGCATCTTCGCGGTTGGCGGGCTCGGCACTTATCCCAATATCGGCATGAACCTGCACAATATGACCCTGCCCGTCATTACGCTCGCCCTGCCGCAAATCGCAATCATATCGCGCCTGATGCGGGCCAGCATGATCGAGACCATGCGCTCTGGCCATATTCGCACCGCCCGCGCCAAGGGGCTGAGCGAGCGCGACGTTGTGATGAAACATGCCCTGCCCTCCGCCATCCTGCCGTTGGTCTCTTATGTCGGCCCGGCCATGGCCCGGGTCATGACCGGTTCGCTCGTGATCGAGCGAATCTTCGGACTGCCCGGCATGGGCTCCTATTTCGTCGATGGCGCCATCAATCGAGACTATACGCTGGTGATGGGCGCCTTGATCATCTACGCCACGCTCATCGTCTTGTTCAATTTGCTGGCCGATATTCTCTACGCCCTGCTCGACCCGAAGGTGAAGTATGACTGATACGATGGACCTGACCGGCCGCAAGGAAGCGGTTGAGACCGCCATTCAGGGTGGACGCTCGCTGTGGGACGATGCCAAGGCCCGCCTTTTCCGTAACAAGGCGGCCGTCGCCTCGATGTGGATTTTGGGCATCATGGTGCTGATCGCCCTGTTCGGCCCGATGGTTTGGGTCCACAAATACAATACGATTTCGACAAATGTTGAACTCGCCCCGACCTTTGAGAATCTTCACTTGCTGGGCACCGATCAACAAGGCCGGGACAGTCTGGCCCGCTTGATGATCGGCTTGCGCATTTCCCTCGCCGTCGGGATGGTGGCAACGATCGTGTCCTTGATTATCGGCGTCACCTGGGGCGCCGTGGCGGGATTTGTTGGGGGCCGCGTGGACAATATCATGATGCGCTTTGTTGACGTGCTTTACGCCATGCCGTTCATCTTTTTCGTGATCCTTTTGCTGACCGTGTTCGGACGCAATATCATCCTGATCTTTGCCGCGATCGGCGCCGTCGAATGGCTGACCATGAGCCGGATCGTGCGCGGCCAGACGCTGGCCATCAAGAATATGGAATTCATCGAAGCCGCCCGCGCCACCGGAGTGCCCTTCTTCACGATTATTCGCCGGCACATTCTGCCAAATGTTGTCGGGCCGGTGGCTGTCTATGTGACCCTGACGATTCCTGTTGTCATCCTGGCCGAAAGCTTTCTGTCCTTCCTTGGCCTGGGTGTGAATGAGCCGCTGACCTCGCTGGGCGTGTTGATTTCCGACGGCGCCAAGGAAATGCAGGACAAGCCCTGGATGTTGCTGGCCCCGGCGCTGACCATGATGGTCACGCTGCTCTGTCTGAACTTCATTGGCGATGGCTTGCGTGATGCGCTGGATCCGAAGGATAGGTAGCATGCGAATTTCGCTTCTAATCGCGATCGCCCTGATCGGTTTGACTGACGACGCGAAGCCGCAATCAAAAGAGGCAATCGACTGCTTACAAGAAACCCCAAAAAACAGATACTCGGATCAAATCATGGCCGAACAGAAGATTCGAGCCGAGCGGGCCCGCATCGAGAAGCAGCGCCTCGGCTTTGACGAGGATCCCGATCACACGTCTTCGAGCCATGTGAAACCAAAGCTGTCAAAACCGAGCGCGATTGCCTATCCGCGATGTGCGTCCTTGTTTGGACTCAGCGGTGATTGCACAGTCTATTTCGATGTCACCGCAGCTGGAAACGCGAAAGACATATTCGCTTTTTGCTCAGATCTTATATTTCAGGACAGCGCTGAGGAAATGGTTGGCGAGATGATATTCGATCCAGCGACGATTGACGGCGTTCCGGTAGATTACCCTGGTGTCGTCATCGCAATTCCATACGAGTTTTCGATGAATTCAATCCAACAGTCAGACTAAATAAAAAGTTGAATGGGGTCTTTCCCCGCTTCGCTCTCTAGAAAGCCCAGCGTTTCAAATGTCTGTTTCATGGTGCCCGACAGCGGCGCCTGAACCGTCAGCGGCTTGCCCGACTTGCGTGGAATAACCAGAGCCCGCGCATGCAAGTGCAGACCTTTCGCGACGCCCAGAGGGACCTCGCGCCGGGTCTCGTATTTGTCATCGCCGAGAATGCTATTGCCCAGCTCATGCATGTGAAAGCGCAGTTGATGCATGCGCCCGGTCGACGGCTTCAAGGCGACCCAGGCGGCACGGCGCGCGGCCGTCGATACAGTGACATAATCGGTGATGGCATGTTTCGAGATCCTGTCACCATGCGCGCCCATGACCATGCGCTCGCGGCCTTCCTCGCCGACACCTTTGCGCATCCAGGATCGCAGCTGTCCGGCCGGCGGATGCGGCACGCCGACCGTCACCGCCCAATAGATCTTGTCCATGTCCCGTGAGTGAAACAGATCCCCCAACCGGGACGCGGCCGCAGGGTGTTTGGCGATGAGCAGCAGGCCCGACGTCGCCTTGTCCAGCCGATGCACCAGGCGCGGACGATGCTCACCATCGGACAGCGCGTCCAGCATGCCGTCAATATGTCGCCCGCCCTGCCCGGTGCCGCCTTGTACGGCGATGCCCGCCGGCTTGTTGAGGACAAACATCTCGTCATCCTCATGCAGGATAAGGGGTTTGAGAAAAGCCAGGGCCTTGGCATTCGGCTTGGCCGGTGCGCTCCACGGCGCGTCTGAACCCTTTGCGACCTTGGACGTGAACGGCGGCAGGCGCACGGCCATGCCCGCCTCCAGGCGCGTATTGGCCTTGGCCCGCGCGCCATCGACCCGGATCTGTCCGGTGCGGAGCAATTTTTCCAGCTCGCCCTGCGTCATCGGCATCCGCCGTTTGACCCAGCGGTCGAGCCGCACGCCGCCTTCCTTGTCGCTGACGGTTTCGGTGATGACCTGCCGGCTCATGCGAGCAATCTCTTCAGGGCCAGCAAGCCGATCGCAAAGGCGGCCAGCGCCCCGACCATATTCAACCCGGCAAAGACCAGGCCCTTCATCACTTCTCCGGTCATGAACATATGAACCGTATCGCGCGAAAACGCCGAGAACGTCGTGAACGCGCCCATCATGCCGACCCCGACCAGAAGCCAGAGTGTGTTCTCAAGCGCCGGCTCGCGGGTGGTGAACCAGCCCATCATAGCGCCGAGGATGAAACTGCCGGCGACATTCACGAACAATGTCGCCCAGGCACCGGACACGCCGCCATGCTCGGTAAAGGCGAGGCCAACGCCATACCGCATCGACGCGCCCATCGCGCCGCCAATTGCAACCAGGAGAAATCCGTTCATGGCGGCGGCATAGATGTTTTCGCGCCGAAGAGGAAGTGCGGGTCGTCATTCGGGGGTCAGCCCGGGGGTATCAAAGGCCGCCTTGCTTGGCTTGAGCGGACGATGGTCATGGTTTCCGCGCTTTTGGCGACCTTCGAGACAGCTAGTATCTTGCAGACAGCTCAACACCGAGAATTCGCGGTGCATCGATGGCGCCATACAATAAGCCGTCGGTGGGGAAAAAGGCGCTCGGATATCCGCCGCCGCTAATGCGTCTGATATCCGTGAGGTTCTCACCAAACAATCGCACCGACCATGACTCGGTTTCGTATCCAATTTGAAGCGCATACATTTCAACCGCTTTCTGCGTATCAACTGCATTGGCGGTGAAGCCCGTGCGATTGCCTTCGTCGAGCGCCGTTTCGCCAATGAAATTGACCTCGCCGCGGACAAAAAACCCGTTATCAAAGGCGTATCTTGCGGCGAGATTGGCATCATATTCGGGAATGAGTTTCACGGGATTGCCAACCACTTCGGCGGCCTCTCCGCGTCCAAAATCGGTATACTCCGAATTCACCACACCAAGATTGCCGGTGAAGGTCAGGTGTTCGGTCGGCGTCCATTGGCCTTCAAGTTCAAATCCGGAGCTCTCGATCGCCGCATCGGAGCTGATGAAGGAGGTCGAGACGATATTGCCCTGATCATCCAGCAAGGCCGAAATCTCGTGGTAATTCTCGGCCTCGATGAAGAAGACAGCGCCCGCCAGGAAGGCTTTTGCATCGGGTGACTGCCATTTTAGTCCCGCCTCATAGCTCCAGAGCTCTTCAGACTCGTAGCGAATGACATCGTCCTGAAACCCATCCTGGGCAGCGGTCAGATTGAACCCGCCTGGCAAATAGCCTTTGGCGATATTGGCATAAAGGGTGAGCGTATCGGACGGCTCGTAGCGCAGGGCAAACCGCGGCAGGACGGCGTCAAATGTATCTTCCAATTGCAGGTCATCGAACACGAAGACCGAAAAGCCGAGATCAAGCTCGCCCGCCTGTTGCGTGGTTTCGCGTTTGGCTTCGTCATAACGCAGACCGACGGTGCCGGTTAGCCCCGGCAGGCTCGGCGGCGAAAAGCTGACGGACCCAAACAAACCAAAATCATCGCTATTGACGGCTTGCTCAGGCGCCGGGTTAAAATCATCCAACCCGCCGGGGCCCAGCAAGGATGCGAGCACCAGAGTCTCTTCTTCGCTGTAAATGGACGCCCCGATCGAATAGATGAGCGCCTGATCCTGCGGTGACGAAAAGCGAATTTCGGCATTGATCAGATCATTGCCATCCAGCTGCGCCCCCGCCAGGAAGGGGCCATTCGTGGCATCAATATCAAACCCACGATCATCAATGTCTTCGGTCCGGTGACTCAAAGAGAGATCGAGATCGCCCAACCCCGTCTCGTAATTGGCGCTGATCCCACCCACAAATTCTTCAATCTCGGCCCGCTTTGGCGCGTCATTCACGAACTGGAAATCGCTGGCGCGCAGCGCGCCATTGACGGGCGGCGGACTGAATGGGTTCGCGGGGTCGAACAAGAGGCCGTCACTATAAATCGCATTGTATCGATCCAGGTCGACCGGAAAGCCATCGAAGCGATAGATGCCGGGCGCATCTGTGTCGATCACATAAGCGTTGGCATTTACGGTCAAACGGTCGGTTGGGGTCCAGCGCAGTCGGCCCTGCACATAGAGTTCGTCAATCTGGCCCTGGCCTTGCGGCGTCGCGCCGATATTTTGCAGAAAATAGTCGCGATCTGAAAAGCGAACAGCAACCGAGCCCGACAGCGTGTCTTTGGCGATCGGTCCGCCGATATAGCCATCAACATAATAAGCCTCGCCCGTATCAAACGTGGTCGCGGTGAAAGATCCATTGGCCTCAAATTTATCGCCTGGCGGGCGCGTATGGATCAGGATCAAACCGGATTCGGTGTTGGCGCCGTACAAGGTGGATTGCGGGCCACGCAAGACTTCGACAGAGTCCAGTTGCGTGAGAACCGAGTTGCTCAATTCTCTGAATGGAATGCCGTCTATATAGACCGCCGCCCGATTAACGACGAAGGCATTCGATTCCACGCCGCGGATCGAAATATAAACGGCGCCGAGCGGGCTGGAATCATTGAACTGAACATTCGGGGCAAGGTCATCAATCTTGCGAAAATCCGTCACGCGCGCCGCTTCCAAAGCTTCCCGTCCGATCACGGTGACCGCGATATCGGCATCCTGCAGCGTGGTTTCCTGTTTGGTCCCCTGGACCACGATCTTGTCGAGTGTGACAGGCTCTTCATCCGCGGTTTGAGCCGCGGCCAAAGATACGGTCGAAAGAGCGACGACGGCGCCTGTGCTTAAGATCAATCGATGCATTTCTGGCATATTCCCCATATCGGTAAATCGGCTCAATTGCACGCGTTTGAGAGCGCGGTTCAACCGTCAAAACCTTCGAGATTCGGACAAATATCTCATCGCATCGGACAGCGGTCGTGACCGGCGAATGGACCGCTCTATCGTCTCGGCGAATAGCCGAAATATCGACGATAGGCCGTTGAAAATGCATTTGGATGATAGCCGATCTCGGCCGCGGCAGCTTTGACGCTGGCGCCTTTTTTCAACAGGTCCGAGGCCACATGCATACGTCGGCGCATAATATATTCGCCAATGCTCTCGCCAAAGACATGCCGAAACAAACGCGTCATCGCGCGCGTATCAATCGCCGTTTGTTCCGCGAGCCATTCCAGACGAAGCGTCTTGCTGAGATCTGAGTCGATGAGCTCGCGCACCGATGCCGCGCGCCGAAGGTCTCGTGGAGAAATGTAGGAATCCGCATCAGGGGCATCCAAGGCCTGTGCCACCACGGCTGTGAGCTCCATGGCGCGTGCCTGCAGCATCAGCCCACGGGTCTCGCCCTGAAACCACGGATCAACCGCGGTGCGGAGCTTTTCGAGCCGTTTGGTAACGGTCCCCGTCATCGCCGCAACCTTTCGATCACGCATCCGATCCGCGATTTCGCGCAAACATGGATCATTTTCGATGGCGTCCATGTCGGCGATGTGCAGTCCGAAAGAACAAATGTTGCCAGAGCCGGACCGCGTGCGAAACCGCGCCCCGCCTTCCGGGATCAACATCGCGGTGACGGTTGGACCTCGCGCTTCAATTTCGCCAAACTGATCGTTGGATGTGACCATGCTGGCAACGCCGTATCCGATATGCAGACCTGCTGGCAGCAAAGACTGCGTATCGGTTGCTTCACCCTGCTTGCGCAATGAGTGCCAAACCAGACCGGACTGGAAGGGCGTATCCTCGTAAGAGCACCCGGAATTGTCCGCAAAGCCTCGAAAATGCGCTGATGTTTGTGCTTGATTGGCCATACCAGTTGCAACTTATTCTCAACTGGAACGCTTGTCAGCCTCGTTTTTCGAAAGTTCGCGAAATTTCACGTTTGCGCAAGCATCCACTTCAAGCGGGAACAGACTTCGTGGAGCGACTGAATTGACACCTGCGCGCTCGCCTCGCATCCTCTTAAATGGAGGACACAGCATGTTTATCGGTCATTATGGCGCCGCCTTTGCGGCGCGGGCGGTCAAACCGGCCATCCCGCTCTGGCAGCTTTTTGTGGCGGTGCAGCTGGTCGATTTTGCCTGGGCCGGTCTGGTTCTGGCCGGGATTGAGAAATTCGATGTGGCACCCGGCTTCATGGAAGCGTCGATCCTGGATCTTCACCACATGCCCTACACGCATTCCCTGGTCGCGGCGGTGATCTGGGCGGTCGCCGCCGGCGTTTTGTACGCGGCGCTTCGCCGTGGCGCAAAAGCGATGACCGCTGGCATCATTATTGGCGTCGCAGTGTTCAGCCACTGGCTCACCGACCTGATTGCCCACGGCCCGGATTTGGCCCTCTGGTTTGGGGGTCCGAAAGTCGGCCTGGGCCTGTGGAACAGTCTGCTCTGGACGCAAGTGGTCGAGATTGGTCTGCTGCTGATCGGCGGCGCGCTGTACCTGGCGCATACCAAGCCGAAAGGTCTGGTCGGCCGCATCGCACCCTGGCTGTTGATCGGGTTCATGCTGGCGCTGCAAATCTACAATCATCTGCCGGTCGACCACCCGCCGGCCATCCCGCAATTCGCGATCATGGCTCTGATTGCCTTCAGCTTGCTGGCCGTGCTCGCCTGGGCTGCGGACCGGACACGTGCGCCGGCCTAGCGCGCTGCGCGCTTTAATCGGTTCAACGCCTCGTCCAGCGCGGAAAGATAGCGCGATCGGTCGGCTTTCGAGAACGGGGCGGCTCCGCCGACCTGATCCCCGCCGGCGCGCAGGTCCGCCATGATCGCGCGCGTCGCGATGGCCCCGCCAATGGAGTTTTCGGTAAACGGCTTGCCATTCGGGCCCAGAACGATGGCGCCTTTTTTCAGCGCCCGCTCGGCCAGCAGAATGTCTGCTGTCACGACCACACTGGCCGCATGTGCCAAATCGACGACATGATCGTCGGCGGCGTCAAACCCATCGCTGACCGTGACGTGCTGGATCAGGGGGTGCGGCGGCACCCGCAGAAAGCTGTTCGAGACCAGTGTAACAGGCACCTGATGACGCAACGCGACTTTATAGGTCTCGTCCTTAACCGGACAGGCATCTGCATCAATCAGGATTTGAATCGGCTCTGACACTTATTTGTACAGACACCAGCGCATAATCGCCTTTTGCGCGTGGAGCCGGTTTTCCGCCTCGTCCCAGACCAGGGAGCTTGGCCCGTCAATCACCTCTGCATCGACTTCCTCATCGCGATGCGCCGGCAGACAGTGGAGGAATTTCGCGCCGTTCTGAGCCAACCCCATCAACTCGTCGGTGACGGCATAAGGGTCCAGTTCCGCGAGGCGTTCCGGACCATCCTTATCGCCCATCGAGACGAATGTATCCGTGATGACCACATCGGCGCCGGCAACGGCTTCTTCAGCGGTGTCAAAAAGATCAATCCGCCCCTGCATGGCGCGGGCAATCTCGACATCTTCCTCGTCCGGGGCATAGCGATCCGGTGTGCCAATGGCGAGCGAGAAGCCGAATTTGGGTGCGGCGTGGATGAAGCTGGAACAGACATTGTTGCCATCACCCGTCCAGGCGAGGCGCGCGCCGTTCAGATCGACACCGGACTCTTCCAAGGTCATGAGGTCGGCCATGATCTGGCACGGATGCGATCGATCGGTCAGACCATTGATCACCGGCACGGAGGCCGCTTCGGCAAACACTTCCAGATCGCCGTGACTATTGGCGCGCAGCATCACCATATCGACATAGCGGCTGAGAACACGCGCTGTGTCCTCTACGGTCTCGCCGCGGCCAAGCTGCATGTCTGCTGCCGTCGCAATGATCGAGTCCCCGCCGAGCTGGCGCATGGCGGCTTCAAAGCTGAACCGGGTCCGGGTCGAGTTCTTCTCGAAAATCATCGCCATGGAATGACCCGCGAGCGGCGCATCGGCGTCGACTTTCCCTTTCGGCCAGCCTTGTCGGGCGCGTTTCATCGCATGGGCCTGGTCCAGAATCGCGCGCAGATCGCTCGCGTCCAGCTGCCACAGATCGATGAAGTGCCGATAGGTCATGAAACCCCTCCGGTTCAAAAGGAAGCGGCGCTCTTAACGCATTTCCGTCGGGAAAGCTACCACAGATACGATCATGGCTGATCCGCAGGTTTGACAGCAGGTCCGTGCCGGTGAAGTGGCGAAAATGAACTGGCGCAGCCGGATCAGTTCCAGTAGAGGCAACACTTCATCTTTCACGTGTCGACAAGGGACGGATAAATATGGATCGGGTTCTGATCATTGGCGCCGGCGCGGCGGGGTCGGTTGTGGCACAAAAATGCGCCATGGACCGCGAAACGTTTAACCATATCACGCTGGCTTCCCGGCGCTTGGTCTCTTGCGAGGCCGTCGCTGCCTTGTGCAACTCACCGATCGAGATTGCGCAGGTCGATGCCGACAATGTCGAAGAGACCATCGCGCTGATCGAAAAGGTCAAACCGGATCTCGTGATCAATATGGCCCTGCCCTATCAGGACCTACCGATCTTGGATGCCTGTCTCGCCACCGGGACGCATTACATGGACACCGCCAATTACGAGCCCCGAGACGTCGCCAAGTTCGAGTATCACTGGCAATGGGCCTATCAGGACCGGTTCAAGGAAGCGGGTCTGACGGCCATCCTGGGCTGCGGGTTCGATCCCGGCTGCACGAATATTTACTGCGCCTATGCCCAGCAGGAAGGCCTGTTCGACGAGATTGAATATATCGACATTGTCGACTGCAATGCAGGCGATCATGGCAAGACGTTCGCGACCAATTTCAATCCAGAAATCAATCTGCGCGAAGTCACCCAGGATGGGCGTTATTGGAAAGATGGGAACTGGATCGAGATCCCGGCCCTCTCCATTCGCACCCTGATCGACTATCCCGAAGTCGGTCCGAAAATGTCCTACCTCATCTATCACGAGGAAGAGGAAAGCCTGGTCAAACACATTAAGGGCCTGAAACAAATCCGGTTCTGGATGACCTTTGGTGATGAGTACATCAAGCATCTGGACGTGTTCAAATCGATCGGCCTGATCGGGCTGAAACCAATCAAGCATAAGGGCATGGACATTATCCCGATGGAATTCCTGAAGGACCTTCTGCCCGTGCCCAGCACACTGGCGGAGGGCTATACTGGCAAGACCTCAATTGGCGTCATTCTGCGCGGCAGCAAGGACGGGCAGCCGGTCACCAAGATGATCTATAATGTCTGCGACCACGCCAAGACGAATGAGGAAGTGTCTGCGCAGGCCGTCAGCTACACGACAGGCGTCCCGCCCGTGTCAGGCGCGGCAATGTTCTTCAAGGGCGAATGGTCTGGCGCGGGCGTCTACAATGTCGAACAATTCCCGGCCAAACCCTTCCTTGAAGATGTCGCCCGGCGCGGCCTGCCCTGGCACGTAATTGACGTGCCCACCGGCAAACAGGACGATTTGTTCGCGCTGGAGACCTAGCAACACCGTCCGGCCGGTTTGGCTCTGGGCGTATTTGGGATCTCATCACGCAGATCGTGACCATAGGTCGGCGCCGCATCCATCGTGTGGAACATTTCCCAGACCACGCCTTGCGGGTCGCGCGCCCAGTGTTTGTTCGAATTGGCGTAGCAACATTGCGCACCCGGTTCCGCCAGGGTCGTTTGTTCGGCCGACTGCAACGCAGCGTTCACCGCCTCCAGTTCGACATCATCATCGACCTGAATACCGACATGGTCGACACCGCGCGTTGCTCCGTCGCGCTGACTGACCGCCAGATTGATGCGCGGCTCGTCCAGCATCCACTTCATATAATCAGCCTTGTCCACAGTCGGGTCCTGTCCAAACAGGGCCGAATAGAAGCGCTTCGTCGCCGGAAGGTCCTCTGCACTGATATGGATATGTATGCGTTTCATGAAGTCTCCAATGCTTGAGAAGGAAGAGGGTCGAGCACACCGCGGCAACAATCTTCCATCAAAAAGCCGATCAGGCCCTGAAGCGCCGCAAAATTTGCCTGAGAGATAAGGGATCGACCCTGCCGCGTCTGTTTGACCAGCCCGGCGTCTGCCATTGCCTTAAGGTGATGACCGAACGTCGTTGCCGGCATGTTCAGGTGCGCCCGCATTTGGGTGACGCTCAATCCGGTATTGCCGGCCTGAACCAGTAAGCGCAGGATCGCGACCCGGCTGGCATGGCCAAGGGCCGCAAATGAGTGGGCAGCTTTGTCATCGGTCATAATATCTATATATCTAGTTTTATAGATATATCAAGACACGCGCGCGCCTTTTTTCTCATTCCTCACATATTGCAGGCGAACACGTTTTCGTGTTCACCATTGATCGATATCCGAAAACCGCGCATCGCAGCCTGGAACAGAGATGGGGAAAGCCTGATGAAGATGAAATTCTGGAGCGGCCTGATGCTGGCCGCCAGCTTGATGGTGTCGGCCTGTAGCGGCGCGACCAACAGTTCGGACAAACCGCTTTTCGTTTCCGCGATTGACTATGATGATTTCACGCCGGCCGCCGGTTGCACACTTGATGTGGCGGATGCGACCTATCGCGCCTGTCTCGACCCGCGCGCGCTTTATGCTGCTGCTGTGGAGTCGGCCGAAGCCGCAGACAATCCGCTGATGGTGGTCTGGGGCTTTGAAGAGTGCCCCTATTGCATGAAATTCAAAGCCGAGGAAATGAACCCGGAAAGCCCGCGCACAATTGCGGACTTCGTGACCAACACGCTGTCTGAGTCACAACGGGCCAGTCTTCCGAATTCCGGCAAAGACTTTCAGATCAGCTATGTCCACATCCATGTCCGCGCCGAGGACGGCGCCTCATTGGCTGAGGCACTCGGCGTTACCGATATCGCCCGGGACCGCGGCTGGCATCGCGTCTGGTCACCCTTTGTCAGCTTCACGCGGCCAGGGTCGAACACGTTCGTGGCCCAGACTCAGTTCGAGCAAGGCGAGAAGCCTTGCAACTATGTCGACGACTTTGCCATCAGCCTGGAACAGCTCGGCTATATTCCCGCGGATGACAGCAAGGTTCGCGAGATGTGCGCCGCCGCCTGACCGGCCTGTCGTGGGGTGACCCGTTCGCGCCATGCACATTCGACTTAATGGGTCCAAGCACATACGTTGAAACCATGTTCGACACCATAATCTACCAGATCGAGAACGGACGCGCGCGGATCACGCTTAACCGTCCCGACAAACTTAACGCCATGAGCCTGAAAATGCAGGCGGAACTGTCCGAAGCGCTCTGGGACGCGGATGCGCGGACGGATGTCCATTGCGCCATCATAAAGGGCGCTGGCCGGGCCTTCACAGCCGGTTATGACCTGGCCGGCGGGGACACAGTACCAGTCTCGCGCCTGCAAGCGGACAATCCTGACGCGCCGTATCGCGGCTATCGCTCCGTTGATGATGATATCTGGCAGCTGGAACGCGCGCAGCGGTATCGCATGGCGGCGTTTGATATGCACAAGCCGGTCATCGCGCAGGTGCATGGCCATTGCAAAGCCGGCGGCACCGACCTCGCTTTGCTGTGCGACATCGTGCTTGTTGCTGATGATGCTGAGATTGGCTTTCCGGCCGGCCGCGACCTGGGCGCCCTGCCCAATCAGTTCTGGCTACACAATCTGGGGCCCCAATGGACCAAGCGCCTGCTGCTGACTGGCGACAGTATTTCCGGCACGCAGGCCGCAGAGATCGGCTTTGCACTGAAATCCGTCCCGGCCGACCTGCTGGAGGCCGAGGTGGAAGGCCTTGCCGATCGGTTCGCGCTGATCGACCCGGATATTCTCGCGGCGAATAAGCGCGCGGTAAATATGGGCCTGGAACTGATGGGCGCGCGGACCCTGCAACGCTATGCGACCGAGAATGATGCGCGTGGGCATCAGGCCGCCAGTGCGCGTGCCTTTGTTAAACGCGCGGGCGAGGTTGGCTTGAAACAGGCGCTGAAGGATCGTGACGCGCCCTTCGGTGATGGGCGGGTGAAGGTGCGAGGCCCGGAATCCCGGGACGCGGATGGCAACCTGATCGATCCAGAGGACTAAGTGTCAGACCAGAATTTTACGCATGCGCAGGATCGGCACGATGGTCCCGTCATCGCTTGGTTGTGACAGGTCTTCGATGAATTCATAGCCGCAAGCTTCGTAAAGCGGGCGCCCGGGCGCTGTAGAGCCCATTTCCATCGTCTTGAATCCTTCGGTCCGCGCCGCTGTCTCCCCCGCTTCCAACAGGAAGCGGCCGACGCCCCGACGCGTAAAATCCGGATGTGTGTACATGGCGCGGATCTTGGCGGGCTCTGTCTCGGGGTCCGCCAGGGCATCATCCCGCCCGGTCGTATGATTGCCACCATAAAGCGTACGGCGCCGCGACCAGCCCCCACACCCCGCCAGGGCGTCATCAATATAGACCAGGAAATAGGTGCCATCATCAACCAGCAGCGTATCGACGCCCATGCTCTCGCTGGAACGTTCGACTTGTTTCTGATCGAGGAATTTCGGCAGCAGCGCCGTCATGGAGGCCGCCATTAGAGCCTCAATCGCGGGGATGTCTGCGCGGGTTGCAATTCGTAAGTGCATTTTCTGCCGTCTTCTCTATCTGGGATCCTGTATCGCAGAGATTTTCGGATTTGAAAGGTGCTTCGCGCGTGACTGAGCAGATTCCCACACCATGCTTCGTGCTCGACCTGGCGCGCCTGCGCCGCAATCTCGAGATCGCCAGCCACATACGTGAAACGGCGGGATGCAAGATCCTGCTCGCCACCAAAGCGTTCGCGCTGCCGGCTGTGTTCCCATTCATGCGCGATTATCTCGACGGGTCGACCGCCAGCGGCGAGCATGAAGCGACCATGGGCGCTGAAGCGTTTGGCAAGGAGGTGCATGTCTATTCACCCGCCTATGCGCCAGGCGAGGTCGAACGGCTCGGTAAAATCGCGGGGCACATTTATTTCAACTCTGCGGCGCAGCTCTCGCGCTATGCCGCGTCGGCCAGAGCCGCGGGCGCCAAAGTCGGATTGCGGGTCAATCCAGGCTATTCAAACGCCACCCTGGGCGGTGATCTGTACGATCCTTGCGCCCCAATGTCCCGATTTGGCGAAGTCGATCGAACGCTGGACCAAGTTGACTGGAATGAGGTCGATATCTTCCACGTCCATGCCTTGTGTGAGTCGCTGGCCGATGGCTCGGTAGGGCTGATCGAACACGTCGCGGACCGCTACGCGCGCTATCTTGAACAGGTCAGCGCGGTGAATTTTGGCGGCGGGCATTTCATCAACAAAGACGGCTATGATGTCGAGGCGCTGATCAGCGCCATTCAGGCCTTCCGGGATCGCTTTGGTCTCGAAGTCATTCTGGAGCCCGGCAGCGGACTCGTGGTCAATACAGGCGAGTTGCATGCCAGCGTGATTGATGTGCACTGGAATGACGGCGATATCGCCCTGCTCGACGCCAGCGCGTCCACCCATATGCCCGACGTTCTGGAAGTGCCTTACCGACCGGACATTGTCGACGCGGCGGAGGCGGGTGAACTGGCTCATACGTATCGCCTCGCGGGGCGCACCTGCATGACGGGCGATGTGATTGGCGACTATTCCTTTGCGCAGCCGCTCACGCCAGGCGATCGCGTGATCTTCACCGATCAGATGCATTACTCCTTCGTCAAAACAAATACGTTTAACGGCAACCCGCTCGCCAATCTCGCTGTGCGCCATGAGACGGGCGGGATCGAGCTGCTGAGTGATTTCGGATATGACGCCTTCCGACAACGACTCGGACGCTAGGCACCTGGCCGCGGCAGGCACATGAGTTGCGAATGCCCGGTCACCAATAACCGCCCCTCTCGATCATGAATGACGCCTTCGGTGCCCATCAATCCGCCGGTGGCAATATCCGCGCGCACCGTCATATGTAACCAGTCAGCCGGCATGGTCTGTCGGAAAAAGCGATAATAGTAATCCACGTTCGGCGCGATCCAGGGTGAAGGATCATCTTCAGGATGCGCCGGATACTGCGCCAGCCATCCGAACGTATCCATCAGGATGATCGGACGCGCCGCATCGATAAAGGGATCTGCCACCGAGGCGGTTTCCTTATAGCGATAGAATCCGGTCAATTCGGGTTCGCGGGCGGTATCGCCGGGCTTCGGCATGGTCTTGAGCGGGCGCTGATCAATGCGGGACACAAAATCGAACGGCGGGTCATCCGGGAAAAGGTCTTCCCAGGTCGGCAGCGTCTCCGGATCAGGTAAGCTTTCTAGGTGCGACACATCATGTTCAATGCCGGGCAGGTCATCCGGCATGGCCCAGACCTGCGCTGTAAAGAGGAGCCTGTCCTCTTGCGCCATATCAACGCGAAGCAATTCGCTGCGGCGGCCCTTCCGGATCGATTGTACGGTCAGTGTGACGGGTTGAAACTGACCGACCCGGACAAAGTGACAGGACATGCTGACAGGCCGCGCTTGCTCGGTGGCTTCGCCGGTGGCGCGCAAGGCCAGAGCGGTCACAAAGCCGCCCGCCGGGCCCCACAAACCCCAGTCTTCGCGCAGCAGGCCCGACCAGACATTCTCATCCAGGCGCGTTAGCCGTGTGGCAATTTCAAAATCGTCAATTCGATCCAAACTGGGCCTCCATGCCTGTGTCTGACGCGCCGTTTCGATTGTCTCGGTGTGTCTCGCCCGTAAACGCAAACGCAAAACAGCCGCATTACGACCCAAGCATTGCCAGACTGAGCCGTAAAGGAAGATCCGATGTCTGACCGGTCGAATTCCCGCGTGGACGAGATTCTCGCCAAAGCGCTGCCGCCGATCGAGCAGCGGTTCGACACGATTCTTCCAACCTGGCTGACCAAGGCGCTGATCGAATTCCTGGTCTTCGGCATCAAACAGGCCTGGGCTTGTCTGTTAGGCGGCTTATTGCTGGCAGGCCTGATCGCGACACACTATTTTTATCCGGAGTCTGCACCGCTTTCACGCTATGATTTCCTGGTCGTTTATGCTGCGTCGATCCAAGTGATCTTTCTCATCACCCGGCTGGAGCGCCCGAGTGAGGCGCTGGTCATTCTGATCTTTCACATTGTCGGAACAGCGATGGAAGTGTTCAAAACCGATGCCGGCTCGTGGACCTATCCGGAAGACAGCCTGCTCCGGATCGGGGGCGTGCCGCTCTTCTCCGGCTTCATGTATGCTGCGGTCGGCTCTTATTTTGCCCGGGTCGCGCGCGTTTTCGAGTTTCGCTGGCAAAACTATCCGCCGCGCGTCATCACGCTGCTGCTGGCCATGGGGATCTATATCAACTTCTTCAGTCACCATTTCATCTGGGATGTTCGCTACGCTCTGTTCGCCTTCACGGCCCTGATCTTTATGCGTTGTCAGGTCCATTATCGCGTCTGGCGCTGGACCCATCAGATGCCTCTATTGGTTGGCTTCTTTCTCGTCAGCCTGTTAATCTGGCTGGCCGAGAATATCGCAACCTTCACCCAGACCTGGCTCTATCCGGGACAGGAAGCGGGCTGGCACATGGTGTCGCTGCAAAAGCTTGGCAGCTGGTATCTGTTGATGATCGTGTCCTGGGTCCTGGTCACCCTGGTTCATCCACCGCAAGCGTTAGAGAACAAAGAGACCGCGACTGACTAACTTGGATTGTGCTGCGGTTCCCAGAGCTGGATGGGATTGCCTTCCGGATCGAACACCGTCGCGAACAGACCATTGGGATAAGGATTGCCTTCATCCATGGTCACTTCATTGCCATTGGCGCGAAGCTGCGCGACCATTTTCTCAAGACTTTCGACCCGAAAATTGAGCATGAACGTCTTGGACATATCGTCCCCGAAAAAGGTCGTATCATGACTGAATGGCGCGAACACAGTCGGGCCTTCGGCCTGGTGCCAGGGCTCTGTATCGTAATCGCTTGGCACCGGATCAATCCCGAAATTTTCATCATACCAGGCCACCAGCGCCTTGGTGTCCTTGGCCCGAAAGAAGAAGCCACCAAAACCCGTAATTCTCTGTTTTTCAGACATACTTGTTTTCCCACACTCAGATTTTGACCACTATGTCGGAAAAACGGGTTGACGTAAAACGTGCAGACCCAATATCTGCAACATCCTTTTGGAGCTTTCGAAGACACATGAACTAGCGACACCGGTCACCCGGCAATCAGATCCTGCTAGCAGCACGTCCAACGCGCTGAACTCACATTGTCATAGAAAGACTATTCATGCCTACATTGCAGAACAAAACCGCGCTGGTGAGTGGCGCTGCCCGCGGCATAGGCGCCGCCATTGCCAAAGCTTTTGCCGACGAAGGCGCCAATGTCATCGTCACCGATATACGAGACGAAGACGGTCAGGCCACTGCAGCGGCCATCGGCGCCACGTATCACCGCCTCGACGTCCAGTCGGAAGCGGACTGGGCGCAGATCCGAGACGCGCATCCGGGGCTCGACATTCTCGTCAACAATGCCGGGATGACCGGGTTTGAAACCGGCAATCTTGTCCATGATCCGGAGAACGCCTCCCTGGAGGCGTGGCGCGGCGTGCACGCCGTCAATCTCGATGGCACCTTTCTTGGCTGTCGGACCGCGATCGCCATAATGAAAGACGCCGGGACCGGCAGCATTATCAACATCTCCTCCCGCTCAGGTCTGGTCGGCATTCCGGGCGCGGCGGCCTATGCCAGCTCCAAGGCCGCGATCATCAACCATACCCGCACCGTCGCGCTTTACTGTGCGCAACAGGGCTGGAAGATTCGCTGCAACGCGATTGCGCCAGCGGCGATTCTGACCCCAATCTGGGAACCTATGATTGGCGAAGGTCCTGACCGCGAAAAGCGTATGGCGGCGCTGGTGGCGGACACGCCCCTGAAACGTTTTGGTCAGCCGGACGAAGTTGCCGCCCTGGCCGTCATGCTCGCCGGTGACGGCGCGACATATATGACGGGCGAGACGCTGACCCTGGATGGCGGTTTGCTGGCTGGTTCGGCAGCGAGCCCAGGCTAGCGCGACGTCGGCAATCGACGGCGGGGGTGTTTTCGGTCTAGGTACAGCCCGAACCCTAACTCTGAAGAGCTATGCGTATGCGCTTGAATGATTGTCATAATTTTGGAGATTTCCGGCGGCTCGCCAAACAGCGTCTGCCCGGCCCGATCTTCAACTACATAGATGGGGCGGCGGATGATGAGGTGACCTATCGCCGAAACACCGCCGCCTATGAGGATGTCGATCTTGTCCCGCAGGTGCTCAATGATGTCGAACAGATCGACATGAGTGTCGAGGTGATGGGCCAGACGCTGGACATGCCTTTCTATTGCGCGCCGACCGCTTTGCAGCGTCTGTTTCATCATCAGGGTGAACGCGCCGTGGCCAAGGCGGCGACCAAGTATGGAACCATGTTCGGCGTGTCCTCACTTGCGACCGTCTCGGCCGAGGAGATCGCCGATCTCGCGCCAGGCCCGAAACTATTTCAGTTCTATTTTCACAAGGATCGCGGCCTCAACGATACCTTGCTCGAACGCGCGCGGGCGGCGAGGTTCAATGTCATGGCGCTGACCGTCGACACAATTGTTGGCGGCAATCGCGAACGGGATTTACGCACAGGCTTCACATCGCCGCCGCGCCTCACCCCGGCTTCATTGTTCAGCTTCGCGGCGCATCCCTCCTGGGCCTGGAATTTCCTGACCAAGGAGAAATTCGACATGCCGCACCTGTCGACGCATGTCAGCCAGGGCACCAATCTCGCCGTCTCGGTCGCGGAATATTTCACCTCCTTGCTCGACCAAACCATGAACTGGAAAGATGCCGAGAAGCTCTGCGCCCAATGGAATGGTCAGTTTGCCCTGAAAGGCATTATGAGCGTGGAAGACGCCAAGCGGGCCGTGGATATTGGCTGTACCGGCATCATGGTTTCGAACCATGGAGGCCGCCAGCTGGACGGCGCCCGGGCGCCATTCGATCAGCTTGCTGAGATTTGCGATGCCGTCGGCGACCAGATTGACGTGATTTGCGAAGGCGGCGTTCAACGCGGCACGCATGTCCTGAAGGCCCTTTCGGTTGGCGCCAAAGCCGTGTCGGGTGGGCGCTACTACCTGTATGCACTGGCCGCGGCAGGTCAGGCCGGGGTCGAACGCGCGCTGGGCAATATGCGGACCGAGATTGAACGCGATATGAAACTGATGGGCATGACCCGGATTGATCAGCTCAACCGCGACAATCTCAGATGGCGGGCGCGCTAGGGCTTACCAGCCGCCGCCACCGCCCCCTCCACCGCCGCCACCGGAAAAACCGCCACCACCGCTGCCGGACGAGCCGGAGCTTTGCGGTATGGCAGATGAAACGCCAGAGCTCATCCCTGACACCATGCGATCGGTCATGCCGCTGATCGAACCGATCCGGGCCGCATTCATATTCGTCCAGGTCGGATCATAATTGGCCGCTTCATCCGGGATGAGTCGCTCGAAATGCTTGGTCCACGGTTTCTCAACCCCGAGCGCGACAGCATAGGGGAGAAATGTTTCATAGCGCTCCACCGTCATAGGCGGCGGCGCCTCGCTGCCCACTTCGACCGCATTCAATTGTAGCTTCTCCGCCTTTTCCATGTACAGGCGGAAGCCCTGCAAATGGGTCCGCACGTCCTGACCTCTACGGGTCGGCGCTGGCATCAGATACATGAATAGTCCATTCAATCCGATCAGCGCAACAATGCCGGCCGTGTGCCAGATGCTCCAATAGGAATGTTGCAGGATGGCGAAGACCACGGCGAAGATCGTCAGGATCCCGCCAAGAATCATATAGCCGGCGTTCCACTTGAAATAGTCACTGCCATATTTGTTGACGACCTTCTTGCGGAAGCTCGTATAGGCCTTTGTGAAACCGGCATGATATTTCTCGCCGAGCTTGATGGATGCGCGGTCGTCGAACAGTCCGGAATAAAGCTGATCCAGCTCGATCGGCAGGGTCCCGACCTCGGGCGATGTCCCTTTGCTCAATGTCGTCTTTTTCTTGTTCTTCGCATCCACGTCGATCCGCATCTGCCCTTTCGCCGCCAGATACATCAGGCTGGCAATCAAACCATCATGTCCGGAAAAACCGCGATGATAGATATGGTGCGCCGCCGCGGGTGAGTATCCTTCCGGGGGTTCATATTGCGGGAAGACGGGTCCCTTTGCGGGATCGCGGCCGACACGGTCAAAGCTGCGCATGTAGAATGCCAGCAGTCCCAGGAGTGATGCCACCAGCGCCGTCAGGGAGCCATAGCGCGCCCACCACAACCAACCCTGATCTGACAAGGAGGGCGGATCGATCGCGCCTTTCGCCAGGCTGAAGGATACGGTCAGCCCTTCGCGTACGCCGAGCGGTTCCGTGGTCGAGACCACATGGGCCCCGTCGACCCGGCGATAATTGGCGTTCTGTTCCGAGGCGCCAAAGGCACCTGTATAAAAGTCGGTTTGGGTGACCTCGGCGCCATCCGGCAGGGTGATGCGGGCAGAGGCGGCGCGAATCGGAAATAGCCAATAGCTGCCGGTTGCGTTCCAGTATAATTCATCCCTGTCCTCAAAATATCGGATCTGATTCTTCACCCGATATCGAATTTCATATGTGTGGACGCGATAGTCGAGATAGCGGTCCGGATCGCCAATCCGTATCACCACTGCATTGCCATTGCGTTCGCGGTCATACGGCTCGCGGCGACCATCTTTGCGAATGCTGAGCACATTATATCTGTAAGGCAGTGTTCCTGTGCCATCATCATCTTCATAGAAGGCGGGCAGTTCACGATAGATGCCGCGTCGGATCTCGCGGCCTTCGACATTTACGGCAATGGTTTCGGTGACAACAATGTCGCCATCTTTCTCGACCTCGATTTCGACATCGAACCGGCGAATCTCCTCTTCCGCCTGGGCGGAGAGCATTGTTCCAAAGGTGAGCAGCAGATAACAGAGCGCCCCCAATATGCGCATCATGCCGCGCCTCCAAGATTCAGATCGGGCACTGCTCGGTCCGCCATATTTATCTCGAAGAATTTGCGTTGGGCAAAACCAAACAGGCCCGCCACGAGATTGCTCGGAAAGCTTTCCACCGCAACATTCATTTCTCGCACCGCGCCATTATAGAAGCGCCGGGCCATCTCGATCTTGTTCTCGGTTTCGGATAGCTCCGCCTGCAGGTCGCGGAAATTGTCGCTGGCTTTCAGATCCGGATAATCCTCTGCCAACGCCAGGAGTTTCGTGACCGGAGCGGCCAGCGCGCTCTCCGTGCTGCCCCGCGCATCCGGATCGTCGCCGGCCTGCAGCGCGGCATTCCGTTTCATGATGACATCTTCGAACAATTGGCGCTCATGGCTGGCATAGCCCTGAACCGTGGTGACCAATTGCGGGATCAGATCGGCCCGGCGCTTGAGCTGAACATCAATGTCCGCCCAGCCATTATTGACCATGTTGCGCTTGCCAACGAGTTGATTGAACAGAATCGCCAGGGTCACCAGAATCGCCGATAGCGCGCCCAGTCCGAGATAGAGTCCGATCATGAATTTCCCTCCTTCATGATGTGTCTCATGAGGATTACGGAAATTGCCGCGAATGTGAAGCGCAAGCGCGCGCCAGGGGCCTAAGTGGCCGGATCCCAGCTGCCGAGCGCGGTATCCATAATACTGACCGCTTCGCGCACATCCGCATCCTCGATCACAAGGGGCGGCGCCAGGCGCAGTACATTACTGCCTGCGACACCGACCAGAAGACCATGCGCGCGGCAGGCATTCTGCACCGGCTTTGGCAGCGCCTTCAGTTTCAAGCCGGTCAGCAACCCCTTGCCGGTCACACCATCGACCTTGTCGGGATGACTATCAGCCAGGGACTTCAAACCTTGCGCCACAGTTCCCGCGACGCGGCGCACCTGCGCCAGGAAAGCTTCGTCCGAAATAATGTCCCAGACCACATTGCCAACCGCCATGGCCAGCGGATTGCCGCCATAGGTCGAGCCGTGACTGCCGGGTTGCATGGCGGACCCCGCCGCCTCCGTCGTCACGCAGGCGCCGAACGGGAAGCCCCCGCCAACACCTTTGGCGACACACATAATGTCAGGCTCGGCGGCCTCGGCCCATTCATGCGCGAACAGTTGGCCCGTCCGACCCATGCCGCACTGGACTTCATCATAGATGAGCAATGCCCCACGTTCATCGCAGAGTTTGCGCATCTCGGTCAGGCAACTTTCCGGCAGCGCGCGAACGCCGCCTTCACCTTGAACCGGCTCAACTAGAACGGCGGCGGTCTTGTTCGTGACTGCGGCCTCCAGCGCGTCATGATCGCCAAACTCGATTTGCGTGAAGCCCGGCAATGCGGGCCCGAAGCCTTCCAGATATTTCGGATTGCCGCCTGCATTGATGGCGCCGAGCGACCGGCCATGGAAAGCGCCGCTAAAGGTCACGATCTCATACCGCTCTGTGTCGCCCTTGGCCCAATGATATTTGCGCGCGGTCTTGAGCGCACATTCAATCGCTTCCGTGCCGGAATTGGTAAAGAAGACCCGATCCGCAAATGGCAGCCGTTCGCACATCTTGCGGGCCAGTTCTTCACCGGCCGGCACGCGGAACATGTTTGAGGTGTGCCAGAGTTTGCCGGCCTGAGTCTGCAAGGCCTCGACCATGGCGGGATGCGAATGCCCCAGCGCGCTGACCGCAATACCGGCTACAAAGTCGAGATAGGATTTGCCATCCTCGGTGATCAGACGGACGCCATCACCACGCTCGAACGCTTCTTCCGGTGGACGGTAGACCGGCATGAGGTGTTGACGGGGGTCCGACATGATTTGCTCCTGTCTGATCAGATATGGTGATTATATTGCCCTGCGGGCACGCTTGGCGAGGGTCTGATCGAAAGTCAACACATGACCTGATCAGGGCATATTTCATGCGCACCTGCTACAAATGAGACACGATCGTTCCCGATTCCCGGATTTAGGCCGGAGAATCTTTCCTTACAAAAGATTCAGGGAAATTCTTTGCGAGAGCTATTGACGAAAAACGATAAACTGTTATTGTTTTTCAATAATAAATGATCTGGCGGCTTTCCTTACCCCTCTCTCCCCCCTGAGCGTCGCCTGGTTGATAACTCTCACTCCATTCATCTTGGCGACTCCCTTTCGGGGGTCGTTTTTCTTTGGGGCGTTGAAGCGCTGAAGATTTCGGGAAAGAAAAAAGGCGCGACCAGCTGGCCACGCCCTGAAAGTGATTGCAGCGTTTCCTCCCAGAAACTTGCAACACCTGTATTGCCAGATTGTCGCAGCGCGTCAAGCGCTTCGTGACAGCTTCTTAACAAAATTTTCGAAGACAGCGTTGTCAGAGCTAAATACTTGGTTAACTGTTGCAATCGCTACAGTTTCAATGCCCGCATGCGTTAAGCTTCTCGCCACCTCACTCGCCTTATTCGAGGGGCAGAGCGCGACACAATCGGATAATAGGGTTAATCCGAAGTCTGACATTTTATCTTCAGGGATCGGATTCGACGTTTCGAGTCGCGAGAAGGTTTTTGCAGCGGCGGTGGCTTCCACGCCGTCCAGGAAAATCCGCAGAGTCGACATCGCCTCTGCCGACCAGTCTGCGCTGAGGGACCCGGTCAAGGACGCCTCGCTTTTCAGAATCACGCCGTCCTGGAGGATTTTCAGATCATTCGCCTTCAACGTTGCCCCAGTGGTCGTGATATCGACAATCACCTCCGCCGTGCCCGCCGCCGGCGCTGCCTCGGTCGCGCCCGGGCTCTCGATCAGGCGATACTCGCCTACGGATTTCTCCGAGAAGAATTGCCGGGTCAGTTTCAGGTATTTTGTTGCCACGCGCATGCGCCGTCCGTGCCGCTCGCGGAACAATGCGCCGGCCGCTTCGAGGTCGGTCATGGTCTCGACATCCAGCCAGGCTGCAGGCACGGCAACAATCACATCCGCGCCTCCAAAGCCGAGACGCCGCATCACGCTGACATCCCGATCAAAGGCGCCAGCGAGATCATGCAGTAAATCCTCACCGGTGATTCCAACATGCAACTGTCCGGAGATCAGGCCTTCGGCAATCTCCCTTGCGGACAGCAGCATCACTTCTGCGTCGGGCAGACCTTTGAGCTCTGCACTATAGCCGCGGCCCCCGCCTTTCTGGCGCAACTTGAAGCCGCTCGCCGTCAGCCAGTTTTCCGCATTGTCTTTCAGACGCCCCTTGGACGGGATCGCAATGGACAGTCGGCTCATGACGCAGCTCCTGTATTTCGCGGCACACGATGCGGCACCAGGATCCCGCCAATCGCGGTCGCGTCCACTTGCCCGCCGGACAGATCTCGCAGCAGCGAATCATATCGCCCCCCTGCGATGAAAGGCAGACTGATCGGGCCGCTCGCGTCCGGCGCGGTCACCTCGAAAACAAACCCGTCATAATAAGTGAAGCGCCGACCGAATCGCGTCGCGAAGCGGGCCCCCTCCATCAGGTTCTTATGCGCGCTCTCAACCAGTTTGCCGGTTCGCTCTGCGAACATCTGCAAGAGGTCGTCCAGGCCTGTGAGCTGATGATCCCTGGCGATGGTCTCCAGGGCACCAGGCGCTTCGTCCATCGGCACACTCAGGGACAGGACCTGTTCGATCGCTGTTTTCTGCGCCGGGGTCAGCATCACCTCGCTCGATTGCGCACGCTCAAACAGGCGTTCAACAATTTCATCTGCACTGCGCTCGCCCACGGGGCGGACATTTGTCATGGCGAAGATATCGTCGACAAACGCCGCGACGTCTTCGCGCGCCATACCGGACAGGCGCCCCGACAGGCCGCTGCGATTGCGCTCCTGCCCACTCAGATAAGCGCGCACCCCGCCTTCCTGCCGGAAGGCGCGTTTGAGGCCGGCGGTCACATCAGGCGCCAGATCCATCGCGTCAACAAAAGCCGGAAAGATCGCAAGGTCGCCGAAACAGACGTCACCACTTGGAACACCGCAAGCGACGCTGGCGTCCGCCAGGACCTCAAACAGCCAGGCGTCTTCCGTCACACTGTTTGCGGCGCCGAACTTTTCCAGTCCGACTTGATCAAACTCAACCGGGGCATCGGGCACGACCGGCAGTCGGAACACAGGGCCACGATACCGGCGCAGGGTTTCGCCGGTCACGCCACTCTGCCGCGCCCTCACTTCATCCTGTGCAACGACCAGCGTGAGATCAGGCCGCAAGGCCCATTCGCGTCCGTCCTGATCAACGAAGGTACATATGCGATTGCGTACCGCTTCGCCCGATAGTTCGAGCGGCACCCGGGCGGGGATCAGGATGGGCGGTTCGACCAGATCGCCGCCAATGCCGGCAAGCGCCTGTGCGGCAGTGTCTGTGAGGGTCATTGGTCCGCCTCCACAATGGTACGAAGCCGGGCGACCATGTCTGCTCGCGGCGCTTCAAACTGTCCGGGCCGCGCTTCGCGATACGCTTCATTGCTCTCGATCGCTGCCGCCTGGCGGGCGCCTTCTTTCAGATCCTTGATCGTGACGACGCCTTTTTCAAGCTCGTCCGTCCCGACCATGACCACGGCAGGTGCGCGACGGCGGTCGGCATACTTCATTTGCGGCCGCATGCCCGAACTGCCCATATAGGCCTCCGCGCGCAAGCCGGCGCTGCGCAATTCGGTGGCCAGTTGCAAGGCAATAGCGGGATTGTCGCGATCCATGTTCAAAACCACGACCGGTCCATTCAGGTCGTCAATGTCACCGCGAATGGAAAAGGCCGCCGCCAGCCGGCTGACACCAACCGAGAATCCTGTCGCGGGAATTCGCTCGCCCGTGAAGCGAGCAACCAGATCATCATAGCGCCCGCCGCCGCCGACCGATCCGATCCGGACGGTATTTCCGGCTTCGTCCCGGGTCTCTTTCAACAGCTCCGCCTCATAGACGGGCCCAGTATAATATTCGAGCCCGCGCACAATGGAGGGATCAAACTGGACGTCGGCTTCCGGCGTCGACAGCGCCGCGAGGGCCAGAGATATTTGTTCAAGTTCGGCAAGCCCGGCGTGCGCTTCCTCGCCGGTGCCCACCGCCTGGCCGAGCGCTTCAAGCGTCTCGCTGCGCGTCGCGCGCCCGGCTTCGGCAAAGGCGAGCACACGCTTCACCGCTGCCGCATCCAGTCCCGCGCCCTTGGTAAAGTCGCCGCTTTCGTCCATACGCCCAGCGCCCAGTAAATCCGCCACCCCGGACGGGCCGAACTTGTCCAGCTTGTCGAGCGCCCGCAAAATGGTGAGGCGCACGGTGTCATCATTGGCACCCACATCCGCGAGCACGGCATTCAGCAATCGCCTCGTGTTAACGCGGACCACGAATTCACCATTGACCGCGCCGGCCGCACGCATGGCTTCGGCCGCCATGGCGATCATTTCAGCATCAGCATGTGCTCCGGCCGCCCCAACCGTATCCGCATCACATTGCAGGAATTCGCGAAACCGCCCCGGGCCCGGCTTCTCATTGCGCCAGACGGGTCCCGCCGCATAGCGCCGAAACGGCTTGGGCAGGGTTTGCCAATTCTCCGCCGCGAACCGTGCCAGCGGTGCGGTCAAATCATAACGCAGGCTCATCCACTGATCGTCATCATCCTGAAGCGCGAAGACCCCCGCATTCGGCCGGTCCTGATCCGGAAGAAACTTGCCCAGTGCGTCGGCAAATTCGAACGCACCGGTGTCGAGCCCTTCAAAGCCCCAGCGCCGATAGACCGCGGTAATCCGTTCGATCATCGCCTTCTCGGCCTCGATCAAACCTTCTCGCTTGTCCGGAAAGCCCCGGGGCTTGCGCGCCAGGTCGATCGGTTTTGACTTCTTTTGTTTGCCCATGGGATGGCCTTTATCTTGGGTCGCGCTCCGCATAGACGAAGCTGCTGAAACTGTGAAGGTTTGGATGCCGGGGCTGGGATCGAACCAGCATTGACCGAATCAAAGTCGGTTGTCCTACCATTAGACGACCCGGCAAGGGTCGGATCGGTGGACACATCACGTTTCAGGTCATTTTGACTGGAAGGGCTGAAAACTTGAGGCGCACCGAGATCATTCGCGCCTCATCGGGGGCGCGTCAGGTCTGTTGATGGAGATGATGCAAAATCGTTTTCATGGCGGGGCGATTATACAAACAGAGCTGCAACGTCAAGCGGCCGTTTCCAAACATGGACAATTCCCAAACGCATTCCAAAAAATTTCGCGATCGGATCAACGCTATTTTATCGCGCTACGCCTAGAAGTAGAATTATTGAAAGGGCGGTTGGATTGAAACCCATTTTCTCTTTGTTCAGCGGCATCATCCCAAAGACCAAATGGGTGCGGGATGATGGCAGCTTTATTCTGTCGACGACGGACATCCACCGTCGGCGCATGGTCTTTGTATCCTGTTTCGCACTGATCATGACGGCCGGATACACGGCACTGCAATTCTATCATGTCGGTCTTGAGAACGCCGCCGCCTTGAATCTGACCACGGGTGTACTTGGCTGTCTGTTTGCGATTATCGCGCTCAAGGTGAGCTTGTGGAGCGCCAGGCCGCGTCCCTATATCCGTTTCCTGCTCCTCGGCTTTTCCGCGCTCTTATGGGCCGAAATTTACTATGCAGGAGGGATCACGGGATACCATATTGGCATCCTTCCCATCCTGCCTGTAGTCGCTGCGATCTTGCTGGACGGGCGCGATACCGTCTCATTCACCCTGTTAAATGTCGTCATTGTCGCCGCGATCGCCGTGTTTACCTATACGGGCGGTCAGCTGCCGCCGTTCGAGATTTCTGCAAAGTCCGACATATTGATGTCCGCCTTCATCATCATGATCTCGGTCCTCGGCTGTGGATCAGCTGCGATCATGCTGGTGCAGCAAAGCGAAAAGGTGAACCGACAATTGCTCGATCTGGTGGAGTACCAGTCACATCTCGCCGCGCATGACCATTTGAGCGGCCTGGGCAATCGCATCCGCCTGCAAGAACGCTTCGAACGGGTGCAGGATGGCGAGTCGTTTGATATCCTGCTGATCGATCTGGACGGCTTCAAATCCGTCAATGACACGCACGGTCACAATGCCGGTGACTTCCTGATCAAGGCCCTGTCGGAGCGGTTGCGCGAAGTCACAGATGATCATGACCTGCTCGTCCGTCTAGGCGGCGACGAGTTCGTCATCCTGCTTGAGGAAGTCGATGGAACACTGGGCAGCGTGCGTAAATATGCCGAATACCTGATCGACATTATCAGCCGCCCGTATCGCTGGGAACAGACCGTGCTCCGCGTCTCGGCGTCGATCGGTCATGCCCGCTATCCCGATCATGGCGGCTCGCCGAGCAAGGTGCTGAGCCTCGCGGACAAGGCCCTGTATCAGGCCAAGGATGCGGGCAAGCGTCAATGCATCACCTATGGCACAGAAGCCTGTCCAAAATCCAAGCGCCGGGCCCAGCCTTCAGGGCAGCGACCTGAAACAAAACGCAAAATTGCCGCATTCACTGCAAATCTGCGCCAAAAAACCGGGTAAGAGTAGAGTTTCATCCGAGCCGGGGCTTCCGGCGGCACTCGAACCGTGGTTCAACAGCCCTCAGAAGACAGCCCGGTAAGGACCGGGTTTGAACGCAAAGGGCTGTAAGATGACAACACTGGCTTTGGTAGATGACGACGAGAATATTGTCGCCTCTCTGAAAATTTTCTTCGAAGCCGAAGGCTACCAGGTACGCACCTATCATGATGGGCTGAGCGCGTTGGGCGCTCTGACCGACAGCCCACCAGACCTTGCCATACTGGATGTCAAAATGCCGAAAATGGACGGCATGGAATTGCTCAAGCGCTTGCGCCAGACGTCCGAACTGCCGGTCATTTTCCTGACCTCCAAGGATGAAGAAATAGATGAAGTCATCGGGTTCAATATTGGCGCCGATGATTTTGTTCGAAAGCCTTGCTCGAACCGGCTTTTGTCCGAACGCGTGAAGGCGGTTCTGCGCCGGTCGCGGTCTGCAGATTCCAGCCCGGAAGAAGGCGACGTAAAGCCTATCGTTCGTGGCCGTCTGACATTAGATCCTAATCGACATTCCTGCTCTTGGGATGGACATCCTGTTCGATTGACCGTGACCGAGTTTTTGATCCTGCAAGCCCTGGCCCAGCGCCCAGGCTATGTGAAGTCACGCGACAATTTGATGGACGCGGCTTATGATGACCAGATCTATGTCGACGACCGGACGATTGACAGCCACATCAAACGGCTGCGCAAAAAGTTCCGCGAGAGCGACAAGGAATTCGACGCGATCGAGACGCTGTATGGCGTTGGCTATCGTTACAATGAAAGCTAAAATCCTGAACTTCGTGGGGGAAGTATGAAGACCAAAATCGCAGCCTTCGGGCTAACGCTTATTGTTGCCGCTTGTGGCGGCGAGCCGGGAATTGAGGACCCATACGCAGATCTTGCTGAAGGCGAAATGCTGGTACGGTTCGAAGCCAATGCTGAGATCCCAGACGGCCAATGCAATCCGAATGTCCATTATGCGATGCGGACCACAGAAGAGTTCATCCTTCTGAACGCAAATTATGAAGTCGTGGATCAGAGCCTCACTGGCTCAGGGGCCAGTCTCTTCAATGAAGGCGGCAGCGGCGTCGCGCGGACGACGATCGAACTCAACATGTTCGACCCATATCCGGTGGCCTGTTCTGAATTGAATCTGCGGGTGCAGGAATTGACCTGCCGGACCGAGGATGATTCAGATCGTGCACCGTGCCCATCGCCGAAATTTGAGGGCACGGAAATGTTTGGCAGCTTTCAAGGCTTGCCGAATTACTAGTTCGCGAGTTGCAACCAGGCGCGCGCCGCGGCCAGCGCTGACTTGATATCTTCCTTGTCGAGCATATCGGCCATTTCCTGACGGCAGATCTTTGCGTCATCATAGCCTTTCAGAACAGCAAGGTTGAACCATTTGTGCGCGGCGATAAGGTCCTGATCACAATCAACGCCTTCCGAATAAGCCAAGCCCACGCGGTACAGCTCTTCGCCAGTCGCGGTTTCAGACTCTAGTCCGGTCTCAGGCGCAATATCAGTCGCCAAATCAGAATATGGCATCTTCTCTTTCCTCTCAGTTTTCGAGAGGTGCCCAGCCAGGTTTTCCTGGTCCGGGACACCCACCATCACAGCCACCAATACCTCGGCGACAGGCGTGAGATTGCCGGACAGGCTTTGCATTCAGGTTAACGCCTAATGCTCTGAAATGGCAGTGTATTAACAAAATGCGGGCGGGCGATTAACCTTCAGGGCAGATTCCGGGTTTGGCGGATGAAAACCTGCTTTTTTTCGCTTCCGACATTACCAAAAAGCCAGAAACGCCAAATTCTCATGCCCTTCATGCGAAAAACTCCGAGTGCGTTTCGAGATTTCTTTTCAAAGCAAGATCGCATCCCGCGCGCGTTCCTGTTAGATCGCGCCTATGTTGAATCGACTTCCCCCCCTGAATGCGATCAAGGCGTTTCATGCCGCCTCCCGGCATTTGAACTTCTCCCGGGCGGCAGAAGAGCTGGGTGTGACTCAAGGGGCCGTCAGCAAACAGATTCATGCCCTCGAGGATTTTATCGGCGCGAAACTGTTCGAACGCCATGCCAATGGTCTGGAACTCACGGCCGAAGGACAGTCGCTCAAGAATACGACCTTGCCCGCCTTTGACATGCTGATCTCAGGCTTTTCGCGGTTTGAGCGCCGGGAACCGCGATCTCAGAAAATCCGCATCTCGACCCTGGCCTCCTTCGCGTCCAGCGCATTGGCACCAAGGCTGGATCGACTGGAGGGCGCATTTCCGCAAGTCGAGCTCGAATTCCTAACCTCCGATCGTCTGATTGATCATGCCAAGGAAGAAGTTGATTTCAGCATCCGTTACGGCCAGGGAGTCGCTGAGGACATGGTCTGTGAACCGATCAGCTCCGCCGATCTCATCCCGGTGATGCATCCTACATATGATATCAAGTCGGGCTCCGTGCGACTGTTGCAAGTGTTCAATGTCGATGAGTGGCAGACCTGGGCGAATGAGCGCGGTGATGAATTGACCCGGTCTAACCGCAAAGTGATCGTGCAGGAATTCCTGGTCGCCCTGAACGCCGTCCTGAATGGCCAGGGCATCGCCCTGCTGCCAGAATTGATTGTTCGCGATCATCTCGTAAATGGCCGCCTGATCCGGTTTGGCGAACCATTGCGCGATTGGCGCTATCATTATTACATCGCCATGCTGCCGCGAGCCCCGCGTCGACGCTATGTGGCATCGATCATCGATTGGCTGAAACACGATATTGCGGACACCTACCCCGCCTGATCCTGCCCTGAGATAAACTCATACCAGCACGTCGAAAGGCGCGATTCCGGTCATGCCCGGACTGTGACATCTGACGGTTCGCTCGTGACGAGCCAAACTAAGGAGAAAGTCATGAAACAACATTTGAAAGTCTTGGCCCTGTGTGCGGGCATGATGATGACCCTGCCTGGCGCCAGCGCGTTGAATGAAGTGCCGATGCAGGTGGCATTCAAATATGATCCCGCTGCACCCGCGTCCCAAACCTATCGCCGGGCAGAACGCACCGCCACCAAGGCCTGCGGACTGTATGGGCGGGTGTCGCCCATCAGACAATCGCTGATGCGAACCTGTGTCCGTCCGCTGGTCGAAGAGTTTGTGATCGCGACGGGTGATTCCGATCTGATCGCGCATCACGAAAACACAACAGGGCGGAAAGTCGGCAATTTCTCATTCGTTGCCAACTGATCCCACCTGAGTGCCGGGCTTGAATCCTCTCAGCCCGGCACGATGGCGGCAATCAGGCGCGGACCAGGGGCGGCGATCGCCTCTGCCAGCGCTGCGTCAAAGTCTTCCGCTGTCGCGGTCTCAATCGCCGATACACCCATGCTCTCTGCCAGCTGCACCCAATTGATGTCGGGGCCTCCAATGGACAACATGTCCTTGGCCGTCGGCCCAGGGTTTCCCGCGCCGGTGCGATAGAGTTCAATATTCAAAATGCGATAAGAGTGATTCACGAAGACAATCGTGGTTACGTCCGCGCCTTCGCGCGCCATGCTCCAGAGCGCCTGATTGGTATACATGCCAGCGCCATCGCCAGACAGGCAGATGACCTTCCGATCCGGCGCCGCGATTGCCGCACCCAGAGCCAGGGGCATGCCCTGCCCAATGGCGCCCCCAGTCAGCATCATCCAGTCATGCGGTCGTGCATTCTGGGTAGGCAGGTAGGACATTAATCCATTCGATACGCCATCATCCGAGACCAGCGCCTGATCCGGCATATGACGGGCCAGGCTTTGTCCGACGCTTTGCGCCGTCAGCTCGCCGGTTGGCAGGTCCGGCACGCGCAGCGCTTCGGGCGCAGCGGCATCGCTCGCGCCCAGCGCATCAGCGAGCGCGGTCAGAGTCGCGGCGCTGTCTGAACTGGCATCCCCGAGATCGAGCACGTCGCATCCGTCCGGCACCAGAAGGCTCGGCTTGCCGGGATAAGAGAAGAAGGCAACCGGTGCACTCGTTCCGGCCAGGATCATCAAGTCCGAGCCTTCCAGGTCCGCCATCGCCCCTTCGGCAAAATACTGCATTCGCTCAGGCGCGAACACGCCGGCCCCGCGGCGCATCTTGGGATAGAACGTATCCGTCATGACCCGAATACCGGCCGCTTTCAAACGCGCGGCCGCCTGGAGACCGGACTCATTAAGCGCGGTGCCATTGATCAGGAGAAGCGGATGATCGGCGCTTGCGATCGCGGCCTTGGCCGCCTCGATCTGGTCTGGCGAAACGGTTCGTAATGGCGCAGGGTCGATCAGCGCGCCTGTGACGCCACCGTCCATCCAGGCACTGTCGGCCGGCAGAATAAGCGAGACAGGTCCTGGCTTCGGGCCGTAGCTCGCGGCAAAGGCTTCCGCCGCCAGCTTTCCCGTATCCCCCACCTTGTCGGCGGACTTGATCCAGAGCGAGTTCGGGCCCGCCAGGCCGCGAATATCTGATGTCAGCGGCGCGTCATATTTCAGATGGGGGACGGCATGATCGCCAATCACATTGACCATGGGGGTTCGCGCACGCCCGGCATTATGAATGTTCGCCCCGGCATTGAGATAGCCTGCGCCGAGATGTAGCAGCGTCATGGCCGGGATCCCCGATACGCGCGCATATCCATCTGCGGCGCCAGTCGCGACCCCTTCGAACAGACACAGGACCGAACGGATTCGCGGCTCGCCATCCAGGGCTGTAACCAGATGCATTTCAGATGTTCCGGGATTGGCAAAACAGGCCGAAACGCCATGATCCGCAAGAGTTGCCACCAATGCCTCTGCGCCGGTCATTTTATCTGACGGTCCGTCATCCATATCCTCGCCTCCTCCTCGATTGTGTTTTCGTCTGTCTAGCGGGCATCCCGACCAAAAAACAAGCCGCAATACAAGACAGGACGACTGTTCGCACGAAGCGCTCAATCGTCCTGTCAGGGTCCGTAGACAAGCCACAAAGGGGATATGGCTGCAGAGGAGATAGAACTCTCACTCCGCAGGAGCAATATCTGACCCCGCGGTAGGAAATTCAAGTCTACGTTGCGCAGAAAATGGTAATTGCTGTGTATTGGTGTGTTACAGAATTATGACATCGCTCGGATGACTTGTGTCATACAGTTTGGAAACCTCTTGCGCGCGCAAGGTTTGAGCCTTGTTTTGATTGATATATCCCTTCTCGGTAATCTCTCCGGCATCCGCTTGAGGCGGGGTCGGTTGCAACACGATGCGGGCAATACGGCTGGCGGGGTTTGGCGAATGCGCATTATGACGCTCCAATCCGGACCGGACCGCGTCGACCACTTTTGGATGGTGGATCAGCTCGGCCATCGGTAACGCGGCATCGACCAGGCGCTGGCAATACCCTTCATTGATGAAACCAAGCAAGCAGACCTCATTCTGATTCAGGCCGCAGACCACCGCGTCGGCAAGCGCGCCATTGACGGCTTCGACAGCCTGCACCCGAAGCTTGCCGGCTGAGACCCAGCTGCCATTGGCCAGTTTGAATTCTTCTGCGGTGCGACCGTCAAAGGCAAGGCCTTTCTCGGGACGGTCCAGATCGACGAACCGCACCGCATCGCCGAGTCGATAGAACCCTTCTTCGTCAAAGGCGGCCCGAGTCTTTTCTTCATTGCGATAATAGCCCGGCGTGACATTGACGCCTTTGACCCGTAGCTCCAACTTGTCGCCGGCGGGAACGAGCTTGAATGTGTTGCCCGGCAGGGGCAGTCCGATCAGGCCCATCGTGTCATTCGGCCAGTGGACATTGCTGGCCGTGGGCGAGGTCTCGGTCGCACCATAGCCGGCCGATAAGGAGATCCGTGTGCCGGTGACACGCACCGCGACGGCCTGGATTCGCTCATATATATCTTGGCCCATAGCCGCGCCGCCATAGGCCATGGAACATATGCGCTTGAAGAACGTCTCTGCCAACGCTTCGTCACGTTCAAATTCTGTTGCGAGCGCGGCCCATGCCGCCGGCACGGTTGTATGCTGCGTGGTCGACACGTCTTTCATGTTGCGGATCATTTCGGGAAGCCGCGCCGGCGTCGGCGCGCCCCAGTCAAGATAAAGGGTTCCGCCCCAATCCGTCATATTGTGCAGGATCGCGTTGGCGCCATAGGTGTGGCTCCAGGGCAGGAAATTGCACATGACCTGAATCTCACCCGTCACCTCGGCCAGCTTTCTTTCGTCCCAGACCGATCGGATCATCTTGGCGTTGGCCGCGACCATCCCGTGCGTATTGATCACGGCTTTCGGCTCACCGGTCGATCCGGAGGTCAGCATGAATTTCGCGATGGTTTCTGGCGTCAACCGGTCATAAGCCTCGGCGACAGAATTGCCGCCTGGCACCGCAAATGCGTCAATTGACTGGCTCTGATATCCGGTCGGCGCATTTCGCGAATATAGGATCAGTCGATCTCCGACCGCCATGCCGTCCAGGCCGCGCTGATATTCGGCGCCGTCCTCAACATAGATGAATTTGGGCGCGACCAGATCGTCGACATAATTGAGCCGGGCAAAATCCTGACTGAGCAAGGCATAGGCCGGCGTCACAGGCACGACCGGAATTCCAGCCAGCATCGCGCCATACATCACCACGGCATGATCAATCGTATTGCGCGACAGGATCATGACCGGCGCATCGGCGCCAGCGTTCAAAAAGCCTTGTGCCATGGCCTGGACCCGTTGCCAGGCCTCGGAATAGGAGATTTCGTGCCAGCCCTCGCGACTGGGGTCGACGGGATCGCGCTGTGCCAGCCAGGTCCGGTCCGGGGTCTGTTCGGCCCAATGTTTCAATGGCCACAACATGTGCCGCGGGAAATCTTTCAGGGGCTGACCATTATCAAGCAGGATCGTGCCGTCCGCGCGGCGGTCCACGTTCAGTTTCTGCGGCAGATAGGGCACGTCCCGAAACGGGATATGACTTGTCTCACTCATCGTCGCGCTTGCGCCTCTTATTCCTTCTTCCTGTTTCTCCACATGCCTGGGCAGCTTCGTCAAGCTTGCCGCCGGGACCGCCAGTACACCTGGCACCACATGGCAACCGCGCCCCTGCTTTTGTGATCTCAATTCGGTGTGAGCGACCGTGATCGCTGTTTGATCAGACGTTAAGTGCGCCGCCGGACAAGCCGGCATAGGTCGGGAGGGTCGAAAACAAATATAACGACAAGAAGGACTTTCCGATCATGTCTCGCCTCACCCTTGCGGCCCTCGCCGTTTCCTCCGCCCTGACCCTGCCTGCCTTTGCCCAGGATGATGATGGCTGGTACGTGTCCGGCTTTGTCGGCGCCGGCTTCGCCAATGATGCCGACCTGCGCGGCACTCAGAACCCTGTTGCCGGCGCACCCGGCACCGTTGGCGACCCCGCCCGCGTCCAGGCAGAATTTGACAGCGACAGCACAATCGGCGTGGCCCTTGGCTACAAGACACCTTGGGAATTCTTCGGCCTGTTCAACACCCGGCTGGAGCTCGAATATTCGACCCTCAGCGTCGATGTCAGCGATGGCAGCTTCAATGGCGGCAACCAGTCCTTTGGCGGTGACGCCGATATCGATTTCTTCCTGATCAATAATTATAGCGACATCATCTGGGACGATAATCAGACGCTGATCCCATATGTTGGCGGCGGCCTGGGCATCGCAAATGTTGATGCCAACATTCTCTATGCGGGTGGCGGCGCCGTGGATCCAAACTTCGTCGTGACCGGCGAGGATAGCGGTTTGGCCAGCACGTTTGCCGGTGGCCTGACCTGGCTCACCGGAACGCCCTGGGAAGTCTATGGCGAGGCCCGCTACTACCAGATCCGCGATCTGGAGTTTGACCGCCGCTTTATCGGCAATGGCGAAAACCTGTTCAATGCCGAGGTCGATGACGATTTTGATGGCACCAGTCTGACGATTGGTGCGCGCTACAAGTTCTAAGAGATCACCTTTCCCCTCTGGATCTCTTGGATCTCGGTCCAGCGGCGACCTCCCTCCTGCCGCTGGACCTTTTTCTTTTGTAGCGGATGACAAGCGCCGCGGTGCGACCTAAATGCCGTGGCATGACGTCTCCGTTTGTATATTTGCAGCATCGCGCCGTTCTTTCCTTGCAAGGCCCGGATACGATAACCTTGCTCGAACGTCTGGTGACCAATGCCACCGATAACTGGGCGCCCGGCACGACGCGCTATGGCGCCCTGCTGACGCCGCAAGGCAAGATCCTGTCCGACTATCTGGCCATCCGGATCGAGGATGGCGTCTTGCTGGATACCGCGGCGGAGCATGTCGACGATCTCGCCAAACGCATGAAAATGTTCCGCCTGCGCAGCCAGGTCGAGATTGAAAAACTGGAAGATGTGTTTGTCATCGCCGGCACGGAGCCGGCGTCTGAAGGCTTACGACCGATTTCCGGTGCGCAGCATGTCTATCTTGACCCGCGCTATCCGGGCGGACGGTTGCGCGGTCTCGCGACCCGGGAAAGCTGGGCCGCCTGGTTTGGCTATCATCCAGCGGAATGGTCGCGCCCGATGAGTGAGTATCATACCGATCGCATCACCCATGGCATTCCCGAACAGGGTTTCGATTTTGGCGCTGCGGACGTCTTTCCAGCCGATATCAACATGGATGTGCTGGGCGGAGTTGCGCTGAACAAAGGCTGTTTTGTCGGGCAGGAAGTTGTTAGCCGCATGCACCGGCGCGGAACCATCCGCAAGCGCACCTTGCCGATTATCGCGACGACGGACACCACGCTCACGCCCGGCGACGATCTTCTGGCCCCCGCCCCGGTCGGAACCTTGACCAGTTGCGAAGCGGAAAACGGTCTTGCCCGCATGCGTGTTGATCGCTGGCTGAAGGCAACGTCTGATGGCCATGCTGTGACGCTTAATGAAACCCCTGTCACAATTGCAAAACCCGATTGGCTTGTCGCCGAAGTCGAGGCTATGAAATAAGCATGACAAATCAAGTGCCTTGCGCCTGGGCGCCGATGGATGACCCGCTTTACCGGGCCTATCACGACGAAGAATGGGGAGTCCCGGAATACGATTCGCGCGCCTTGTGGGAGAAACTGCAACTGGATGGCATGCAAGCGGGTCTCGCCTGGATCACCATCTTGCGTAAGCGCGAAACCATGCGTGAGGAATTTGACGAATTTGATCCAGAGAGGATTGCGCGTTGGGATCAGCGGCGCATCGACAAGGCGCTGACCAATCCCGGCATTATTCGCAGCCCGAAAAAAATAGAATCGTGTATCGGCAATGCCCGCGCCTTCCTCGATGGCTTTGATCAGGGCGAGGATTTTTCAGAATTCTGCTGGGACTTTGTCGACCACAAACCCATTCTCGGCCATTTGAAATACTATCGTGATGGACCGACCAAGACGGATATTTCAGAGGCCTGTTCAAAGGCCTTGAAGAAGCGGGGCCACAAATTTGTTGGCCCGACGATCGTCTATGCTTGGATGCAAGCATGCGGTCTGTACAATGATCATGAAGTCGACTGTCCGCGATTCAAACAAGTTCAGGAGCTTGCCCGATGAAACCCCTTCTCGCCCTCGCCGCCGCCCTTGGCGTTTTGACCGCCTGCGTCAGCAATACGGAATTTGACCGGGACCGCGCCTATTCGAAATGCGAATCGATCAGTGATGAATCTAGCCGCAATCGCTGTATCGCCGACGCCATCCAGGATGCGGAGCGCGAACGCCACAAAGACGCGGCACGGTTGGAACAGTTGGAAGACAATGCCGAACGCCGCGAACTGGGACGCGAAATTGCCGGCGCGGAAGATGGCTGACGCACCGCGGCGCCCTGGCCAATACGCTGCCGTTGCCGCTTGCCTGGGCCGCGAGGATATTATCGACCCGGTCTATCCGGTCGCTTTCAAACCCGGAAACGGCGCCTTTTGTTCACCTGACCTGGACAAGAAGGAATGCCGCCAGTTTCTGGAAACAGCAAACGAGCCGCGCGCGCCCGCGTCCTGATTTCCTGCAGATTCACCGCGCGTAACGGCTCGACGCCCGTCTTTCCGCGCCCTAATAGTTTTGCGGTGAAGAAGATAACCGCAAACGCGGTCCGAAGAGGCGCCCCATGAATACCCCCGTCATTTCAGCCACTGGTCTCTGGACTCCCGCCGAGTCCGTCTCGAACGAGGAATTGGTGGCGAGCTTCAACGCCTGGGCAGACAAATGGAACCGGGAACATGCCGCCGACATCGAGGCCGGCACCGTCGAGGCAAAGACCCATTCCAGCGTCGAGTTCATTGAAAAGGCCTCCGGCATTAAATCGCGTTTTGTCGTCAACAAGTCCGGCATTGTCGATCCCGACACGATGCGCCCGGACATTCCGGAACGGTCGAATGAAGAGATCTCGGTGCTCGCGGAAATTGCTGTCAATGCGGCCCGCATGGCGCTCGAGACTGCGGGACGCGATCCGAAAGATGTCGATGCCGTGCTTTGCGCCGCCTCCAATATGCAGCGCGGCTATCCGGCTATGGCCGTCGAGATTCAGGACGCGCTCGGTGTGGAGGGCTTTGGCTTTGACATGAATGTGGCTTGCTCTTCGGCGACGTTCGGGATTCAGACCGGCGCCGATTTTGTGCGCTCCGGCAGCGCCAAATCCGTCCTGATGGTCAATCCTGAAATCTGCTCCGGACATTTGAATTTCACGGATCGCGATAGCCATTTCATTTTCGGCGATGTCGCGACCGCGGTGCTGATCGAGAATGAAGACATTGCGCCAGCAGCGCATTGGAAAATTCTCGGCACCAGTCTCAAAACGCAATTCTCCAACAATATCCGCAACAATTTCGGTTTCCTCAATCGCTGCGCCCCGGACGGGATCGGCGCGGAGGACAAGCTGTTCGTCCAGGAAGGGCGCAAAGTGTTCAAGGAAGTCGTGCCTATGGTGGCCAGAATGATCCTGGCCGAACTGGACCGGCTTGATCTCGACGCCCCGCATTTGCGCCGCATGTGGCTGCATCAGGCGAATGCCAATATGAACCGCCTGATCGCATCAAAAGTCCTTGGCCGCGAAGCGACAGCGGATGAGAGCCCGACCGTGCTCGACACCTACGCCAATACGAGCTCCGCCGGATCGATCATCGCCTTTCACAAGCACAGTGCAGACATGCAAGCCGGTGACAAAGGCCTGATCTGTTCGTTCGGAGCGGGCTATTCAGCTGGCACCGTCTTCGTCGAGAAAGCCGCCTAAACGATGCCCGCAAGCTCGTCTTGCATCTGCGCATGGTCCACCTGAGGCGGCTGGCGACCATAAAGTAAAAGCAGTGACACGAAGGCAATGCTCGTCGCCTGCGATGAAAACAGTTCCAGCATCAGCGCAAAAAACCAGGCGGGAAGACTCTGTGCCCGGCGCGCATCTGACCCGATGGTGACTGCCTGTCGAAGCTCCGCACGCGCGGTCGCGATATTCTGCTCCAGGACCGCGCGTCGTTCCGCCAGACCCAACTCGTTCTGAGCGTCCCGATACGGTTTCTGATGCGTCCGGCCGGCGGCTTCCACACCGGCCAGGTAAGCTTTCAACCCGTCAATCGATCGCGTGTCGGCCGGAATGCCTTCCAGCTGCCGAGTCCAGTCGGCAATCTCGGTTTCGGTCAAGGCGCGCAAATCATTAGCGCTTTGCCATTTCTCCGCCTGACCCTGTTCATTATTCACCATATAGAGCGTCGTGCCGGCAATGCTGGTCCCCGCGCCTGCGAGCGCGAAGACCAGCGCCCGCAACGCCTCCCCCCGGCGGTGCCCCGACAGGTGCCACCAGAAAAAGGTGAACCCGCCAAACGAACAGATCGACGCAATCACGCCGCTCCAACCCCAGACCCGCGCCTGGCCAGGTTCGCTGACACCAAGACTGAAGGCCTGGAAATTTGCAAACCCAGACAGCGCCGCCGCCGCCAGCCCCGCGCCCAGAAAGACCAGCGCGAGCAGCGTGATGATGATCCGTTCTCCCGTAACACCGGAGGCTTCGGAACGCTTTGTTCCGGACGCGTTATCGGTTGCCCGGTCGCCATCATCAACCAGCTCGGCAATCAATGGCGTTGGGTCAGCCTGTGCCGCGATGGCTGGCTCGCGCTCGGGGACGAGCTCCAAATCGGGTCGCGGCAAGCGCGGCTGAATGGGAATAATCTCTGCCTCGGAAAACGGCTCATGATTCCATTCACCCGCTTCGACTTTTTCGCGCAGATAGGCCAGGAGCGGACCTTGCGTGCCGCAGGCCGCACAACGAACCTGCCCTCGCGCGAGTGAGAGCTTCAGCCCATTGTGCGCGCCGCATCCCGGACAGTCTTCAAATGCCTGTCCGCGATCATCGAAGGCATCTTCAAGCCCCGCCTGCCGCAACGCCTCATCAAGCACATCGGATGTGGTGGTTATCGCGCTCATGCCCGCCCTGTTCCGTCTATTTGTACATTATTTGTTCTTATTATGTTTCGTTTTTGCACTCGTCAACCACGACGTTGACGTCAACGCCAACATTTTAACTCGACGGCAAGTTGATCGCGGCATATACGTCATACTATGACACGTCTTCGCACTCGCACCCCCGCAACCGGAAAACGTCGCCTGCATCGGCGCAGATGGCGTCAGCCCGACGCTGTAAAACCTTCAAAAGAGGATCTGGTTCAGGCCGCTGCTGAAGAAGCGCAATTGAATGGCAAGAGCCTGACGGCCATTCGTAAACATGTGCTGACCCTGCTGCTGGATGCGAAACGCCCCCTGACCGCCTATGAGGTGCTGGCCTCGCTGGACGGGGTGGGATCCGTGTCACCGCCGACGGCCTATCGTGCGCTGGACTTTCTGGTCTCACTTGGATTTGTCACGCGCGTTGAAAGTCTGAATGCCTATTTCGCCCTGGATCTGGGCCCAAGCGATGTCCCGCTTGCCCTTTTTGTTTGCGAAAAATGCGGACAGGCGCATGAATTGTCGGCCAGCGACGCCGTGGTCAGCCTGATTTCCGCGGCGGATGAAGAAGGGTTCGGGGTCAGCCATGCCTCGCTTGAAGTGCGCGGAGATTGCCGCGGCAAGCTGGGCTGCAAGACATGGGCAGAAAGCATTGCCCCGCCGGAGCGCCTAGGTGCGGTCGACAAGGACCGCCACAAATAGAGCCGGTTCATCATTGTCGACGGCCCAGGCATGATTGGTCGCCCGTTGAATCACCACATCGCCCGGCCCGATTACGGTTTCCTCCTTGTCGAGGATAAGGCGCACCCGTCCCTTCACGAGGATGATCGCGTCCAGCGTATGCGTGGTATGCATAGCCGGGTGCTTTGACGTATCCGGCTGATGGTCGCCGGCACCGATGGCGACAAAAGCCTGACGTGTCAGATCGGCAATCATTTCCGGTGGCGCGCCTTCCGGCGTCGGCCCGGCGGTGAACCAGCGAATTTTCACTTTGCCATGATCCGGCGACAAGATGGGGGTGCCAGCGCCCTTGTCGTCACACGGTTGCGCATCGAGCGGGCCGGACGCTTCATCCTGCCAGATTTCCAGCAGGCCGCCCAGATCACCCGTCCGAAACTCGTCCGCGGGGCCACCATCAATCATGATATGCGACTTGCCATCTGCATCATTGGCGGTCACCACCCGGCGCAGCCCGGACAGCATGTCCTCCATCTTGCTCATATGTTTCCTCCACTTGATCAGCCAGTTCATCCGGCTTTCGTCATCTAAGACATATTTTCACGGAAACAGCGAGCAGACTTGACGAAGAGCGGTCGTTTTCGCTATCCGCCGCGCGTAACGGAGACTTTATGTTCAACCTGTCCGAGACCCGGTAAAGGCCCTCAGGCGTTCCAATATCGCCGCGGGGCCAGAAACAGATCATAGCTCTGATCCAGTGCATGGATCAGTCTGTTTCAATGCGTGCCAGGCACGCGTCATCGGACATTCAAAACCATGGATATCTCTCGCGCTGAACAGCGCATCCTTCACTTGCTCGCGCAAGGCGGGCGAATTGAAATCGAACGCAATGACCATCGCAAAATCGACCGGGTCATCATTATCAATCGAGACGGCTGGCGCGCGCCAGGCCTCGATTTGCGCCTTTTTCGCAAATTGAAACGCCGCCGCGCCATCGCCTCCAGACAAGGTCAGCCCTATCGCATCACGCGGCGCGGGCTGGAACTGGTACGGTCGGAGGTTGATAATCGCTAGATTTAGGCGGGAGAGTCGCGAAAAATCGTGACTCTCCCGTCACACTTCAAAAGATTGCAGAGATTTGATCAGATCAGGACTTTCCGGATTTGCGAACGAGTCTTAACAACTTGGTAGGCGACCTGTTCGCATACTGACATTACCAGATATTGGAGGCCTTCAGAATGATCCCTCGCTCAGTCGCGATTCCGAAAACTTGGACCACGTTCAACTTTGCGAGTTTCTTCTCGGCCTTTCTGTATCCTGCGCTTGGCCTGGCCATGCTGGTCACCATGATCGTGCTGGGCCTGGCCATCTCCGGGCTAACCCTGCGCTGGTATTACTTGCCACTTGGCATCGGCATCGTGGCATTGTCCATCTTCGTCTGCAACGCTGGCATTGGCCCGTTACACCGCATCATGCAGCACAAGGCCGGCGAGCTGAAAGCGCCCGGTCAGATTGTTACGATGATCAATCTCATGATTGCCATGCAGGGCACGGTCCGCGACTGGGTCAATTATCACAGTCAGCACCATCGTTTCTCCGACAAGCCTGGCGATCCGCATAATCCATTCGAGTCCAAACGCTGGGCCTGGGTCGGCTGGATTATCTGGCGCGACGCCAAGGACATGATGCGTCCCATGCCGATGTGGCTTAAGAAGAAGCCGATCGTAGTCTGGATGGACCAGTGCTACAATTCACTGTCCCTAATCCTGCACCTGGTGATCCCAGCGGCCATCTATCTGATTGTCTGGGCCGCAGGCGGGTCGCTGATCCTGACCGCGATCTGTCACGCCTGTTTCGTCATCGGCCGGGCGATTCAATTCCACGCCACCGTCTATGGCATTAATGTCCTCGGCCATTTGCCAACGCCCAAATGGGCCGACCATCTGATCGGCTTGCTGACCGGCGGCGAGGCCTTCCATGATCACCATCATGAAGAGCCGCAAAGCGCTCTGCACCGCCCGCGCAAGGGCCTTTGGAATCGGATTGTCGATTATAATGGCACCATCCTGCTGGCCTATGAGAAGCTCGGTTGGGTGAAAAACCTGAAGATCGCGCCTCAATTCGCCTGACCGGCCCGCCTGTCGCGACGACAAACTGGCACATCGCGCAAGTCCTATGCTTGTCTCTTTGCAAAAGACAAAGAGAGGATGCGCGATGCCGGATATTGCCAACGACCCGAGACTAGACCCACGTATCAAGGCCGCGCTCGCTTTGCTGCCGAGTCCGACCCAGGAAACGGATGTCGTCTCACGAGACGCCCAGCTGGCCGAAGCGAATACGCCTGAAGCCAAAGCCGCTGCCGAGCAGATCCGCATGGTGCTTGAAATGGCCGACAATGAAGCGCTGGCCCCGTCGACAGGTCTCGCGATCTCAGAACATGAATTTACGTCAAAGCCGGATGGCAATACGGTCAAGATCCGCTTCGTACGACCTGAAGGCGCAGACCCGGTACCTTGCGTCTATTATATTCATGGCGGCGGGATGATGAGCCTGTCCTGTTTTTACGGCAACTATCGCGCCTGGGCGAAAATCATCGCGGCCAATGGGGTCGCGGTCGCCATGGTCGATTTTCGCAATGCGCTGATTCCTTCATCGGCACCGGAAGTCGCGCCCTTCCCGGCGGGCTTGAACGATTGTGTCTCAGGCTTCCGTTGGCTGCACGCGCAAGCCGACACACTCGGCATTGATCCCGCCAAGATGGTCATCGCGGGCGAAAGCGGCGGTGGAAATCTGACTCTGGCAACCGGCCTGCAGCTCAAACAGGATGGCGACATGGGTCTGGTCAGCGGCCTTTATGCGCTTTGCCCCTACATTGCCGGGAAATGGCCGCAGGATGATTTGCCGTCTTCGATCGAGAATAATGGCATCCTGCTTGGGCTCCACAGCAATCGCGGCGCAATGGCCTATGGCATGGAGGCCTTTGAAGCAAAGAACCCGCTGGCCTGGCCGCTTTTTGCCAGCGAGGCGGATGTCAAAGGCCTACCGCGCACGATGATCAGTGTGAATGAGTGCGATCCGCTGCGCGATGAGGGCCTGGTCTTCTATCGCCGATTGCTGGCCGCAGGCGTGCCCGCCCGGTGCCGGGAAGTCCGTGGCACCTGCCATGGCGCTGAAATATTCGTCACCATGTGTCCGGATATTAGCGGTGATACGGCAGCGGATCTGGCCCGGTTCGCCAAGCAATAGTTGGCATCGGGCCTCGAAGTGCCCCATTCCGGAACAGGTTTGCAAACAGCCTCCTAACGTCTCATCGCGGGTTGCCTCCAATTTTCTTGAAAATTGTCGGATTGCTCTGAAACCGGCTTTAATGCGCATCCTGTATAACCCCACCATGGCTGCAGAAGCGGCTTGATGAACTGTAGAACAGTGGTGGAAAGAATGACGCAGAATGCACAATCCCTGAGCGTGCGCGGCCCGGATGGTCGCCCTCTGACGCTCCTAGACCTGCCAAAGCCTGGCATTACCCGTTGGGTGACCCGTCGCAAAGCCGAAGTTGTGGCGGCCGTTACGGGTGGCTTGCTCACCGAAGAAGAAGCCCTTCGTCGCTATGATCTTAGCGAAGAAGAGTTTTCCGGTTGGCGCGCACTTTACTCAAAGCATGGCCGCAAGGGCTTGCGGACGACGCGGGTGCAACAGTACCGCTAAGTCCGGCGGAGCTGGATAAAATCCAAATCCATTCGGGCCTTATCCCGAATGTTAAAGCGCCGTTTACGACGCCAGCCGTACACTCTGTGACGGAATGCCCGCTTATGCATCGGGCTTTGGTGTCGAGAGATGAGCGTAAAAGACAGATCGCCTACCACACGCCTCATGGTCCTCGCTGCATTTGTGCTCGCAGCGGGGCTTTTCGCGCTGCGGGCCTATGACCTGCTCGGCAATGGCAAGACTGAGCCGGTAGGCGGGGTCCTTGAGCAGGAGCTAACCTATCTGCTCGAACCGATTACCGGTCCGGGCAAGGTCCGCGTCTCGGTGACGGGCAGTTCGCCAAAGTCCGTGCTGGTGATGATAGACGGTGACTTTGCCACGGATCTTCGTCCGCTGCGCACACGCATTGAGACCGTTCTGACCGCGGCCATGGCCTTTAATCCTGAACGCGACACGCTGAGCCTGACAAAATTTCCCTTTGCTCGCGGCGTCGGCACATCGCTAACGCCAATTCAGATCGCTGAATTGACGGGCCTTGCTCTGCTCTCCGCCCTGCTCCTCGCCATGGGCCTGGCGCCGACACGGACCCGGCAGACCGCGCCGCGCGAGATGGATCCGCCGCTACGCACCGCCGCACCCGTGCCGCCGGCTCGCCTGGCTGCGCCGGCGCGCGTGGAGCGTCACGACCAACATGATGCAAATGCGCTGGCAGAGGCGAAGCCAAATGAAACGGCGCAAGTGGTGCGCAACTGGATGTCCTATGCGGAGGAGTAGATGAGCCTGCCAGCCCCCGCCCTTCAAAATGAGGATGGCCTGAACCGCAGCGCGCGCCTCATGCGCGCCCTGGGCAATAAGGCCGCCTCAGTCTGGCCGCTTCTGTCGCCGGAAGAAGCGGGACGCCTCAGCTCCGCAATGGAACAATTGTCGGATGATGCGGCCGCCGAGAACAGTATCCTGCATGAATATGTCGACGCCATGCAGACCAGCCCGCGCGTAGTTTCCGCTACCGGCCATGACATCTGGCAGGACCTGTCACACCGGAAACCGGACGAAATTGTCAGGCTGCTCGCGGACGAGAGCCCGCAGGTCATTGCCGTCATCCTGTCACAAATGGCCCCGGATGCCGCCGCACATGCGGTTCGCGCCTTGCCGCGCACACTGGCGACGGAAGCGTTGAAACGCCTGCTCAATCTGGGCCCCGTCCATCCGGCCGCCCTGACGGCTCTTGAAGGTGCCATTCGCAAACAGATAAAGCCAAATGCGACCGCAGCCGCGAATCCTGGTGGGCATGCCCATGTCGCGCAGATCTTCGATCGTCTCGACAGCCAGTCGGAACAATCCCTGCTCTCCGCACTGGATGGCGCTGAACCTGGTTCGGGCGAGAAGATTCGCGCCCTGATGTTTACCTTTAATGATCTTGCCCGCCTCGATCCGGCCAGCTTGCAGACCATTCTGGTCAATGTCGATCGCGCCGTCCTGACGGTTGCCCTGAAAGGCGCCGACGCCCAGGTGACGGCAGCCTTCTTCCAGAACATCACGCAGCGTGCCGGCGATTTGCTGCGTGAGGATATTGCCGGCATCGGCCCCGTCCGCCGGAGCGAAATTGACGCCGCCCGCGCGGAAGTCCTGACCATTGCCCGTACCCTGGTCAAACGCGGCGACATTCTCGCCCGTCCGCAAGATGATGAGCTGGTGGAATGAAGCGACGTATCGAGAAAATCGAGCCTTATCCCTTTGCCAGCGATTTCAGCGCCCCGGCGCCAAGCACCCGTGACAGGATCGAGCTATCGACCGAAGATCTCGCCCTCTTGCTCGCCGACGCCCAGGCCAGCGGCGCCTCCATTGCCCGTAATGACGCGCTGGCCGAACAGGCTGATGTGCTGTCCAAAACCTCCGCTGAGCTGAAACAGGTATTGGCGGGTATTGTCGATCTTGCGGCGTGTCTTGAGCAAGCCTCGATAGACGAAGCGGATCGCAAGGCCGCGCTCGACCGGGTGCGCCGACTTGCTGCAGTTGTGATCGATCAGCAGGGTGACTTATTTAAGCGCTGACCCCATTTATTCACTTCTCGGCAACCATTCCCCCGCAGTCTGAATCGCAGCAGAGAGAGACGAGAGATCAAAATGACCCCTGTGAACCGTGCCCTTGAAACCAGCTTGATGGACGCCCCCGTGCGTGTCGATGTCGTGCTGGGCGAAGCACGTATGCCGGTCGAGGAATTGATGTCTCTGTCTGAGGGCGAGATTGTCGAACTGGAAAACCGCACCACAGATCTGGTCGACATCTATGTCTCTGATCGTCTGATGGCGCGCGGTCGCCTGGTTGTGGCCGATGGCCAATTGGGCGTGACACTGAGCGAGATTATAGACGGCCGATCACCAAGCTTCGCTTAGCGGCTTACAGCTCTACAGACCCGACGACACCCTAGACTCTCCGCGGACCTGCTTTCAAATGACTCGTCATTGAGAGAGGAAACACAGCCATGACAGCCAAGGTCGATGTATTCTGGTCCTTCCGGAGCCCTTATTCCTATTTGGTGACGCCGGACCTGCTGCGATTGCGGGACGATTTTGACGTCGACATCAATTACCGCCCTGTGCTTCCGATCGCCGTGCGCAGCAAGGACGCGCTCTTCTCGGGAGATCGCAAACCGGCGCAGTATATCATTATGGATTCGTTTCGCCGGGCCGCATTTCTGGACATGAAGATCGCCTTTCCTGTTCCCGACCCCGTGGTCCAGAATCTGGAAACGTTCGAAGTGTCTGACGAACAGCCACATATCTTCCGCCTGACCGGCCTCGGTGTGGAAGCCGCCCGACGCGGCAAGGGGATCGAGCTGGCCTATCACGTCTCGCATCTGATCTGGGGCAGCGAGCCTGGCTGGGATCAGGGCGATCGTCTGGCCGAAGCGGTCGCCAAGGCTGGACTGGATCTCGCCGAGCTGGACGCCAGCATCGCGACCTATGACACAATGAACGAGGTTGAAGCCAATCAAGCCGCCCTCGATGCGGCGGGCCATTGGGGTGTGCCGACCATGGTGCTGGATGGCGAACCCTTCTTCGGACAGGACCGGATCGATACGCTGCGCTGGCGGCTTGAGCAAAAAGGGTTTCGCCGGTCGTAGGTCATGCCCCGCCCGGTGAAACGGAAAGACAGATTATGCTAAAATTACACTTTGCCCCCAATTCCCGCGCCGGACGCATCGTCTGGCTGCTTGAGGAACTGGCGTTGCCTTATGAAATCAACAAAATGGCGTTTCATCCAAAGGATCTGAAATCGGATGAACACAGACAGCGCCATCCCCTTGGGCGTGTGCCGGTTCTGGAAGATGGCGACGTCTCTATCTTCGAATCCGGCGCAATCGTGGAATATGTCCTGGAGCGCCACAAGAATGGCGGCCTGAAGCCGACGGTCAGCGATGCGCGCTATCCCGACTATCTGCAATGGTTTCATTATTGCGAAGGCATGGTGATGCCGCCGGTGAATACGGTGGTTGTGCAAACCATCCTGCTGCCCGAAGATCGCCGCGACGCCAACGTCCTCGGCCAGGCGCAGCGTCTCCTGACCAAGGCGCTCGCCCCGATCGATGCTGCGCTCGAAGGCAAGGACTATCTGATCGGTGCGTTTTCAGGCGCGGATATCATGCTGGGCCATGCGTGTTTCATGTCCAACCGGATCGGATCGGTCAGCGACGACATGACCCATCTCAAGGCCTATGTGGACCGGATTTCCGCGCGCCCGGCCTTTCAGAAAGCGATCACCATGTCCTGATCTGGTCGCCCGTCTTGTGGAAAATCAGGGTCGCGACCGACGAAATTCCCCTGACAAATCGTTAAGATCTGCAAAAACCTAACAAATTGACAGATTCTGTTAACCATT
>JBCBBC010000011.1:0-87095 GCA_038532145.1 Pseudomonadota bacterium | reverse complement strand
AAGGCGACATCGAACTTGTACTTGTCGAGCGCCTGTTTCAGAGCTTGCGTCTTCATGATGTCGGTATGGCGCGACGAGCCATGCGTGAACGGACCGACGCCGGCATCAATGCCTTCCTGGTTCGAATGGACGATCAGGTCCATACCAATCTCGGCCGCCTTGCGATCGCGGAATTCGATCATTTCGCGAAACTTCCAGGTCGTATCGACATGCATCAGCGGGAAAGGCGGCACGCTCGGATAGAAGGCCTTCATCGCCAGATGCAGCATCACCGCGCTGTCTTTGCCGACCGAATAGAGCATGACCGGGTTTTCAGCCACCGCCGCCACTTCGCGAATAATGTGAATAGACTCAGCTTCAAGCCGATCGAGATGCGTTAGGGAGGTCACGAAATACGCCCATTTCTTCGTCTGATTTTATCTCGCGGGACATAGGGACCTAAGGACCTGAGAACAACTGGTTTTTGACGTTAGCTGTACTCAATTCTCAGCAAATGACGCCACGTCGTGCATGGACTCGGACCGGCGAACGTATTTCAAGCGAAAGGCAAATAATAGGGAGGCATTCATTGGCTGAAATGATGAAACAGGTTGTGCTGCAGCAATATTGTGTGGGCGCACCAAAACCTGATGATTTCCAGGTCGTCGAAAAAGATGCCCCGATCCCGAAAGACGGGCAGTTCCGCGTTCGCCATATCTGGAATTCCGTCGACCCTGGCACGCGGTCGCGCCTGTCGGGCGGCGACAGCTATGCCGCGGCTCTGCCCCTCGGCAAAGCGATTGACGGGTTCAGTGTCGGCGTGGTCGATGCCTCGGAACATGCGGATTATCCCGTCGGCACCAAGGTCTTTTGCGCTGGCGGTTGGCGCACCCATACAATCCAGACCGGCAAAGGCTTTATCGGCAAAGTGCCGGACGCGGTTCCTTTGCCGCTATCGTTGTGGATTGGCGTGCTTGGCGTGCCAGGACTTACCGCCTGGTTCGGATTGAAATCAGTCGCCAAGTTCGCGGAAGGCGATCGCGTCCTGGTCACTTCTGCGGCTGGACCTGTCGGCGCGACAGCCGGACAGCTCGCCAAAGCAGGCGGCGCCGCGCAAGTCATCGGTGTCGCCGGCAGTGATACCAAATGCCAATGGCTGGTCGACGAGGCCGGCTTTGATGCGGCGATCAATTACAAGACCACGCCAGATCTCGACGGCGCTATTCGGGATGCCATGCCGGAGGGAGTCGATGTCCTCTTCGACAATGTCGGCAATGCCATGGTCAATCGCGTCCTGCCCATGATGCGCCTGAATGGACGCATCTGTATTTCCGGACAGGTCGCGGATTATAATCTCAGCCCGGAAGAGACCCCGGGCATCGTCAATACCAAACCTTTCATTACCCATCGGGTACTGATGCAAGGCTTAGTCGTCTTTGACTTTGCGCGCGAATTCCCGGTCGCCCTGAATGAGATGGCGGGACTCATCGGATCCGGACACCTCAAGCTCAAGGAAGAGCAATTTGACGGCATCGAAACCATGCCGGACGCATTTTGTGGCCTGTTTCGCGGAGAGAATTTTGGCCGACGCGTTGTGCGCGTGGGGTCAGACGCGTAGGCTCATCCGCACAGAAGCGCTGAATACAGGCAGACATAACAGGAGTGGGGCATGAAACGGATATGGAATGCGATCGGACTGGGCGTGCTTGCAAGCACGGGTCTGTCAGTCTCAAACGCACAGGAAACAGAAGAACTCACTGCTGAACCCATTATTGAAATCGAACAGGTGCACCCCGCCTGGGATGATTTTTCCCCCGAGTTCACACCGCATGTCTGTCCCTTCCATACCGCTGCGCCGAAATATGACCCGGAAGAGTTTCGCTGCGGCTACGTCCTGGTCCCGGAGGATCGGACCAATCCGGACAGCCGATTGATCAAACTCTCCGTGCTGAAGATCGCTTCAACCACAGAAAATCCCGACAAGCGGGCGGTTGTGCGACTGACCGGTGGGCCGGGTGGTCCATCGCTCGGGGCGTCTCGCATTTTTGCCTATCAGCGCTCCGACACCAAACGATTTCGCGATGCGGCAGATCTGATCTTTTTTGATCAGCGCGGCATTGGCTATTCCGAAGCGCATTTTTGCCGGGCCGTTCCGCGTGAATTCCAGTTTGGCGTCAGGGTCGCGGATGGCCAAAGCCTGGAAGTGGCCGCTCAGAAAAAATGTCTCGCCGAAGCCCGTGCAGAAGGCATCGCGGTCGATGCCTACTCAACCTGGCAAAATGCGCTGGACGTGCGCGATATCCGCCGCGCGCTCGGTTATGATCAATGGACCCTGTTCGGCGTGTCTTATGGCACCGAGCTTGGCCAGGCCGTGATTGATGTCGACGAAGCTGGCGTCCGGGCGGCGATTCTGGACAGCGTCGTGCCGGCGGATCCACTTGACGCGGGCGGCTGGGGCGCCATTGCGTATGGGTTTCGATCCTCGCTTTCAGCGCTCGACGCTATTTGTACAGCCGATCGCGCCTGCGCACGGGATGTTGAAAGCTTTGCGGATCGATTCATTGCCGTGTTCGAAGCTTATGATGCCGAGCCGCTAATATCAGAAGACCTTGATCATGGCAGCTTCCTCAACGGCCGCGTCGTCCTGGACGGCGATCTCGCGGCAGCACTGGTGTTTCAGGCTCTTTATATCAATTCCATCTATGCCGATTTTCCCAGCTTGCTGCGCGCCTTGGAAACGCGTGATCAGGTCGCGATCATGGCGTATGCCGAATTCGTCGGCCGGTCTATCGATCACAGCGCCGGCAATGGCATGGAGCTGGTTGCAAATTGCCGCGGTGCGGCGCTTGTGACCGGCGATCAGTTGGCCGAGATGGAGTCCGCAGAACCGAAACTGTCGCAATGGATCGATACGCTCACATGGGACAGGACTTGCACCGAGGCCTATGAGATTAATCCTGACCCGGCCGTCAAACCCTTGATCACGGATGTGCCTATCCTGGTCGCCGCCGGAACTGTAGACCCCGTCACCCCACCCTATTACGGACAGGCCATCCTGCCCGGGCTCAGCAATGCGCAATATGTCGAACTGCCTTATACCGGCCATGGCGCGCTGTTTAGCCATTCTCGCGGTTGTGGCGGCGATCTCTGGGTTGCATTTGTGACCAATCCCGAAGTTGAACTGGATACGTCCTGTATTGCCAGCATTCGGGCGCCCGATTTTGTCACGCAACTGATCGAGACCAAGGCGCCCTATTACCTCGCCCGCGGCATTCAGGCTGGCTCTTATCCGACGACGATCCTGGCCATTGCCGGCCTGCTGGTGATCAGCCTGGTCGTGTTCCCGCTCGGCTGGGCCGCCCGCAAGGTTCAGGGCAGCGACGCCGTCAGTCTCGACCTTGGACGCCCGCTGGCTTGGCTTGGCGCATTGGTGTCACTGGCAGGACTTGGCTGGGCGATCTCGCATATTCTGGGCACGGGCACCAATCACCCAATGGCGCTGCCGATCGGGGTGCTGCCCTCAACGGGCTGGGCCTTTTGGATCACATTGCTGGGGCTTGGCCTGACCGCCTATGCCCTGTTCCGCGCGGTTCGAAGCGGCGGCTTCGGCCGACAGCAAGTAGGTGCCTCGCTCGGCATTACAATCACGCTGCTCGCATCGCTCAGCATCTTCGTTTTCATTCTCTCGCTGGGCCTGGGACCCTTCTAACGTGACAACACCTTTCGACATTACCACCGCCGAATATACGCGCTTCACCTTTGCGCGGCAGGACCGCATTCTGACGGCCGCCATCACATCCGATCACCCGGTCAATGGCGTCGATGCGGCCATGCATGAAGAGCTCGGCCGGGTCTTCACAGATCTACAGCGCGACAGCGACAGCGATATTATCATCCTGACCGGCAAGGGCCGTGCCTTTTGCGCGGGGGGCGATTTTGACTGGTTTGATGAGCAAATCTCTGACCCAAGCAAGTTTCGCGACATTGCCTGGGAAGCCAAGCGGATCGTAACCTCAATCCTGGATATGGAAAAGCCAATCATCTGTCGTCTCAATGGCGCCGCGGCCGGGCTGGGCGCCACGATTGCCTTGCTCTGTGATATGATCGTCGCCGACGAAACCGCGCGGATAGGCGACCCGCATGTCAAAGTCGGCCTCGTGGCCGGGGATGGCGGCGCGGTGATCTGGCCGCAACTCATTGGCTTTGCCAAGGCCAAGGAGCTCCTGATGACGGGCGATCTGCTGACCGCGAAAGAAGCGCAGGATCTCGGCCTGATCAATTATGCCGTCCCCGCCGATCAGCTCGACGCGAAAGTCAATGAACTGGTGACCAAGCTGCAGGGCAATCCGAAATGGGCGGTGCGTTGGACGAAGACGGTGACCAATATCCCGTTGCGGGCCCTGGCGGCGCAAATGATGGATGCCAGTGTCGGCTGGGAAAGCGTGTCCAACTATATGGACGACCGCAAGGAAGCGGTGGATGCATTCCGCGAGAAACGCGCGCCCAATCTGACCGGAAACTAGGACGCGCGGCCCCGAAAGGCCGCGCGCTGCTGGGAGGAAGCTGCCTTAGCTTTTGATCCAAACGCCGTCTTGCGCGGCAATTTCGATCACATCAGGGGCTGCCAGGCTTTCAACCACATCCGCCACCATAGCGGTTTGGCAAGCCCGCCGTGCAGAGGTGCGGGCGGCGATAAAGTGGCTACCCGTGTCCGTTTTGCAGGCCGCCCAGGCCTGTTTGCGAATGCTCTCATAGATTTCCACCGCTGGCGCATCGAGATCGATCTGTATTTCAACGGTTTCCGTTTCAGCGGCGAAGGCCGGCGCGAAAGCAATCACGGCAAGGCTGGCAAAGGCGGTGATGAGGGTTTTGGGAGGACGCATGATTGAGTTTCCTTTTTTCTGGTTCACAACCTCACGGGCTGTGAGCTGAAACAAGCCGATCTCGCCGCTCAAGGCTCCGCAATCGCGAAAATGCGCGTCCTTTTTCAAATCTGCGAACGCTTTTTCAAAACTGAGAAGGGTTTGACCTTTGGCGATTTGTCGCCTATCTCCTTGCCTCTCGTGGTGATTTGGCCGGTCGGCTTGCAGCCACGTTAAACAAGTCGCTAAAAGGCCGTGCGGAACTGACCTGAACGTCCCTTGTCCGCCTTCCTGATAGCGAGAAGATCTGTACGGAGAGGCATATGCCGATCAAAATTCCGGATTCCCTGCCCGCGCGCGAGACGCTCGCTCAGGAAGGGGTCGCCGTCCTGTCGGACTCTGACGCCATTCGCCAGGACATTCGTCCGCTTCAGATTGGCCTGCTGAATCTGATGCCAAACAAGATCCGCACCGAGACCCAGATTGCGCGTCTGATCGGCGCCAGCCCACTGCAAATCGAAATGACCCTGATCATGGTCGGTGGGCACACGCCGAAAAATACCAGCCAGGAACATTTGATCAGCTTTTATCAAAACTGGGACGCGGTGAAGCATCGCAAATTTGATGGCTTCATCATTACCGGCGCGCCGATCGAAACATTGCCTTTCGAAGACGTGACCTATTGGGATGAGCTGACACGAATCTTCGACTGGTCGCGGACGCATGTGCATTCAAACTTTTTTATCTGCTGGGGCGCCATGGCCGCCGCCTACCATTTCCATGGCGTACCAAAACACCAGCTTGGCGAGAAAGCCTTTGGCGTCTATCGCCACCGCAATCTCGCCCCCGCGTCACCGTATCTGTCCGGGTTTAGCGATGATTTTCAGATCCCTGTCAGTCGCTGGACCGAAGTCCGCGCCAGAGATATTGCCCAAGCGCCAGCCCTGAACATCCTGATGGACAGCGATTTCACCGGCCCCTGCCTGCTTTCAGATCCGGCGGCGCGCAGTCTCTATTGTTTCAATCATATTGAATATGACTCGACCTCTTTGAAAGAGGAGCATGATCGCGACATCTCCGTCGGAAAGACGATCCGGCCGCCGCACGGTTATTTTCCTGGCGATGATGTCACCGCCAACCCGCAAAACCGCTGGCGCAGCCATGCCCATCTTCTGTTCGGCAACTGGATAAATCAGGTCTATCAGACAACCCCATATGACATTCAGGAGATTGGCCTGTAATTGACCTCATGTCGAATGCTCTGGTCCCTGAACTCTATGTCTCGAACCTCGAGACAAGCCTTGTTTTCTATATCGACGTCCTGGGTTTTGAGGTGGCCTATGACCGGCCCGAAGAGAAGTTCGCCTATCTGCATCGAGATGGCGCGGAATTGATGCTCGAACAGGTGGATGAGAAGAGCTGGCTTACGGGTGAGCTTGTTCCCCCTTTTGGACGCGGCGTGAATTTTCAGATCCTGGTGGCCAAGATTGCCGCCCTCTACGAGGCCTGCTTACAAACGACCGCCGCCATCAAGGTTCCACTCGAACGGCGCGCCTATGATACCGGCGATCAAACCATCATCCAGACGCAGTTTGTCGTTCAGGACCCGGATGGCTATCTGATCCGACTGGCGGAGAGTGAATCATGATCCGGATTCGCCGCGCCACAGTGGAAGACGCGGACTTCATCGTCGAAACCTACCGCCCGTTTGTCGAGGAACACTACGCCTCGTTCGAGCGCACGGCGCCCGACGCGGAAGAAACTGCCAAACGCATCACGGATGCTGGCGACCTTTATCCCTGGCTGGTCGCGGAAGATGACGCCCCGCTGGCCTATGCTTATGCGTCGCCGCACCGCACGCGGGCCGCCTATCGCTCGTCGGTCGACACGACGATTTACGCGGCTCCAAAGGCCCGCGGGAAGGGAGTCGGAAAAGCCCTTTACGGCGCCCTGTTCGACATCCTCACGACCCAGAATTACGTCATGGCTTATGCCGGCATTGCTTTGCCGAATGAGGCCAGTATCGCATTGCACCGTTCGGTCGGCTTCGAATTGATTGGCACGTATCCAAGTGTTGGGTTCAAAGGTGGCACCTGGCGCGATACGCAATGGTGGGGACGCCCCCTGGCCCAGCCAAGCATCCCGCCCAAGGCCATTTTGTCGGTCACGTCCGTTTTGGACCAGACGTAAATCTCGTCAGACTTTGTCGCGGGGAGACCGCTTTCACAACCGCTACAATCGCCCTAAGCCTTTGCCATGAGCTATTTCGCAACAGAACCCGACCATATTTCCGAGATCCGCCGCCAATTGCAGCGCTTCGTGACTGAACATGCCCCGCGTGAGAAACGCATTGCCTGGGACCGTGAAGCGACTTGGCCGCATGACGTATTCAAGCAGATTGCTGAAATGGGACTGATCGGCCTGACCATTCCCGAACAATATGGCGGCATGGGCCAGGACATTCTCGGCGCCACCGCGGTGATTGATGAGCTGTGCCAGGCCGGCGCCTTCCTGGCCGGGCCTTATATCCACGCAGCTTTCTATGGCGGCATGAACCTGTCGGAGAATGGCTCGCCCGAGCAGAAGGCCGAATTTCTGCCCAAACTGGCGCGCGGCGAGATGTTCCTCTGCTATGGCCTGTCCGAGCCAAATGTCGGCGGCGACCTGGCGAGTGTCGAGACGCGCAGCGAGATGCAAGGCGATGAGATTGTTGTCAATGGCGCCAAGCGCTGGTGCACGGGCGCTGACTGGTCGGACTATATTTACTGCCTGACCCGATCCGGCCCGCCGGAAGACCGCTACAAGAACCTGACCTTCCTGCTCATCCCGACCAATGCGCCCGGCGTCAGCATGCAGGCGATCGAGCATGCCAATCTCCGCTACACCAAATCCATGGACGTTTATTTCGACAATGTCCGTCTGCCCAAGTCCGCAATAGTTGGCGGTGAGGACAATTGGAACAAGGGTTGGAAATTGCTGGCTGGCCGAGCGCTGGATGTCGAAAAGATCGAGATCACGGCCGTGGCCTATGGTATTGCCCGCGCCGCCGTCGAAGAAGCCTGGCAATACGCCCAGGAGCGCGAACAATTCGGCAAGCCCATCTCGCAACACCAGGCGATCCGCCACAAACTGGTCACGGTCCGCACCAAACTGCAAGCCGCGAAACATATGCTCTATCACGGCGCCTATCTGGCCCAGACGGGACAGCCCTGCAGCATCGAGACCTCCATGGCGAAACTTTTCGTCGCAGACACCGCGGTGGAGATTGCAACGACCTGCCAACAGGTCATGGGGGCATATGCCTTGTCCGATGCCTATGATATGGAAAGACATGTTCGTGACCTGCTCGGCATGCCGATTGTCGGCGGATCATCCGACATGCAGAAGAACAATCTGGCGAGTTTGATGAGATTGTAGAAGAACCAAACGCACCCTGTTGAGGTCCTATATGCGTATCTGCCTAACCTTGCTCGTTTTCTCCGTCCTTTCAATGGTGTCTTCGGCACAAACTGCTGAAGATAGAGGCTATATCGGTTCGGTGACGGAGGTACCGCTTATTCGTCCACCGTTGGAACCTGATCGGGTTTTTGCAGGGAATGACACGTTCGTTTTGGATTCCCTCCGAAGCTTCCACGCACGAGGCGATGAGGAAGATCAGGCCGTCTTGAGTGAAATGGAAACCTATGGGCTAAAAAAGATTCCGCCCCCCTTGCTTCTGGAATATGCGAGAAGACAATGGTCAACGGGGATTGAAGCTTGGGATATCACGTTCGGAATTGCCAAGACTCGCATGATGTATGATCGTATGGTTTGCAAAGACCGATCCGCTCACCAGTTTCAGCTCATTGTCGAAATGGAATTTCAGGATTTCACGGAGTTCAACGAGGCCTATATGGCGCGATCAATGGAACGTCAGTCTGAGTCCTTGCGGATCGCACTGGACTCTGGAGACTTTTTCAATAGCGAGGCATCGGCCTGGTGGATCTGTTCTCATGGCTCCAGCGTCATGTGGGCGGCAACGTCAGGAACCGAACTCACCCTTGATGACTGGTGGGTCGGCGAAACTGCGAGAGCAAAGATAAAAAAACAGGGCGAAGCGGCATTGTCAGCAGGTGTTAGAGAGTAGGTCGCCGCGCCCACAATGCGCGCTCCGGCGCGCTGATCAATGGAACGATCAATGGAACTTTCCGCCTCAGGCCTCGAGAATGCAATCGTGCGATTAGAACCGCTCTGTGCGGCGCATCGCGATCTGATTTTCGACTCCGAGATCGAAGCCTCCGTCTGGAAATGGATGCCCGCCTTGCCAGGGGGCACCAGCCTGAGCAATTATTTCAAAGCCATGCTGGCCGCGCAAAAAAGCGGATTGGCCGTGACCTTCGTTTTATTCCTTCAGTCCGACAACCGGTTTGCAGGCGTCACCGGCTTTAACGAAATCAACAAAATCCATCGCCGCGTGCGCAATGCGCTCACCTGGCATCCGCCAGACATGACCACGCCACAACTCTATCAAGCTGGGCAGCACGCGATGTTGAAACGCGCCCATGACTGGCGCGCCAAGCGGATGGAATGGCAGATCAATACGGACAATGACTATATTCTGCGCGAGCTAGATGCGCTGGCGCCGACTCGTGAGGCCCTGTTTCGCAACTATGAGCGCACCGCTGACGGCGTCTGGGTCGACAAGGAAGTCTTTGCCATGACCCGACCGGAAATCGCGGACACGATCAAGCGACTCGAAGCAGAACTGTTCTAGCCTACTTCGACATCAAGACGCTCTATGCCGCGAAAGAAGGGCAAGGCCCGCCAGACTATGTCCTGATCCGGCAAACGCATATTCGGGTATCGAACAAACAGTTTTTCATACACACGCCGCGCCTCGATCCGCGCCAGGGGAGCGCCAATACAGATATGAGCGCCGCCCCCAAACGAGACATGCGAGGCCCTCTTGATGGTAATGTCAAAAGCTTCCGGTGTGTCGAATTTGTTCGGATCCCGATTGGCCGCCGCCAGGGACATGAAGACCGGCTGGCTTTTCTTCATCGGGCAGCCTGCCACCTGACGATCTTCAGACACGATGCGCGATGTCGCCTGGACCGGCGCTTCATAGCGCAACACTTCTTCGACCGCCTGCGCCGCGAGTCCGGGGTCTGCCCGCAGCGCGTCCATCTGGGCAGGATGGTTGAGGAACAACCAGACGCCATTGCCGATCAGATCGGTCGTGGTCAGATTTCCACCGACGAGAAGCGCCTGCAGATTTGTCCTTAATTCATCATCATCAAAGTCGCCGCCCTCGGCCTGGGCCTGCACCATATCGCTGATCAGATCATCTCGCGGGTCTGCGCGTCGCGCTTCCATAAGCTCGGTAAAATAGGCGTCGAGTTTCTCACCGCACGCCATCATGATTTCGGTTTCTTCGGCCGAGCGGAGCGGGTTGAGGCTCAGGATCACGCCTTCCGACCATTCGCGAAACTCCTCCAGCCGGGTGTCATCGACCCCGAGAATATAGGCGATGATCATGATTGGAAGTGGCACCGCAATGTGTTCCATAATATCGAACCGGCCGGACTCCGGCGCCGCGTCGATGACCTGGTCAATCATCTTCTCGATCTCGGGCTCCATCTTCTTGATGCGCGCGTAGAAAGCTTTGACCAGCGGCAGCCGATTGCGCGAATGATCCGGATCGTCCTGGAACAGAATGCTGGAGCGGCGCCCCTCAGGATCATCTGGGTCGATCATCATACGAGTCATGGATCCCGGTTCAGCATTCTTCGGATGGCGGACAAATGTGCGATCATTCACGGTCGCGCGAATGTCATCATAGCCGCTGAGCAGCCAGGTCTTCACCGCTTCATCTCGCAAGACCGGACAGGTTTCGCGCAAGGCTTTCAGACGCGGATGCGGATCTTCTCGCGCGGCCGGATCAAAGGCCGAAATCTCCATAATGCTTGTCGGTGCCTTGGACGTATTTGTGTTGTCGCTCATGGTCATGCCTCCTTTGACCGTGTGCGGTCCGGCATGTTTTTATTTGGGTCGTCTGGACCTGTGCCTAGCCGCAACAGGTCCAGATTAGCCAATTTTGCAAGCGCCGCACAGGCTGTCTCTAGGTCAGCCTGTCTGCGCCCGAGCCTGAGCCTGACTGAGGGCCCGTACCGCCAGGGGGCCCAGTGAGTCACCAAACTCCTGTGCCAGTTTGGCGACGGCGCGCTCTTCTGCCGTATCAGCATAGTCCCGCCCTGTGGATTGATCAGAGACCGCGCGACTAACCCCGGATTTCTCGGCATGTGTGGTCAGCGTGGCATATGGATAACCGGTTCGTACATCCAGCATTAGCGCAGACGCCGTCGCCTCAACCTCGACCGTGCGGCTGGGCAGCACGAACATCCCGATAATGGTCAGATCCGCGAGCGCCAGCGCATTCGCCTTCTCTTCGCGGCTCGATCCAACTTCATAGGTCACGACATAGTCCAGGTGCTGACGCGCGGCGCCGCGGCGAATATCGGCGATAATGGCAGCGGCGCGACTGGTGCCTTCCACGCGCGGTTCGCTGACCATGGCGGCGATCAACGGACTGACCGGCACAAATTCGCCGAAGGCTTCGTCTGTCTCTTCCGCCAGGTCCTGCCAGATCCGGGCTTCGTCTGCAGGCAGTGCGGTGAGCTTACCCTTGTGTATGCGCGCCAGACCAATACGGGCCGGAAAGATCAGGTTCGGCTCCACCGCGGCGATCCGCCTGACATCTTCATCGACATCCGTCGGCATGCCATTGGCGATTTCGTGGCTGGCATCATAGCGGGCGAGATAGTCTGCCCCGGACGTGGTCTGTAGAGACGTGCCGCATGCGGCGACGCCGATCAGCGCCGCAGCGCTGACGACTATTTTGAGATGTTTCATAAAAAGGACTCCTTGCTGAGGCTGTGAGCGTTTGCTCGCAAATGTGTCAGCAATCGGGGTCGTTTTGGGGAGTCTTCGCGGCAAGGCTTGGCTTCCGCGCGGGAAGACCGCGGAGATAAATCATAACGGGAGATTCCAATGACGGCCACGACACTCGACAAGACCGCCCTGAAGAAAAAATATGCAGAGGAACGCGACAAACGCCTGCGCGCCGACGGCAATGCGCAATATGTCCGTCTGGAAGGCAAGTTCAACGATCTCGCCACCGATCCCTACATACCGCAAGAAACGCGCGCGCCAGTGACGGATCATGTCACCTTCGCCTTTATTGGTGGCGGCTTTGCTGGCCTGGTGGTCGGCGCGCGTCTGAAACAGGCGGGGATAGACAGCGTCCGGATCATTGAAAAAGGCGGCGACTTTGGCGGCACCTGGTACTGGAACCGGTATCCGGGCGCGCAATGCGATACCGCCTCTATGATCTATCTGCCGTTGCTCGAAGAGACCGGACATATGCCGACTGAGAAATATGTCCACGCGCCGGAAATCCGGGATCATTGCGGCCGCATCGGGCAACAATTCGATCTCTATGAAGACGCCCTGTTCCATACTGAAGTGACGGCTGTGGACTGGCAGGACGACACATCTCGCTGGCTGATCAAGACCTCACGCGGGGATGCGTTCACAGCCAAATATGTCGGCATGGGCACCGGTCCGCTGCACGTCGCCAAGCTGCCAGGCATTGAGGGCATAGAGACCTTCAAGGGCAAGGCCTTCCATACCAGTCGCTGGGACTATGCCTATACAGGCGGCACGCCGGATGGTGCAGCAATGGACAAGCTGGCTGACAAGCGCGTTGCGATAATCGGCACGGGCGCAACCGCCGTGCAATGCGTCCCACACCTCGCCCGTGCGACCAAGGAATTATATGTCTTCCAGCGGACACCCTCCTCGATCGATGTGCGCAACAATACGCCGATTGATCGTGACTGGTTCGACTCGATCGCCACGCCGGGCTGGCAACAGCGCTGGTATGAAAATTTTGTCGATAACCAGTCCCAGGGCTTTCCGCAGGAAGACTATGTTATGGATGGCTGGACAGAATTGTCCCGTCGCATCCGCGCCAAGGTGCAGGAATTACCGCCGACCAAATGGACGCCAGAGACGATGCTGGAAGCGTTCGAGGATGCCGACTTTGAGAAGATGCAGGAAATCCGCGAGCGGTGTAATGAAGTCGTCGACGATCAGGACACCGCTGAAAAGCTGAAAGCCTGGTACCGGCAATTGTGTAAACGCCCGTGCTTCCATGATGAGTATCTGCAAGCCTTCAACACACCCGGCACCCATCTGGTTCATACGGATGGCAAGGGCGTTGAGCGCATTACGGAACGCGGCGTCGTCGCCAATGGCGAAGAGTTTGAGGTTGATTGTATCGTCTATGCGTCGGGCTTCGAAGTCGGTTCAGACTATACTGAACGGTCCGGCTTCGATCCGGTCGGCCGCGATGGGATATCCCTGTCGCAAGCCTGGGAAACCGGCATGCGTACGTTGCATGGTCTGCACGTGCATGGCTTTCCCAATGCCTTCATCGTACAGCCCAATCAGGCCGCCTTGCTGATCTCCAATGTGCCGCACAATATTGTCGACCATGCCAATACGATCAGCACGGTGGTCGCACATGCCGAAGCCAAAAATGTCGCGCAGGTCGAACCGACCAAAGCCGCACAGGATGCCTGGGTCGATATGGTGCTGAGCGGTGCCGGCATGATGATCGGTAATACCGAGTGCACACCCGGCTATTACAATAATGAAGGTGAAGGCGTGACCGAGAAGAACCGCCATGGGCTTGGTCATCCGGCGGGGGCGCGGGCCTTCTTCGCTCATATCGCCGCCTGGCGCGACTCTGGCCAGTTTGAAGGTCTGACGTTTAAGTAAGAACTGTCATGGATCTGAAAGCCACCACGTATGACGTCAGCGAGCAGATCGCGACGATCTGTTTGAACCGGCCGCATCGCGGCAATGCCTGGACCGGGCGGATGCATACGGAGTATCGATACCTCCTTCAGCAGGCCGATCAGTCCGATGATGTGCGCGTGATTCTGGTGACGGGCAGCGGCGACCGGTTCTGCGTGGGCGGTGATTCTCAGGCGCTGGATGGGCATTCGAAATCGGGATCCTATGATGCCGGTACGGCGCCGGATCTGGTGATGCCGGGCAATACAGACTTCGCCCCTTTCCGCGAAGACTTTTCTTACCACTTCGCCCTGCGAACACCGGTCATTGCCGCGATCAATGGGGCCGCCGCCGGGGTCGGATTGGTGCTCGCCTGCTATGCCGATATTCGATTTGCAGTGCCCGGGGCAAAACTGACCACGGCACATGGACCGCTCAACCTGCCGGCAGAGTATGGGCTATCCTGGTTGCTACCGCGATTGATCGGTGGATCGCGCGCCTTGGAGCTGCTGGTTTCGAGCCGCAAATTCCTGACGGATGAAGCCCACACAATGGGTCTGATCCATCAACTGGTCGGATCTCCGGACCTGATCGATACCACGCGCGCCTATGCCCGGGATCTGATCACGCGTATTTCGCCTGAGGCTGCGCATCAGTCGAAACGCCAGACTTATGTTGATTTCCACCGCGATATTGGCGCGTCAGTGCGGGACGCCAATGACTTGTTGGACGCAATGGTAAGACAGTCTGACTACAAGGAAGCGATCGCGGCGTTTTTGGAGAGACGTACGGCGAACTGGACCAAGTAAAACGTCTCAGATTTCCCAACCCGACTGGATATCTCCGGCGTTCATCGCTATCTCCTACATATAAATATGTATTCCTTGATATTAGGATGAAACGCCAACGTCTTTGGATATAACAATTCTGAAATCCAAAGCCGAATAGCAGTCAATTATTAGACAAAGCACAACTCTACTTTTTACCTCGAAGACATGAGTACGGACACAAATACAGATATTTCAAAATTAGACTTGCTGACTCAGGCAGCCGAAATCGTCGCGGCCTATGTCAGCAATAATGCCATTAGCGCGTCAGACCTGCCAGATCTGCTGACCACAGTTCATCAGAAACTCGGTGAGCTTTCTGTCGAAGGCGCCGAAGCCGAGCGCCCGGAACCCGCGGTTCCCATCAAGAAGTCAGTGACGGATCATCACATCATTTGTCTCGAAGATGGTGCCAAGTTGAAAATGCTGAAGCGCTATTTGCGGACGCGTTACAATCTGACACCGGAAGAGTATCGCAAGCGGTGGGGCCTGCCTTCGGACTATCCCATGGTAGCTCCCGAATATGCACGCCGTCGGTCTGACTTTGCCAAGAAGATTGGCCTCGGCAAATCAGCCAGCTAAACGGCTTTCCCTAGCCAACGATATCTTTGCCGGTACCTGAACCTTCAGGTCCTTTCAGACGTTCACCCGCCGTGAGCGCCAGATCGAGAAAGATCTCGACTTCTTCAAATTCTGTAATCTCGAAGTCTGCATCTTCGAGATGACTTTGAAGCAATTTCATAATTGCAAGAATGCGATCCAGCTTATCTGCATCGCTCACCCGTTTTTTCATCGCACCACTCATATTTTATGAGATTGCAATAAGCAGATAGGCGTATCAAAAAGTTTAAGAGAATTGTTCGATGTAACCAGATCGAACAAAAATACAGTTCTTGACTGGATTATCTGGTAACTGTGCGCGAAACCTATTTTTAACAAATAACACACGGGAGGGTGCAGTTTTGTTATCTGAGCGTTTCAATTGGGACCGATTGCGCGTCTTTCGCCTGGTTGCAGAAGCCCATAGCATGACCGCTGCGGCCCGAACGCTGGGCGAATCCACTCCAACCGTGAGCCGCCGCATCAATGATCTTGAACGCGAGCTTGGCACCAAACTGTTTCAACGCTCAAAGCGCGGCGTCGCCCTCACTGCCGCCGGAAAACGCCTGATGGATCTGGTCGGGCAAATGCAAGGTCTGATCGATACTGTCAGTGACCAGGTGGCAGAGTCCGACAGCACCATTGCCGGGGCAATCAAGATCAAGGCGAGTGATGGTCTGGGCGCCTATTGGATTGCACGCCACTTGCCCGCCTTTCAAAACAAACTGCCAAATATCCAGATTGATCTTGAAATCGGGATTGCAACCGAAGAAGTCGTCCACCGGGAAGCCGACCTGGCCATCGTTTTCGAGCAACCTTCGCACCCGGAAATCATCTCCCAGCCGCTCGGCACCCTGCACTATATGGGCTTCGCCTCGGAAAAATATCTTGCAAAACATGGCGAGCCGAAAAGCATATTCGAGTTTCAGGGGCACAAGCTTTTGACGCATACGGACTATGTCCATCAGGTCGAACGCTGGTCGAAGAATATTCGCGAGCTGAAAGACTTCATCGATTATTCCACCATCACCAATTCATCGACGGCTTTGATGACCCTGTGCGAGAATCATGGCGGCGTCGCGATCATGCCGAGCTATGTCGCGAAACTCGACAATAATCTGGTGCCGTTGCAGCTGCCATCGCTGGCACCGATCCAGTTCTGGATCACCTATACCGAACGCGTGCGCCGGAACGAGGCAGGCATCGCGGCAATTGAATGGCTGCTCTCCGTTTTCAATGATGTTGAACACCCATGGTTCTCCAAAGAGTTCAAACATCCGACGCGCATTACACGTCTGGACGGTCCGCGCTCCGGCGGACGCCTGTTGAACGATCCGATCCGCATGCGCAGCTAGTCGGCGGCGTTCATCTGCCGCCGTGAACAAACCGCGAAAACAACAAGACGTTCTTAACCATACGCGCTAATACAGATCGTATGAGCGAAGCGATTCGGATTCTCGGGATTGATCCCGGTTTGCGGCACACGGGTTGGGGCGTGATCGATCTTGTCGGGTCGCGCTTGCGTCATGTCGGCCATGGCGTGATCAATATCGATCCGGACTTGCCCATGGCAGATCGCCTCGCAGGTATTTTCTATGCCATTGGGGAACTGGTAAAAACCTACAATCCCGATCATAGCGGTTGCGAAGAAACGATTGTAAACGCCAATCCCCGGTCGGCCCTCAAACTTGGGCAGGCCCGCGGCGCCGCCATGACCTCGCTATCGTTTCATGGTCTGGAAGTCTCCGAATTCGCGCCTACTGCAATCAAGCGGGCGATTGTCGGCACCGGCAAAGCCGATAAGGATCAGGTCCAGTTTATGATTGCTCGCCTTCTGCCCCGCGCCGGCGACATGAAGGCGGACGCCGCTGACGCCCTCGCCTGTGCGATTTGCACGGCGCACAATCTGCCGCCGAAACAGCTAAAGGGAGCTGCCGCATGATTATCGGTCGATTGCGCGGCACGGTCGCCGCGCTGGGTGCGGATTCCGTGATGATTGACGTCAATGGCGTTGGCTATGTCGCCTTGGCCGGATCGCGTCTTCTGTCGCGCCTGACAGTGGGCGCCGACGCAGAGGTTTTCATCGAAACACGGGTAACCGAGAACTCCATCACCCTGTTTGCCTTTCACAGCGATGAAGAGCGCGCCTGGTTTGTCCGCTTGCAGGACGTCCCCGGTGTCGCTGGCAAGTCGGCCATGGCGATAATGGATTCGATCAGCGCCTCTGAACTCATGGATGCGCTCGCCCTTGGCGATGCTGCAACGATTACGCGGGCCAAAGGAGTCGGCAAGAAACTGGCTGAACGGATTATCGGCGAACTGTCGGGCAAGCCACCGCCAATGGGCCGGTTTGGCAAATTCGTCGCCGACCCGACAGGCAGCGTCGCCGCCGCATCGGAGCTAAAGACGGGTGCCCGCGGTGAGGCCGTGTCGGCTCTGATCAATCTCGGCTATTCGCAATCGGAAGCCGCGCGCGCGGTGGCCGCAGGCGCCCGCGAGACGCCGGAGGCCGATACCGGCGCCCTGATCAAGGCCGCCCTTAAAGAACTGAGCCCGGCATGAGAGACGGCACCCTGACGGATCCTGAACAGCAGGCCGGCGAAGCCCTGGACCGGGCGCTGCGGCCGCAAAGCTTCGATGATTATGTTGGCCAGGATGAGTTGAAGGCCAATCTGCGTGTCTATGTTGAGGCCGCCCGCCGACGCGGCGAAGCGCTGGACCATACGCTCCTGTTCGGGCCGCCAGGGCTAGGCAAGACGACCCTGGCGCAAATTCTGTCCAAGGAGCTCGGCGTCGGCTTTCGGGCGACCTCTGGCCCGGTCATCGCCAAGGCGGGCGATCTGGTCGCCATCCTAACCAATCTGGAAGTCAATGATGTCCTCTTTATCGATGAAATTCATCGCCTGCCGCCCGCCGTTGAAGAAGTACTTTATCCGGCCATGGAAGACTATGCCGTCGACATTGTGATCGGCGAGGGACCAGCGGCGCGATCGGTGCGGCTGGATCTTAGCCCATTCACCCTGGTCGGTGCGACCACACGTGCAGGCCTGCTCGCGACACCCTTGCGTGACCGGTTCGGCATTCCCCTCCGGCTCGACTTTTACACGCCGGAAACCCTGTCCACGATTGTTATGGCGGCGGCCCGGAAGCTGAGCGCCCCGATCACCGAAGATGGCGCGGTTGAAATCGCCAAACGCGCCCGCGGCACGCCGCGCATTGCCCTGCGACTGCTGCGCCGGGTGCGCGACTTTGCCGAAGCCGATGGCAACCAGATCGACCGCGCGGCGGCAGCCAGCGCGCTGGCCCGTCTGCAGATTGATGATGATGGCCTGGATGCCCTGGATCGGCGGTATCTGGATGCCCTGGTCAAGACCTATGCGGGTGGCCCGGTCGGCGCCGACACACTGGCCGCAGCCCTATCCGAAGCCCGTGACGCAGTCGAGGATGTGATCGAGCCATACCTGATGCAAAAGGGCTATGTCGCCCGCACCCCGCGCGGGCGCGTAGCGGCGCCGCTCGCCTATAAACGGCTGGGCCTGCCCGCGCCGCAGGACGGAATGCAAGGCGGGTTGTTTACAGACGACTGAACCTGACCCAGACTTGGGCTTCAACAGGGTTGCGCCGCAGCGCACCTCAGAAAAGGGACTGTGATGTCAGACACTCAAAGCCTGGACCAGATTATCAATGAATTTGTCCAACCGGTGACGGATGCGGTTTCGAGCTTCATCTTCTACACAGTTCCGATTGCCGGATCTGACATTCCTCTGATCGTTTGCTGGCTGATCTTTGGCGCCTGTTTCTTCACCGTCTATCTCGGCTTCATCAATCTTCGCGGCTTCGGTCACGCGGTGGATGTGGTGCGCGGAAAATATGCCAAACCGAATAGCGAAGGCGAGATCACCCACTTTCAGGCTCTGACGGCGGCTGTGTCCGGCACAGTCGGGATCGGCAATATTGCCGCGGTGGCGATCACGGTGTCGATTGGCGGACCCGGTGCCATTTTCTGGGTCATCGTCGCTGGCCTGGTCGGAATGACGACCAAATTTGTCGAATGCGCGCTCGGCGTGAAGTATCGGAAGGTCAATGCGGACGGCACGGTTTCCGGCGGTCCGATGTATTATCTCAGCGCCGGTCTTGCGGGCCGCGGCTGGCCGGGCCTCGGCAAGTTTCTCGGTGTGTTTTACGCCATTAGCATCATCATTGGCTGTCTCGGGATCGGCAACATGTTCCAGTCGAACCAGGCCTATGTCCAATTATTGGAGGTCACCGGCGGCGAAACGGGTCCGCTGCAAGGCTTTGGCTGGCTGGTCGGGATGGGCCTCGCCTTGCTCGTGGCCCTGATCATTCTTGGCGGCATCAAGTCAATCGCGCGGGTGACGTCCCGGCTCGTCCCCTTCATGGTCGTGATTTACGTGATCGGCGCGCTCGCCGTGATTGCACTCAACGCGGCCAATCTGCCGGCGGCGATCGCCTCAATCTTCACCGGGGCCTTTAGCCCGTCCGGCGCCGCGGGGGGTGTGCTCGGGATCATGATTATCGGCTTTCAACGCGCCGCCTTCTCGAACGAGGCAGGCATTGGATCCGCCGCCATTGCGCACTCGGCCGTCGCCACAGACAAACCGATCAGCGAGGGCTTTGTTGGACTGCTCGAGCCCTTCATCGATACCGTGGTCATCTGTACCCTGACCGGACTGGTCATCATCACATCCTTCCCGCCGGAAACCTTCATGTCGGACAATCTGCAAGGCATTGAGCTGACTTCGGCTGCGTTTGAGAGCAAGATTTCCTGGTCGCCGGTGCCGCTTTCCATTGCAGCGGTGTTGTTTGCCTTCTCGACCATGCTGGCCTGGGCCTATTATGGCACCAAGGCCTGGACCTATGTGTTCGGCGAAGGCCGAAGCAAGGAATTTGTGTTCAGCATAATTTTCTGCGTCTTCATCGTGATCGGCGCGGCGGTGAAACTGGAAGCCATTCTCGATTTCGCGGATGCCCTGATTTTCGTCATGGCCATCCCGAACCTGATCGGGCTGTACATTCTCGCGCCGGAAATCAAGCGCGATCTGAAAGCGTATTTTGAGGAGGTGGATGAAGCGGAAAAGCCAGCGCAAACTTTGGACGCGTAAGCGAATACGCGATGAGCGCCGGAACAGCTCAAATTCATTCGTCTGGAGACTGAGTGAGTGCAATTCGATTGCCTTCACTGTCTTCAAACTCTGCGACGTATCCGGCCGCACCAAGATCGGTCTTTTCGTAAAGCACCCGCGATCCTGAGGCCGAGGCGCGTTCAAGAACCGTGTCGATACTGTTCACATCGAAGTAGATGATCGTCCCTTCCAAAGACGGCTTGTATACATCGCCTTTGGCCAAAGCTCCGCTGGCGCCTGGCGCCCTATCGTCACGCGGGAAGAACGCCATTTCATAGCCGTCGACCTCATCTCTGCGTAATTTGATTCCGAAAACCGATTGATAAAAAGAAACGGCGCGCTCCATGTCGGTGACCGGGATTTCGAAATGAAGGACCGGATTGATCATTTCAGCTGACTCCGAACTTTGACTGTATCGTTCCGCTGCAAAGGGGTGATGGCAGGCCGAAACAATGGGCAGGAACAGGCTCGCGCAGGCCACACACCGAAAAAAGGAACGGGTCAAATTCGCGCGGGCTCCCCTGCTAACGTTTCCTGACTATCGCTCTGCCCGGAGTCTCGCAACTCTGGTGACCGAAATTCGGGGAACATCACCTCGCGGTCTAACACAATTGCTGTATCTTTATTGGAACTCGAACGCACCCTCTTCCCTGTAGCCACCCTAAGCCTATGGTACCTTCAAACCCAGATCAGGAGCCCTCATGACCCGGTGGACTTTCAGCACGCTCGCACTCGCCCTTCTTTCTTTCGGCCTGTGCGGATCCCTCGCCTCAGCCCAAACCACCTCAGATCCTCAAGCATTCGATCAGGGCCGCGTGGTCACGGGCGAACGCGCCGTCCTCCCCTACCGCGATCGCATTGCGCCCGAGAATGCAATGACGCGCGATCGGCTGGAAAACCTGCTGCCCGAGCTAATGGCCGAAACGGGACTCGACATGTGGCTGGTGATCAATCGCGAATATGCCGAGGATCCAGTCTATTTCAGCCTCGTTCCACAACCCGCCTTTGCCGCGCGCCGGACCACGATCCTGGTCTTTCACCGGCATGCGGATGGGTTCGACATGATGACCGTCAATCGCTATCCGCTCGGCGAGCCGTATCAGGCGGTGTGGGAAGGCGGCGACCTGGACGAACAATGGGCGGCGCTCGGCGCGCTGATCGCTGAGAAGGACCCGGAGACGATCGGCATCAATGTATCCGCTGACTGGCCCGTCGCGGACGGGCTGACGCATGGCCTTCACGAAAAGCTGGTCACGGTCTTGCCGAACCATTTGCAAAACCGCCTGGTCAGCGCGGAAGATCTCGTCATTCGCTGGATCGAAACCCGCAGCGCTGACGAGATGGAAGCCTATGGCCACGCGGTTGGCCTCGCTCGTTCGGTGATTTCCGAAGCCTTTTCCTCGCGCGTCATCACGCCCGGCGTCACCACCACGGATGATGTCGCCTGGTATATGCATCAGCGGTTTCAGGACCTGAACCTGCAACCCTGGTTCCATCCCTATTTGAACATTCAGCGCCCGGGCCTGACCTGCGAGGCGGATCAGCCCTTTTGCGGCGAGACCGGCATCATTCGCAGAGGCGATGTGATCCATACCGATGTCGGCATCTGTTATCTCAAACTCTGCACCGACACGCAGGAGATGGGCTATATCGCGCGCGTCGGTGAAAGTGACGTCCCGGACGGGTTGAAGGCGGCCATGGCGGTCGGCAATCGCTGGCAGGACCACCTGACCGGATCCTTCGAGATCGGCCGGACCGGCAATCAGGTGCTCGCTGAAACCCGCGCCAAATGCGCCGCTGAGGACATGATCTGTTCAACCTATACGCACCCGCTCGGCTTTTTCGGACACGCACCAGGCCCGACCATTGGTATGTGGGACAATCAGGGCGATACGCCGGTGCGCGGTGATTGGCCGGTCCATGCCAATACCTGTTACGCCATTGAAGGCAATGTGAAGACCCCGGTCCCGGAATGGGATGGGCAGCTGGCGCAGATCAAGCTCGAACAGGATGCCTGTTTCGATGGCGAACGGGTCGACTATCTCGCCGGACGCCAGACGGTCTGGCACGTGGTGAAATAAGCGCCAGATCGTTTCAGGTTCGGCGTCCTAGCGCTCCAGCACATCCTTGATCCATGGCCCAAGCTGCGACTCGCCCAGCATGGCCAGTTGCGCCTGTGCGGCGGCATCATTCAGCGGCTCCTGCGGACGCGCCACCGGATGCACCGCCTTGCGCAAGGGCCGGGTGCCTTTGGGCATGGCGATGATCTCGGCAATCGCGCGCGGCACATCCATCGGATCGGTTGAGCCGCCGCCGGTGCGCTCGCCCATGCCCGCGGTCAGGGCTGGATAGGCTTGCAGAAGATCCTCGCTGGTCCGCGCTTTGAGCGGTCCGGAATTATCATTATTATTCGACCAGATCCGGGTCGGATAGCCGCCGGGCTGAATAATGGTCACATCGACGCCATGCGGCACGAGTTCATACGCCATCTGCTCACTCATCGCTTCGAGCGCGAACTTGGTCGTCGAATATTGCCCGAAGCCCGGAATGATCAGCCGTCCGAGCTGCGACGAGATATTGAAGATCTGTCCACCGCCATTGGCCCGCATGCTTGGCAGGGCGGCCCGCGCCATGCGGTGACAGCCAAACACATTGGTATCGAAGATCAGTTCGGTTGCCGCCATGTCCTGCACTTCGATCGGGCCGCCGACCGAAATGCCGGCATTGTTGATCAGGACATCAAGCCGGCCGTCATTCGCCGCCAGGGCTTCAGCAACCCCCGCTTCGACTTGCTCGTCAGAGGTCACATCGATTTCGATCACGCTGATATCAAGGCCCTCGCTGGACGCGAGATCGCGCAGCTCTTCGGCCTCGGCGCGCGGGACATTCCGCATCGTGGCAAAAACTTTCGCGCCCTGGCGCGCATAATATTCAGCCCCGAGACGGCCAAAGCCAGAGGATGAGCCCGTGACGAGGATGGATGTTCCGGACAGGTCCGGCGCATCGCTCGCCCCGGTCGCGGTTTGCGCACTGGCTGCCTGGCTGGCCATGGCTGCGGCGCCAGCGCCCAAAGCCAGCAATTGGCGACGATCGAGATTGAGTGAGTCTGACATAGTATCCTCCGGGCTGTTTGTTCAGCTGGAGACTGACATGGGGCATCGGGTGACACAATCCAAACGGAATTCAATTTTTTCCTGACATGCCGTCGCGACCGGCTGAAAGCTGCGCTCTAACGCGTCAATACATTGGTGACCCAGGGACCCACCGGCGTATTGCCGAGAAAGTTTAGCTGCGCCTCAGCCATCGCCGCGTTCACGCCTTCCTGAGGTCGGAAGGTCGGGTGTACGGCGCGGCGCAAGGGTCGTGTGCCGCTCGGCATTGCAATCAGTTCGGCAATCGCGCGCGGCACATCCATCGGATCTGCCCGCCGACCAGAGCCATCCTCTTCGCCCATTTGCGGCGCCAATTCGGGATAACCTTCAAGCCGCTCCGCATCGCTGCGATTCTTCAAGGCGGCGGTATAGGTATTGCGATTGACCCAGACCTTGGTCGGGTATGCCCCGGGCTGAACGATGGACACGTCAATGCCGCGCGGCACCAATTCATAAGCCAGTTGTTCGCTCATCGTTTCGAGCGCGAATTTGGTTGCGGAGTAATGACCGATGCCGGGCACAATCAAACGGCCCAGCTGAGATGATATCGGCACGATCAGGCCGCGCCCTGCTGCCCGCATGGCCGGGAGCACAGCACGGGCCATGCGATGGCAACCAAACACATTTGTGTCGAACGCCAATTGCGTGGCTTCCATATCCTGCAACTCGACCGGCCCTGAAATCCCGATGCCTGCATTATTGATCAGCACATCCAGCTTGCCATTATTTGCCGCGAGCGCCTTTGCAACGCCGGCCTCGACCAGCGCATCCGATGTCACGTCAATTTCGATCACGCTGATATCCAACCCGTCGCTGGAGGCGAGATCGCGCAACTCATCCGCCTCGGGGCGCGGGATGTTGCGCATCGTGGCAAACACTTTCGCGCCCTGGCGAGCATAATATTCAACGCCGAGGCGACCAAAGCCCGACGACGACCCCGTGACCAGAATAGATGTTCCGGACAGGTCAGGTGCGTCGGCCGCGCGGGGTGTGGTTTGGGCACAAGCCGCTTGACTGGCCGCCGCAGCGGCGCCCGCGCCCAGAGCCAAAACTTGACGGCGATCAAACTCGATAGAATCTGACATATAATCCTCCTGACACGTTTGGAGGATTGAGCATGACATGAGGCAGGTGGCGCGACAGTCTAATCGAGTTTGACTTTTTCCTTGCATGCCGTCGCGACCGGAGTACCGCTGGACGCATGATCCAGAGCCGTCGTTCTTTTCTTTCGTCTGGTGCCATGCTCGCCGCAACCGCCTGCACCACAGAGCCCGTTGGCCCCTGGGCGAAAGAGTTTGTTGCGCCGCGCATGCCTGTCGTGCCGCTACAGATCTCGGCGGACAATCTGGACCGCATCACTGTCTGCACGCGCCCCTTCCGTCCGGCCGGTCCGCGGATTGAGGCTGAGGCGTTTGGCGACAAGACCGTCATCCATAATTATGGCCATGGCGGGTCGGGCTGGTCTCTATCCTGGGCCTGCGCGGAAGCGGCGACCACACTCGCCCGTCAGACGGGTGCCAGGACATTTGCGGTGATCGGGGCCGGTGTCATCGGGTTGACCACCGCCGTCAAGCTGGCTGAAAGCGGCGCCTTGGTCTCCATTTACGCCAAGGATCTGCCTTCCGAGTCGCGGTCGGCCCGGGCCACAGGCGTCTGGTCGCCCAGCAGTCGGATTGCGCTACATGACGCCGCGCCGGCCAATTTCGCCGAACGCTGGGAAAGCTGGGCCCGCACATCTTATGCCGCCCATGAACGCTATGTTGGCGGCCTTGGGCGCCCCGTTGAAACGCAACCTTTCTATGCCCTCCGTGGTGACGGACGCGCGCATATGCCAGCGACGCATGACTTCATGCATCTGGATCGCAGGCTATCGGACTTGCGGCTGGATAGCCGGACCTTGTTAGCCGATGAGCATCCCTTCCCGGTACCTTCTGCGCGCTTGAACCAGGAAATGGTGTTCAATATTGCCGTCTATACGGAGAGTATTTTACGCGACTTTTTCGAATTGGGCGGACGGTTGCAGCGCCGCGTCTTTGCCGACCAGGCAGAGGCCTTGAGCCTGCCCGAAACCGTGATCGTCAATTGTACCGGCTATGGTGCCAGGGCGCTCTGGGGCGCCGATGAGCTCGTGCCGGTCCGCGGGCAGATCAATTGGATGCCGCCGCAATTGGAAGCGCGCTATGGCCTCTATTATGACGAGGTTTATGTGCTGTCGCGCAGTGATGGCGTCGTGGTGCAATATACCGGGCCGAATGATGATTATGGCTACGGGATCGAGGACGAAACGCCGGACCGGGTTGAGATGCAGCGGGCGATGGATCGGGTCGCGCCTTTGTTTGCGGGGTGGGGTGATTAGGTGGTGGAGTCCGCTTTCGGCGTCAAAGCGGACGTCAGCGAACGTCTCACCGCGTCCCAAATGAGTCAGATGCGTCATGTCTACTTCCTAACCAAAAGCAGGCTCAATGTCAGTGACGGAACACCCTCTCAACTAGTCGCTCTAGTTTTTGATCATATCAAAAAAAGATGGACCACAAGCAAATTCTTGTTCAATAAAAATGATATAAATAGGAATGGAGGTGAAATTGATTTTTAAATTGAGCTCAATAGTAAGCGTTTTTGTATTTGCAGCTGGCACCGCTATCTCGCAACAACCGAGCGCGCCCCCTTCGAAGGCTGCTTTGGATTTGAGTGATTTTCCGGAGTCGATTTGGTGTCATCAGCTCGATTCTGATTCTCAGTATCTTGGGGTGCGCTTTGATTTTTCGCGGCTGCAGAGACAAGAAACAGGCGATGTAGAGGTCTACTACACAAGCGGTTCAGAAACTTTGAAAGTTGTCCGGAACTCGGGTCAAGACGCATATATAAATGATGGTCCTGTCTCGCATACGACGTGCGATGGTGGAGCAAAACTATCCGACCTAGGATCGCGCGATGTTATCGGATCAGTCAGACGGCGATACAAAAACTAAGCGGATGTTCTCGTTGAAGACTGCACTGAAACAGAGGTTTGAATCGATACTTTAAGTTATTCCCGGAATGGTCGTTTGCAATGACCGCTCCTGACCCAAAGCAGACAATCAAAGAACCCCTATCCCCCATACGCCACCCGCTCCAAAAACAAGCCATTCGCCGGCGCGACCGGGCCGCAAGCCTTGCGTTGACGCGCGTCCAGGATTTCGCCGATCCAGTCTTCACCCCGCGCGCCGCGGCCGACTTCGACCAGGGAGCCAACAATCGATCGGACCTGGCGATGCAGGAAACTCTTGGCTTCGACGGTGACTTCCAGACCTTCGCCATAGCGCGCGACATCAATCTTATCCAACGTGCGGATTGGGTGCCGGGCCTGGCATTCAGCATCGCGAAACGTCGAGAAATCATGCTGGCCGATCAGAGCCTTGGCGGCGCGATCCATGGCCCCGGCATCAAGTTTGGCTGGCACCCGCCACGCTAGCCCTTTGTCCAATGTAAGGTCGGCGCGGCGATTGATGATGACATAACGATAAGCGCGCAGCGTGGCATCGAACCGGGCACTCCAGTCCGGCGCGACTTCTTCCGCCTTGAGGACAGCGACGCGTTCCGGGCGCAGATGGAAGTTGAGCGCATCGGCGATTTTGTGGATGGGCCGCGGCTTTTGCAGGTCGAAGTGCGCCACCTGTCCGGTGGCATGCACCCCGCGATCGGTCCGCCCGGCACCCTGCATCAGGACCGGCGCATCATCGAGAATGGCCGCTGCCTCTTCCAGCGCTTGCTGTACGGAGGGCTGACCGTCCTGACGCTGCCATCCAAAATAGGGGCGGCCATCATATTCGATCGTGATCTTGTAGCGCTGCATCCCTTACGCCCCGAATGCCGCGGGATACTTGAGCGTGCCACCGCTCGGTCCCGTCTCGGTCAAGCGGATGGCCATGAAATGCGGCCCGGACCAGGGGCCGCCAAAATCCGCCGCCAGCTCAGCCGAAAATCCGAAACGCGGATAATAATCCTTATGCCCAAGCAGAAAACAATGACTGCGCCCGGCACCCTCCATCAGCGTCAGGCCAAAGCGGATCAAGCCAGCCCCTATCCCGCGCCCCTGGACATCCGGATGCGCCGAAACGGGCCCGAGACCACAGGCCACGTCTTCGCCATCGATCCAGATTTTGAAGAATTGGATATGGCCCAAAATCTGACGATCATTATGCGCCACAAGCGAGGCAAGACTGTCACCATCCCGGGCCAATTGGGTGATGATTTGCGCTTCTTCCGGTGTGCCAAAGGCAGCATCTGTCAGCGCAGTGATGGCCGCAGCATCGTCTTCTGTGGCTGGTCGGATCCAGAGATTGTTCATGCGAAAGTCGCCCCCGCCGGAATGCTGAGACCGCGCAATAGATCGGACGCTTCCATCGCCTTCGAGCCGGGCTTCTGCGCTTTCAACAGTCGCACCGCGCGGCCATCGCCGCACTGGACCAGAAGCTCATCGTCCAGCAGTATCCCTGGCGCAGCGCCGGGACGGCCCTCCTCCAGTCGGCTCATCAGCGCTTTCATGCGGAGCGGTGCGTTTTCGCCGTCGGGCGTATAATGGAACCAGGCGCCAGGGAATGGCGACAGGCCGCGAATCTGACAATCCACTTCGGCGGCGGGGCGCGACCAGTCAATACGTTGATCCTCCGCCGTCACCTTATGGGCATAGATCACGCCTTCTTCTGTCTGCGGTTGCGGGGTCAGGGACCCGTCCGCATATCCGGTCAAAGCCGTCACGGCGAGGTCCGCCGCCAGACCAGCGAGCCGGTCATGCACACTGCCCGTTGTGTCGAAGGGAAAGATCCGGGTCTGTTCAGTGGCCAGAACAGGGCCGGTATCGAGACCCGCTTCCATCAGCATGGCCTGGACACCGGTCATTTCATCCCCAGCCATGACCGCCCGATGGATCGGCGCTGCCCCGCGCCAGCGCGGCAGCAGCGAGGCATGCATATTCATACAGCCGAGCCGCGGCGCATCCAGCACCGCTTGCGGCAGGATTAGACCATAAGCGACGACCACAGCGGCATCGAGCCTCAGCGCCGCAAACGCCTCCTGTTCCGGTGCTTTCTTGAGCGAGCGCGGCGTGCGCACGTCCAGACCGTTTGCCTCTGCCCATTGTTGCACCGGCGTCGGGCGCAATTTCTTGCCGCGACCGGCTGGTCGCGGCGGCTGCGAATAGACGCACGCCAATTCATGCCCCGCCTCGGCCAGAGCGGCGAGGACCGGGACGGCAAATTCAGGACTGCCCATAAAAGCGATGCGAAGCGGCGTGGTCATGCGCGCGCTCTAGCGTGAGATGCATATGGGATAAAGTGCCGAGCGAATTTAAGCTGCACTCTGTTCTTTAAGCCGTTTGGCTTTCTTCACCTTGTCGACCGCGCGCTGCCGCTTCAGGCGGGACAAATGGTCGATGAAAAGCGTGCCTTCGAGATGGTCCATTTCATGCTGAATGCAGACCGCAAACAGACCGGTGGCGACCTCTTCAATTTCATTGCCATCATAATCGAGATAGCGAATGCGGCATTCCGTCGGACGCTCCACTTCGTCGAACACATCCGGCACCGAGAGACAGCCTTCTTCATAAGGCGCAAGCTCTTCGGTCAGCGGCAGGATTTCCGGATTGACGAAGAAACGCGGATTCTTTTCGTCATCTTCCTGCAGGTCCATGACGATCACACGCAGCGGTTCACCAATCTGGATCGCCGCCAGACCAATGCCGGGCGCGGCATACATGGTTTCCAGCATATCATCCATCAACGCCCGGATCTCGTCCGTGACGCCGCCTTCGACAGGCTTGGACACTTGCTTCAGCCGGGCATCCGGCACAGTGAGGATTTCGCGTATCGCCATGGCCTTCAAGTATGAGCGCGAAGGGAAAACGTCAATATTGGAGGCGGTATTGATGTTTTGAGCGGGAAAGGCCGTTTGGGACGGCTTCAAACCGGACGAACCCGAGATTTACCAATTCCGCGATAGAAGTGCGCATGGGCGATTGATGGATCAAAACCTGATGACAGATGCCGTGCGCGAAACTGACTTGTACCCGCCGATCAAACACTTCCTTCAAGGTCAGGGGTATGACGTGAAGGGCGAGGTTGGCGCGGTCGACGTCGTGGCCTGCCGCGGCAACGAACCGCCAGTTCTGGTGGAGCTCAAAACCACGTTTTCCTTGTCCCTATTCCACCAGGCGATTGAGCGGCTCGCAATGTCAGACGTGATCTATGTCGCTGTCCCGCACAAATCCGGAAAAGCCTTTGCCAGGTCGTTGAAACGCAATATTGCCCTCTGCCGACGGCTTGGGATTGGGCTTCTCACCATTCGTCTGAAAGACGGGTCTGTGTTTCCACATGTTGATCCCGGCCCATACAGCCCGCGGCGCTCTTTGGTGAAGCAACAGCGTTTGCTCAAAGAGTTCGCAAAACGGGTAGGCGATCCCAATTCCGGCGGCAACACCCGCCGCGGCCTGATCACCGCTTACCGTCAGGATGCCTTGCGCTGCCTCAGATTCTTGGCCGCACAAGGGCCAACCAAAGCGTCCATCCTCGCCAGTGCCACTGGCGTGGACACCGCGCGTCGCATCATGTCAGACGATCATTATGGCTGGTTTGAGCGCGTCAAAACCGGCATTTACGACATCACGCCGAAAGGCAAAACGGCGATGCAAGACTATAAGCACGAACTCGCAAAACTGGCGGCATAATGACACGCACACCTGATTAAGCCGCGTCAGAAACGCCATCACCTGGCCGTTCACATCAGCCCGAATGAAGTGACAGCAAATGGTCGCATTGTGTTGTCCATGATGAGGTGTAATGCTGCTCGATGCGGGAGGACTATTTATGGTTGGTCTCAAGCATCCGAGATGGGCTTATCTACTCTTCACGGTCGGAATATTTTCGTTTTTGATCCGTTTGATTTTGGATTCCAATTTCGCCAATTCCGCGGTGCTTTACGTCGCCATCCCATTCTTGGTGTCCTTCGCGATTTTCCAGTTTACGCCGAAACCGAAACGTCACGGGCTCTGGAAGCGCTATCTGGCGCATATGCGCGATGCGACCATCATCATGTTGGCCACATCGGTTATTCTCTTCGAGGGCTTCATTTGCGTCCTGATGTTTATGCCAATCTACTATCTGATCGTCTCCGTCGGATTTGGCGCCGAAGCTCTTATGAAAAGGGGGGATGACGGCCAGCGGAGCAAGCTGAAAGCCTCCATATTGCCGCTCGTAATTGCCATTTTTGCGGTGGAAGGCCTGACACCCTCAACCTCTTTTGAGCGCCAGAATCAGGTGACCCGTACGGTGATCGTGAACGCATCGATTGACGATCTCAAAGCAAACATGGCGGCAGATATCGAATTTTCAGATCGCCGACACTGGTTCTTGTCCATCTTCCCTCTGCCGGTCGACGTGGCCGCCGGAACCCTCAAAGCGGGCGATGTTCATCGCTTGGATTTCATCTACAAACGATGGTTTTTCACCAATATCGATCGCGGCGAATTTCACCTCAGGATTGATGAGGTGAGCGAAAATCAGATTCGGACCTCGGTGACGCGAAACACGAGTTACCTGGCAAAATATTTGAGCATTCAAGGCACGGAAGTGCAGTTCACACCGATTTCCGATGAACGCACCGAAGTCGCCTTGACCATTCACTATCAACGCCTCCTCGATCCGGCCTGGTATTTTGGTCCAATGCAGAAATTCGCCGTCTCCCGCAGCGCTGACTACCTTTTGGATCAGGTGATCATTCGAGAGGTCAGCCATGACTGAGTGTACCAAAGTCTATGAAAATGACCGGGTTCTCGAAAATGACCTCACCAATGCCGAGCATGGTGTCGTCAAATGGAGCCCGTCCAAGTCAATTTTTTTTAGTGTGATGGCCGGTGGTTGGCTGATAGGCGGCACAGTCTTTTTTTCCTGGGCGGCGGTGGCGGTGTTTCTATTCCTGTGTGGCCTGACACTGTGTTTCGGCCACTCTCTGGGGATGCACAGAAAGCTCATACACCAAAGCTTCGATTGCCCGGACGTGTGCGAAAAAATCGGAGTCTGGTTGGGCACCCTGGTTGGGCTTGGCGGTCCATTCACGATGATGCGAACACATGACTTGAGGGACTGGGCGCAACGTCAGACACGCTGTCATCCCTTCTTTTCCCATCAGAGCGCAATGTTGCACGATGCATGGTGGCAAATTCACTGCAAACTGCATCTCGAACACCCGCCCGGTTTCGCCTTTCCCGAGCAAATGCAGGCCAGCAGATTCTATCGCTTCATCGAGGCCACTTCGATTGCGCAGCAAATGATCCTTGCCGGCCCGCTCTGGCTGTTGGGTGGGTGGGGATTCGTGTTCTGGGGTATTTGTGGCCGCGTCACCATCTCTATTCTCGGGCATTGGTTCATAGGCTATCATGCCCACAATGCCGGACATCGCGACTGGCATGTCGAGGGCGCCGCCGTGCAGGGTCATAATGTTCGGTATTGCGGACTGATCACGTTTGGCGAGTGCTGGCACAATAATCATCATGCCTTTCCGGGATCCGCACGGCTTGGGCTGGAACGCGGACAAACCGACCCGGGCTGGTGGGTTCTGAAAGGCTTGGAGCGGATCGGAGTCGTTTCTGGGCTCATCGTGCCGAAAGATCTCCCGGATCGGCCTGAATTGCAGCCACTTAAATAGTCTCCCCGTCAGAATATGAGCGCCCGCGAGCCTCACATCCTGTAAGGCCCGCGAGCATTTGGATTTCAGGCCTCGACCTCTGTAACGAGGCCAGCGCCAACGGTTTTACCGCCTTCGCGAATGGCAAAACGGACACCTTTCTCGATCCCAATCGGCTTGTTCAGCGCGAAGCTGATCTCGGCCTGATCGCCGGGATGGATGATGCTGCCATCATCGACATTAACGACGCCGGTGACGTCAGTGACGCCGAAGAAGAATTGCGGGCGGTAGCCACTCGCAAAACCGGTATGACGTCCCCCTTCTTCCTTGGTCAGGACGAAGATTTGCGCCTTCCCTTTGGCGAACGGCTTGATCACACCAGGTGCACTGAGCACCTGACCGCGACGCACTTCGTCACGTTTCAGACCACGCAGCAAGAGGCCGACATTCATCCCAGCGCGCGCCTCGGGAATATCTTTCCGAAACGCTTGCGTGCCGGTCACGGTGACCTCGGCGCCATCATTATTGAGACCAACAATTTCGACCGTTTCGCCGACCTTCAATACGCCGCGCTCGACCCGTCCGGTCACGACGGTGCCGCGTCCGGAAATCGTGTTGACGCCTTCGATCGGCATCAGGAATGGACTGTCAAAATCCCGGACGGGATCCGGGAAGTGTCGATCCATGGCATCGATCAAATCGACCACGCATTGAACATCCGGACTGTCGGCTTCGCCTGCCAGCGCCGCTTCAAGCGCTTTCAGAGCGGATCCAAACACGAACGGCGTGTCGGTATAGCCTTGCGACTCCAACAGTTCACCCGTCTCCATCTGGATCAGCTCCTGCATTTCTGCACGCTCATCCGCAGACAGCATATCCATCTTGTTCACGAACACGACCATACGGTCGACATTGACCTGCCGCGCAAGCAGGATGTGCTCGATCGTCTGCTTCGCGGCCCCTTCGGTGCCATCGACCAGCAGGATTGCGCCATCCATTTGCGAGGCGCCGGTGATCATGTTTTTCACATAATCAGCGTGCCCCGGACAATCGATATGGGCATAGGTCCGCGTGTCGGATTCATATTCGAGATGCGATGTGTTGATGGTGATGCCGCGGGCTTTTTCTTCCGGGGCTTTGTCGATCTGATCGAAAGACATGGCTTCCCCGCCAAGCCGGGCTGCCTGAACCTGCGTGATCGCAGAGGTCAGCGTGGTCTTGCCGTGGTCGACATGTCCAATCGTGCCGACATTCACATGGATTTTCATAGGCATCGGTTTACTCCTTTCGTGCCTGATGAAGCGTCGGTTCGAACGCCCCTGGCCAGGGAGAGCCGAACCGACCATTGGCATTGGCGCGCCAATTCGAGTGTGGGACAGATGTCGTCGGACATATGGCCCAAAGAAAAACCCTGGAGGGCGGGCCATCCAGGGTCTTGTCTTTGCGACACCATGGGGAGGCCACAGCCTCCCGGGATCAGAGAGGCGGGTTAGAAATCCGTATAATAACGCTCATCTGCACGGGCGGTTGCCAGCACAGCGAGGTCAAGAATTGTCTTTGCAGACCGGATCATCGCGATCGCCTTTCATTACGTTGAGGGGCAGGTAGCAGTGGCTCGAGGGATTTTCAAGGGGGCGCGCAATTCCACACACGACGCCGAAATGACGGTGATATGGGCCGGAAAGGCGTATCAAATGCACACACTTCGCCTATTGCGTCACTTCGTCAGTTCGCTTCAAGGCCATTTCGACTTTCGTCCGATACGATCGGCTGGTCTGTTGCTGGCTGCCATTCTCAAGCAGGACAGAAGCCGTGCCGTCGCCATTTGGCTGAAGTGCCTTGATATCCGACTTGCGCACAATGCAGGAGCGATGGATTCGAATATGATCGTCGCTCGCAGCGTTGAGAAGCCGCTCCAATTCCGTCAACGTCATTCGAACCAGCAACGCTTTCCGCGCGAGCTGGATTTCGACATAATTGGCGGCAGATTTGGCGACGCGCACCTCATCCGCGTCGACAACATAGATCCGTCCACCAGAGGTCAGCGTCATTCGCCCGCTCTCTTTGGCTTCCGCGCGGCGGCCTTCCTTTTCAAGGCGCTGGCGCGCGGCAAATCGGCTAAACCAGAAAATCGAGGTGAGCAACAGGAATGTGTACGCATCTTTCTGCAGCTCATAGATCCAGATCAGAGGCTGATCCAAACCGAATATATACCGTCCCTCGAACAAAAGCGGCCATCCGAGTTTCCTCAACAGGACCATTGTCAGCACATGAACCGTGCCAAAGACGATGAACCCAACGCCAAAGCCAAACAGCGATCCGCGCCACGACTCAGCGTTCAGAGGAAAGCGCGTCAAGAGCGCCGGGACCATTAGCGCCAGACCAGCGACCACGATATGGCTGGTGAACTGAACAAACCAGAATTGTAAAGCCGGTTCTCCCGTTTCGGCGCGAATGGCATCAATCTGTGAGGTGATGGACAGCGTTATCCAGGACAGAAATGTAAACACCAGAACCAGCTGGTAACTGGCGCGGTCTGCCCGCTTTTCCGCGACAAGATCGTCAGACATGGACTTCATGTTTTGCCTATGCCCCGTCCGCATCAAAAAGAGCAAGAGCAGACCCTATGGAATTCATCCCAGGCACCTGCATTTCGTCCCAAGCGTATCAAACCTGTCCCGCCCTCCTGTCAGCCACCCCTTTGTGGATGACCGCAATTGCTCGGTTGCCGATACGTTTCGAACCGATCAGGAGCCACCACTATGACGACACCACACTCGCGCCGATATGACCTCGACTGGCTCCGCATAATCGCGTTCGGATTGTTGATTTTCTATCATATTGGCATGTTCTATGTGAGCTGGGATTTTCACGTAAAAAGTGTTCATGCCGGTCCGGATATTGAGCCGCTGATGAAGTTGATCAATCCCTGGCGCATGACTGTCCTGTTCATCATCTCAGGGGTCGCCTTACGCTTCGCGATGGACAAGGCACCCATTGGGCGATTTGCCTGGTCGAGGTTCTGGCGGCTCTTTCTCCCGCTGGCCTTCGGCGTTCTTGTGATCGTCGCGCCGCAATCCTGGTTGGAACTCATCGAAAAAAGGGAGACCACAGCCAGCTTCTGGACGTTCTATGGAGACTATCTGTCAGCGAGCTTAGATTATTCGATCATTCTGCCAACCTGGAACCATCTTTGGTATGTCGCGTATCTTATCATTTACACATTCATTTTGATCGCCCTTTATCCACTGGTCGCACGACTTTCGAAAAATAGAGCAGCGTTGGAGTCCAAGACCCCGATTTTGTTCTTCGCGGTCGCATTGGGTCCGATCGGAATTTTCGCGCTGCATGAACTTTGGCTAAGCGAGTTGCTCCCCTCGACGCACGCCCTGTTTGATGATTGGGGCAATCATGCGCTCTATTTTCCATTTCTGTTATTCGCTTTCCTCGCCGCAAAATCGGAGCGTGTTTGGCAGATTATTGATCGACTTTTTGCGCCGGCGCTCTTTGCTGTTGCACTTCTGGCGGCTTGGCAGATTTTCGTCTGGTCATTGAACGAAGCGGATCTGCGCGATGTGCCCTATATCGAGATTATCGCCAGCGCGCATATGATGGTTGTACCGGTCTATGCCTGGGCCTGCATTCTGGCGGCCTTCGGGCTGGTTCGGCGCTTTGCCAATAAACCGGGTCGCGCGCTCAGCTATATGACCGAAGCTATTTTTCCCTGGTACATTCTGCACCAGACCTTCATCGTGATGTTCGGATTCTGGTTCACACGTCAGGGCTTGTCGCCCGTTCTGGAATTTTCACTCGTCACGGTTTCGACCTTTGCGAGCTGCCTGATGGCGCATGAATACATCATCCGCAGATCTTCTTTTCTGCGCCCATTGTTCGGCCTGAAGACCCATCAAGCCCCAAAGGTCAAACGGTCAGAAACGGCGAGCGTGAAGACAGCCTGATTGAATCCGGAACCGGGGATGGAAATCCAATTCTGCCGCGCCCCAAGGCTCAGGCTTTGGCCTTCTTGATCAATTCCAGCTGCGCGCCGGTTCCCGCATCTGCCGTTGTTTCAATCCGCTTCGGTTCGGGCATCGGCTTGTCTGGCGGCGCGATGGAAAGTTCTTCAAACTTGCGCATGGTCGGCATGACGCGTTTGTCGAGCGAACTGTTCATCGCATTGAAATGCCCGACTGAGGAATTCAGTGACTTGCCAAGCTTTTCGATATGCTCTGCCATTTTGGCAATCCGCTCATAGAGTTGCTGGCCCAACTGCGCCGCCTCGCGGGCATTCTGGGTCATTTTTTCTTGACGCCAGACATAGGCCACGGTCTTGGCCAGACCGATCAGAGTTGAGGGCGTCGTCACGATGACATTGCGCGAATAGGCGCGCTCCAGCAGATCCGGCGCAAATTCCAGGGCCGCCGCGAAGAAATTCTCGCCCGGGATGAACATGGCGACAAAGTCGACCCGCTCATCGAGATTGGCCTGATAGCGTTTCGAGGCCAGCGCATCGACATGCCGTTGAACATTGGTCGCGTGCGTCTTTAAATGAACATTGCGTTGGGTTGGGTCCTCCGCCGAAGCGGCGGCCATATAGGCCTCCAATGAAACTTTGGAATCCACGACAATCTGCCGTCCACCGGGCAAGTGGATGACCGCGTCCGGGCGCTGGCGGCCGTCTTCGGTCTGATCGCTGACCTGTTCATCAAAATCGCAATGCGCCGACAGGCCGGCCTGTTCCATGACATTGCGAAGCGTCATCTCGCCCCAGCGTCCACCGCCTTTTGGCGCGGTCAGCGCATTCACCAGTTTGCCCGTCTCGGCCGTATTGCGATGCAGGCTTTCGCCAATCGCCTTGACCTGTTGCTGGATCGCCGACTTGTCCTCGGCGCGGACCTTTTCAATGTCGGCGACGCGTTTCTTGAATTCAGTGAAATTGTCGCCAATCGGCTTCATCAGCTCTTTCAGCTCGCCCTTGGCGCCTTCGCGGTGCTTTTCGAACGTCTCATTGGCGAGTTCGACAAATTGCGACTGCGCCTGTTTCATCACTTGTTGCGCCAGGGTGCTGAATTCCTCACGCTGTTTTGCGGTCTGCCCTTTCAGCTCAGCCAGTTCCAGTTTGGACGCCTCGGCCAGGCCGCGCTGGCGCGCCAGTTCAAGTTTGGAATGATTGAGATCAGCTTCCATTTCGGTTCGGGTCGCCCGCTCACGCGAGAATTGCTCATTAAGGCGATAGACAGCCGCGGCCAGGCCGAGCGCTACGACAATCGCGATCAAGTGAATGAGGTCGAGCCCCGTTTCGCCGATTTGAATGATTGGATCCATATTTCATCCTATACCCGATTCGGTCTAGAACATATGCAGAACTTTGTCGAGCCTGAGACGGCTAAATTCCGTCCTCGGATTTCGCAAATCGCGTCGCCAAGAGCCAGGAAAACCCGGTGATTACGACCGTCGCGCCAATCATCCACAACGGATGCGGAATGGCGTAGAGGGTCAGGCCGGCCATAGCCAGCATGACAATCGCCACGACGGCGGCCGGCCAGGCTTTGCGACCTGACAGGGCGACCCCGACGACGCCACCACCAAATGTGCCAAGCCCCCAGGCGACGAGGACCGCAATTTTCGCACCGAGCGGGATTTGATCCATGATGGCTGCGAGCTGTTCCGGATCACTCAGGTCGACCCCTTCCGGCGGCGGGAAGATCATGTGCCCGACCGCTTCGGCGCCAAAAACGATGACGATACCAGCAATGACGCCAGCAATGCCAGCAAACGCAGATCTCATCATAACCTAACCTCCCCAAGGTTTCGGGGAGTGTGACCATCAAAAATCAAACTGGCAAGGTGACCTAGACATTGAACCGGAACAGCATGACGTCGCCATCCTGGACCACATAATCCTTGCCTTCAGCCCGCATCTTTCCGGCATCCTTGGCGCCCGTCTCGCCATTATTGGCGACATAATCATCATAGGCGATGGTTTCAGCGCGGATGAAGCCCTTTTCGAAATCGCCATGAATGACGCCCGCCGCCTGCGGCGCTGTGGCGCCCTGACGGACGGTCCAGGCGCGGGATTCTTTGGGCCCAGCGGTGAAATAGGTTTGCAGGCCAAGCAAGGCGTATCCAGCATGGATCAGTCGGTTCAGGCCGGGCTCTTCCAGCCCCATCGTCTCCAGGAATTCCGCCTGTTCCTCATTCTCAAGCTGAGAGATTTCCGCCTCGATCTGAGCCGAAATGACGACGGCTTCCGACCCCTCTTCGGCGGCATAATCAATCACACGCTGTGAGTATTCATTTCCGTCCGCGGCGCTGTCTTCGTCGACATTGGCGACATAGAGCACTGGCTTGGCCGTCAGCAACTGCAACAAGTTCCAGGCCTTGCGCTCTTCATCATCGACATCGGCGCGCCGCGCCGGACGACCTTCGTTGAGTTCGGTCAGCGCCTTGTCGATCAGCGCAACTTGCGCTTTGGCTTCCTTTTCACCGGAATTGGCTTTCTTGACCCAGTTCACCTTGCGTTTTTCCAGGCTTTCCAGATCTGCCAGCATCAATTCCGTTTCGACCACGGCCAGATCAGCGAGCGGGTCAATCTTGCCCGAGACATGCGTGATGTCGTCATCCTCGAAACACCGCAGCACATAGATGATTGCGTCCGTCTCGCGGATATTGGCGAGGAATTGGTTGCCCAGGCCTTCGCCTTTGGAGGCGCCTTCGACCAGGCCGGCAATATCGACAAAATTCATCCGCGCCGGAATGATCTCTTTCGAGCCGGCAATGGCTGCGAGCCTGGCCAGACGCGGCTCAGGCACCGCCACTTCGCCGACATTGGGCTCAATCGTACAGAACGGATAGTTCGCCGCCTGAGCGGCCGCCGTCTGCGTCAGCGCATTGAACAAAGTCGACTTGCCGACATTGGGAAGTCCGACGATTCCACATTTAAAACCCATACTGGTCTCCGAAGAATTGCTGCCGGGGGCTTACCGCATTTTCTGGCGAACACCAGAGGGATTTCTCTCCTTAAACTGGAATCTACTGGAAAACCGGCCAAGGGGCTGTAAACTAAGCGTTAACTAGAAAGGGACCGCCAGAAGGGGACCAAATGGCCAGATACGACGTCTTTCTCGTCAGCACGCTTGCCGATCGCGCAAAAGCGGAGCTGATCGTGCGCCGCCTGCGGGCGCTGAAATTCAAAGTCCGCCACGACAAGAAGCGCGAGCACACGACGCCAACGCCGAGAGACTATCGCGATGCCGACAACTCCCAGTCCGTGTTGGTCCTGTGGTCAAAGGAAGCCTGCGATACCAGCAAGAGCGACAGCGACTGGGTACATGCCATAGCCCATCATGCCCGGTCGAAAGATGGGGTCCTGCTACAGGTCGGGCTCGACAAGTCCGTCCCGGATGAACCCTTTGCCAATGACAAGCGGTATAGCGTGTCCGGCATGGGTCCGCGCAAACTGGTCAATGGCTATTATGATCTGGTGGACGAATTGGGGCGGCGCGACGGGCGCAAAGATCTGCGCACCTGGATCGATCTGCCGCCCCGCGACAAGGCGGCCAAGGAGGCGTGGAAATCGGGCCATCCCACAGACCCACTCTCTGTGGTGAAGAAACCGGCCCCCAAAGCGAAGGCCAAGCCCAAGATACCTGCCCCTCAGCCAGCCGCCGAAACAACGGCAAAACCGGTGCGCAAGGTACCGCCTCTGGTCATCAACCCACCAAAACCCACGCCGATCGAGCCGATCAATGTTGGCCGCGTCATTCTGATCGCCGTCGCGCTGGTCATTTTGATCATGCTGGTAATGAGTGCATCGATGCGCACACGGGCCGGATTACCAGCAACCGCAGGCGCTGCCGGGCCATTCCTGGCCGAGCAGTGCCCACCCGGGCAGATTCCGTCAAATCTCCTCGATCCGGAAACCCGGCCGCCGCTCGAGCCGGGACCGATTATCGACGATACGGGCGACTAAACGCCTATCTGACCTGTTTGGGATCGTGCTTGGGCGCGGGCGCAAGCCGCATGACTTCGGTCTGAAACCGCTCATCATTATGTTCGAACAGCAATGGCAGGGCTTTTGAACAGGCCCCGATCAGAGCATCGCGCCAGACTTCATCAGCCTTGGAAAAATCAGACAGGACGTAGGGCATCACCCGTGACTTGTCGCCAGGATGGCCGACGCCCATGCGCACGCGGCGCACCTCGGCCCCGACATGCGCAATCATGGAGCGGATGCCATTATTGCCGGAATGACCACCGCCACGTTTGACCCGCATCCGCCCCGGCGCAAGGTCGATTTCGTCGTGAAAGATGGTCACATCCTCAGCGCTCAATTTGTAGAATTTCAGGGCGGCCTGCGCGGCCCGTCCGGTTTCGTTGTAGAAGGTCTCCGGCTTCATGAGCAGTACTTTTTCGCTGCCAATCCGACCCTCGCAGACCTGGCTTTGAAATTTTGACCGCCAGGGCCCGAAACCGTAATCCGCAGCCACCGCATCCAGCACCATGAATCCGAGATTGTGCCGATTGCGCAGATATTTCGGCTCTGGGTTTCCCTGTCCAACAAGAATATGCATGACCGGTTCTTTGCTGTCTTCACCGCCTGAATCAAGAGTGGCGGAATGGCCGCGAAGCCATCCCGCCACCAGATTAGTCAGAGTTTTGATCACTCTTCTGCGTCGTCACCGTCGCTCTGCTTGGTCGCTTCGACCTCGTCAGCTTCTGGTGCGTCTGTCTCTTCTTCCTCGACATCCGCAGCGATACCGCGGCCCACAATCGAAGCGATGGTAAAGTCGCGATCGGTAATGGTCGGCTCAGCGCCATCCGGCAGGTTGATGTCAGAGATTTTGACATTGTCACCAATGTCGAGACCGGTGAGGTCAGCATCCAGAGAATCCGGGATGCTGTCTGCACGAACATTCAGCTCAACCGCAAAACGGACAACGTTTAGTGCGCCGCCTTTCTTGAGGCCTGGCGACTCTTCCTCATTGAGGAAGTTCACGGTGACATCAACGGTAATGATCTGATCTTTCTTGACTCGGAACAGGTCAACATGTTGCGGCTGATCCGACACGGGGTGCATCTGGATCGCTTGCGGGATCACCATCTGTTTCTTGCCATCGTGCACCAGAGTGGCCGTTGATGACAGGAATTGACCGGTATTGATCGCCTTGATCACTTCATTCTGCTTGAGATTGATCGCGACCGGATCTTCGTCGCCGCCATAGAGAACGCCCGGCACCAGGCCAAGCCGGCGGGCTTCACGAGCGCCGCCCTTACCAGTGCGCTCGCGCACGGACACGTTAAATACGATTTCTTGGGACATAGTCTTTCCTTTCGTCCTGAAGTCCGCCCCGAATTCAAGTTCGTGGTGACAGCCTGACAGGTACGGCCTCGCGCCGCCCTTTCTTCAAGGCGCTGCCTATACGGGAAAGCCGATAGGCCCGCAACACCTAATCCACACGTCACTTGACTCTGCGCAAGTGACAGGCGTAGTTTTACATATGTAGCACCCTGGAGGCGATGCCTATGGCAAATCCGAACCCGTCTGAACTCGTGATTTTAAAGTATCTCTGGAATAGTGGCGCGAAAACCGCGCGGCAATTGCACGAAGCGGTCGGCCCGTCACAAGATTGGCAACTCTCGACCACGCGTACGGTGCTCGGACGGATGGAAGCCAAAGGCTGGGTCAAGCGCAATGGCGATGTTGATCCGGTCACATTCGAGCCGCTTCTGGATCGGGTCGAAACGCTGGGCACGCTGGTGCGCCACCTGGCCCGCAAGGTTCTCGACATGGACGGTCCGATCCCGGCCACCATGTTTGCCGAAAGCCCGCACCTTTCGGATGATGAGCTCGATGAGCTGGATCAGATCATCAATGCTGCGGAAGCCCGTAATAACGGAGAATAGAGTATGTCAGCCCTCTGGTTCATCGCGTTTTCGTTGATCTGGACGGGGTTGTTAGCGGGGGGCGCTCGATTTCTGAGCCGGGAACCCGTTCCAGCCCGGTTCGCGCACACAATCTGGCGGGGTGCCGCCCTGCTGGCTTTTCTACCCTGGGTCATTGCCGGGATTTACGCCCTCATCCCCAGCCCCATGGCGACGCCGATTCCGGACCTGCCTTATATTGGCGGCGCCGCGGAGGCGCTGTCGACCACAGCGGCTGTACAGGCGGCAAATGACGCCTCGACCATTCCCTTTATCGCCATCCTTCTGACCAGTCTGCTGGTCGGTGGCTGGCTGGTCCGCATCGGCATGAATGCGCTATGCCAGGCCCGGCTGCAGAATATCAAGAAGCTGGCGACCCCGAATGACACGGTCCGCGCCGATCAATGGGCGCGCATGCTCGGCCTGCGCCAGACCCCGAACACAGCCAGCATTCCACATGGATCACCTTTCCTGGCCGGTATTCGCCAGCGCACGATTTATCTGCCAGAGGCGATTTCGGATCAGCGGGACGCCGATATCATTCTCGCCCATGAGTGCACGCATATTGCCCGCGGCGACTTGATCACGCGACCGTTTGAGCGGTTCGTGGCCGATATATTCTGGTTCTCGCCCTTTGCCTGGATGATGCGCCGTGAACTCGATTACTGGCGCGAAGCCGCAACCGATGAGCAGACAGCGCAGCTGACCGGTGACAATGTCGCCTATGCCCGCGCCCTGGCTAAGACCGCACGCGTGACCCGCCCGCATCCGACCCAGACCCTGCCAGTGGCGGCCTTTATCCTGCCGCGGCATGCGACGCTGAAAAAGCGTCTCACCCAATTGCTGGAGCGTGACGCGCGCAAGCCCCGCCAGCGGCTAGCGATCCTTGCCTTGGCGGCAGGGCTTGTTCTGGCGCCTCTGTCGCTCGCACACGCCACGTCGGCGGTCAGCGGCAGCGTCTTCAAGCATGCCATCTTCGTTGACTCATGGGCCAGTGTCAGCGTGCCGTTCGGCAAGATCTACTATCCCGGCGAAGCCCAGCGGAAGTGGCATTATGGCGTCGATATCAAAGCCAAGAAGGGCACGGCCCTGTACAGTCCGGCCGAAGCCAAGGTCCTGTGGACCGGTAAGAAAGACGGCTATGGCTATACGATTGATATTGAGCTGAAAGATGGCCGCAAGATGCGCTTTTCTTCGCTGTACAAGATTCTCGTCGAAAAAGGTCAGATCCTGAAACCCGGTGAGCTGATCGGCAAGGTCGGCAGTTCTGCGAAAGACTCCACGGGGCCGCATCTGCACCTGGAAGTCTATCACAATGGCGAGCATCTTGATCCGCTCGAGGTCAAAGGCCTGGTGATTTACGAGGAATGTTGCGACAGCTGACGCCTTTCGCGGGTTAACAAAGTCTTTCCAAGCTCGTTTAATTTTTTCTAATTCGTCTTTCTCTGCTGCGCGTGTTTGCATTCGCGCAGCAAAAGGAGTGCGCGATGACGAGACGGCTGAAATGGGTGATTCTGAGCCTCGGCTCTATGGCGTTATTACCCTTCTCACACGCCCAGGAAGTACCATCAACGAGCGACATCGCTTTCACGCACCCGATCTTGAAATCAGCCACCAAGACCTCCCCTTTTGGTATCCGTAAGGACCCGTTTCGGGACCGCATGAGCTGGCACGGCGGCATTGATCTGGGCGCTTCCTGGGAATCGATGATCTACGCCCCGGCGCGCGGTGAAGTCATCTATGCCGGGATGAAGAGTGGTTATGGCAAGATGATTGACTTGAAGGTCTCGGACGGCTGGGTCATCCGGTTCGCACATATGAAGGATCTGGCCGTTGCAGAAGGTGAAATCATAGAGTCCGGCGCGGTCTTGGGCGAGATCGGCAGCACGGGGCGCGGCGCCGGTCCGCATCTGCATTTGGAAACCCGTTATCGCGATAAACAATACAATCCTGAATCGATCGAAAGCCTGATACTGTTCGAGACCGATTCTGACTGAGATTAATCGAACAGTTTCGAGACACTCTCATTATTGGCAATCCGACGGATCGCTTCGCCAAGCAGCGGCGCGACAGAAAGGACCCGCAATTTCTTGGACTTGAGATCCTCATCCCGCGGCTGAATCGAGTTACAGATGACCAGTTCGTCCATGACCGAATCGTCAACCCGGGCGACCGCATTGTTCGACAGCACCCCATGCGTGATATAGGCGCTCACAGACACGGCGCCTTCTTCTTTCAAGGCGGCGGCCGCATTGACCAGGGTGCCACCTGAATCGCAGATATCGTCGACCAGAATGCATCGGCGACCCGACACATCGCCGATAATATTCATGACTTCCGACTTGCCAGCTTCGGGGCGGCGTTTGTCGACAATGGCCAGGTCTGCGCGGATCCGCTTGGCAAAGGATCGGGCCCGCACCACGCCGCCAACATCAGGCGACACGACCATCAGGTTTTCATTGGCCATCCGCCGGCGAACATCATCCACCATGACCGGCAAAGCGACCATATTGTCGGTTGGAATATCGAAAAAGCCCTGGATCTGACCGGCATGGAGATCCATGGTCAAAACCCGGTCCGCGCCCGCGGCGGAGATCAGATTGGCCACCAGCTTTGCTGAAATCGGCGTGCGGCCATCGGTTTTGCGATCCTGCCGCGCATACCCGAAATACGGAATGACCGCGGTGATCCGTGCCGCCGAGGCGCGTCGGAGCGCATCGATACAGATCAGCAATTCCATCAGATTATCATTGGCCGGACGCGACGTGGACTGGATGATAAAAACATCTTCGCCACGGACATTTTCATTGATCCGCACGAAAATCTCATTGTCGGCGAAATTCTTCACTTCCGCATCCGTCAGCGGACAATCGAGATGATCCGCAATCGCCTCCGATAAGGGTCGATTTGCATTGCAGGAAATCAGTTTCATGAGTCAGCCGCCTTCGCCCAGTAGCACCTGCCCCCGCATAAAGACGAAGGCCGCGTGAGTCGCAAGGTGACTCTTCTGTGACGCCCTGCCTTTTGTCATTGCGTGTGGCGGAATCTCGACAGCTAGGCGCTGAGGACCCGTCCGGCCACGGCATCCAGCTTAGCCAGAATGCCCGGATCGCGGGCGTCAGGCGCCGTGATCAGCGCATAATCGAGACAGGTTTCAATACCTTGTGGTGAGGGCGTCCTTGGCGTGTCCTGCAGCGTCGCGGCCAGTTGGCCAATCGCAGCTTTGGCTTTCGCCGTATTGGCGGCCATCACCTCCAATACATTGGTGACTTCGACCGCTGCTGCATCCGCACGCCAGCAATCATAATCGGTAACCATGGCCATGGTGGCATAAGGCAGCTCCGCCTCGCGGGCGAGCTTGGCCTCCGGCATATTGGTCATACCGATCACGTCACAGCCCCAGGCGCGATACATATGGCTTTCGGCGCGGGACGAGAATTGCGGGCCTTCCATGGCGAGATAGGTGCCACCGCGATGGACCTTGGCACCTGCTGATGCGGCCGCGTCTCCTGCGAGCTGGGATAGCCGCCCACACACCGGGTCGGCGACAGACACATGCGCCACCATGCCCGGGCCAAAAAAGGTCTTGTCGCGCGCAATCGTGCGATCAATGAACTGATCGACCATAACGAATTCGCCCGGCGCATACTGTTCCTGCAGCGACCCACAGGCGGAAATGGACAAGATGTCGGTACAGCCCAGCCGCTTCAGCGCATCAATATTAGCGCGATAGGGCACGGTGGTAGGGGTCAGGCGATGCCCTTTACCATGCCGCGGGAGGAAGACGAATTCGACCGCGCCGACATGGCCCTTGATCAATGTATCCGAAGGATCCCCCCAGGGCGTTGTCAGAGAAACTGGCTCGGCATTTTCAAGTCCGTCTATCTCATACAGGCCTGAGCCTCCGATAACGCCGATTACCCAGTTTGACATATGATCAATCCCTTATGCGAAGACTCCGCTTTGCCACGTACATCGCAGCGCTATAGATTGCATAAACACTAAGTGCGGTCAGCGCACCCGAGATCATCAGAATGTGAAAAAAATCGAAACCCAAGTTTTCGAACGTTATCCGGTCCAGTCTAATTTGGACTCGGAGAAAGCTGAACCCGATGAGCGCGCCAAATAGCGCATAAAGCCCAGCTCGTTTCTTCCAATAGAGTTTCGGCAACAACCAAATTGAGGTCGCGTGGATCACGAACGCCATTCCGCCATACGGAATCATTTGAATAGCAATCCCAATAAATTCGCCGAACTCTTCCAAATCGGCAGCCCAACCAAAGCCGGTGCCGCTGATCAATGACATCAACGTTACGGTCCAAAACGTCGCAATGATAGAAACAAAAAGGGCCGGAATGATCCCGGCCCCAATCGAAATGTACGCAGTCCCCGACGTCGAGGATGTTTTCAAATTAGTGCTCCACGTTTCTCCAGATGCGCTTGTAAGAGAACCACAAAAGGATCGCCAACAAGACCAGATACAGCATCACAGGCAACGCCAAGGACTTGCGCTGGCCCTGTTTTGGATCGCCGGCCCATTGCAGGAAATTGGCAACATCATAGGCCATTTGCGAGGTCGTGGCCTCGGTGCCATCAATATACTCAACGCGGCCGTCCGGCAGTTGTGGCGCCATGGCCAGAAACCCGCCATAAGGGGCGTGGCGCGGGTCGCCATCCCATTGCGGGGTGGTATCACCCGCAAAGTAAGGATTGTAGTAAAGACCGGTCGGCTGAGTCAGCGTGCCGACGGTCTCGTCTTCATCAAAGTCGATATAATTGACGTTCAGACCATCATCGCCAACCTTCGTCTTGATCTTGTCATCCTTATATCCCGTCATCAAGGAATAGACGTAGGAGGCGCCATCGCCATCGGCGCCGTGACCACGGGCTTTGGTAATCACTGAAAGATCTGGGGGCAGAGCGCCGCCATTGGCCGCTTTCGCAGCATTATCATTCGGATAAGGCGAGCGGAACGTATCGGCCGGAATGGCCGGGCGATAGACCGGATCCCCATTCTCGTCCGGATTGGGATCGAGAATTTCAATCTCTGCCGCAAGCGCCTTGACCAGCGGATTGTCATTCGCATTCGAATATTCGTCGTAGAAGAATGGGCCACCTGGCTCACCAAGATTGCGGTAAGACAGCAGCTTCATGCCATGACAGGAAGAGCAAACCTCCTGGTACACCTGGAAACCGCGCTGCACGCTTTCCTTGTCCAGCTGACCAGCTGGCACCTTGGCAAAAGACCAGCCTTTTTCCGGAGCATGTGCGTGTTTCGCACCCCCAGCAGCCTGCGCTGACAGGCCAAGAGCCATGGCGCCAAGACCTAGGAGGAGAGGACGGAAAAGTTTCATATCCGTGATATCCTTATTCGGCTGGCGCCGCAGCCGGCGCATCATGTCCAAGAATGGAAAGGTGAATGGAATCCGGCTCGCCCTTCGGACGCTCTCTGAGGCCCAGGACGGGCAGAATAAGCAGGAAGAAGGCGAAATAATAAGCCGTCAAAATCTGCGACAAGTGTTTGAAGGTGAAGGCCGGCGCCTTCTGGATCGCCAGCGAGGCAACACCGCCCGCTGTCACTTGCTCATCGCGGAACTGGGCCGCAGGCGCATAGTCTTCAAATGTCCGCTGGCCTTCGAGACCGGCTGAATCAGTGTAGCTGACAACAAGCTTGTCGCTGCCCATTGGAATGATGGCATTGTCCGGGTTTGACGCGCCGCACCAGCCTAGCAGCAGGCAAGCGATCACAAAACCGAAGAAGAATTGCTTTGCCACGGGGCGATAGCGCATCGACTTCACCTTGGACGTATCCAGCCACGGCAGCAGGAACAGCACCGCGATCGCGCCGAACATGGCAATCACGCCCAGCAGTTTCGCATCCATCGGACCAATATTGAACGTAATCGCCCGTAAGATGGCGTAGAAGGGCAAGAGATACCATTCCGGCACAATATGGGCTGGCGTCACCAACGGGTTGGCTTCGATATAGTTATCTGCGTGTCCCAGCACGTTCGGCGCATAGAAGACGAACACGGCAAAAATAATCAGGAAGACGACAATCGCGAACCCGTCCTTGACCGTGTAATATGGGTGGAAAGGTACGGTATCTTTCTCAACATCCTGAACTTCAACGCCGGTCGGGTTATTGTTACCAGGCACGTGCAGCGCCCAAATGTGCAGGATCACCACACCGGCAATCATGAAGGGCAGCAAATAATGCAGCGAGAAGAAGCGTTGCAGAGTCTGATTGCCGACCGAAGGTCCGCCCATCAACCAGCTCTGGATCGGCTCACCGACCAATGGAATCGCGCCAAACAGGTTGATGATCACGTTCGCGCCATGCAGCGACATCTGCCCCCATGGCAGCATATAGCCGAGGAAGGCCGTCGCCATCATCAGCAGATAAATAATACAGCCGAGCAGCCACAGAACTTCGCGCGGCGCCTTGTAGGAGCCATAATAGAGGCCACGGAACATGTGGACATAGACAGCCAGGAAGAACATGGACGCGCCGACCATGTGAATGTTCCGGATCAGCCAGCCATAGGGCACGTCCCGCATAATCCGCTCAACCGAGCCGAAGGCCTGATCAATATCCGCGGTATAATGCATCGCCAGAACCACGCCGGTAAGGATCTGGACGGCCAGGCAGATCGCCAGGATGCCGCCAAATGTGTACCAGTAATTGAGGTTTTTCGGCGTCGGGAAGTCGACAAAACTGTCATGTGCCAGCCGAATAATCGGCAGGCGGCTATCCAGCCATTTTTCAATGCCTGTCTTTGGCTCGTAGGTGGACTCGTGTCCGCTCATCGGTCTCTGGTCCTTCCTCTAGAGTGAAATCTTTACAAGCGTGGGTGAGACCCACTCATAATCCGGCACCGGCAGATTTGTCGGCGCAGGGCCCTTTCGGATCCGGCCCGACGTATCATAGTGCGAGCCATGGCAAGGGCAGTACCAACCGCCATAATCGCCGACACTGCCCTGCGCAGGGCCAACGGGCACACAACCAAGGTGGGTACAGGCCCCGGACGTTACCAGAATCGCCGGGTTGTAAGTGCCATCAAGCTGCGCAACCAGGCGCTCTTCATCGGTTTCCGGGTCCGGCAGTTTTGAAATATCTGTGTTCGCGGCCGATGCGACTTCTTCCGGGGTCCGGTGGCGCAGGAAGAAGGGCTTGCCGCCGATCAGGACGCGAATTTCGCCGCCCATGGGAATTTTCGAGATATCGACTTCCAGACTGGACGCGGCCCGGGTGTCGCCCGCCGCATTCATCTGATCGATAAAGGGATAAACCACTAGGCCAGCACCGCCTGCCGTCGCAGCAATGGCGGCGATATGGACGAAATCCCGGCGTTCTTCGTCGATTTGCTCCGGGGCCGCTGTGTTGGAATCGCTCACGTCTTCTCTTCCTTCGGCATGACTTTGCAGCCTAAATACACACAATAGGATAAAGCATCATTGCGGCGCAGCGCCGCAAGCCTCCTCCCGTTAATTGTGCCCGCCTAGCCTGCCTCGCGCATGATTTCAAGCGATTGCAACGGCTCTAGATGCGACACAATTTCCACCCCCTCTAAGGAGATTTACCGATACTGTCAGTGTTGATGGAACTTTAGCGCTCGCGCTCGACACTTTATAGGACCCGACAATGACAGAGCTCGACACACGAAAACAGCGTGCTTCAACATGGTTCAAGGCGCTACAGGACGACATAATCGCGCGATTCGAAGCCCTCGAGGACGAAGCGAAGCGGCCTTTGTATGGCGGTGAACCCGGCCGGTTTGAGAAAACAGAGTGGCGGCGCGGCGATGGCGGTGAGGACCTGGGCGGCGGACGTATGGCCATTATGCGCGGCAAATTCTTCGAAAAGGTCGGTGTGCATTTTTCCGAAGTCTATGGGTCCTTTTCGGAAGCCTTCCGGGCGCAAATCCCGGGCGCCGAGGGGTCAGATGGAAAATTCTGGGCCTCTGGAATTTCGCTGATCGCACACTTGCACAATCCCCGCGTGCCGGCCGTGCATATGAATACTCGCATGCTGGTCACCAGCGAAAGCTGGTTTGGCGGCGGCGGCGACCTGACACCGCTGCTCGACTATCAGCGCAAACCGGATTTTGCCGACACGATCGACTTTCACACGGCCATGAAGGCGGCCTGTGATCCCTATGATGAAAGCTGGTATCAGGATTTCAAACAGCGCTGCGATGACTATTTCCACCTCGCCCATCGCGACGAACCAAGGGGCACAGGCGGGATTTTCTATGACCGGTTCAATACCGGCGACTGGGAGCGCGATTTTGCCTTTACCCAGGACGTCGGAAAGCAATTTGCCGACATTTATCCGAAACTCGCCCGTCGCCGCATGAATGAAGGCTGGACCGAAGCCGAACGTGACGAGCAACTGATCCGCCGCGGCCGCTATGTCGAGTTCAATCTCCTGTACGATCGCGGCACCACGTTTGGTCTCAAGACGGGCGGCAATGTGACAAGCATCCTGTCCTCCATGCCACCCGTGGTAAAGTGGCCTTAAGCCTGCGCGTGGTCTGATAGAAGGGCGAGCAACGCATCTCGGTCGAGGTCAAAATCACTCTCGACCCAGGCCTTCGCCACGCGGCTGAGCGCCAGGCCAATCTCTTCGCCTTTCAGCCCGATGGCCAGCGCATCATCGCCGCCAATTGGAAAGTCCGGCTCGCGCCACGCCCGCGCCGCGGCCAGCAGGTCGCGGACATCCGCGCCGGCCAGCATGGCCCGATCCACGACCGCCTGCTTGCCATGCCAGTAGAGAGTGGCGCGCAATTCCGTCGATTTCATCCCGACTGGGTCCGGCAGATTGTCCGCCGCCCAAGTGGTCAGACGCGCCGATTCTTCATTCGACAGGCGCAAGGTGTCTTGCGTCTGCTGCACGGCCGGCGCCGAACGCGGCAAGAGCGCCATCAAGCGTAACATGGATTCCGGCTGCGCGCCGGTCAGCTGCTCGGTCAGCTCCAGATTGTGCAGGGTTTCAACACCATGATGCGCGGGCAGCACGGCATCCAGCACCCCGCTTTCGACCATCGCCTCAACGGCATTTCGCGGCGCTGGCGCAGCAAGCAGCTTTTTTAGCTCTTTCCAGATCCGCTCGCGCGCAATCTTCGCGAGGCCCTCACGCTGCCGGTGACAGGCGGCGAGCCCATCTGCGTCAATTCCTGCGCCATACCAGGCATTGAATCGGAAGAAGCGCAGGATCCGCAAATAATCCTCGCGCAGGCGTTCATCCGCGTCCCCGATAAAAATCACCCGCCCTGCCAGCGCATCTTCATAGCCGCCGCCTACTGGATCAGAAATCTCACCATCCGGCGCCGCATATAGCGCGTTAAGACGAAAATCGCGTCGTTTGGCATCTTCTGCCCAGTCTTCTGTAAACGCCACAACAGCGCGGCGACCATCGGTTTCGACATCGCGGCGCAAGCTGGTAATTTCAAACGGTTCGCCCTCAATCACCGCGGTTATGGTGCCATGCTCAATGCCTGTGGGAATGGCGCGTATGCCCGCTGCTTCCAGCGCGGCGAGCGTCTGGTCCGGACGCAATTGCGTGGCAATGTCGATATCATCGACGGGACGGCCCATGATCGAATTGCGGACACAGCCGCCGACAAAGCGCGCACAACCGGCACGTTCAGCCTCTAACGCGTCGATGACCTGTCGCGTCGCTGGGGCCTTGAGCCAATCAGCGTTCAGTCGTTTCACCAGTCTCTATCGCTTCATTGGCGGTATCGGGGACCGCGTCGCAGGGAATTTTCTGAGCCGGGATGATACGTCCATCAACGATTTCGGACGGTTTATAGCAAGGCTCACCCGCCACCCGATCGAGCACGATCAACACCAGCCAACCGCCCAGCGCCAATCCCAATCCACTCCCGAACAGCGCTCGGATCGGCCAGGGTTTGCGGCCTTCCTGCTCGGCTTCCGTAATGGCGATGCGATAAATGCCAAACAGGATAAATGGCAGGAAAAACAGAACCATTTGCAAAAATATTCTTGGTCCCACGCGCGCTCTCCTCAGCTCTCATACAGATTCATATATAGATCACGAATGATCCCGGCCGTCACACCCCAGATGCGAAAGCCTTGCCACGGCATTTCTATATATTGGCGGTGTTTGCCTTTATAAAAGGCTGTGCCGGTCTGGTGATTGGCGGCGTCGAACAGAAAGTCGAGCGGCGCCTCAAACACATCCGCCACTTCAGTCGGGTCCGGACGGGCCTGGAAATCACCCGGCAAAACGCCCACCACAGGCGTGATCCGGAACGCGGTGCCAGTCACATAAGGAGCCGCGCGGGCGACCAGATCAACCGTTTGAGGCGCCACGCCGACCTCTTCCTCAGCCTCACGCAGGGCCGCGGCCACCTCATCTGCATCAACCGCATCAATCTTGCCGCCTGGAAACGCCACCTGGCCGGGATGCGAGGCCATTGTATCCGGTCGCTGAGTCAGCAGGGCGGTCGGCCCGTTCGGCCGCGGGATCACCGGGATCAGAACCGCTGCCGGTCGGATCGTGCTCAACTGATCATCATCGACAAAATCGAGATCGCCAACTTCCGGCAATTGCCCTTCGCCCTGGATCGGGTCGAGTCGGTCGCTGGCGCGCGACAGAAAGTCATCAAGCGTGGTGAAACTCATCAGGCAGCCGGCCCCAGTTCGAAAAAGTGGCCGCGAGACCAGACGCCAAGTTGGCCGGCACACCCTTCATAGGCTTCTGACATTTCGGCAAGCTCATAGAACACCGGGCGCGACAGTTTTGCCTCGAGGCCGCCGCGCACCAGCACATAAGGGCTTGGCTCCTGGGTCTCTGGATCGGTCTCGACGCGGATTGGCGTTTCAGCATCTGCTGCGACGACGTCCCCGAGATTGGTCGAAAAAGCGAGCGTCTGATCCCGCCCCGTCTCGCCCAGTCGATCGACGCGGATGGCGACAAACGGGGCGTCCTCGACATGGACGATCACTTTTTCATACGGCGTCACGAGATAGATCTCGCCGTCCGGATCCTTGCGCAGGATGCGGGAAAACAGCTTCACCAACCGTTCGCGCTTGATTTTCGAGCCTTCATGCCACCACGAGCCATCGGCCCGGATCTGCATCTGAATATCGGTGCAATTCTGGGGATTCCACAGGTGAACCGGCGGCAATGGTCCGTCCAGACCTTCCGGGGCTATCTCCCGCAGGACCTGTTCCAGGGAAATGACAGAATTTCCATTGGATTTCATGTGGTGCTCCGCCATCTTCTCGCCTAGACCTAGTGCGACTGATGTAGATAGTGAAGATGGAGTGCTCATGGCAGAGGACAATCCAGCGATTGTTGCAGAGGCGGAAGCCGCCGGTGAAACGCTTGAAAACGTAAAAGCAGAGATCGGAAAAGCCGTGTTCGGACAAGAGCGCGTGATCGAATTGGCGCTCTCCGCCATCCTGGCGGGTGGGCACGCGCTTTTGATTGGTGCCCCAGGTCTCGCCAAGACCAGACTGGTCGAAGCCATCGGGACCGCGCTCGGCCTCGACAATGCCCGTATTCAATTCACCCCGGACCTGATGCCGGGTGATATTCTCGGCTCGGAAGTGCTGGATGAAGGCGCCGATGGCAGCCGCGCCTTCCGGTTCATCAAAGGGCCGATTTTCACCTCGCTCCTGATGGCCGACGAAATCAACCGCGCCTCGCCGCGCACGCAGTCCGCCTTGTTGCAGGCCATGCAGGAAAAACACGTCACCGTCGCGGGTGTGCGGTATGATTTGCCAGCCCCGTTCCATGTTCTCGCGACGCAAAACCCGATTGAACAGGAAGGCACCTATCCGCTGCCGGAAGCGCAGCTCGACCGGTTCCTGCTCAAAATTGATGTCTCCTATCCGGATCTCGACACGGAACGCCAGATTCTGATCAAGACCACTGGCGGTGAGGAAGAGGCGGTCAGTACCGCCATGTCGGCCCAGGATCTGATCGCCTTACAGGCTCTGGTGCGAAAAATGCCCGTCGGAGAAAGCGTCCTGAACGCCATTCTTGCGCTGGTCCGTGATGCGCGTCCGGAGCAAAGCGAGGATGAGCGGGTCCGCCGCTTCGTTGATTGGGGGCCCAGCCCCCGCGCCGGGCAGGCTCTGATGCTGGCCTGCCGCGCCCGTGCGCTGATCCGCGGACGTTTGTCGCCGAGCCTGGAAGATGTCGAGTCGCTGGCCGAACCATGTCTCGCCCACCGTATGGGCATGCGCTATGACCCGACCGGGGAAGCGCCGGGCCTCAACCGCCTGATTGATGATCTTGTGAAGAAGGCGGCCTGATCATGCGTACTCTTCTTACTGCCTCCACACTCGTAATCATCGCCGCCTGCAGCCAGGTCAATCCGATCTCGGACGAGGAAAAGGCCGAGATTGATTGCCTCGCTTCCATCACCGTGGTCGAGATCACCGACGCCATCCGCGAAGGCAGCGCCAATGGCACCGACCCGGCGGAACTCCAGAATGTGAAACCGGAGCGCATTGCCGCTGCGATCGAAAAACTCGAAGCCAAATATTCCGGCGAAATGGACTCAGCCTATCTCGAATATGATATCAATCATCGGCTCGATAAGATTCAGGATGCGCTCAATAATCGCGACCCGGATTCCGAAGCCACCCAGATCATGAATGAGACTCTGTCGCTCGGCAAATCCTGCACGTTCGGGAGTTGAGCTATTAGGGTGACTTCCCGATCTATGTTTCGTTCCACCATATCTCTGCTAGTGGCGGGACTGTTGTCGACTCCGACGGCAGCCTCGTACCCCTTTGGTTGGGAAGCTGACTGCTTACAAAAGTCTCTTGCAGCTCGTATTTTTTTTACTGACAAGCTCACGCGAAAGACCAGAGAAGTTCCGTTCGAAGATCCGTACTTGCTCAAACTCATGTATGGTCAATTTCTATCTGAATGTCATGCTGAGCATTTACTTGCGGAAAGTGGAATAACAAGATCCGCGAAAGAAGAGATCGAAGCTCGTAGAGCGACGACAAAAAGTGATCGCGCCATTTATTTCGAAGCCGATTTGTATGACCAAATCGGCAATCTCGACGATGTTTTTGAAATGAGCTCCCATTGCGTACCGGAAACGGTTCGCACAAAGTGCCTTGGAAAAATTGTGCCGGAATGATCTCCCTCACCACCCTTCGCGCTGATGCCGAAGCCCTTGCCCGGCAATTGCCCGGCCTGTCGCTGCAAGCGGCTGCGGCGGATGTGATTCATCCCGGCGCCGCAGGCCGCAAACGGTCCGGGTCGGGCGAGCAATTCTGGCAGTATCGCCGCTATGCGCAGACAGATGCCGCGGACCGGATTGACTGGCGCCGCAGCGCCCGCGGGGACGAGTATTTTGTCCGTGAGACTGAGCTCGAAACCGCACGCACCATCCTGTCCTGGGTGGATCCGCATGCCGGGTTTGACTGGTCCAGCGATCCTGGCCGCGAGACCAAGGCGGATCGCGCCCGCATTATCCTGCTGGCACAGGGCATCCTGTTCGCCAAACAGGGCGAACGGATCGGCCTGATTTCCGGCAGCCGCCCACCCAGCCTCGGCAAAAACGCCCCGGACCGGCTCGCCGAGGACATGCTGCGCGCCCAGGCCGAGCAGCTTGAACCACCCCGCGCCCAGGCCCTGGCCGTCATAGCCAGCGACTTCTATGATGGCGTCGAAGCCTGGCGCCAACGCCTGGCCCCGCTCGCCAATACGTGCCGGCATGGCGTCTTGCTCGCCGTCAGCGACCCGATCGAGCACGAGTTTCCCTATACCGGCCGGACCCGGTTCAGCCGGCCCGGCAGCACGCTGGATCGCCTGTTCGGACGCGCCGAAACGGTGCGCGAGACCTATCTCGATAAGCTCGCCGCACACGAAACAGCGCTGACAGATCTTGCCGGGCAGATGGGCTGGGCCCTGGTCAAACACCGCACCGATGAAAGCGCCTTGCGCGGCGCCGCTTCTGTTCAAGCCGCGCTCGAACAATTCGGAGGCAAGGCATGACGCTCGGCCCCTTCCTGTTCATGGCGCCGCTGACCTTGCTCAGTCTGATCGCCCTGCCGATCATCTGGTACATCTTGCGCGCCACGCCGCCGAGCCCGAAACAGGCGCAATTGCCCAGCCTGCGCCTGCTCGAAAATGTCGATCCCAAGGAAGAAACGCCATCGCGCACGCCCTGGTGGATCCTGCTTTTGCGGATCGGCGCCGCCGCGCTCGCCATTCTCGGCCTGGCGCAACCGATCTATGCGCCCAATGCGTCCAGCAATGCTGACGCGTCCGGCCCGGTCCTGGTCGTTATGGACGATGGCTGGACCAGTGCCCAACGCTGGGGTGAGTTGAGATCCGCGGCCCTTTCAGCCCTGGCCGGTGAAGCGCGCGACACGCCGGCTCATATCCTGCTGACCGCCCCCCGGGCCTTGCCGGTTAATCCAAATGAACGGCTTGACCGCGCCGCCTTTGAAGCGCGTGTCAGATCCCTGCAGCCGCAAGCCTGGGCCGTGGATCGCGCTGATGCCCTGGTCCGCCTGACCGAAAGCCAGTTCCGGCCGGGCCGCATTCTGTGGCTGACCGACGGGCTTGATCCGGAATCCGCATCGCCCTTTGCCCGGTCCCTGGCCGAGCTCGCCCCTCTGTCCATATACGCCGCCCCGGCACGTGGCCCGGTTGCGCTGACCCGACTGAGCGCAGATGCCCAGGGCGTCGGCCTGACGGCCAGCCGGCTAGAATCGTCTGAGCCGTCGGAGCATTTCGTCTCGGCCTTGACCCTGGATGGCGCCGCGCTCGCCACAGCAGAGTTGAACTTTGCCGCGGGCGAGCGTACCGCCGCCGCGAATTTCACTTTGCCCCCTGCCGCCTTGTCCCGCATTTCGCGGTTCCAGGTGACCGGATCGGCGACCGCGGGCACGGTCTGGATGTGGGACAGCACCGACCGGTCGCGCCGCGTCGGCCTGGTCAGTGGCGACAGCACGGCCCAGCCCCTGCTCTCCGACATTCACTATGTCCGCAAGGCGCTCGAGCCTTTCGCGACCATTTCCGAAGGCGAGCTGACCGATCTGATCGCCGAGAATCCGGATGCCATCATCCTCACCGACATTGGCCAGATTGACACCGAAGCCCAAGCGGCCGTCTCAACCTGGATTGACGAAGGCGGCGCCCTGATCCGCTTTGCCGGGCCGCGTATGGCGGGCCCGCAAGTCTCGACCCGCGGCGATGATCTGGTCCCGGCGCCGTTGCGTCGCTCATCCCGCGCCATTGGCGGCACCCTGACCTGGGAAGAGCCGCAACCGCTTGGCACCTTCCCGGACGCCTCTCCCTTTGCCGGACTGGAAGCGCCGGAAGATATTCGCGTCCGCCAACAGGTATTGGCCCGACCAGGTCCCGAACTTGCGCGTCGCACCTGGGCCCGGCTTGCCGATGGCAGCCCACTGGTCACCGCCGACCGCCGCGGCGAAGGCACGCTGATCCTGTTTCATGTCACGGCCGGGCCGGACTGGTCAGACCTGCCTTATGCCGGCGTGTTCGTCGATATGCTCCGCCGCTCAATCGCGGCCGGACGCGGCGAAGCGATCAGCGATGAAGACGGCCTGTATACGCCGGCACTCACGCTGAATGGTGCTGGTCGCCTGTCGCAACCCAGCGCCGGCGCCACGCCTCTGCGCGCCGCTGAGTTCGGCGCGGTCGTCCCGTCTGAAGCGCATCCGCCTGGCCTTTATCAAGGCCCCGCCGGCACGCGGGCCTTGAACGTCGCTCCGGAATACACGCCTGTCGCGATTACAGACTGGCCCGCGGCCGCGACGTTGCTGGGCGATACGGAAGCGCGGGCCCTGCGGCTCGGTGGGGTCCTGCTCGGCATCGCGCTGGCGCTGCTCTGTGTAGATCTGATCGTCGCGCTGGCTCTGGCGGGTCGCCTGCCTCAGGTCACGCGCAGCGTTGCGTCTGGCGCGCTCGCGTTGACGATACTGGCACTGATTCCCCCGGGCGACGCGTTTGCCCAAAACAGCTTCGGTGCGTCGCAATTTGATGAACTGGACAAGGAAATCGCCGCAGCCCTGGAAATGCGCCTTGCTTATGTCGAGACCGGCGATGCCCGCGCCGATCGCGCCACCAAAGCGGGCCTTGAAGGTCTCAGCCTGGTCCTGTTCCGGCGGTCCAGTGTCGAGCCGGCGGCGCCGCATGCCGTCAATCTCGAAACCGATGCGCTGGATGTCTATCCGGCCTTGTTCCTGTCATTGCCAGAAAACCCGGATCCATTCAGTGACGCGGCAGTGGCGCGCCTGAATGCCTATATGCGCAATGGCGGCGCCCTGTTCATCGATACGCGGCGCGGCGGAAATATTGGGGGCGGCAACAGTTTTGACGGCCTGGACCAGATCCTGCCCGGTCTTGATACGCCGCCTTTGGCGCCCGTGCCGGACGATCATGTTCTGACCCGGTCATATTATCTCATTCAATCTTTCCCCGGCCGCTATGAGAATCGCAATCTCTGGATTGAAGCCACCGGCGCGGCGGATAAGACCGAACGCCGCGGCGATGGCGTCAGTCGTCTGTTTGTCGGTGATGCCGACTATCTCGCCGCCTGGGCGGTGGATGAGCGCGGGCGGCCGCTTTATTCCGTCGATGGCGGTGATGTACAGCGCGAGCTGTCCATCCGGTTCGGCGTCAATCTGATCATCTATATCCTGACCGGAAATTACAAAGAGGATCAGGTCCATATTCCGGCCTTGCTGGAGCGCCTGGGCGAAGATGAAGGCGTCGGTGATTTCGATGCCCAGGATGGGGTCATTCCATGATTGAAGCGACCCGTCTTTCATTTGATCCGCTGATTGGCTGGCCACTTTTCTGGGCGCTGGCCGCGCTCTGTGTGATCAGCCTGGGCGTCTATGTGCTGGCCTTCCGCAAAGCCTGGTTGACCCGCGCCGCTGCGGCTGCGTTCGGGCTTCTCGCTTTGTCCAATCCGGCTTTTGTCGAGGAAGAACGCGAGCCCTTGCCCTCGGTCGCCGCGATCGTGGTCGACCGCTCAGACAGTATGAGCTTTGGCGCGCGCGAGACGATTGCCTCGGATGCGCTCGCCGCCCTGCAGGAAGAACTGGATGGCAATCCAGCGATTGATCTCAGAATTGTCGAGGCCGAAACCCAGGGCGACGGCACGCGCTTGATTGGCGCGCTGGAAGGCCTGATGGCCGACGTCCCACGTGACCGGATTGCCGGCGCCATTCTGATCACGGATGGCCAGGTGCATGACCTGCCCGCCAATCTGTCCCGCATTCGCGAACTGGGCCCCGTGCACGCGCTCATTACCGGTGACCCGGATGCCAGCGACCGCCGGATCACGCTGGTTCAGGCGCCGAATTTCGACATTGTCGGGGATGAGGCGGAATTCATAATACGCATTGATGATCCGCAGGGCGGAACCGTGCCATTGACCTGGTCGATGAATGGTGGCCGCAGCCAGGCGCAATACATAGAAGCCGGAGAAGATACGAGCATTCTGATCGAAGTCGAACGCCGCGGCGACAATATTGTCGTCTTCGAAACGCCGGAAGGCGAACAGGAACTGACGCTTGCGAATAATCGCACGGCCGCGACGATTTCAGGGGTTCGCGATGGCTTGCGGGTCTTGTTGGTGACCGGTCGACCGAACGCCTCGGGCCGGGTCTGGCGCGACTTGCTGAAGTCTGATCCGTCCGTCGATCTGGTCCACTTCACCATTCTGCGGCCGCCGTACAAACGCGATATCACCCCGCTCGAGGAAATGGCGTTAATCGCCTTCCCGACAGAGGAATTGTTCGAGGAAAAGCTGGACGGGTTCGACCTGGTCATCTTTGACCAGTATGAGCGCCGCGGTGTCATCACCATGGGCTATCTCGCGGACGTGGCCCGCTATGTCGACGAAGGCGGCGCTTTGCTAGTGATTGCCGGCGAGAGCTTTGCCGGCCCCGCCAGCCTCGCGCGTACACCCCTGGCCGGCATCCTGCCTGCTCTGCCCACCGGCGAGGTGATTGCAGAGGATGTCGAGCCGACCCTGTCGGATGAAGGCCTGCGCCATACGATTACTGAAGACTTTGCCGGTCTCACCTGGGGCAAGTGGTTACGCTATATCCAGGCCCGTGCGGACACCGGCGATGTGCTGATGCGGACCCAGTCCGGCGCGCCGCTTTTTGCCGTCGACCGGGTCGGCGACGGGCGCGTCGCGCAGCTTCTCTCGGACCAGATCTGGCTCTGGGCGCGGGGCTATGATGGCGGCGGCCCGTTCTCGGATCTGATCCGTCGATCTGTGCACTGGTTGATGAAAGAGCCGGAACTGGATGAGCGCCAGCTGCAATTGCTGGCTCAGGGCGACACGGTCCGCGCCAATCTGCGCACGCTGTCGGATCGCGCCGCGCCTTTGATTATCGAGACGCCGGATGGCAGCTTCCTGGAACCAGACTGGCGCCCGGATGGTCCGGGCAGCTATAGCGCCGAAGTGCCCGTTGATCAGCTTGGTCTATACCGGGCCCAGTCGGGGGGCCTGGAAGCCGTCGCCCTGAACGGTCCGGCCAATCCACGTGAATTCGCCGCGCTGGAAGCAACGGGCGACGTGGTGCAGCCGCTGACCGATGCCTCCGGCGGCGGGATCTATGCGCTGGAACGGCCAGGACAGGTCCCGGACATTCGCATGGTCGGTCGCCGCGCCGATGCCAGCGGCGGCAGCTGGTTGGGGTTGAGAGAACGCGGCGCATATGCCGTGCGCAGTTCAACCAGCCTGCCGCTTTTACCAGGCCTTTTGGCGATTGGACTGATCCTGCTGGCTCTGCTGGCGGCCTGGCGGCGCGAGGGCCGATAAGCCGCCGGAGGAACGGCGCTTACTTCACGATATCCGGGGATTCCAGCGTCGCTGTTTTTGCGGCTTCGACCTCACGCATCAGACGCAAGACATTACCGCTCCAGATCTTTTCGATGTCTTCAGCACTGTAGCCAGCGTCGGTGAGCGCCGCGGTGATTTTTGGAACGTCGGACACTTCGGCCATGCCGTCGACGCCGCCGCCGCCATCCCAGTCGGCACCAATGCCGACATGGTCAATGCCCACCAGATCGATGGTATAGAATAAGTGTTCGAGATATTTCTCAAAGCTTGAGCGCGGCGGCGGAAATGCGCCATCAAGCTCAATCCGGGCGGCGCGATAGGCTTGCAGCTGCGCATCCGACATTGCAGCAAAATCGGAACCATATTCGGCGTTGAGCGCCTCGAGCGCGGCCACGCGTTCAGGCGTCGGCTCAAGTGCTTCGAGATAGCCGCCAAACGCGTTGACGTGGACCACCCCGCCGCTTTCGGCGAGTTCAATCAGAAGATCATCTGGAACATTTCGCGCATGCTCAAACACGCCATCCGGGCCACTATGAGACAGGATGACCGGTGTCGTGGAAACCGCCATCATATCTCGCAGGGCGTCATCCGAGGCGTGCGAGGCGTCAACAATCATGCCGAGACGGTTCGCTTCACGGACCAAGTCTTTTCCGAGATCACTCAGCCCATCGTGCAAATAGTCATCGGTTGAGCTGTCGGCAAATTGATTGCTTTCAAAGTGCACCAGGCCAAGCATGCGTAATCCGCCGACATAGAAGGTTTCCAGCAATGTGATGTCCTCACCCAGGGGGTAGGCATTTTCCATGCTTTGAAACACAACAATCTTCCCGGCCTCATGGATGCGGGCGGCATCATCTGCCTCAAATGCGAGCGCCACCGAGTCGGCATATTTCGCGGCCATTTCGCGGATCGATGCCTGCCTCAGAATGGCTGAGGTGCGGGCGGCGATATAAGCGGCTTCATTTAAGGGTCCTGGCGCCGTGTAAATCACCCAGAATCCGCCGTCCAGCTGACCCTCTTGCAGCCTTGGCAAGTCCACATTGGTGCGATCTGTCTGGTAGGAGCCGCGCCTGGAAAAATCGTATCCCGCGCGATGGAACAAGGCTGGCGTATCAAGATGCGCATCAAGGGTCAGCAAATCATCATGAAGCGTGGTTTCCGCCTCAGGCGGCAGCGGATCCGGCGCCGGACTGCTCGGTTCTTCAGCGACCGACGTACAGGCCGCACTCATAAGGACAAAAATTCCGGCTAAGCTCAATCGTACCATTCTGTCGCTCCTTGCTCTTCTGAACATTGGTATCGACCAGACGGTCCGTTTCAATACTTGTGAGCGTTGTTTCTCGACTCTTTGCTCTACTGTGCGCGTTTGAGGCAGCAAACCGCCTGACGCGTCGAAAAAGACGACTCGAGATGGGATGGCGCTGGCTTGTTCGCGCCGCGGTGCAACCATTTGCGGCGCTACCCCACCCGGACCATTCCGCTCAACGCCGCTGCAGATCCCGCCAGATCACGCACCATGACCCGCGCCATGTCTTGTGGTCCTGGAAACACCAGCCGATCCGGGGCCACCTGTTCAAACCCAAGTTCCCCGAAATAACCTGGCGCGCCAATAATCACAGCGGCGTCCCAGCCGGCTTTGGTCGCCGCCTCCAGCGCCTCGCCGGTCACTGTCAGGCCAAGCCGCTGGCCCTGAAAGGTGGGATCCACGGCGACCGGTCCGATGAAGAGCGCTGAGACACTGCCTGTCCCCACGAGAATCGGCCAGACCCGGCAGACGCCAATCACCGCCCCGTCCGAGACCGCGACGCGCGTGACATCTGGTACCGACGCATTGCCTTCGCGCAAGCGTTCCGCCGTCTTGGCGAAGTGCCCCGGGCCGAAGGTGCGGTCATACAGCGCTTCAATTGCGTCTGCATGCAGGGCGGGCGTTTCGGGCAGGATTTCGATCATGGCGCGCGGTCTTTAACCAACCTCACCCGAAAGGCAATGTGAAATCTAGAAATCCCAGCGTTTCAGCTGAGTTTGCAGCGCTTCAATAAAGGCTAATGGCTGGTCGAGCAGAACATGATGCTGGGCGTTCGGAATCGACACCATGTCCATCGGTTCGCTGCGCAAGCTGCGCATATAGTCCCAGATCCGGTCGGTCACGAGCTCGGAGTCCTGTCCGCGCATCAAGGCGACATGGCAGCTAACATCCGCCAGCAGGTTGGAAGACATGGCGCTGAATTCAAAATTGACGAAAATGCCGGGATCGAATTTCCAGATCCAACCGGTCTGACCATTGTCTGCCTCGACCTGTTTCAGGCTGTGGCGGGCGATATAATCGGCAATATAGTGGTGCTCGCACGGCTGCGGCGGGGCCAGGCGGAAGCGCGCCAGCGCCGCCTCCAGGCTGACATAGGCGCGATTGCCGCGCGCGCGGCGCGGCGGGCCTTCCCACTCATCATCCGGCGGCCGGATGCCACTATCAATGATGATCACACCGGTGAATTTGTCAGCATGTTTGCGGGCCGCATGCAGGGTGATGAAGCCGCCAAAGGAATGCGCCGCAATGACCGGCTTGCGTCCGCCCTCGAACAGGCCCGCATGTTCACAGACCGCGAGTTGTTCTTCGGCGAAGGTCGGGAAGCTGTAAGTGCTCCGCCAGTCACTGTCGCCCATGCCGGAAAAGGTCATCGAGACGACATAATAGTCTTCGGCCAGCGCCGGGGCGATAAAGTCATACCAGTGCGCATGAGCGCCATTGCCATGCGCCAGCAAGAGGCCAGGCTTGGTTCGGTCGCCATAGGTCTGATAGTGAATTTTGATGCCATCCACGGCGACGATATGGGTCTCGTACGGTGTCGCAATGGCCGCTTCGAACCAGGCTGGCGCGTCCGGCTTCTGACCGCGATAGCGGGCCAGCAGGTTCGGCTCATAAGCGGCCGCGTTCGACATATCATCCGCCATGACGTCAGGTCCGTTTTTCAATAATCTTGAAGATGCCGGTGCCGGTCATCAGGGTCTTTTCACCGGTCCAGATCCGGCCCTCGACCGTATAGATGCCATCAACCACGGACAGCACCTCGCCGCGCCCTTCGACCCAGGAACCATGCTTGGCGCCCGACAGGAAATCGCACAGCAGGCGGATGGTCACCCACCAGGTGTCCTCATCCTTCTCGACCGCCGCGCCCCAGGCCATGTCAGCAAAGGTCATGACCATGCCGCCATGCGCATTCATCATGCCATTGGTATGATGCTCACCAACGCGGAAGGCCCGGGTCAGGCCGTGTTCGTTGCGCTTCTCGAACAGCGGTCCGACCTGACGGCCAAACCCGCGATGCCAGGGCAAGGGCGTATAGCCAGCCGGGATATCATAGATCTGTTCTTCGGTAAGATCGTCACTCATGGCGCTTCACATGGCGGGTCCCGGACGTCCCGGCAACCCCTCACGTTGGGGGATTGGCGGCCAGCCAGTTGAGCGACAAAACCACGCCATTGGCGGCGCCATGGGCAATGATGGGCACGATCACGGTTCCGCTCACAAGGCGCAGGATCGCAAACCCGATACCGCTCAGAAACACCACAAACATGGCCGCCGGGGAATATTGCAAGTGACTGAAGGCAAATGCAAAACTGGACAGAACCACGGCCCCGATCGGGCTGAGGCCGCGGGCGATCAGAGCACCGAGCGCAATGCCCCGAAAAGCCACTTCCTCGACAATCGGCGCCATGATCACGGAGACAAAAATAAAGGCCAGCGTCCAGTTTCTCGGCTGAAACACATCCTGATTGACATCGCCATTATACTGCCAGCCCTCTTCGGTCATCACGCTGGCGACGATCACGTTTGGGACCAGAAGGATGATCGGGCCCAGAATGACGGCAATCGAAATCCAGGTGCTGTCGGTGGTCATGCGACCGGCAAACGGGCCAGCGCCAAGCCAGTTTGACCAGACGCTCATGACCGCAAACCAAGCCGCCATAGCCAGACAGGAAACAAACCAGAGCGTTTGATAGGCCCGAATTTCCAGGGCGCTGCCCGTCTCGAACTCCGGGACGAATTCATAGGCGACCAAAGCCGCGCCGGTCAGGAACAGGATCGGCGCCAGCACCGCCCAGAAAAAGGCCATGAGCGGTTCGCGCGCCAAGGCGAGCGGCGTCTGATATGGCCCCATCATCTCTGTCCCGCCATGTCCTAATTTCGACCCCGTATGCGCGCCGCAGATAAGCCTGCCTCATCATCTCGATAAGGCCGACTCGTGCAGCCCGGGTTAATACGGGCCGCACGCCGAGCGATCTTTTGTGATTAGGACCGGATCGGGCCTAGCTGCTTTCGGCCGGACGTTGTGCGATCAGCTCGTCGGTCATGCTGTTAATCTTGGCGTTCAACGCCTCAACCGACCCGTTATTCTTGTCCAGAATGGACAGGAATTGGGCTTGCTGTTCGATTGCCAGCCAGATCAGATTGCCTTCCGCGTTCAGCGCGACATCGACAACCTGATATTTGCCACCCCGGTTCAGGACCCGCCAGCGGACTTCCAGCTCCTGACCATCGGCGCGAACGATTTCCGTATCGACAATCGAATCGCGGGCATTGCGATCGGTCGAGCCAGTGACTTTCACGTCCTGGCCGCGATATTCGTTGAAATAGAACTCGTACACGACCAGCGCATAATTGCGGAACGTGGTCAGATACGCCTCCATCTCTTCGTCCGAAAAGCGTTTGGCATATTTACCGATCACGAATTTGGCGACCGCGTCCAGATTGGTGAACTCGTCCATATAAGTCTGGAATTGCTCGCGACGTTCATCGGCGGTCAGACCCGGCGCGTTCAATGATGCGAGCACATCATTGGCATTGGCCCGCACATATTCCTCTGTCTGTGTGTCAGCAAAGGCTGGCGCGGCTGCGACAGCCAGCATGGCTGATGAAATTATCCAGTTTCGTATCTTCATCATCATTCTTCCTGTGACTCGAATTCCTCTTCTTCGCCGAAATCGTAATCATCGAAATCGGGCAAATCCTCGAATGGGTCTTCTTGCTCACGGCCGTCGCGAATCGCGGCGGCTCTTTGTTGTGTATAGAGTCGGCGGAGCGCGACATACGGTTCCGGTTGATCGCGCAGCACTTCGACTGCTTCGATCACGGATTCGCGTGCCGAAACGACGCCGACCACCTGACGGGTGATCAGGAATTCATTATCGCCTTCAAATTGGGCGTAATTGAGGGGATCGAACGCAATATCGACCCCGAAACCGACCGTATCGCGAACATTTGACGATCCGAGGAAAGGCAGAACGATGTACGGACCGTTCGGCACGCCCCAAACGCCCAGAGTCTGACCAAAATCTTCCCGATGTTGCGGTACATCAAGGGACGTTGCAACGTCCAGGATACCGGCCAGGCCGACCGTCGAATTGACTGCAAAGCGGGTAGCCGTGTCGATCGCAGCGCCCGGTTTGCCCTGAAGCACCGTATTGGCGAACACTACGGGCTGATTGAGATTGGTCAGAAAATTCGAGACGCCGCCGCGCACTGGTTCATTGGTGACGGCGCGATAGCCTTTCGCCACGGGCTCAAGCACGGCCTGATCAACGCCATCATTAAAGGCGTAAATCTGTCGGTTAAAGCCTTCCCACGGGTCGTATACCGCGGTGGGTGACGCGTCTTCGGTTGGCGTCGTGGCGCACGCTGTTACGGCCAGGAGTGACGTAGTTAATACACTCGCAAATCGCATGGAACCGGTCCTTCTTATCGGCCGGCGATATGAGGTCTGCTATGCAACAAATCAAATAAACCTAATGTGAATATTCCGACATGATACAGAACTGTGTCCAGTTGAGCACAATTTCAAGGTCTGACAAATTGGTGCTTGCAAATCATATAAATGATTGTTTATATGATTTATGACGTCAGATCCGAACACTCTGGTTGACGCCTTGAAGGCGGCCGGCGAGCCAACGCGATTGCGCATTCTCGCGCTCTTGCGGCGCGGCGATCTGGCCGTGGGTGAGCTGGTCCAGATTCTGGATCAGAGTCAGCCTCGTTTGTCGCATCATTTGAAGACCTTGACCAATGGCGGCCTGGTCGAGCGTCTGCCGGAAGGGTCCTGGGTGTTCTATCGCGCGCGGACGAAAGACTGGGCCGGTCGGGTTTTGAATGCCCTGTTCGCCGAACTCGATCTGACCGCCGCCCCTTTTGCTCAGGACGCGACGGCGCTCCAGAATGTGCGCCGCGAGCGCGCGGTCTCCGCCGAATCCTACTTTTCCAATATCGCCGAGACGTGGGATCGGCTGCGCGCGCTCCATTATCCGGAAACCGATATCGAAGCCGCGATCCTGCATCAGATCGGCGATCGCCGATTTGAACGCCTGGTCGACCTGGGCACCGGCACTGGCCGCATGCTGGCCCTTCTCGCTCCGCATGCACAAGACGCGGAAGGCCTGGACCTGTCGCATCACATGCTGACGGTCGCGCGGGCCAATCTCAACCGCGCAGACGTGCGCAATGCCCGCGTCCGCCAGGGCGATGTCACCGACACACCATTCGAGAATAATAGCGCCGACCTGGTAATCGTTCACCAGGTGCTGCACTATCTGGAACAGCCGGAAGACGTGATCGCCGAGGCAGCGCGCATTCTCAAACCCGGCGGACAACTGCTCGTCGTCGATTTCGCGCCCCACGATCTTGAATTCCTCCGCGAAAGCCAGGGCCATCGCCGCCTCGGCATTCGCGAAGACGATATGTCGGCCTGGGCCGACGCTGCCGGGCTCGCTGTGCAGGCGCCGACCCGGTTCGACCCGCCAGCTTCGCTGGACCAGGGCCTTAGCGTGCTCATCTGGACGGCCACGCGCCCCGCCAATCAACAGGAAGTTGCCGCATGAATACGCTCGCCGTCGCCGCACAGCAGACCACACCTGCACCCAATGTCTCGTTCGAGTTCTTTCCCCCCAAGACCGACAAGATGGAGGCGAAGCTCTGGGAATCCGTCGCACGCCTGTCGCCTATGGCCCCGAAATTCGTTTCGGTCACCTATGGCGCCGGCGGCTCGACCCGCGACCGGACGCAGAAAACCGTCGCCAAGATCGCACAAGATACACCGCTCGCCCCAGCGGCGCACCTGACCTGTGTCGGTGCCACCAGGGACGAGGTTCTGCAAGTTGCCACGGATTTCTGGCAGGCTGGTGTCCGCCATCTTGTGGCGCTGCGCGGCGATCCACCCGAGGGCATGGGCGCCAAATTCGAACAACACCCGGATGGCTTTCGCGACAGTGTCGATCTGATCCAGGGCATTCGCGAGTACGATATCGCGCCTGGGGCGCGGTTCGAGATCAGCGTCTCCTGCTATCCCGAACAGCATCCGGATAGCCTCGGCTGGGATGAGGATATTGCGTTTCTGAAAGCCAAACAGGATGCGGGCGCAGATCGCGCCATTACGCAATTCTTCTTTGAGCCGGATGTCTATCTCGAATTCCGCGACCGGGCTGAGGCCGGCGGCGTTACCATGCCGATCGTGCCGGGCATTATGTTGCAGCCCAACTTCAATGGCCTCGCCCGGATGGCGAAAGTCGTCGAGGCCAGCGTGCCACAATGGCTGCACGATCTTTATGAGGGGACGGATGATGATCCCGAGACCCGCGAGCTGATCACCGCCAATGTCGCCGCTGAACTCTGCCACAAATTGTCAGAGCATGGCGTCAATGATTTTCACTTCTACACGCTCAATCGCGCGAACCTGGCCATCTCGACCTGTCGGTTGCTGGGACTGAAACCGAAACAGGTGGCGGTGTGAGCGACGCAGTAAACACTCTCCTTGTCATCCCGGAAAACGCGCCAGCGTTTGTCCGGGACCCAGGGCAAATTTCCACAACCAACAGGCTGGGTCCCGGCTCTACGCTGCGCTCCGGCCGGGATGACAATTGATATGACCGACCGTAATACCCGCATCGCCGCCCTCCACGCCGCTGCCAAGGAGCGCATCCTGCTCCTGGATGGCTCCTGGGGCGTGATGTTTCAGAAAATGGGCCTCGCCGAAGAAGATTTTCGCGGCGACCGGTTCACGACCGACGCCTATCCGGGCCAGATGAAAGGCAATAATGACATTCTCTGTCTGACCCGTCCGGATCGCGTGACGCATTTGCACGATGCCTATTTCGAGGCTGGCGCCGACATCACCGAAACCAATACATTCTCGGCCACGACGATTGCCCAGGATGATTATGACCTGAACCTGCAGGACGTCATCGATATCAATCTCGAAGGCGCCCGCCTTGCCCGTGAGGCCGCCGATGCCTGGACCGAAAAACAGCCCGACAAGCCGCGCTTTGCCGCCGGATCGATTGGCCCGCTGAACAAGATGCTGTCGATGAGTTCGGACGTAAATGATCCCGGCGCCCGCGAGGTGAATTTTGACGAGGTCTATCAGGCCTATCGCGAACAGATCAAAGCCCTGAATGATGGCGGTGTGCACCTCTATATGATCGAGACGATCACGGATACGCTGAATTGCAAGGCCGCGATCAAGGCCAAGATGGATCTCGAAGCCGAAGGTATGGATGAGCTGCCTTTGTGGATTTCCGGCACCATTACCGACCGATCCGGGCGCACCTTGTCGGGTCAAACTGTCGAGGCGTTCTGGAATTCGGTGCGCCACGCCAAACCCTTCGCGATCGGCTTTAACTGCGCCCTCGGTGCCGAGCTGATGCGGCCGCATATTGCCGAGATTTCGCGCTATGCCGATACGCTGGTCGCCGCCTATCCGAATGCTGGCTTGCCGAATGAAATGGGCGAGTATGACGAGAAACCACATGAGACTTGCGGCAAGGTTTGCAGCTGGGCGCAAGACGGCATCGTCAATATCCTCGGCGGCTGTTGCGGCACCACACCGGCACACGTGGCCGCGCTGGCCGAGGCCATTCAGGGCATCAAACCCCGCGACACGGCGCCGACAAAAAACTCTATGCGCCTCGCTGGTCTGGAACCCTTTGAAGTGGCATCATAAGGTCCGCAAGCCAGGCCAGGGAGAATGCTGTGAAAGTCTACAAGAAACTCGATAAACGTATCATCAAGTTCATTGAGAAGCAGAAAATGTTTTTCGTGGCCTCGGCGCCGCTCTCCGCCGATGGGCATATCAACCTGTCGCCCAAGGGCTATGACGCGTTCAAGGTGATTGATGACACCACGGTTTGCTGGCTCGATCTTGGCGGGTCGGGCATCGAAACCCAGGCCCACGTGCAAGAGAATGGGCGCCTGACCATCATGTTCTGCGCCTTTGAAGGCCCGGCCAATATCCTGCGCCTCTATGGCACCGGCGAAATCGTCAATCCGCATCATGCCGAATGGGACGAGATGCTGGGTCTGTTCCCAGGTTTTGAACGCGCCCGCGGTATTTTCAAGGTCAAGCTGAAGCGTATACAGGACAGCTGCGGCTGGGGCGTCCCGTTCTATGAGTTCAAGGGCGAGCGTGATCAGCTGACCCGCTATGTCGACAATAAGTCGACCGAAGAATGGGTCAAAAGCCGGTATGACAAGAATGGCGAAAGCATTGATGGCCTGACCGGCCTGGTTCGGGAGGTCGGCTGATGACCTATATTGATGGATTTGTTGCCGCCGTCCCAGCGGAAAACAAGGAAGCCTATCTCGAACATGCGCGGGTGACATCGCCCGTGTTCAAGAAGTATGGCGCCTTGCGCGTGATGGACAATTGGGGCGATGAAGTTCCGGACGGCGAGGTCACCTCATTCCCCTTGGCCGTGAAGGCTGAGCCAGGTGAAGTGATCGTCTTTTCCTGGATCGAATGGCCGTCTAAAGAGGCGCGCGACAAGGGCATGGAGCAATGCATGACAGACCCTGTTTTCAACGATGAAGACATGACCATGCCGTTTGATGGCAAGCGTATGCTGATTGGCAGCTTTGAGACGATTTTGGACGCATAGGTTCAAACCGACCTGAGTCAGGAGACATATTCGGATGACATATATTGAAGGCGTCATTCTGCCTGTTCCGATTGCTAACAAGGATGAATATATCGAACTCGCCAAAAAGATGGCCGAGGCGTTCAAGAAGTATGGTGCCACGAAAGTTGTCGAAGGTTGGGGTTCTGACCTGCCTGATGGGGAGGTCACCTCGTTCCCAATGGCGGTTGCGCTGAAAGAGGGTGAAACGGTTGTGATGGCAATGAATTACTGGCCATCGAAAGACGCCCGCGACAAAGGCATGGAAGCCGCAATGGGCGACCCCATTTTCAATGGCGACGCCATGCCATTCGATGGCAAGCGCATGATTTTCGGCGGCTTCGATATGATTTTGGAAGCATAGTTTGATGACTTCCGCGTTCACCTTCGTGCCGGACATTCCGGCCGACAAGGAAGCCGTGATCCAATCACAGCTGTCCGAGATCGAGCGCGATTATAATGTGCGGTTTTTGTTTGCGATTGAAAGCGGCAGCCGGGCTTGGGGATTTCCATCTCCAGACAGCGATTTTGACGTCCGATTTGTCTATGCCCGTGCCCCCAGCTGGTACCTGAGTCTCAAGCCCGGACGCGATGTTATTGAGCTGCCGCTCAAAGATGATTGGGATATCAATGGCTGGGACATTCAGAAGGCGATCACGCTCTTACTAAAGCCCAATCCAGTTTTACTGGAATGGCTCTCGAGTCCCATTCACTACCGATGGGACGCGCCAGCCTGCAAACGGTTGCGCGCGTTTGCGGACGATTATGTCCGCCCAATTGATTGCCTGACGCATTACTTTCACCTGGCGCGAAATACCTGGACCCGGAACATCCAAGGGGAAACCGAGGTCAATCTAAAGAAGTACTTTTACGTTCTACGCCCTGTCCTTGCGATCCGCTGGGTGCGCGCACATCCGGATCGACTGCCGCCGATGAATTTTCAGGACCTGATCAATGGAACGGATGTGGATGCGGCCTTGCAAGATCGAATTTCTGATCTTCTGCGCGCGAAGGCGCACGCAAGCGAAGTCGGTGCCGGGGCCCGCATTGACGCGGTGGATTCCTTCATCACCGCCGAGCTTGATTGGGCTTCTCAGAACTTTCCCAAGAAACAGACACTTAAAGAATCGACGCGCGAAGACGCCAACCAGCTTTTTCGCGACTTGATCGGATACAAAGCGCTATGACCACGTCCGCCTCCCAGAGCTTCGTCAATATTGGCGAGCGTACCAATGTCACCGGCTCGGCCCGGTTCCGCAAGCTGATCGCCAATGGCGACTATGCCACCGCGGTCGAGGTGGCGCGCCAACAGGTTGAGAATGGTGCCCAGATCATTGATGTGAACATGGATGAGGGCATGCTCGATGGCGCCGAAGCCATGCGCACCTTCCTCAACCTCATCGCCGCGGAGCCCGATATTGCGCGCGTGCCGGTGATGATCGACTCGTCCAAATGGGAGGTCATCGAGGCCGGCCTGAAATGCGTGCAAGGCAAGGCCGTGGTCAACTCCATCTCGATGAAGGAAGGCGAAGACCAGTTCCGCGAACAAGCGCGCAAATGCCTGTCCTATGGCGCCGCTGTCGTGGTCATGGCGTTTGACGAGGTTGGCCAGGCCGACACGGCGCCGCGCAAGATTGAAATCTGTCAGCGCGCGTTCAAGATCCTGACCGAAGAGGTTGGCTTCCCAGCGGAAGATATCATCTTCGACCCGAACATTTTTGCCGTCGCGACGGGCATTGATGAGCATAATAATTACGCCGTCGATTTCATCGAAGCGACCAAGATCATTCGCGAGACCTGCCCGGGCTGTCACATTTCCGGTGGCCTCTCAAACGTCTCCTTCTCTTTCCGCGGCAATGAACCGGTGCGGCGGGCGATGCATTCGGTCTTTCTCTATCACGCCATCCCGGCCGGCATGGATATGGGCATCGTTAATGCCGGCCAGCTCGACATTTATGACGAGATTGAACCAAAGCTGCGCGAGCTGGTCGAAGACGTCATCCTCAACCGCAATGACGAGTCGACCGAAGCGCTGGTCGACTATGCCGAACAGTTCCGCGGCCAGAAAGGCAAGTCCGCCGAGAAGGACATGTCCTGGCGCGAGGCCGATGTGAACAAGCGGCTCGAGCACGCCCTGGTCAACGGCATTACCGAATTTATCGACGCCGACACGGAAGAAGCCCGCGCCGCTGCCGATCGTCCGTTACACGTCATCGAAGGCCCTCTGATGGATGGCATGAATGTCGTCGGTGACCTGTTCGGCTCCGGCAAGATGTTCCTGCCGCAAGTGGTGAAATCGGCCCGCGTGATGAAAGCGGCGGTGGCCTATCTCGACCCTTTCATGGAGGCCGAAAAAGAAGAGCTTGGCACCGTCGACGCCTCGAATGGCAAAGTCCTGATGGCGACGGTCAAAGGCGACGTGCATGACATTGGCAAGAATATTGTCGGCGTCGTGCTCGCCTGTAATGGCTATGAGATAGTCGATATGGGCGTCATGGTCCCGTGCGAGGATATCCTCGCCAAGGCCGAGGAAGAGAAGGTCGACATTATCGGCCTGTCTGGCCTGATCACGCCGAGCCTGGACGAGATGGTCTATGTCGCCCGCGAGATGCAGCGCACCGGCATGCAGCAGCCATTGCTCATCGGCGGCGCCACCACCTCGCCGGCGCACACGGCGGTCAAGATCGATCCGGCCCGCGACAATGGCCCGACCATTCACGTCACGGATGCCAGCCGCGCCGTGGGCGTGGTCTCGGCCCTGCTCTCGGACGAGGACCGCCCGCTTTTTGTGGAGACGGCGCAGGCCAAGTACCAGCGCATGCGGGACAGCCGCGCCGGCGGGCCACCTAAGCCGCGACACCCGATCAAAGTCGCGCGGGCGCACGCCCACGAACTTGAAGCGCCCACGCCGCAAGCGCCGACATTCACCGGCACCAAAGTGTTCGAGGATTTCGACCTCTCGGTACTTGCGCGTTACATTGACTGGACGCCTTATTTCTCCAGCTGGAACCTGGCCGGGCGTTTCCCGCAAATCCTCGAGGACGAGATTGTCGGCGAAGCCGCCAGCGACCTTTGGCGTGACACCGAGAATATGATGCAGCAAATCCTCGGTCAGGACTGGTTCAAGCCGAAAGCCGTGATCGGCTTCTGGGGCGCCGCGCGCGACGGCGATGACATCAAGCTCGAGACCGGCGACACGTTCCACACGCTGCGTCAGCAAATGGTCAAGGACAATCAGCGCGCCAATTTCGCGCTGTCCGATTTCATCGCCCAACATGGCGATCATATTGGCGGTTTTGCCGTCACCTCAGGCCCGCAGGCCGAAGAGATCGCCAAAAAGTTCGAAGCGGAGGCGGATGACTATTCTGCCATCATGGTCAAGGCCCTGGCGGATCGTTTTGCCGAGGCCATGGCGGAATATATGCACGAACAGGTGCGCAAGGTGCATTGGGGCTATGCCGCCGATGAGACGCTCGACAATGCCGAGCTCATTAAGGAAGCCTATGCCGGCATCCGCCCGGCGGCCGGCTATCCATGCCAGCCGGACCACACGGAGAAGGAAACCCTGTTCCGCCTGCTGGATGCGGGTCGGATTGGCATGGAGCTGACCTCAAGTTTCGCGATGACACCGGCGGCCTCGGTTTCCGGCCTGTATATGGCGCATCCGGAAAGCGTCTACTTTGCCGTCGGACGGATTGAGCGGGACCAGGTCGAAGACTATGCCCGGCGCAAAGGTATGGACTTACGAACCGCGGAACGCTGGCTCGGACCGATCCTGAATTATGATCCGAGTGAGGTTGAGGTCGAGGCGGCTTAAGAGATGAGTTGGGAATCGATCCGTCCCGTCTTCACGCTGGTCACGACAGCGGTTTTGGTTTTCGGAATCTATTGGCTGGTCAATCGAAACGCCGAAAATGAAACGCGGTGCAAGATGGGTCCCGGGATGCAGATCTTTTATGCTCTGGGCACCATAATGTTTCTTTGGGCCGCCTTTTCGGTTTTCTTCACAAACCCTCCAAACGATGGTCTGAACGACGAAGCGTGGCTAGGGCCCGTGCTCTTAGCGATAGCGGCCATCGTCTCGTTTTTTGCGATTGACGCACCCTTCAGAGAGATTTCTTGGGATGATAACCATGTGGAAGTGAAACGCTTGTTTCGACAGAAAATCCGTAGATCTTGGGACGACGTAACCGGAACCAGCGAAAATGTTTGGATGCAATACTCTCGTCTTGAGTTCTCGGATGGCTCACGCGTTGCGTTTAGTGAGGTCATGAGGGGCTCACGTGCGCTTCTTGCAAAGATTGAGGACGTCATGCTTAGGAACGAAATTGGAACGACCCGGTTTATTGCCAATGTCACGCTGGTCGTTCCGGATTACGATGCCGGAATTGATTTTTACGTCGACTCGCTCGGGTTTGAGATTCTCGAAGACACGAAACTCAGCGAGACAAAACGTTGGATTCTGGTCGCCCCACCCGGCGCTGAGACTGCCCTGCTACTGGCAAAGGCCGACGGACCCGAACAGGTGGCGGCCATTGGCAATCAATCCGGCGGCCGGGTCGGCTTTTTTCTCCACACGGATGATTTCGCCCGTGACCATGCCGCGATGCTCAGCAAAGGCGTCAAATTCCAAGAGGAACCGCGACACGAACCCTATGGCACCGTCGCCGTCTTCGAAGATCCGTTCGGAAACCTGTGGGACCTGATCGAACCGAAATAGGCCGCTGAGATCCCGCACGAAGCTCAGTCAGTTGTCGGCTCGACCAGCGCGGCGGGCGCGGCCACCGGTTGAGGAACGGATTGAGGCGGGCGCCGGCGCACCGAAAGCAGTTTCAACGTATCGATCAGGAATTCAGCCGTTGTCTCCTCATGATACTGCTCCCGCTGATTGAACCAGACACAAATGGCCCGGTCGGCCTTGACGGCAGCCACCGTCATTTTCGGCCCACCGGATTTGAGCGCGACGACATCTCCAGTTTTCAAATCCATAACAAGTCTCACACGATTGCTGCCTATCGCTACGGATGGATCTGTTAAGAGTTCTCTAGTCGAGACCGATAATTGAAAGCCTGGCAAAAAATAGCGACACTCGGACAATGTTCTCCAACCGCATCTACCGAACGCGTGCGCTCCGACCAACCGCAACAAAAAAGGCGGCGCCCGTAAGCGCCGCCTCTCATATTGGGTTTGAACCGTGGCTTAGTTCACGTCGAACCGGTCCAGGTTCATCACCTTGTCCCAGGCCTTGATGAAGTCCCGCGTGAAACGGTCTTTCGAATCGCTCTGGGCATAGATTTCGGCAATCGAGCGCAGGATCGAGTTCGATCCGAAGACCAGGTCAGCCCGCGTGCCGGAGAATTTCACAGCACCGGTCTTGCGATCGCGGCCCTCGAACAGTTCTTCCGATGGATCAGCAATCCACTCATTCGCCATGTCGAGGACATTGACAAAGAAGTCATTGCTCAGCGTGCCGACACTGTCGGTGAAGACGCCATGGGTCGACTCTGCGGCATTCGCGCCGAGCACCCGCAAGCCACCGACCAGGACCGTCATTTCCGGTGCGCTCAGCTTCAGAAGCGCAGCCTTGTCGACCAGCAATTCTTCCGTCGCCCGTGGATCTTCGGATTCATTATAATTACGGAACCCGTCAACCTTTGGTTCGAGCACGTCGAAGGAGTCGACATCGGTCCATTCCTGGGTCGCGTCACCGCGGCCTGGCGTGAACGGAACAGAGGCGCCCGAGGCTTTCTCAATCGCCGCGCATCCACCGAGGACAATCAGGTCTGCGAGGGACACTTGCGTGCCACTGGCATTGAAGGCGCTTTGGATTTCCTGCAGCTTCGCAACCACAGCGGGGACACCGGACGAGACATTGATCGCCCAGTCCTTTTGTGGCGCAAGTGCGATTCGGGCACCATTGGCCCCGCCTCTTTTATCTGAGTCACGGAAGGTCGACGCTGATGCCCAGGCGGTCGAGACCAGCTCGGAAACGCTCAGGCCAGAGCCCAGAATTTGTGCTTTCAGATCGGCGATATCGGCCGCGCTGATGACCGATCCGGTGGGCGCCGGGACAGGGTCCTGCCAGATCAGATCTTCGGCTGGCACTTCCGGTCCAACATAGCGCGCCTTTGGTCCCATGTCGCGGTGGGTCAGCTTGAACCAGGCACGGGCATACGCATCGGCAAACTTGTCTGGATTGGCCAGGAAATCAGCTGAGATCTTGGCATAATCCGGGAACAATTTCAGCGACATGTCTGCCGTTGTCATCATCAGCGGTTGAGTCTTGGACGGGTCGTGCGCCATTGGTGCTTCCGGTGCACCCTGACCTGGCACAGGCTGCCACTGAACGTGTCCGGCTGCGCTGGTGACTTTTTCCCAGTCATATTTCAACAGGTTCTCGAAATAGGTCATGTCCCACTTATCCGGCGTTGGGGTCCAGGGACCTTCAAAGCCAGCCGTTGTGGTATCGTCGCCTTTGCCGGTGCCGTGGCTGTTCAGCCAGCCAAAGCCCATATTCTGCATCGGTGCGCCTTCTGGCTCGACGCCGACATGCTCTTCTGGTCCGGCGCCATGGCCTTTCCCGAACGTGTGGCCACCCGCAACCAGAGCCACGGTCTCTTCATCATTCATCGCCATACGGGCAAAAGTGACGCGGATATCATGGGCTTCGGCCAGGGGATCCGGCACGGCGTCCGGGCCTTCCGGATTAACATATATCAAGCCCATCATCACGGCGCCAAGCGGCGTGTCGAGCTTGTAAGCATCGGCGTCTGAGGCCTTGTAGTCGCGCTGACCGGCATAGCGGCTCTTATCATTGCCAGACGCAGCCAGCCATTCAGCTTCCGGGCCCCAGTAAATGTCTTCTTCCGGTTCGAACCAGTCGGCACGACCGCCAGAGAATCCAAATGTTTTAAGGCCGCACGTCTCCATACCGACATTGGCGGCGAGGATCATCAGGTCGGCCCAGGAGATTTTGTTGCCATATTTCTGCTTGATCGGCCAAAGCAGACGGCGCGCTTTGTCCAGGTTGCCATTGTCCGGCCAGCTGTTCAGCGGGGCAAAACGCTGCGAGCCTGAATTGGCGCCACCGCGGCCATCATAGGTCCGGTAGGTGCCAGCACTGTGCCAGGCCATGCGCACGAAAAAGCCGGTATAGTTGCCATAGTCGGCCGGCCACCAGTCCTGGCTGTCCGTCACCAGATCAGCCAAGTCTTTTTTTAGGGCGCCGTAATCGAGCGATTCAAACTCTTTGACATAATCGAAATCGTCTTCCAGCGGGCTCACTTGCGGCGCGTTCTGGTTAAGGATTTTCAGGTTAAGCTGCTCTGGCCACCAGCTTTTATTGGCCAGATCGCCGGATTTGAATCCGCCGCGCATCGGGCATGTCATGTCATCAGCCATGGAGTCTCCTAATGTTGTTATTTTGTCGTTGAGCCTGATTACTCAACTATGCCTCAGAGGTACCGCGCCAAGCCATATTAATCCAATTAATAATAGCGCTACCCCCCAAAGGTTTTAGCTATACGGTGTATCTTGTTAGGCGAGCACAACTCGCGTTTGGGGTTAAGCCGATTGCATAAATTTGTGTCAGGGCGTTAACGTCTGGTCTCTGGCTTGCGTCTGACCATAGATAAAGCCTGCATATTTCGCTTGGGAGGCGAAAACGATGTCGTTTTGGAACAAGACCCTGGCCGCCATTGCCCTGACTTTCACGGTCAGCGCGCCCGCGTTCGCGGATGGCACACCGGGTCAGCGCGTCAATCGCGGTCCAGCGCCCGTGCAGGCACATCAGCCCGTTCCGCCAGAGCCCGGGTGCTATCTGATCGAAAATGGCCAGGCCTGGTCCTGCCCGGCGCGGCCTCAAAAAGCACCCATGAAACAGGTTCAGGCCAAGCCCTGCTGCGGCACGGTCACCCGCACCGTGGTCAAGGAACATCCGCCGGTCGTGACCAAACGCAGCGTCACGCATCGCACCGCGCCGCCTCAGCGCACGGTCACTCGCCGCGCGACCACAACCACGCACCGTACGGCCCCGCCGCGCCGCGTCGCCACCCGCCGGGTTGAGACGACCGGCGTTCAACTCGACATGGCCAGCTTTTCCGGCGGCGTCGGCAATGGCGTCGATGGCGGATTCTATGGCGGTGGCGGTGCTGTTTTCATCAGCAGCGGCAAATCCTATTCCGGCGTGCTCAGCCATGGCGCCTCGCGCTTCACCTTTCGCGGACATCGCGGTGGAAAACGCCGCGGCGGCGGTGGCGGTGGATGTGGCTGCATGGGCGGTGGCGACTAGCCTTAGCCGGTCTGCGCACCCCAATAATCCAGATTTGACAGCAAGGCCTGCTTCATGCGGGCTTTATCCACGGCGTCCAGATCGCTCGGAAACGCTGTGTGGCGCGCCATCACCTTGGCGAGATTGATGAGGATGAGCAGACGCTCCTGCAAGCGGGGCCGCAGACCCGGCAGGATCTCAGCCTCGACCGCTTGCGGCGTCATCAGTTCGACCTGATCCAGATCCCGCCCGCGGGCGCTGGCAAAGGGCCGCCCGGTCTCCATCATCTCATCTATGGTCAGCGCTGCATCGCCTGCGGTGAGCCAATAAGTGCGTCCCCAATCTGGCGCATCGGCAATTTTGGCGATCGCTTCAGCGACCCAATCCACCGCGACAAAATCACAGGGCGTCTGGCGCGCCACGGGAATGATCGGCAAGCGGCCTTTCAGCACCGTCGCGATGAACAGGTGAAAGCCCTGGAAACTGGCAATCGCCCCGGTCTCGGAATGCCCCGCAATGATGGAGGGGCGGATGATGGTCCAGTCGAGCCCACTTTCCCGCACCACCGCCTCTGCGACCCGTTTCGAACCCACATATTCGGACGCAACCGGCACCGCCGGGCCATACGCCTCCGAGCAATAGGCGGTCGAGACAAAGTGCAGCCGCGCGCCTGCCGCCTGGGCGAAGTCAACCACGTGCCGCACCCCGGAAATATTGGTCGCGCTAAGCTCCGGCACCTGCCCGCTCATATCCGTAATGGCGGCACAATGGATGATCGTGTCGATCTCGGCCGCCAGCGTCGCATGATCCGCAGCGCTCAGACCCAGTTTCGGATCGCGAATGTCCATTTCAACCTGTCGGGCTGTGCCCCCTGGCCGGGCGCGATGCCGGGCCAGGATCAGCTGGTCCGGATTCAGGCGCGGCGCCAGGTCCTGGCCAATCACGCCGCTGGCGCCAGTGAGAAGGATCATGGAAACTGCCCCATGCCGCCATTAAGCGGGCCGCGGCCAAAGGCACAAATCAATCAAATGTGAGCGCGCCTAGAAAGAGCCGCCCAGTTGGCCGCAGCGCTGTTCATACATCTGGATCGCCGACGGCATCCATTGCCGGAAATTCTCCGCCCGTGTCTCAGAGGCCGGATGCGTGCTCATCCATTCCGGCGGGCGTTGGCCGCCGCCAATCTGACCCATCCGCATCCACAGTTCCGGCGCCTCGCGCGGGTCGTAACAGGCGCGTACCAGCAGCTCCAGCCCGATCTTGTCGGCCTCGGTCTCATGCTCACGGGAGAAGGCCATCAGGCCGCCTTGCGCCGCCATACCCATGGCGCGCTGTACCATTTGCGCCTGACCCGGATCCATATCGCCCAGCCCCAGGCCGACCGCCACAGTTCCAATCCGCGCGAGCTGGGCATTGCTCATCCGCTTGGCGCCATGATGCGCCAGCGCATGGCCAATCTCATGCCCCATGACGACCGCCAGTTTGTCGACATCGGCAATATCTTCCAGCGTGACGCGCTGATCATAATTGCCGGTAATGTCGAGAATACCGGTATAGACCGCAACATAGCCGCCAGGCAGACAAAAGGCATTTGGTTGGTCCGACTGGATGACATTAAACGTCCAGTCAAACTCCCGCGCCACCGGCTGAAACGCATAGCCGGCGGCGAGATAATCCTCTTCCATCTCGATCGCGGCGACCCGCAGCCGTTCACCAATCTCATTCACCGCGTCATAGACCTGCCGCCCGGCCAGGTCACAGCTCGAGGCGCCGCCGCTGCAAATCACATTGCGGCCTTCCTGTTGCAGCATCTGGACATAAGATTGCGCGCCCAGCTTGCTCGCCTGGTCAATCGAGATTGTGTTGAACTCGCTTTTTCCGGAGTACGGGTTCACTTCCTGATTGGAGAAATAGTAGATTCCAAGCGCGATCAGCGCCAGAATGATGATCCCAAAACGTCCACCTGGCATGTCCCCGGCCTCCGCATCCTTGTCCCGTTAACTCTGGTTTAGCCTTAAGTGCGGGCGTCGGAAAGGCATGCACCCCAGCTGGCATCCGACCCCGTGCACATTGTCGGACCGGGACACCTTGCCTAAACAGGGCACAGACGTGGAGCCCCCATATGACGGTCGAAATCTGGTTCGAATTTGCCAGCACCTATTCCTATCTCACCGTGTCCCGGGCCGAAGCCGCGTGCGAGGCCGCCGGCGTGGCGTTCGAATGGAAGCCCTTCCTGCTCGGCCCGGTCTTTCAGGCCAAGGGCCTGTCCACCTCGCCTTTTGTTATCGACCCGATCAAGGGCGCGTATATGTGGCGCGATGTGGCGCGCCGGGCGGCCAGATTCGGTCTGCCCTTTCAGCGCCCGGACATCTTCCCGGCCAATGGCCTGAACGCCGCGCGGATCATGACCGCCGCCCTCGACCAGCCCTGGTGCGGCGCATTTGCCCGTGCCGTGTTCCAGGCCCAGTTCGTGCGCGGCGAGGACATTTCCAGGCCCGAAACCCTGGCCGCCGCGCTGCGGGCCTGCGGTGTCGAACCGGAACCCTGGTTCGATCAGGCCCAGTCCGACGCGGTCAAAGCGACCCTGCGCCAGCGGACACAAACCGCGCAGGCGCAAGGCCTGTTAGGCGCGCCGAGTTTTCTTGTCCAGGGCGAGCTATTCTGGGGCGATGACCGGCTTGAGGATGCAATTGCCTGGGCCCGGGCCCATCCCTCCTAAGAGCGCAGGAAAGACGTTGACCGCGTCCATCCACAAGGCAACACTGGCACCATGACGGACACTGCTTCGCCCAATCCGACCTCAACGCCGCAGACCACGTCGATCTGGGATGTGCTCAGCGAAATGGCGCTTTATGCCTCGACCGCTTTGATCATTACCGGCCTGATCCTGCCCTCGATCTGGAAGCCGAATACGTTCGGCTTTGGCGGCCAGGAATATAATCTCTACGGCATCGTCCAGACCCTGTTTGAGAGCGGCCTGCCCTTTCTCGGCCTGGTCGTGATCTTCTTTTCCGGCATTTTCCCGCTGGCCAAGACAATCACCGCGGCGATCATTTTCCGCCAGGGCGCCGAGCCGAGCCCGAAACTGGCCAGCCTGCTCAACATCCTCGGCAAATGGTCGATGCTGGACGTTTTCCTCGCCGCCCTGCTGATCGGGATCAGCCAGATCAGCATCTATATCGGCTTTGAGACCCGGGCCGGCCTGTATTATTTCGCGCTCGGCGTCTTGCTAAATAATGCCGCAACCATGCGCCTCACCTTTACCCGTCTCAATTAGCGCTTATCTGACCTTTCATGACCGAACAGACTCAACAGCCCAAGCTCGACATTCGCATCATCCCGGTGACGCCGCTGCAGCAGAACACCTCCCTGATCTGGCACCGTGAGACCATGGAAGGCGTCTTCGTCGATCCCGGCGGCGAGATTGACCGCCTGATGGGCGCGGCCGAGCAGTTTGGCGTCAAGATTGTCGCCGTCTGGCTGACCCATGGCCATCTCGACCATGCCGGCGCCGCCACCGCCGTGAAAGAGCGCACCGGCTGTCCGATCATTGGCCCGCACAAGGATGATCAATGGCTGCTCGACGATATCGAGGCCCAGGGCGCCAAATATGGTATTGCCGATGGCAAGAATGTCCGGCCGGATCGTTATCTCGACGAAGGCGACACGCTGACCCTTGGCGATGAGGCCTTTGGCGTCACCCATTGCCCCGGCCACACGCCCGGCCATGTCGTCATCTATCACCAGGCTGGCCAGCTCGCCTTTGTTGGCGACGTGCTGTTCCGCGGCTCAATTGGCCGCACGGACTTCCCGAAAGGCAATCATCAGCAATTGCTGGATTCGATCGTGACGAACCTTTGGCCGCTGGGCGATGGCATGCGCTTTGTGCCGGGGCATGGGCCAATGAGCACGTTCGGGCAGGAACGGAAGGATAATCCATTCGTGGGCGACGCGGTCTTGGGATAGGCATGGGTCCGATGGACCAATGACCGGTGGGTCAGCTGGCGATAGATTCGCCACGATTGCCGACGCGCCCCCAGGCTTTCTCATGGAAGAAATAGGCCACCGTCTGAACCGCGGGCTCGAGCAAGCCGATGGCGAGGGCCGCCGCAAGACTGCCGGTCACGGCGTAGGCCACGGCCATGGCGACGACCAGGTGCATCACACCATATGTGAGGGTCTTGTTGAACTTGTATGACATCGGGTGCGCCTGTCTATGTTTTGCTAATGATTATCATTTGCAACGAACACGATCAAAATCAATCCCCTTATGACGTTAAAAATGCGCCTCGCCTATTGCCCGTGATCTTGGTATGTTCGGCGCCATGACTGACGCGCCCTCTTCCGACGCGTATCGCGCCACATCGCTGTCCTGGGCGCAGGCGGCCACCCGCCTGGCCGTAATCGCGGCCCTTATCCTGGCGGTGTTGAAACTCGGCGCCTGGCTGGTCACCGGATCCGCTGCCGTTCTGGGCTCTCTGGCCGATAGCGGCCTGGACCTGTTTGGCAGTCTGGTCGCCGCCGGCGCGGTGCGCTATGCGGCGCTGCCGCCGGACGATAATCACCGGTTCGGACACCATAAAGCCGAAGCCCTGACCGCCTTGGGACAAGTGGCGCTGATCGCCGCATCGGCCGCCCTTGTCAGCTGGGAAAGCCTGCAAAGACTGCTCCAGCCCCAGCCGATTGACCGCCCGATGATTGCCATCGCCGCACTGGCCATTTCCCTGATCGTCACCCTCGGTCTGGTGACCTTTCAGAGCATTGCCATCAAACGCTCCGGATCCCTGATCGTTGAGGGCGACCGCGCCCATTATACCGGCGACCTGATTGCCAATAGCGGCGCCCTCGTCGCGGTGATTATCGGCGCCTATTTTGCCTTTCCCCAGGCCGACGCCCTGGCCGGTCTGATCGCCGCGGCCTTTCTGGTGGCGGCGGGCTGGAGCGTTTCGAAACAGGCCATTCCCCAGCTCATGGATGAAGAATTGCCCGACGCCGATCGCGCCATCATTCAGGCCATCCTGGACCAGGACGAGGACGTGCGCGACTATCACGCCCTGCGCACACGCCGCGCCGGGGGCAGCCGCTTCATCCAGGTCGATATTCAGATCAATCCCGATCTCAGCTTCCGCGAAGCCCACGATATTTCCGATCGCATCGAACTCGCGATCGAAGAGGCGTTTCCCGATGCCGACGTCATCGTCCACCCTGACCCGGCCGGCGAAGCGCGCATTGAACGGCGGGTGCTGTCGGAGGAGTGAGGTACGCGGTTGGGGCTGTGTTCAGGGAAAATCCATAAGCTCAGAGGCTTAAATCGCTCAAATTAGGACACTCCTTTTTGCCTCTACGGGAACTCATTGCACCGATCTGTAGAGCGTAAGAGCGAGACCGTTGCTGCCGATTTGGCGCGGAGAAAAAACCTCCACTCAATCGTCGACCCGAATGTCTTTCTTCAAATGGAGATTTCGCTTTAAACAGAGCCAAATCAGCGCGACGACAATACCAAACACCCAAACGATCACGACGATGGACTCTTCCGGTCCAGATGCGCCGCCCGTCCACAGGTCTGCGCCTTCATAATCGCTTTGCACTGGCGCAGCAGTACGCCAATCAGCCTGTCCAGTCAGGGGTAACCCACTGGCAAAGATCGTAAAGTTCCACAAGGCGTGGTTGGCGGCTGCAGCCCAGACGTTTTGCGTCAATACATAAACCAGACTCCACATCACACCGAGCAACACCCCCGATACAATGCCGTACCAGCCTGCCCAATGGTCGTTGAACAAGTGCAAAACCGAGAACAGAAGGCTTGGCAAAATCAGGGCGATCCAGAATCCGAATTTCTCAAAAACAATCCGGAACAACAAAGCTCGAAACAGAATTTCCTCTAGCAAAGCTGCTGCAAAAATGACGAGCGCAATCATCGCCCAGGCTGAGCTTGATCCAAAACCCGAAACGGAGAGAAGTCCGGACACGTATAACCCAACCATCGGTACTGCGATGGCGGTCGCTCCAAGGATCCCTGAGATTCCGATTGTAACCGGCTGAAAAGAGAGCTCAGATACCTGGCGGTTCTCTGTGAAACGCACAAAAATCCAATAGCCGCCGACAAAGGCGAAAATCATAAACAGCCGTCGAATGAAAGACTGTTGCGCCTGATCCAGGTTGAAGAGATGATCAATCGCAGGAATGATTGCCAGTCTGACACCGAGGACAGGTATCGCAATCAGTACGAGCGCCAAGCCAATCAACAGCGCCGCCTCAACCCCTCTTTTTAGGGCTGACATCACGCGTTTCTCCCTGTCAGATCGGCGTTAGGATCAGACAGTTTGATTCGTTCGGTAATTGGGGTTTCGTCCAGTGCGGCGCTTGTTCGCTCGATCAGCGCGTTCAGATTGATATCCAACTCAGTAAAAAGATGTGCGTAAGCGTCACTTAATCGCGGCAGAAAGTTTTGCAGTCTTTCTGCTTGCTCAATGCCGGTATCCGTCAGGCTCGCCAGCTGGCGGCGTCTATCAGAGATATCCGGAGTCATCTCGGCCATCTTGTGATCGAGTAGCCATGCCAGTCGCTGCGCTGTCAGTTGGTGGGAATATAAGAGTGTCCTTGCAATGTCGGCTTTGGAGCATGGTCCCTTCGAATAGAGAAGCTGAACAATCCCGGTTGTTTTGCTGGGGATTGCCAGCCCGAAATCTTCAAGGGCGCGCTCCATCTGACTGTAAAGACGGTCCTGCAATTGCTTCACACGCAACGCAAAGGCGGCATCGGTTTCGAGGAATTGGGTTTGCGTCATATCTTCTTTCCTACAACATATTGCGCAATATATTGCGTAATTGGTTATGTCAATTCCAAACGACAAAGCTGCTTTACGGAGTGCAGCACTTTTAAAGTCTATCTGAAAACGAGCTCAACGAATGAAAATCGCCCCGGGTCAGACACTCACGGGGTCAGTTGGGCGAGCAAAAGCGGACGCTAGTTAAGAGGCATTGGGCCATGAGGTTGGGTTTGTCGACTGACTTCTCACGTCCGCTTTCAGGAAACAACAGCCTCCATCCTCATGTTGTAAACAGGTTACGTGGGACACACCGTGTTCAATCCCCACTCCCTGCATCCCGATCTATACACCCCTGTCCCCCTCCCATATCCGGGAGAAGGGCGCGCACGTGTAGAGTTTTTGCGCAATCTCTCCCCCACGCGCCCCACGGCTTGTCCGTGGGGCCCAGCACTCGGTCTTGCGGGAAGATCGGGAGCGGTCCTGTCTCTCCCAATCCCACTGAACCGTCTCGCGTTGGACGGCCCAAACAAGTCGAGCAGAGCCGTAAAGGTGCCAAGCCTCATACCCCTGCAAAATGCCAACGATCATTCGCATTTTGCAAATATCCGAAACGCAAATTCAAACACCAAATACGCCGCGATCGCCGAATCGACCTGTGCCCGCTGTGATTCCCGCACCGGCACACAGATTGCCCCTTATGGACTGTGGTCGTTGCGCAATTCCGCAAAACTCAACGCAGCAACGATGACGCCCTCAGGCCGGGCTCTGACCGCAAGTCCCCCCGCGCAGAGCCCGGCTTGAGCCACTCAAGCGATAAGGGAGTGCACCATGATTGGATCGAACATCAGCAAAACCTTCGGACAGCGCCGCGGGCCGCCCCTGCCCCCGCTGCGCTTTCTGACCAAGAAAGACCGCCAGCAGGAACGCACAAATGTCTGGTGTGTCTGCTATGTCTATGCCCAGGAATTCGGCCGCGAGGTCGTGCGCGAAGCGATAATGCTGGATCGTTCGGAAACCGGCGTTCGCCTGCGGTGCCGAAGCCGCACCCCGTTCCCGGACAAGGTGCGTTTGCGCGCGCCGCGCCTCGGGCTCGACATCATGGCGCGAACCGTCTGGCAAACCGGCTTCGATACCGGACTCGCTTTTGAGATGTGATCCCGAAGAGACCCGGGAACCACGGGCCTCAATCCCCACCCCCTGAAACCTGATCTATACTCCCTTCATCTCCCCTTGGATAAAGGCTTGTCCGGAACGGCCAGACAGGAGGGGGGAGCGATGGCCGCGTCGCTGGCTTTGGGGAGCTG